>NZ_LZKJ01000189.1 GCF_001672775.1 Mycobacterium kyorinense | reverse complement strand
GTCGAAGAAAGCGGCAGGCCACGGGGTTTCGTGATGCCAGCCATCCCCGCTCAGTTTTTCATCGACCTGACCACCGTTGGTGGCGTGTCAAGGACCCCCGCCGAATTCCAGCATCTGCTCAATCATGTTTCGGTGTTGTCTGCCCGAGGCGTCAAACTCGATGACGTTCAACGTTATTCGCTGCTGCGCGAAGTCGCCTCCGCCCTGGCGTTTCTTCACAAGCACGGTGTGTGCGTCGGTGATATCTCACCGAAAAACCTGCTGTTCTCGCTGACGCCGCACGAAGCGGTCTACTTCATCGACTGCGACGCCATGCGGATCAACGCCGTCTCGGCACTACCCCAAATGGAAACCCCGGGATGGGACAGTCCTTCTGGCGAGGAACGGGCCACCATCTACACCGACAGCTACAAACTCGGGCTGCTGGCCCTGCGGCTGCTCGCCGGCGACCACGACACCAAAAACCCCCACCACCTACCCCCCACCACACCAGAACTGTTGCGCCAGATCATCACCGACACCTTGACCAACCAACCACACCAACGCCCACTACCCGAAGCCTGGACCTACGTACTGGGCCACGCCATCGAACACGCCCAACACCAGAAAAA
>NZ_LZKJ01000188.1 GCF_001672775.1 Mycobacterium kyorinense | reverse complement strand
GTACCGCTCGGATAACCATTTGGCCTGCTCTGGGAGAATGGTCAGCGTGACCCTGATGGCCCGCATCGACCTGCGCGGCGCCGACTTGTCCGCCGCCCGGCTGCGCGCCGCGTTGCCGCGCGGTGGCGCCGACGTCGACGCTGTGCTGCCGACCGTGCGGCCGATCGTCGAGGCGGTCGCCGAGCGGGGCGCCTGGGCCGCGCTGGACTTCGGCGAGTCCTTCGACGGGGTGCGGCCATCGGCCATCCGAGTGCCCTCCGCCGAGCTGGCCACCGCGCTGGCCGGTCTGGCGGCCGACGTCCGCGACGCGCTGCAGGTGGCGATCGACCGCGCCCGCGCCGTACACGCTGATCAGCGGCGGGCCGATCACACCACGACCTTGGGTCCGGGCGCGACGGTCACCGAGCGCTGGGTTCCCGTCGAGCGAGTCGGTCTGTACGTACCGGGCGGCAACGCGGTGTACCCGTCGAGCGTGGTGATGAACGTCGTGCCGGCGCAGGCCGCCGGCGTCGGGTCGCTGGTGGTGGCCAGCCCGCCGCAGGCCGCGTATGGCGGCCTGCCGCACCCGACGATCCTGGCCGCCGCCCGGCTGCTCGGCGTCGACGAGGTGTGGGCCGTCGGCGGCGCGCAGGTCGATGCGGGCCATCAGGGTCACGCTGACCATTCTCCCAGAGCAGGCCAAATGGTTATCCGAGCGGTAC
>NZ_LZKJ01000187.1 GCF_001672775.1 Mycobacterium kyorinense | reverse complement strand
AACCACCACGACACGGCCACCGTCACGCAGACACGCCGCACGCAGCGCCCTCACGATGACACTGAGCACGCTCGCGGGAGAAGGGGGGTTAGATCCAGACGCCTTTGCCCACCGCGACGACTCCGCCCGCACTGATCGCGAAGCGTTCGCGGTCTTTCTCCAAGTCCACCCCGACCATCTCGCCCGGGCCGACGACCACGTTTTTGTCCAGGATCGCGTGGCGCACCACCGCCCCGCGACCCACCCGGGTGCCCGGCATGATCACGCTGCCCTCCACGATCGCGCCGTCGTCGACGACGACGTTCGACGACAGCACCGAATTGCGCACCGAGGCCGCCGAGATGATGCTGCCCGCGCCCACCACCGACTCCTGCGCGGAGCCGCCGTTGACGAACTTCGCCGGCGCCAGGTTTTCCGTTGCGCCGTGAATCGGCCAGCGTCGGTTGTACAGATTGAACACCGGATGCACCGATACCAGGTCCATGTGGGCGTCGTAGAAGGCGTCCAGCGTCCCCACGTCGCGCCAATAGCCCCGATCGCGATCGGTGGCACCGGGCACCTCGTTGTCGGAGAAGTCGTAGACGGCGGCCATCCCGTCGGACACCAGCCGCGGAATGATGTCACCGCCCATGTCGTGGTCGGAGTGGTCATCTTCGGCGTCGGCGCGGATGGCGTCGATGAGCACCTTGGTGGTGAAGATGTAGTTGCCCATCGAGACGAACGTGGCCTCAGGATCATCGGGCGTGCCCGGTGGCTCGGTCGGTTTCTCGACGAAGCTGCGGATGCGGCCCGACTCGTCGGCGTCCAGACACCCGAATGCGGTGGCCTCCGCGCGCGGCACCCGGATCCCGGCCACCGTCGCGCCCGCCCCGCTGCGAATGTGGAATCGCAGCATCTGCTCGGGGTCCATCCGGTAGACGTGGTCGGCTCCGAAAACCACGATGTATTCCGGATCTTCGTCGAAAATCAGGTTCATCGACTGGTAGATCGCGTCGGCGGAGCCGGTGTACCAGCGCGGGCCGAGCCGCTGCTGCGCCGGAACCGGGGTGATGTACTCGCCGGCCAGGCCGCTCAGCCGCCAGTTCTGTGAGATGTGCCGGTCCAGCGAATGCGACTTGTATTGGGTGAGAACACAGATCCGCAGGTAGCGGGCGTTGACGAGGTTGGACAGCACGAAGTCGATCAGCCGGTAGGCGCCGCCGAAGGGAACCGCGGGTTTGGCCCGGTCTGCGGTCAGCGGATACAACCGCTTGCCCTCCCCGCCGGCCAGGACGATGCCCAGCACGTGTGGCGCTTCCCTCATGGTTTCAAACCTATCGGCCGCTGAACACCGCTGCCACGTCAATCGCCTGATTGGCCTGCGTGGACGGGCTGTCTGTCAAGGTATTTGGCTCGGCGCCACGCGCCGCAACCGTTACCGTGCGGGGTATGCGGGTGGCGATGATGACTCGGGAATATCCCCCGGAGGTGTACGGCGGCGCCGGGGTGCACGTCACCGAACTGGTCGCGCAACTGCGCAACCTGTGCCGCGTCGACGTGCACTGTATGGGTGCGCCCCGGTCGGAAGCGTTCGTTTACCAGCCCGACTCGCGGCTACACGGCGCAAATCCGGCCCTGGCGACGCTGTCCGCCGACTTGGTGATGGCCAACGCCGCCGTGGACGCCGACGTGGTGCACAGCCACACCTGGTACACCGGCTTGGCCGGGCACTTGGCGGGGCTGCTCTACGACATTCCGCATGTGCTGACTGCGCATTCGCTGGAACCGTTGCGGCCGTGGAAGGCCGAACAGCTCGGCGGCGGCTATCGGCTGTCGTCCTGGGTGGAACGCACCGCCGTCAGCGCAGCCGATGCGGTGATCGCCGTCAGCTCTGGGATGCGCGACGACGTCTTGTCCACCTATCCGGCACTGGATCCGTCCCGGGTGCATGTGGTGCACAACGGTATCGACACCGACGTGTGGTATCCCGCCGAGCCGGAACCGGGCGAGTCGCTGCTGACCGAACTAGGGGTCGACCCGCGGCGGCCCACTGTGGCGTTCGTCGGGCGGATCACCCGGCAGAAGGGCGTCGGTCACCTGTTGGCCGCCGCCCACCGGTTCAGTCCCGAGGTGCAGGTGGTGTTGTGCGCCGGCGCGCCCGACACCCCCGAGATCGCCGCTGAAGCCTCGGCGGCCGTCGCCGAACTCGCCCAGCGGCGCCACGGCGTGTTCTGGGTCCGGGAAATGCTTCCCATCCCGAAGCTTCGTGAAATCTTCTCGGCAGCAACGGTTTTCGTATGCCCGTCGGTGTACGAGCCGTTGGGGATCGTCAACCTGGAAGCGATGGCCTGCGCGACGGCAGTGGTGGCCTCCGATGTCGGCGGGATACCCGAGGTGGTGGCCGACGGGGTCACCGGCTCGCTGGTCCACTACGACCCAGACGATTCAGCCGGTTACCAGCGCCGCCTGGCCGAGGCGGTCAACGCGTTGGTCGGCGACCCCGAGCGGGCGCAGCGCTACGGACAGGCCGGGCGGCAGCGGGCTATCGCGGAATTCTCCTGGGCGCAGATCGCCGAGCAGACGTTGGAGATCTATCAAAAGGTGGGTAGCTAGCGGCGGGCGCTCAGCTGGTGACGCCTTTGAGTTCGTCGCCGAGTGCGGCGGCTTCGTCGGGCGTCAGCTCCACGACGAGTCGGCCACCGCCCTCCAGCGGTACCCGCATCACGATGCCGCGCCCCTCCTTGGTCGCTTCCAGCGGACCATCACCGGTCCGGGGCTTCATCGCCGCCATCGAGTGCTCCCTCCAGGTTCGAGCTGGCCCGCCGTCACGGACCTGGTCGACGCCGGATACGCCCCGCCGTTCCCATATCCAGCGCTGAACTGCCAATTCACTCCCCTATTGTTCCCTATCGACACCGACGGGGTGTACAAGACCCGGCTGCGGGCCTACGCGGGCGTGTCTAACCCGCCCGTCGACGGCACCCAGCAGGTGCGCAGGTGGTCGTCGACCATCCCGGTCGCCTGCATCAAGGCGTAGGCGGTGGTGGGTCCCACGAACCGGAATCCGCGCCGCTTCAATTCTCGGGCCATCGCGGTGGATTCCGCAGTCGTCGACGGCACTTCAGAAGAGTCGGCGGGTCTTCGCGACGCGGGTCGCGGCGGCGGCGCAAACGACCACAACAGGTCGGAAATATCAACGTCGACGGCGGCGCGCGCGTTGGCGATCGTCGCCTCGATCTTGGCGCGGTTGCGCACGATGGATTCGTCGGTCATCAGCCGGGCCACGTCGGCATCGGTGTAGCGGGCGACGGCCTCGATGTCGAAACCGGAGAAGACGCGCCGGAAGTTTTCCCGCTTCTTCAGGATGGTCAGCCAGGACAGCCCGCTTTGAAACGCCTCCAGGCTCAGCCGCTCGAACAGCGGCACCCGGCCATACAGCGGCCGGCCCCATTCGTTGTCGTGGTAGTCGCGGTAGAGGTCCCCGATCGCCCAGCCGCAGCGGCTGCGCCCGTCGTCGATCACTCGGGGTCCTTCTCGGCGTCGGCTTGTCCGGCCTGCACCGAGGCGAGCTGCCCGCGCAACTGGTCGAGCTCCCGGCCGAGCCGGTCCAGTACCCAGTCGACCTCGCTGGTCTTGTAGCCGCGCAGCACCTGGCTGAACTTCACCGCGTCGACGTCGGCTCCGGTGACACCGGACGCCGGCAGCACCGTCGCGGTTGTCGCCCCGGGTAGCGGCGGCAGCTGCTCGCCGCGGCCGTACAGCATGCTGGCCACGCCGAACAGCACAATCGCCACCAGGATCAGCACCACTAGATACAGCAACACCAACGCCACGTCACCGATCCTGCCTTATCCCGGCCTTCTCAGCGCGGCCGCAACGTACTCATCGGCGGGCGGTCGGACAACGACACCGGCGACGTGCGCGGGCTGAACCCGTCACCGTCGACGAAGAACTGCGTCAGGCCCACCCCGGAATCGGGGATGCCGCAGCGGGACAGCAGCGTGGCCACCACCTGCCGGCTCATCGGGCCCAGCTCAGCGAGCGGCCGGTTGCGGTGTGCCCGTACGCCGAGGTTGACCTGGGCGATCGCGTCCAAACCCAGCCGGTCGTAGGTGTCGACCAGCAAGCCGATCTCCACCCCGTAGCCCGGCGCGAACGGCAACGACATCAGCAGCTCCCGTGTCGCCGCGTATTCGCCCCCCAGCGGCTGCAGCACCCGGCCCAGCTCAGGCCGCAGCGCCGCGAGCAGCGGTCGCGCCACCAGTTCGGTGACACGACCCCCGCCGGTGCCGTCGGTGTTGAAGGGCCGCCGGTAGAAGCTTTTGACCAGGTGGATGCCGTCGCCGGTGAGCAGCGGACCGACCAGCCACGGCACGAACATCGGGTGCGGGTCGATCAAGTCGGAGTCGACGAACACGACGATGTCGCCGCTGGTGGCCGCCAGCGAACGCCACAGCACCTCACCTTTGCCGGGACGCGGGGCGACGTCGGGCAGCGCTTGTTCGCGGGTGACGACGCGGGCGCCGGCGGCGATGGCGCGGATCTCGGTGTCGTCGGTCGAGCCGGAGTCCAGCACGATCAGCTCGTCGACCAGCCCGCCGAGCACCGGCGAGATGCTGTCGATGACCGATTCAATGGTGCTTTCCTCGTTGAGGGCGGGCAGCACCACCGAAATGCTGCGGCCGCCTTTTGCCGCCACCAGTTCGCCGACCGTTTTGGGTTGGCTCCAGCTGCGGTCGGGCAGCCAGGTGTCACCGGGCAGCGCCGCCAGGATTCCGTCGCCGACGAGATCGACCAGCTCTGTCATGCCAGTCCTCTCACGGTGCGCGTCGGCGGGCGCCGCCCTTGAATCGATGCCACCATCTCCAGCACCCGCCGGGTGGGGCCGACCTCGTGCACCCGAAACATCCGGGCGCCGGCCGCGGCGGCCAGCGCGGTGGCGGCCAGGGTCCCCTCCAGCCGTTGCGTCAGATCCACGCCCAGAGTCTCCCCGACGAAATCCTTGTTGCTCAACGCCATCAACACCGGCCAGCCAGTCTCCACAAGATCATCCACGTGACGCAACAACGCCAGCCCGTGGAAGGTGTTCTTGCCGAAGTCGTGGGTCGGGTCGATCAGTATCCGGTCGCGCTTCACCCCGGCGGCGACGGCTCGTTCGGCGGCGGCGGTGACTTCAGCGATCACGTCGTCGACCACGCCGCGGGTGCTCAGGCCGTAGCTGACCCGGAAGGGCCGGGTGCGCGGGGAGACGCCGCCGGTGTGTGAACAGACCAGGCCCGCGCCGAATTCGGCGGCCACGTCGGGCATCTCGGGGTCGACGCCGCCCCAGCTGTCGTTGATCAGGTCAGCACCCGCCCGGCAGGCCCGTCTGGCCACCGTGGAACGCCAGGTGTCGACACTGATCAGCTGGTCGGGATAGGTCTCGCGCAGCCACTCGATGAACGGCACCACCCGGGTGGTCTCGGTTTCGGTGTCGATGCGCTCCCCCGGCCCGGCCTTGACGCCGCCGACATCGACGACGTCGGCCCCGTCGGCGATGACCCGGTGCACGGCGGCTTTAGCCGCGTCGTCGCTGAACGTGGCCCCGCGGTCGTAGAACGAATCCGGGGTGCGGTTGACGATCGCCATGATCAGCGGACGGTTGGCCGCGACCGGGCGGCCGCACAGTGTTGACTGCACCCGTCTATGGTGCCCGCCCTGCTCACCGAGACTGCGCTCAGGGCAACCACACCCCCGACAGTCTCGACTGACGCGCCGCTAGCCGTGCGGTCGTTTACCGGCTGCGACCTCGTCGGGGTAGTCGTCGTAGAACGGTACGTAGCCGTCGTCGCGGCCGGCCAGCACGTACAGCGGGTCTTCGATGCCGGGGCCGTAGGCCTGCTCACGCAGATCCACCTTGCGGCTCTTGAAGGTCGTGGTGTGCTCCATGGACTCCACCACTCGGACGAACAGCGGCAGCGCATACCCCGGCAGCTGCTTGTAGAGGGTGCCGGCCAGCGCTTTCCCGTCGAACTCGGCGCCGTCGCGCAGCTTGACCGCGGCCATCCCCGCGCGACCGCCGGTGCGCGGGATTTCCACGCCGAAGACCGCGGATTCCTCGACCGACGAGTCGAGGCCCAGCGCCGCTTCCACCTGGGTGGTGGCGACGTTCTCGCCCTTCCACCGGAATGTGTCGCCAAGCCGGTCGACGAACGCGGCATGTCCCATGCCCTGCGGATTCATCACGTCGCCGGTGTTGAACCAGCAGTCGCCCTCACGAAAAGCGTTGCGCACCAACTTCTTCTCGCTGGCAGCAGGGTCGGTGTAGCCGTCGAACGGCTGCAGTTTGTTGACCGGGCTGATCAGCAGTCCGGGCTCACCGGGAGGGACCCGGCGCACCCGGCCGTTCTCGTCGCGCAGCGGGGCCCCGGTGTCGGGGTCGTACTCGACGTAGGCCAGCGGCAGCGGCGAGATCCCGGTCGTCTTGGGCACGTTGAAGATGTTGATGAACGCGGTGTTGCCCTCGCTGGCGGCGTAGAACTCACAGACCCGCTCGATGCCGAACCGGGTGGTGAACTCCTCCCAGATCTCCGGGCGCAGGCCGTTGCCGGCGATCAGCCGCACCTTGTGTGCGCGGTCGGTGGGCTTGGGTGGCTGGTTGAGCAAATAGCGGCAGACCTCGCCGATGTAGATGAACGCCGTCGCCTCGTAGGCGATCACCTCGTCCCAGAACTGCGACGCGGAGAACTTCTTACCCAGCGCCAGCGTCGCCCCCGAGTTGATCACCGACGCCACCGCGACCGTCAAGGCGTTGTTGTGGTACAGCGGCAGGCAGCTGTAGAGCGTGTCGCTGCTGTGCAGCCGCAGGCCCAGTCCACCGAAGGCGGCCAGCGCGGCCAGCCACCGCCGATGGGTCATCACGCTGGCCTTGGGGTGACCGGTGGTGCCGGAGGTGAAGATGTAGAAGGCGGTGTCCTTGGCCAGCACTGCCGAGGCCGACGGCGGATTGGCGGTGGGCGCGGTGGCGGCCAGCCGCTCCAGTTCCTCGATGGTCAGCGGCTCGGCGCCGGGGGCGCCGCATTCGCTGATGGGGTCGACCAGGTCGGACTCGGCAACCAGCACCTTGGCGTCCAGCAGGCCCAGGCTGTGGGCCAATACCTCGCCACGCTGGTGGTAGTTGATCATGCCCGCGACGGCGCCGCATTTGACGACGGCCAGCATCATCAGCACCGCGTTGGGCGAGTTGCGCAGCACGATCCCGACCACGTCGCCGTGGCCGACACCGCGGGCGGCCAGCACTGCGGCGTAGCGGTTGGCCGTCGCATTGGCCTCGGCGTAGGTCAGTTGCTGGTCACCGAATCGGAGGAAGACCCGGTCGCCGTAGCGGGCGGCCCGGTCCTGAAACACCTTGCCGATGGACGCCTTGGACGTGGGCCGGGCCAGCAGCCCGGTCAGCGCGCCGCGCACCATCACCGGCACGTCGGCTAGGAGGCCGGGCACCCGGCTTGCGATATCGACTAGCCCGACTTCGGACACGTGGCACCTCTCTAGGTTCGCCATTCCCACTGAACTTGGCGGCAAGCCTAGCCCGGTGACGATGCAGACCGCGGAGCGGTCTGAGGAGGAGCCGGGCCATCCAACCTAGCCCAGCGTGAACCTGAGTTCACGCTCGTCGACGAACGTGAACCTGGCTTCACGCTCGCGAGGTGGTCCCGGCGTGCTCAGCCGGGTGCGCAGGCGTCTAGGGCTGCGCTCACCTCGTCGACCACCACCAGCTTGTCCAGCGCGGCCTGAGCGACGTAGCCGGTATCGACCAGCCCGTAGAGCCAGGCCCGCAGCCCGTCGAAGTGCCCGCTCGGGTCGAGCATCGCCACGGGCTTGTCGTGCATACCGAGGTAGCCGGCGGTCCAGGTTTCGAACAGCTCCTCGAGCGTGCCGATGCCGCCCGGCAGGGCGAGGAACGCGTCGGCGCGGTCTTCCATGACCTGTTTGCGCTCCCGCATGGTGTCGGTGACGATCAGCTCGTCGGCGTCGGTGTCGGCGAGTTCACGGTGGACCAGCATCTTGGGGATCACCCCGACCGTCCAGCCGCCGCGGGCTCGGGCCGCGGTGGCCAGGGCTCCCATCGCCGACACGTTTCCGCCGCCCCACACCAACGTCCAGCCCCGCTCCGCGATCGCCTCACCGACCTCGGCGGCCAGGGCCAGCAATGCGGGGTGCGTCGGTCCCGAAGCGCAATACACGCACACCGCCCACGCTCCGGACCGCCCCATGCCGGAAAGGCTATCCGGCGGTGGCCGGGCACCGTAAAATCCGGCGGTGCCGATTCGGTGGAACGTCCCCCAACACGCGGCCGCATTGGACCAGCTGAAAACGGCACTGGACCGCGACGTTCCCGGGGCGCAGTCGGGGGCGGTGGTGCTGGGGCCCGACGGTATCGGCAAGTCCACGTTGGCCCGGTTGGCCGCCGAGCATGCCGTCGAACAGCACCCGGCCACGCTCACCCAGTGGGTGACCGGCACCCCGACCGAGCGCGTCGTGCCGTTCGGTGCCTTCAGCCATCTGATCGAGATCGCCGACATCGGCAAACCGGCCGCTCTGTTGCGCGCGGCGCGGCAATCGCTGGCCCGCGATGCGCAGGAGAGCGACCTTTTGCTGGTCGTCGACGACGCGCATCACCTGGACGTCCTCTCGGCCACGCTGGTCTACCAGTTGGCTCTGGCCGGGGCGGCCCGGATGGTGGTCACCGCGCGCGCCGACGCCGCCCCGCTGGCGATCGCCGCGCTGTGGACCGACAACCTGCTCGGGCGCATCGACATCGAGGCACCCGCCGGCGCCACGTCCTCCACCGAGGTCGACGCCTACCTCGACGAGCTGCCCGCCGGCGCCCGCTCGGTGCTCGACTATCTCGCGGTCCAAGAGCCGCTGGCGCTGACCGACCTCACCGCGCTGACCGACGACGGCGCTGTCGAGCAGGCCGTCGAACTCGGCGGGGCCGAGACCCGGGTGCGCGGCGGCCAGAGCGCGGATCCTGTCGTATACACCGCTCACCCGCTGTTCGCCGAACGTGCGCTGAGCGCTCTGGGCAGCCAGGGGGTGCGACGACTGCGCACCGACGTGGTGGCGGTGCTGTCGCGGCAACCGTCGACCCATGTCAGCGACCGGCTGCGGTTGGCGTCGCTGGCGGTGGACAGTGATGCGCCGCAGCCGGTCGACGAGCTGGTAGCGGCTGGACAGGAGGCGTTGCGGCTGGGTGACCTGCCGTTGGCCGCCCGGTTGGCCGGGTCGGCGGTCGACCGCGGCGCCGGGCTGCCGGCGCGGTTGGCGTTGGCCTACGCGCTGGCGTGGCAGGGCCGGGGGCGGGAGGCCGGCGCAGTGCTGGCCGCAGTCGATCCGGACACGTTGTCGGAGACCGAGTTGATGGCCTGGGCGCTGCCGCGGGCGGCCAACCAGTTCTGGATGCTCAGCGAGCCGGAACGCGCGACCACGTTCCTGCAGACCACCCGCAACCGGATCACAGCGGCGGCGGCCCGGGCGATGATCGACGGGCTGGCGGCCACCTTTGCCATGAATGCGGGTACGCCGCTGCGCGCCTTGCGCCTGGCCGACGAGGTGCTGGCTTCCCCGCATGCCGGCGACATCGGGTGGGCGGCTTCGGCTGCGGCACTGTGCTCGGCCCGGATCGGCCGCTTCGGCGACGTCGAGGCGCTCGCCGCCCGCGCGGTGGCCGCCGAGCACCCGGGCTTGTTGAGGTTCACCAGCGGGTTAGCCCGAGTCACGGCGCTGCTGATGGCCGGGCGGCTGGACGCGGCGCGCTCGTTGGCGCAGCGCCATACCGATTTCGCCGAGCTGCAGCAGCCGGGACGGGCGATCGGCGAGGTGCTGGTCGGGTACGTGGCGATTGCCCAGGGTGACTTCGACACTGCGGTGGCGCTGCTGGAGCCCGCGGCGGCCACGCTGGAGCGCACCGGCTATTCGTGGGGCCCGCTGTCGCTGTCCCTGCTCGCCCAGGCGCTGGGCCAGCAAGGCGAACAGCTTGCGGCGGCAAAGGCTTTCAGCCGAGCCGAGTCGCGGCACGGTCTGAAGTCGGCGCTGTTCGCTCCGGAGCTGGCCTTGGCCAAGGCATGGTCGAAGGCGACACGCGGCGACACCACCGGCGCCATCGTCGCCGCCCGGGAAGCTGTGCAGGCCGCCGAACGCGGCGGGCAGTCGGCGATCGCGCTTCGGGCGCTGCAGGACGCCGCCCGGCTCGGCGACACCAGCGCGGTGTATCGCGCCGAGCGCCTCGCGCTCGAAGTGGACTGTGTGCTTGGCCGGCTCACGCTGGCTCACGCCCGCGCGCTGGCAGCGGGTGATCCGGCCGCGCTGGCCGACGTGTCCGCCGACCTGGCCGATGCGGGGTTTCATCCGGCAGCCGCCGACGGCGCCGCGCAGGCCAAGCGCGCTCAGCTGGATAGGTAGCGGCGCAGCATGTCCACGGCGGCGGTGATCTGCTCGACCGGTACCCGCTCGTCGCGGCGATGGGCCACGTTGGGGTCGCCAGGGCCGTAGTTGACCGCCGGGATACCGCGGGCCGCGAACCGCGCGACGTCGGTCCAGCCGTATTTCGCCCGGACCTGCCCGTCGGCCGCCTCGACCAGCGCCTTGGCGGCGGGCTTGCCCAGACCTGGCAGCGCGCCGGCGGCGCAGTCCGTCTGTTCGATATCCACCTCGAGCCCGTCGAACACCTCGTGCACGTGTTGCAGCGCGGCGTCGGGCGAGCGGTCGGGGGCGAACCGGAAGTTGACCGTCACCGACGCCGCATCGGGGATGACATTGCCGGCCACGCCGCCGTCGATGCGTACCGCCGAGAGGCCCTCACGGTAGGTGCAGCCGTCGATGTCGACGTGGCGAGCCTGATAG
>NZ_LZKJ01000186.1 GCF_001672775.1 Mycobacterium kyorinense | reverse complement strand
GCGGCCCCGGCCTGGGTAGCGGCCTGGTCGGCCTGGGCGGCGCTGCTGCTCATCCACGCGATATAGGGCGCGGCGGCCGCGGCCATCGAAATCGACGCCGGGCCCGACCACAGGCCACTGATTTCGGAGATCGCCGAGCCGTAGCAGGACGCGGTCGTGTACAGGTCGGTGGCCAACACGTCCCAGGCAGCGGCGGCCGCCAACATCGGTCCCGCGCCCGCGCCGGCGTACATCCGGCCAGAGTTGACTTCCGGCGGTAATGCTCCGTAATCCACTACTTGACGTCCTGGCCTCGTCGGTCGCTACAGCCTGCCGATCTACTCGACCTCGTAGTCACGAATGCGATGCCCTTCCTCGCCATCGGCGACGGCTGCGATCCACTATCTGAGACATAAGTTCACTAATGAAGATATAAGGCGTTCAGAGGCGTCAGCGGTACGCAGTAATGAACTCTTTCTATCTTTAGGTGAACACTCGTCGTTGGTAGTGCACAGTCGGCTCCCGGCCATCTAACGTCGCTAGCGAGCGGCTCGTGAAGGCCGTTGAGACCGAGCACTGAGGAGAAATCAGCGTGGCGTTCGTAGAAACCCAGCCGGAGGTGCTATCCGCTGCGGCTCGCAATTTGGTGGCTATCGGCGCGTCAGTGGCGGCGCAGAATGCGGCTGCGGCGGGCCCGACGACGGGAATAGTGCCGCCGGCAGCCGATGAGATTTCGGCGCTGACGGCGGCACAGTTCGCCACGCATGCCCGGATGTATCAGGCGGCCAGCGTCCAAGCCGCGGCAATTCACGACATGTTCGTGAACATGCTGGGCACCAGCGCCGGTTCGTACGCGGCCACGGAAGCCGCCAACGCCGCCGCGACCAGCTAGAGGAGACGTAGTGCTGGATTTCGGGGCGTTACCGCCAGAGGTCAACTCCGCTCGCATGTATGCCGGACCGGGGTCGGCGGCGATGATGTCCGCGGCGTCGTCCTGGCGGTGGCTGGCCGCCGAGTTGGAGTCCGCCGCAATCGATTACGACAGGGTGATCACGCAGCTGACCAGTGAGTGGCGCGGCCCGGCGTCG
>NZ_LZKJ01000185.1 GCF_001672775.1 Mycobacterium kyorinense | reverse complement strand
CCGACGCACACACCGTGCTTGTGCATGAACGCCAGCGTGGAGGCGACCTCACGCAACAACGTATAGCGTTGGGCGTCAGTGATGTTGAGGCCGCGCGCGGCTAGCACCGAGGAATGGTTGAGCAGGTGCTGAAACTCTGCGGTGGTCCGTGACACCCCTTTGACGGTGGTCAAGTCGATGAAGAACTCGTCGGGAATGGCCGGCATCACAAAGCCCGTTGAGGCGCCACCGTCTTCGACAAGAGCACAGGGCCAGGCCGCACTGGAGATCAGCCGTTCAGCCTCGGCATAGGACAGCGAATCTTCCACCAACGCAGGCATAGCCGCCAGCGCGGTGAAATCAACTCCAGCGCGCATCGCGGCCTTATATTCCTTGTAGACCATCGACATCGCGAACTTGGTCTTCACATTAGGCGCCCGATACACCACCCCCTGACCACCCTGACCGATCTTGGCCAACACCCCCAACCGCTCACGCGCAATCACCTGCCGCGTCATCGCAAACCTCCCACGAGCACTGTCGACCGGGTCAGTACGAGTCAAAGTTCTGGGCAGCGACGGCCATTCCGTGACCGGTTGCGTCGTTGATGAAGCGCGACCAGCCCCCACTGGCCACGATCGTCCAGCCGTTGGCGTGATAGGTCTGGCCATTCGAGAGCTGCTGCATGGTCGAAGACGAGCCGATGTCTGCGGGATTGTGATCGACAATGCCCGCGGTGTTGACCGCAACCTCGGGTGCGGGATCAGTACACGTGTACGCGTTGGTGATGACCTCGCCCGGGATACACGTCTGGCAGGTCACCTGGTCGGCGGTGACTTGGCAGCTCGTCCCGGACAGAGTCTTGAAGTACGTCGACGTGGGGACCGCCCCTGACGATGGTGCCGGTGGCGCTGATTGCGCTGGCGTCGGCGCGGGTCGCACGGTTGGAAGCGCAGCAGCCGGGGCCGGTTGTGCGGTCGGGGGTCGCGATCGGTGCGACTGCTTCACGAGCAGATAGCCGACAACGGCGATCGTGCCGACCAAAGCCGCGATGACCGCCCAAAGCGCGGGCATCAGGACTGCGCCGCGCGGAGGTTGTGCGCCCGCTGCGTTTTCCTGAGCACGCGACTGGTCAGCAGGCGGCAGCGTCGCCGGGATGTCGTTGTGCCATTGCTGGCCGTCCCAATACATTCGGCCCGGCTTGCCGCTGGGGTCCGGGTACCAGTCGGCGCCCCGTGGCTGCGTCATCAGCTTCTTCTCCTCGGGACAGATATCCGGCGGCGCGACCGGCGCGATTGCGTGCGTCGGCCAGTTATGTCGAGTGTCGAAGTCACGCCAACGTTGACAAAACCGCCTTGGCGGATCCTTGGCGCACCGTGCTCGGACGTTGTCGGCACGGCCAACGTGTCGCGTTCGATCATCTGCCGTGTCATTGCAGACCTTCCACGGCGCTGGGTTCCCGCGACTGCACCACACTTTCGGGTACGACCGGCGTTCGTGGCCAGACCGCAACCAAGGTTCGGTCATCGTCGAAGGTCTCCCGGCTGAAGTCCACCGCGTGGGCAAACTCGATCAGCGAAGGCGCCGGTGCTTTTGTCAGGACTTCGCGGAGCAAATCGCCCACCCCGCCCTGCCCGGTTCCCAGCGGATCACCGATTCCGTCGGTGCCGATCAACAGCACATCGCCGTTGGCCACGTCGACCACTTGGGGTGTCACTTCGGTTGGCACGCGAGGCAATCCAATAACCGCCGATGAGGCGATCCCGGACTCCGTGGGCACCTTGCCGACGACAATCTCGACGAACTGTCCCGCTGAGAGCAGCCAGGCAGCCGAATCGCCGGCACTCACCAGATAAGCTCGCAGGGTTCCCGCGGCGGTGGGTTCGACGATCGCGCACACCAAAGTCGTCGCGAGTTCCTGCTCGGCGCGTACCGGGTCGGGGTTGTCAAGTCCCAGCAGGCGTTGCGCCCGCTCGGTGAGCGCCCACGCGGTGCTTTTGAGCAGGCCCAGCCAGTCGGTGCCGGCGATGTCGTCGCCCAGCTGAGTGTGCAGCCATTCGGCGGCTTGCTTGATGGCGGCGCTTGCGCCGATATGCGACTGCGGTGACCCCGAAACACCGTCGGCGACAAGAACAACCACGCGTCCATCGGGAAGAAGGTGTATCGCGAAGTCATCTTGGCGTGGCGCCCCGTTGTAGCGATGCAGGTGTCCGCGCTGCGACACTCCGCGCACGGTCATCGCGTCGGTGGACCACCCATCGATCACCACATCGGGACGAAACGGCAACGAGCAGTAGTCCGGAGCAATTGCTGATGGTTCCACCGTCGGCGACGGTGATCCCACGGTGATCTGCGGAACGGCAGTGGGCCCAACAACTTCGGCGACACGTGGAACTTCAGAATCCGATGCGCTTGGTGCCGTGGGCTCTGGGGCGGGAGCCGTTGGCGGCACTGCAGGCGGTTGGAGCGGCGCAGCAGCATTCCCGTCGCGGGGTGACCCGTGTTTTCGGTTCCGCCACGCGATCATGGACGTTGGCCTACACGACGTCGACGGCTAAGGTAAACCCTTCTGGTTTTTCGAATTGCAGTTCAGCCGAGCCGGACGCGATGGCTTGTCCCGAGCTGATCACCGACTGCGTCAGCGAGGTGAGGAACTCGGAGATCGCCGCGCCCGCGTCCACCCCGCGGGCGGCAACGAACGCGAAGTGCGGCTTGGTCGCGACCTCACCTATAACGGCGGCGTCGGCATCCCCGATGCCAAAGGCAAGGATGTTGGGTGCCGCGGGTTGGGATAGCAAGTTCGCTCGAACTGACCGCCAATCTTCGTTTTCGTTCGGTAGCCCGTCCGTCAAGAAAAACACCGCAGGCCGGTGCACGGTATAGCCCTGAGCTTTCAGGCTGGGAACATCGACGCTGATACGGTAGGCGAGTTGGTCGAACGCCGCGGCATACGAAGTCAGACTCTGCGCTGTCAGCACCGGCATCCCTTGGAGGACACGCAAATCGGCCGGCTCGAGGTAGGTGAACGAGGTGTCGGAGAAGCCGATCACCGATAGTCGAACCTTGGCGGCGGCGAAGGACTCTCGTTGCAAAGCGTCGTGCAACGAAGCGAGGCCGTTGTTGAGTTCGTCGATATTGCGGCCCATCGAGCCGGACTCGTCGGCAACGAAGTAGACCAGAAGAATCGATCCCTTAGGCTCCACCACAGGACACCGCACTCTCCCCGAGCGACTGGGTTGATCAGCACAACCGGCGTAGCTCGGCGGTCAAAGTGTACTGCCGCACTCGCTCATTGGGATCGTTTCTTTCGCATTGGCCAAAACGTCAACGCGGCCGGCGGCCAGCCGCCAAGCCACCGAAGATACGGCGCGTGACGTGCGTACCAACGTTGACAGGAACCACTCAGGAACCGGCGGGTTGCAGCCGATTTCGCCGATGACCGGTCGACGGAGCCCAAGCGGTGGAGAACGTTGGTCAGCCTTGCGTGTAGACGGAAAAGCCGTCGCCGTAGCGCGCAACAGTTTTGATTTCCCGCTCAACCGAGGCGAGCGGCTGGGCCTGAGCGCCCTGGGAACCACCGCCGGTCTCTTCATTACCACTGGAGGCGATGCCCACCAAGGTAGGGCCCTCTGCGAACCAGGGACCGCCTGAGTCGCCCGGGAGCTGCACAATGTCGGCGGTGAGCAGATCTAAATCCGGGCGACCCGTGGAGTAGGACACGTTGGTGATCGTGCCATTCGTGCCCGTGGTCCGTTCGCCATAGAGCCGCACATGATCACCAACCTTGGCGGTTCCCACGCCCGTGAAAAATGCCTCGATGCCGAAGGTCTTGTAGGTGTAGACCACCGTGAACCCGCGTGAACCAATCAGTTTGCCGTCACCATCTTCGGCATCTGGCTGCCACGCCACGACTTCACCGATCTGATCGCCGAAGGTGTTGTACACCCGTTGGTTAAGCTGGCTCGCGCAGTGTCCGGCGGTGATGGCGAGCTGATCGCCCACGGAGTCGGTGGCGAAGAATCCCAGCGAGCAGTTGCGGTTGCCGAATGTCAGCCGCATCCCGACGGTCAGAAGACCGGCGGCGTGTGTGGTCGGCGGAATGGTCGTTGCGACTGCGACGGCGATAACCAATGCGGTGAGCAACTTCGTGATTGCATGTGTCCGTTCGACATTCAGCTGATTGTGAACGTGGAACTGTCGCAACTTGCCATCGGCGGTGCCGCGTGTAGTGAATGACTTCCTCATTTGTGGTTCCCATGCCAGAAGACTCCGGGCGATGTGCCTTCAACTATGTGTGCTAACGCCCTGAGCGGTTAGCACACACAGGATGGAGGAGAATACTTGGAGGATTCTCAAAAAATTCCGCGGTGGATAGCGACCTCGTTAGGTTCCCGACTGCTACCCGCAGCTATTGGTCACAGAACTGCCGTTCGGCGACGAACGGGTCAGCCGGGATCCGTAAATTCGTACGGGACAACGAACCGGTCAGGTTGTGCCAAAAGCGCCCCGGGCTCATTGGTTGGTTCACCGAGTCCATGAGTTCTTTGAGGCTGGTACAGGACAGGGCGTGCCGTGCCGCAAGCGCTTGCGCCTTCGTCACTTCCTTCCTGTCCGTCATGTTGCTGATTGCGGCGGGGTCGGCGTATTCACCCAACGCCCACGCGACCGGCATCCACTTCTCGTGGCCCGGCCTGCCACGCTGTTGCAGCAGCAAATGGCCCGACAGTGGGGAAGCCAGGCCGTTGACGTCGATCACCGTGCCGTCTAGCGGCGTCACTACAGCGGCCGTACCCATGTTGTCGTAGAAAAAGCCAATTCGGTCCGGCACCGACGACGACAGTGGGACGGTCCAGGGTGGCCCATTTGCATGGTCGCCGGTGCTCATCACCAGCGTGCGGTCGCCGCGGCTGAACAGGTTGGCCAGGGTGGGAAGCTGCGCAAAGTTCCGCAGACGCGAGTCGGTTGTGGTGAGGTCTGGGTTACCGGCGTAGTGGATCGTCTCGTAGGCGCGTTCGTTGGCGATGTCGCCCGGACCATACTGCTGCCCCTGGTAAGGCGAGTGCATGGTCAGCCCGGCGACTAGCGCCCACGCCGTGAGCAGCGGGGCGCCGATCACGCTGGCGCGTCCGGCCGGCAGCATCATCACTGGCAACAGCAGCGCAAAGACGACCGGGATCCACATGCGCGCGTGCATGTAATCGCCGCCGACCTTCACCACATACAGGCCCAGCAGTAGGCCAGTGAGCACGGGTGTAGCCATCAGAATGGCACGCCGCCGGTCGATGGTGGTCCGGCTGAGCAGCACTCCGATGCTGACGACCGTGATCAATAACAGCGGAACCCAGAGTCGGTAGGCGTCGTAGAAGTCGGTGAGGTAGCCGATTCCACGCCCCCAGAGCGTTCCGCCGGCCTCTTTGGCCAAGGCCGGCATCGGCACCGTGATGCCGTAGTAGCCCATGCGGAAGATCTGGTATCCCGCCGGCAGCAACGCGCCGATCCCGGCGTAGGCGAGTCCGCGGCGCCAGCCCGGTCGCACGATCAGCAGCAGCGCAACTGCGAATACGCCGGAGCCCAACGCGAAGTCCGGCCGCACAAGCGGACCGAGGCCGACCACGACCGCAACCGTCGTAAGCCGCGCGCGGCTTGCGTCTTCGGTGACCGACACCAACAGCCACCACGCCAGGCCGAGCCAGAAAAGGGAAAGACCAGTTTCCAGTCCGGACGTGGCGAACTCCCAAAACCCACGGATTCCGAGTGGGACCAGGGCGCCTATCGGTAGCAGCACGCCGGCCGCGCCGCACTGCCGGTGCAAGCTGGCACTGCCGCGCAACGCCAGCGCCAGGCCGGACACCGCGAGCACCAGGCCGAACACGACCGCATCGACCGCAATGTCACCGCGAGCGACGAACGCGACCGCAGTCACCAGCCATGTCCACAGGGGGCTGGTGTCCACCTCGTCGCGTTGGAATGGGTTGTAGTTGGGCCCGGCGCCCGCCAGGATCTGCCGTACCTCGCGGACCACGATCATGCCGTCGTCGCTGATCCATCGGTGCTCGAAGGCGAGCACACCGAAGAGGACGACGGTCAGGATGCCGACGGCCAGGGTGATAAGCGACGGGGCCCGGGCCCAGAGCGTTGCCTCAGAGGGCAGCGGGTCGCGCGCGGACAGCGGCAGCGTTGTCGCCCGCGAGGCGTCTGTCGGCGGGTCGGCGATGGTGCTCATGAGCGACGGGTCGGGGCGAGAGTCAGATCGCTGCTGTCGTTGCTCTCGCGCGTCCACTGTGCACCGGTCGGGGTGGTCGTGGCCGGACACGGTGTGGTGTCACGCCCTGCTAAAACGGGCATGGGTGCGACCTCCTTGGACACGGCGGACCCGCGCCGCAACCGGTAGCGCAAATATCACATACATCTGATCGCTGCGACTGGTTTGGGAAAAGAGTTAACAGTAACGTTTACGTCCTTGACCGTCTCAGTAAGTTCCCAGGTTCGAGTTCTCGCTCAAGACATGGCTTGCCAGCGGCCTAACCGCGGCGACATCCGTACTGGTTTAGCCCGGCGCTGTGCGCCTCCACA
Source organism: Mycobacterium kyorinense (assembly GCF_001672775.1). GTDB lineage: Bacteria > Actinomycetota > Actinomycetes > Mycobacteriales > Mycobacteriaceae > Mycobacterium > Mycobacterium kyorinense_A. Next base: position 20,109 of record NZ_LZKJ01000185.1, on the reverse strand, counting down.
ATACGAATGGCTGTCGGCCATCGGAATGGTCGATGGCTAATGTGAAATGGCTCAAGGCATAGGCGCGGGTCGCCGCGTCCCACTCAGGAAATGTCGCCGGGGGATGACGCAGCAGCAGGTAGTCAGCGTGCCTCATCTGTTCGACATTGGCCTGCTGCCAACGTTTGTCGGCGATGAATCCAGCTGGGTAGAAGCTGACGCGGTTGTCCCAATCGGTGTTCTGCGTCAGCGCGACGCCGCGCCCGTCGACGTATGACGGGCAGCGATCCGTCGGGGCGGTGTAGACGTCTGCCGCCAAGGGGAGGCTGATCGCATCGGAGTAAACGCATGCGCCGTCAGGAATTTCGGCCATGAGCGCGCGGAGATCGCCTTGGCCCCGAAGGTCGCCGAGTTGGGTGCCGGCGCCGATCGCGAATGTGACCGCGAACGCGGTAACGAGCAGCACGCCCTTCCGAATGACGAGCAACCGGCTCACGAGGAAAGCGATTGCCGGGCCGAGGGACTCGCCGTAGTGGGTGAAGTAGGTCGGCGACGTGGCGAACGCCAACCCGGTAATCCCGGCCACCGCTGCCCACAGGGCGATGAGCGGGTCGAATCGCCGTAAGGTTGCTGCGGCGAGAAGGGCAAGCAGCACAAGGGCGACGGGAACCGCGACTGCCCGCAGTCCGACCATGTCGACGATCCGGTCCACGCCGTCGAGCACAAATGGATTGTGCGGACGCCTGAGCTGCGTGACGACGACGTCGTGCCAGGCGTCGGCTGGAGCAGAAATTACAAACGGTGCGACGACGACCGCCGCGCCGAAAGCGCCGCCTGCGCCAAGCGGCAACAGCGACTTCATGTTTCGTGTCCACAGCAGATAACCGATGACCGCGGCGATGTATGCGAGGGCGAACAGCTTCAGCGCGACGGCAGTAACGAGAAAAAAGCCCGCTGCGACGAGTTCGAACCGCGAGGGCTCGTGACGGCGTAGCAGAAGCCAGACTGCGACGAGACAGGCGCAGGTGGCAAGTGGCTCAAGCAGAATCGTTTGTTCGGCGACGACCGCGTTGGGCATAAGGGCGTAAAGCCCGGCGGCCACCAGCGCGCGACGGTTGCTCGTCGCCGGGTCGCCCGGCAGGCGACCGGCGAGCCGGTGGACCAGAAGGATGTTGAGCGCAACGATTACCTGCATCTCGACCCGCCCGGCGGCCATTCCGACCGGGTCGCCGAAGAGGTACCCGAGAACGGCGGCGGGAAGGAGGACGAGCGAGACCGCGGGCGGGTGGACGATGGTGAAGTCGCTGTAAGGCAGATACCCGTCAAGCAACAGCCGGGCCGCGGCGTAATAAACGCCGTCGTCGTATTCGAGCACGCCCGAGAGGTTGTGCGGCGGCCACCACACCAACGTACGGAGCACCACGCCGACGACAATCACCGCGGCGAGTGGCAATGCACCGACGAGCCTTCGCGACGGCATCTGGCCTGCCGGGGGCTCAGCTTGGTCGTGACCTGTTCGGCCCTTTAGTGATTGAGGAGGCTCCACCCCGGCCGGCGGGCCCTGACCGCAAGGTTCGGTGTTTCCCAGCATCGGCCCGCCTTGGAGTTTTCTCACGCTGTCAGCAGACCTTACCGGCAAAATTCGAGCGACTTTCAAAACAGCGCCGGCAGGCGGATCGGCGAAATCCGCGATCATGGCCGCCGACTGGTCTGGGCGCGTCACAATAAGAGACGACGCCGCCGGCGACCAGGAGGGCTGGAAAGGCGATGGGCGGAACCCGTCTCGAGTTCGGTCTTCTCGGACCGTTGTCGTTGACCGTGGCGGATACGCCGGTGGCGCTGGGCACGCCCAAGCAGCGGGCAATACTGGCCATGCTGCTGATCAACCGTAACCGCCCGGTCAGCACGGCATCGCTGATCAACGGCGCCTGGGATCAGTCGCCCGCACCGGCGGCACGCGCAAGCATTCACTCCTACGTCTCCAACCTCCGTGGACTGCTGGGCAGCGCCGACATGGACCCACATGCGGTATTGGCCAGCGCACCCCCCGGCTATCGGCTCAATGTCTCTGACGGCGACTGCGATCTGGACCGTTTCATCGCCGAGAAGACGGCGGGAATTCACGCCGCTGCAGCGGGGCAATTCCAGCAAGCCAGCAATCATATGGCAGCCGCGCTGGCCGAATGGCGCGGGCCGGTACTGGATGACTTACGCGATTTCGCCTTCGTCGAGCCGTTCGCGACCGCGCTGATGGAAGACAATGTGTCGGTTCACATCGCCCGTGCTGAAGCCGAAATCGCCTGCGGCCGCGCCCATACCGTTATCGGTGACCTTGAAGAGCTCGCTGCCGAACATCCCTACCGTGAACCGTTGTGGGCGCAGTTGATCACCGCCTACTACGTGGCTGAACGCCAGTCCGACGCACTGGAGGCCTACCGGCGGCTCAAAACGGTGCTGGCCGAGGACTTGGGCATTGACCCGGGACCCACCGTCGAGGGCCTGCACACGCGAATTCTGCGTCAGGAGCGTCTGGACACCAAGCATGCCGGCAAAACCACTGCGGCCCGCGCTCTTGCCACCGCGCATCCCGCTCTTATACGCCGGTCCCTTGTTGCCGGTTTGCGTGATGCAGCCGGGCGGCGCTACCCGCTAGAGGCGCCAGCTACGCGAATAGGGCGCCTGGCAGACAATGACATCGTGCTCGACGATGTCGAAGTCAGCCGTCGCCATGCCGTAATCATCGATACCGGAAGCAGTTTCATGATCATCGATCTGAAGTCGGCCAACGGCGTGTTGGTGCAGGACCGCCGCCTGGATCCCAATGCCACCCTCGCCGATGGCGATCGCATCCGGATCTGCGGCCACGAATTCACCTTCGAGCTCCAGCCATAACGTGACGTCGGCATTGCCGTCGGTGCGCTCGCCGCAGACCAGCGTGACTACTATTCGCCATGCGACCTCGCGATGGATTGTGCGCCAAGCATACGGCGTCGCTGGTTGCTTACCCTTCCCGTTCTGCGCTGGTAGAGAACCATCTGAACTAGCGCCGTGTGGCCCCGAGAGGCTCGGTCGATGTGTGAAGTTGACGCGGTCGCCCAGTCACCACAGCATCATGCGCGCTCCGTGCGTCGACGACTCGGTTTCCAGTGGTCGACACTGGTGATCCTCCTCGTTGCGGCGATCGTTTCTGTGGTATTGCTGACCACACTTGTGACGTTGTGGCAGCCCAATATCGGCCTATTGGTGGGATGGGCGGATTACTACGTATACCGCGACGGCGGTTACCACGTTCTCAAAGACCTGCCTCTCTACAACAAGACGCTGGGCGGCGGCCCGCTGCTGTATATCTACCCGCCGTTCTCGGCGCTGTTATTCGTGCCGTTGGTCTGGTTGCCCTATCACGCAGACAGGTACATCTGGTCTGGCATCAATGTTGTGTTGCTGATTGCGTGCGTGGTGCTGTGCTTTCGGATCCTGAGCTACCGAATTACGCCGTACCTGGCCGGCGTCTCCGCGCTGCTCGCGCTTGCCTGCGCGTTCTTGGAACCGGTTCGCACCACGCTGTTCTTCGGACAGATCAACCTGCTGATAATGCTGCTGGTGCTCTGGGACGCCTCGCGCAGCCAGCGCAGCCGACTCAAAGGGGTCGGCATCGGTTTCGCGGCGGGCATCAAGCTCACGCCCGCCTACTTCATCGTGTACTACCTGCTCGTACGCCAGTGGCGAGCCGCCGGCGTCGCCGTGGTCACGTTCGCCGCGACAATCGGGCTGGGGTGGTTGGTCCTTCCCGACGACTCCAGGCAGTACTGGCGGGGATATTTCGTTGACCCCGGCTACATCCGCGGGTTCCTCTTCAAGGGGGCTGCCAACCAGACCGTCCGCGGGATGATTGCCCGCCTTTCGGGAACGGCGCCGCCGACCTGGTCGTGGCTGCTGGCCGATGCGTGTGTGGTGGCGATCAGCATGTGGATCGCCGTGCGGCTGTATCGCCGCGGCGAACCCCTGCTCGCCCTCGCCGTTGCCGGGTTGAGCTCTACCGTGGTGTCGCCGTTTTCCTGGAGCCATCACTGGGTGTGGCTCGTTCCCGTGGTCGTCTACCTTGTGCACCGGGCGCTGACCAACGCGTGGTGGTGGGCTGGTGTAGCGATTGTGTGGGCGGTGATGGGCTCATGGGCACACTCGTTTCCTCGTGACCGCGTGCCGCGCGTCGGCCTGTTGTACATGTCGCCCACGGTGCAATGGCGGCCCCTCCTAGAGAACCTCAACCTGATCGTCTATACCGTCCTGCTGGTCGTCGCGGGCGTCATCGCAAGCCGTCTAAAACCCATCGGTCGCCTCGGCCAGCCGCCGGGGGAAGTAGCCACGACTACGCAGCCCGCACCGACGGCGGTGGCCGTGGGCTCATCTGAATGTGACGCGGCGCCGGTCGTGCTTTTCGCCGGCAGCGACCATCCATCGCCGGGTTAAATTGTGTTGTGCGACTTCAGGCGCTGCGCCAGCAGGTCCTTATCCGCGAGTGGTGAAAATGGCATCCGGTGGATAGGTCGGGCCATCCAGGTCGCCGAGTTTCACTAGCGCTGCTGACCAACGCCGCGCCGCTGCTGCTTGCCCTGAGTATCCTCGGCCGCCTGGCCTGGACATTGCTAGTACCCAACGCCGCTGCCGTCGGCGATCTGCACGACTTTGTCGGGGCAGCGGCGACCATTGGCACCTCGCATCGGCTATATGACTACCGCTACATCAGTCACGTCGCCCCGCCGTTGCCGTTCGCGTACCCGCCGTTCGCCGCGATCGTGTTTTTCCCGCTGCACCTACTGCCGTTCGAGGTGGTGGCGTGGGTGTGGCGAGTCGGCATCGTCGCCGCCGTCTACGCCCTCGTGCGGCTCAGCCAGCGACTGCTGGGCGGGTCGGCCGGCGGACATCGCACCGCGATGCTGTGGACGTCGGTGGGCATCTGGATCGAACCGCTGCGCAGCACCTTCGACTGGGGACAGGTCAGCCTGTTTTTGGAGGTGGCGGTGCTGTACGCGGTGTGCAGCACGCGGTGGTGGGTTTCGGGCGCGCTGGTAGGGCTCGTCACCGGGATCAAGCTGACTCCAGCGATCAGCGGGCTGTACTTCCTGGGCGCGCGCCGGTGGGCAACCGCGGTGTTCGCGGTGGTGGTGTTCGCCGGCACGGTCGCCGCGTCGGTGCTTGTCCTCGGTGACCAAGCCCGCTACTACTTCACCGATCTGATCGGCGACACTCATCGGGTCATAGGGTCGGTGGGAGCGTTGAACAATGAGTCCTGGCGCGCCGGCCTGTCCCGGATCCTCGGCCACGATGCCGGCTATGGGCCGCCGGTAGTGGTGGCTCTCGCCGTGACAGCGGTGCTGATGTTGCTGGCGTGGCGCGCCGTCGGCACATCCGACCGGCTCGGCGGCATTCTGATGGTGGAACTGTTCGGGTTGCTGCTGTCGCCGGTCTCGTGGACGCACCACTGGGTGTGGTTACTGCCGCTGATGATCTGGCTGCTCCATGGGCCGCTGCGTGAGCGTGCCGGGGCGCGCATCTTGGGCTGGGGATGGTTGGTACTGACTGCGCCGCCCTGGCTGCTGAGACTCGTCCAGTCGATGACGCCGCGGGGCAGTCACCCGTGGTATCTGGCTTGGACGGGGATGGCCTATATCGCCGCGACGTTGATCACGCTGGCCTGGGTGGCCTCAACGTCGCTATCTGATCGACGTCGCGCACCAACCCCGAATTCCGCTGCCCGATTGGAAGAATCGACCGACTGCTCGCCTATTCGCTAGCTGTCCGTCGTGAAGCCACCGGGCCCAATCGATTTCGCATTATCCGGCGACGTCTCCAGCAGCAGCTGGATCGGACGTCGCCTCGTCTCGAGAGTTCTCCTCCAGCGTGGTGCGCAATCGGGCCAGTGCCTGACGGACCTGTACGCCGTCTGTGGTCGCCCAAAACGGCGGTAATGACGCGCGCAGATAGCCGCCGTAGCGGGCGGTGGCCATCCGGGAGTCGAGCACCGCAACCACGCCGCGATCGTCGATACCCCGCAGCAGCCGGCCGGCGCCCTGCGCCAACAGCAGCGCGGCATGGCTGGCCGCCACTGTCATGAAGCCGTTGCCGCCGTGCGCGGCGACGGCGCGCTGACGGGCCGAGAGCAGCGGGTCATCGGGCCGAGGAAACGGAATTCGGTCGATGATCACCAACGACAGCGATGGCCCCGGCACGTCGACACCTTGCCACAGCGACAGCGTGCCGAACAGCGATGTCTCGGGATCGTCGGCGAACTGCTCGACCAGTGCGGCGGTGCTGTCGTCACCTTGGCAGAGCACCGGGGTCTCCAGTCGTTCGGCCATGGCCTCGGCGGCCGCCCGCGCCGCCCGCATCGAGGAGAACAAGCCAAGCGTCCGCCCACCGGCAGCAGTGACCAGGTCGGCGATCTCGCTCAGCTGCTCGGCCGAACCGGTGCCGTCACGGCCCGGCGGAGGCAAATGTTCAGCAACGTAAAGGATTCCGGCCTTCACGTGCTGAAACGGCGAACCGACATCGAGTCCGCGCCAGCGGGGCAGGTCGTCGCCGCCGGTCAGACCCCAGGCCGAGGCCATGGCGTCGAAACTGCCGCCAATAGCCAGCGTGGCCGAGGTGAGGACGGTGGTAGAGCGCTCAAACAGCCTGCCGCGCAACAACTCCGCCACTGACAGCGGCGCCACCCGCAGGATCGCCCGCACACTGCCCCGGTTGTCTTCGTGGTCCAGCCACATCACGTCTGTGCGGTCAGGAATCGCCGGGACAACCGAAGCCAGCATGCGCGCCGCGGTGTCGCTGATATCGGTCAGCGCGGTTACGGCTTCCGCCCGCGCCGAGGCGGCCTTCGGGTCGCTCGGCGCCGTGTCGATGGCCGATCGGGCTTTGGCCGACGCATCTCGCAGCACGGTCAGATAGCTGGCCATCTCGTCATCGAGGCGATCGATCCGTCCCGGTGACGCGTCGTGGATCGCCGCCGAAAGGGTGGCGGTCGCAGCCTCCAGGCGTTCGGAGAGTTCTGGATCGATCAGGCGGGCGGCGCGCCGATGGGCGACGCCCAGCGCCGTCGCCGATAGCTCGGCCGTCGCCACCGACGTCACCCGGTCGACCAGGTCGTGGGCTTCGTCGACAACGAGCAGATCATGCTCGGGCAGCACCGCCGCTTCGGAGATGGCATCGATGGCCAGCAGTGCATGGTTGGTGACGACGATGTCGGCGGCGCCGGCGCGGCTTCTCGCCTTTTCCGAAAAGCAGTCGGTGCCGAACGGGCAGCGTGCCACGCCGATGCATTCCCGCGCCGAGACGCTGACTTGGCTCCAGGATCGGTCGGGCACGCCCGGACGAAGCTCGTCGCGGTCGCCGGTCTCGGTACTCGACGACCACTCGACCAGGCGCTGCACGTCGCGGCCCAGCGCGCTGGTAGCCATCGGCTCGAACAGCTCTTCCTGCGGCCGGTCGTCGGGCTCGGTGACCGAGCCGTTGTGGATCTTGTTGAGGCACAGATAGTTTCCCCGGCCTTTGAGTAGCGCGAACTCCGGTCGCCGGGGCAGGCTCTCGGTCAGTGAGTCGGCCAGCCGTGGCAGGTCACGGTCGACGAGTTGGCGTTGCAGCGCAATCGTGGCGGTTGAGACCACAACGGTTCTGTCGTCGGTGATTGCCCGAAGGACCGCAGGCACCAGGTAGGCCAACGACTTTCCGGTGCCGGTGCCGGCCTGCACGGCAAGATGCTCGCCGGTTTCGAAAGCCTGCGCGACGGCGGCGGCCATCTGCAATTGGCCGCTGCGCTCACTGCCGCCCAACGCTGCCACGGCGGTGGCCAGCAGATCAGGCACGGACAGCTCGGTCGTGGTTACTCCTGGTTGGTTTGGTGATGCGGGGCCGGGATCTGGGTCGTGGGAATCGCGGGGTCACCGCCCGACAACATCAGACCCTCCCACGGCAAGCTTCTCAAGCCGGCGGCCACCAGCGTGCGCGCCGCCCCCAGGTTGACCTCAACCACCGGCTGGCCGTCGCGGACCAGCGGAATCGTCAACACCCGGCAGTCATCGGCGGCTTTTGGGGGATGGCCCGCCGGATAGACGACCTCTTCAGTGATCGTCCCGCTCTGGCGGGACAGTCGCAGCGCCTCCTTGCGGCCGCCCTGCGACGTTTTGTGGGCGCTGCGCTTCTGCACCGGGATGCCGTCGACCTCGACCAGCTTGTAGACCATGTTCGCGGTCGGCGCCCCCGACCCGGTGACCAGCGAGGTGCCGACCCCGTAGCTGTCCACCGGTTCGGCGCGCAGCGCGGCAATGGCGAACTCGTCGAGGTCGCCGGACACCACGATGCGGGTCCGCGTCGCACCCACCCGGTCGAGTTGCTCGCGGACCTGGCGGGCCAGCACCCCCAGCTCACCGGAGTCGATGCGCACCGCCCCGAGACCGGTTCCGGCGGCCGCCACCGCGTTGGCCACCCCGGTCGTCACGTCGTAGGTGTCGACCAGCAGCGTGGTGTCGACGCCCAGCGCGTCAACCTGGGCGCGGAATGCGCCCGTCTCGTCGGGGCCGTCGGGACCGGTGTGCAGCAGGGTGAACGAGTGCGCGGCAGTGCCCTCGGCGGGTACGCCGTATCGGCGCTGGGCTTCGAGGTTAGACGATGCGGCAAAGCCGACGAGGTAGGCGGCACGCGCTGCGGCGACGGCGGCCTGCTCATGGGTGCGCCGAGACCCCATCTCGATCAGCGGGCGGTCCTGCGCAGCGCTGACCATGCGCGCAGCAGCCGAGGCGATCGCGGTGTCGTGGTTGAAGATCGACAGCGCCAGCGTTTCCAGCACGATGCATTCAGCGAAACTGCCGTGTATTGAAAGCACCGGCGACCCCGGGAAGTACAGTTCGCCCTCGGCATACCCGTCGACGTCGCCGCGGAACTGATAGTCGCCGAGATAGCGCAACGTGTCGGCATCGAGAAAATCCGCCAGTGACGCAAGCGCGGCATCGTCGAACCTGAACTGCGGCAACGCTTCCAGGAACCGGCCGGTGCCGGCGACCACCCCATACCGCCGTCCTGCCGGCAGCCGCCGCGCGAACAGCTCGAAAGTGGCCCGGCGATGAGCCGTCCCGTCTCGCAACGCTGCCGCCAGCATCGTCAACTCGTATTTATCGGTCAGCAGCCCAGGGCAGGCCGAGTGGTCCACACCGCAACGGTATCGGTTGGCGTGGCTACCGCGATTGCTCGGTATCCTGGAAGTCATGGTTGCGTCAGCGCCGACCAAGCCGGGAACAAGCGGGCAACGCCAGGCTGATCCGGTCGAGGTCACGGCTAGCCCGTGGGTCACCATCGTGTGGGACGACCCGGTCAACTTGATGAACTACGTGACGTATGTCTTCCAGAAGTTGTTCGGGTACAGCGAGCCGCATGCCACCAAACTGATGCTGCAGGTGCACAACGAAGGCAAAGCTGTGGTGTCGTCGGGTAGCCGGGAGTCCATGGAGGTCGACGTGTCCAAGCTGCATGCCGCCGGACTGTGGGCCACCATGCAGCAGGACCGGTGAGCTTCGGGCGTGCGCAAGTGGAAGCGGGTCGACACCGCCGAAGGTCCGCGTTTTCGATCCGCTTTGGCGCCGCACGAGGTGACGTTGCTCAAGAATCTGGTCAGCTCGATGATGGGCCTGCTCGAAGATCGGGAATCCTCTTCTCCGGCAGATGAACTCGAGCAGATTACCGGTATGCGCACCGGTAACACCGAACCTCCGGACAATGCGACGCTACGCCGACTGCTGCCGGACTTCTCTAAGCCCGACGACGACGCGTCTGAATCCGCGGACAGCCTTAACGCTGCGCTGCGCAGTCTGCACGAGCCGGAAATCATCGACGCCAAACGAGTTGCGGCACAAGAGCTGTTGGATACGTTGCCAGACGGTGGGGGCCGGTTCGAGCTGACCGAAGACGCTGCCAATGCCTGGATTGCAGCCGTCAACGACCTTCGCCTCGCGCTGGGCACGATGCTCGACATCCGCCCCGACGGCCCGGATCGGCTACCCGACGACCATCCGCTGGCTCCACACCTCGACGTCTATCAGTGGCTGACCGTCCTGCAGGAATACCTGGTGCTGGCGCTGATGGGGAATCGATGAACTCGATCGCCGATGTCGCCGGCATCCAAGTGGGCCACTGTCACCGATTGGACCCGGACGCCACTCTCGGTGCCGGCTGGGCCAGCGGGGTCACCGTCGTTGTGGCGCCGCCCGGCACGGTCGGTGCCGTCGACGCCCGCGGCGGCGCCCCGGGCAGCCGCGAGACAGACCTGCTCGACCCGGCCAACAGCGTGCGCTACGTCGACGCGGTGCTGCTGGCCGGCGGCAGTGCCTACGGGCTGGCTGCCGCCGACGGGGTGATGCGCTGGCTTGAGGAGCGCGGTCGCGGTGTAGCGATGGACGGCGGTGTGGTGCCCATCGTGCCGGGCGCGGTCATCTTCGACCTGCCAGTCGGCGGCTGGGATTGTCGGCCGACCGCCGAATTCGGCTACGCCGCCTGCGAAGCGGCCGGCACCGATTTCGCCCTCGGCAGCGTCGGCGCCGGAACCGGCGCCCGGATAGGGGTCCTCAAGGGCGGCGTGGGAACGGCCTCGGTGACGCTGCCGTCGGGTGTCACCATCGGGGCCGTCGCGGTCGTCAACGCCGCGGGGGAGGCGATCGACACGAACACCGGGCTGCCCTGGCTGGCGTACCTGGTCGACGAGTTCGGGCTGACGCCGCCGCCGGCCGAGCAGATCGCGGCGTTCGCCCAGCTGAACGCAGAGGCAAGCCCGCTGAACACCACAATCGCCGTGGTCGCTACCGACGCGGCGCTGAGCCCCGCCGGGTGCCGGCGGGTCGCCATCGCCGCCCACGACGGGCTGGCCCGCACCATCCGGCCGGCGCATACCCCACTGGACGGCGATACAGTATTCGCACTCGCCACCGGCGCCGTCGAGGTGGCGCCACCGGCTGAGACCCCGGCCGCGCTCTCCCCGGAGACCGCGCTGATCACCGCAGTCGGCGCGGCGGCCGCCGATTGCCTGGCCCGCGCAGTACTGGTCGGTGTGCTGGCCGCCGAGTCGGTGGCCGGAATACCGACCTACCGGGACCTGTTGCCCGGAGCATTCAAGTGAGGAAGAGAACGTGCTGGTAATTCGTGCCGACCTGGTCGACGCGATGGTCGCCCACGCGCGCGCTGACCATCCCGACGAAGCCTGCGGTATCTTGGCTGGCCCGGAGGGCTCCGATCGCCCGGAGCGCCACATCGCGATGGTCAACGCCGAACGTTCGCCAACCTTCTACCGGTTCGATTCGGCCGAGCAGCTCAAGGTATGGCGTGCGATGGATGCGGCCGACGAGGTGCCGGTGGTTATCTATCACTCGCACACCGCGACCGAGGCCTATCCCAGCCGTACCGACATCAACCTGGCCGCCGAGCCCGACGCGCATTACGTGCTGGTGTCCACCCGCGACCCCGACCAGCACGAATTGCGCAGCTACCGCATCATCGACGGCGTCGTCACCGAAGAGCCCGTCACCATCGTCGAGCATTACGAGGAGCACCAATGAGCGTCACCGTGTCCATCCCGACCATCCTGCGTCCGCACACCGGCGGGCAGAAACGCGTCGAAGCGAGCGGCGACACACTGCAGGCGGTGATCAGCGACCTGGAGGCCAACTACTCCGGTATCACCGAGCGGCTGGTCGACAACGGCAAACTGCATCGCTTCGTCAACATCTACGTCAACGACGAGGATGTGCGGTTCTCCGGCGGGCTGGACACGACGATCGCCGACGGCGACTCGGTCACCATCCTGCCCGCTGTCGCCGGTGGCACATGAGATACGACTCGCTGCTGCAGGCCCTAGGCAACACGCCGCTGGTGGGCCTGCCACGACTGTCACCGCGCTGGGACGACGAACCGCATGTCCGGCTGTGGGCCAAACTCGAAGACCGCAACCCGACCGGGTCGATCAAGGACCGGCCGGCGCTGCGGATGATCGAGCAGGCCGAGACCGACGGCCTGCTGGCGCCGGGCGCCACCATCCTGGAACCCACCAGCGGCAACACCGGTATCTCGCTGGCGATGGCAGCCCGGCTGAAGGGCTACCAGCTGATCTGCGTGATGCCGGAGAACACCTCGATCGAGCGACGCCAGTTGCTCCAGCTCTACGGTGCCCAGATCATCTTCTCGCCCGCCGAGGGCGGTTCCAACACCGCCGTGGCCACCGCCAAGGAGCTGGCAGCGGCCAACCCGTCGTGGGTGATGCTTTATCAGTACGGCAACCCGGCCAACACCGACTCGCACTACTCCGGCACCGGCCCCGAATTGCTGGCCGATCTGCCGGAGATCACCCATTTCGTCGCCGGACTGGGTACCACCGGCACGCTGATGGGCACCGGCCGGTTCCTGCGTGAGCAGGTGCCTGACGTCCGGATCGTGGCCGCCGAACCCCGTTACGGCGAAGGCGTCTACGCACTGCGCAACATCGACGAGGGCTTCGTGCCGGAACTGTATGACCCTGCCGTCCTGACCACTCGCTACTCGGTGGGCGCCGCCGACGCCGTGCGCAGAACCCGAGAGCTGATCGACGTCGAAGGCATCTTCGCCGGTATCTCCACCGGCGCGGTGCTGCACGCCGCGCTCGGTATCGCGTCCAAGGCGCTCAAGGCAGGCGAGCGCGCCGACATCGCATTCGTCGTCGCCGACGCCGGCTGGAAGTACCTCTCCACTGGCGCCTACGTCGGTAGCTTGGACGAAGCCGAGGACGCGTTGGAAGGACAGCTATGGGCGTGAGCGGCGCGGGTCGACACCCGGTGCCGTCGACCGCGCAGCCCAAGAAACGTTCGACGCTGGTGGTCGGCGGGGCCACGATTCTCAGCTTCGTGGCGCTGCTCTACGTCGTCGAGCTGTTCGATCAGCTCGGCGGACATCAATTGGACCGCAACGGCATTCGGCCGCTGGAGACCGACGGGCTGTGGGGCATCATCTTCGCTCCGCTGCTGCACGCCAACTGGGCGCATCTGATCGCCAACACCGGCCCGGCGTTGGTACTCGGCTTTTTGGTGACGCTGGCCGGGCTGTCCCGGTTCCTGTGGGCGACGGCGATCGTGTGGATCGTCGGTGGTTTCGGCACCTGGCTGATCGGCAACGTCGGCTCGCCGTGCGGTGAGACCGACCACATCGGCGCGTCGGGCCTGATCTTCGGTTGGCTGACCTTTTTGCTGGTGTTCGGCTTCTTCATCCGGTCGGGCTGGCAGATCGTCATCGGCATCGTGGTCCTCTTCACCTATGGCGGGGTGCTGTGGGGGGCCGTCCCGGTGCTCAACGTGTGCGGGGGAGTGTCCTGGCAGGGGCATCTGTGTGGCGGGATCGCCGGAGTGCTGGCCGCCTACCTGCTGTCCAGCCCCGAGCGCAAGGCGCGCGAGCGCCGCCGGGCGCTGCCGACGTGAGCCGTCCACTGGCACCCGTCGGCGTTTTCGACTCCGGCGTGGGAGGCCTCACCGTCGCGCGGGCGATCATCGACCAGTTGCCCGACGAGGACATCGTCTACGTCGGCGACACCGGCAATGGCCCCTACGGTCCGCTGACCATCCCTGAAATCCGCGGGCACGCCCTGGCCATCGGCGACAACCTGGTCGGGCGCGGGGTGAAGGCGTTGGTGATCGCCTGCAACTCCGCGTCTTCGGCGTGCCTGCGCGACGCCCGCGAACGCTACGACGTTCCGGTCGTCGAAGTAATCCTGCCGGCGGTGCGGCGCGCCGTCGCTGCAACCCGCAATGGCCGCATCGGCGTGATCGGCACGCAGGCCACCATCGCCTCGCACGCCTACCAGGATGCGTTTGCTGCTGCCCGTGACACCGAGATCACCGCGGTGGCCTGCCCGCGGTTCGTCGACTTCGTCGAGCGAGGCGTCACCAGCGGTCGCCAAGTCCTTGGCCTGGCGGAGGGCTACTTAGAGCCACTGCAGCGCGCCGACGTCGATACCTTGGTGCTGGGATGCACGCACTACCCCTTGCTGTCCGGATTGATCCAGCTGGCGATGGGCGAGACCGTCACGCTGGTGTCCAGCGCCGAGGAGACCGCCAAGGAGTTGGTGCGGGTGCTCACCGAGCGGGACCTGCTGCGCCCGCATGACGCGCCGCCGGCCACCCGAGCGTTCGAAGCCACCGGCGACCCCGAGGCATTCACCCGGCTGGCGGCGCGGTTTTTGGGGCCCGCGGTCACCGGTGTTCAACCGGTCCACCGTCAGGTCGGTGTATCGAAATGATCGCGGTCTGCAGTAAAGCGGAGATGTCTTGGCCAACCAGGTGTCGGGCATGGCACAGTAGGGACCGTGCGAATGACCGTCCTCGGCTGCTCCGGCAGCGTGGTGGGTCCCGATTCGCCGGCATCGGGGTATCTGTTGCGGGCGCCGGACACTCCACCGCTGGTCATCGACTTCGGCGGGGGAGTACTGGGAGCACTGCAGCATCAAACCGATCCCAGTGCGGTCCAAGTGCTGTTGTCGCATCTACATGCCGACCACTGCCTGGATTTGCCCGGACTGTTCGTCTGGCGTCGCTACCACCCGACGCCGCCGACCGGTAAGGCGCTAATGTACGGCCCCAGCGACACCTGGTCGCGACTGGGGGCGGCGTCGTCGCCGTACGGCGGAGAGATCGACGACTTCTCCGACATCTTCGACATCCATCACTGGGTCGACGGTGAGCCGGTGACGCTGGGCGCGTTGACGGTGCTGCCCCGGCTCGTGGCCCACCCGACCGAGTCGTATGGCATGCGGTTCACCGATGCCGACGGGGTGTCGTTCGTCTACAGCGGCGACACCGGTTGCTGTGACGCGCTTGTTGAATTGGCCCGCGACGCCGACGTCTTTCTCTGCGAGGCGTCCTGGACGCACTCGCCGCACCGGCCGGCCAATCTGCATCTGTCCGGGACCGAAGCAGGCCGGGTGGCGGCGGACGCGGGCGTGCGGGAGTTGCTGCTCACCCACATACCGCCGTGGACCTCGCGCGAGGACGTGATCAGGGAAGCCAAGGCTGAGTTCGACGGCCCCGTGCATGCGGTGGTGTGCGGCGAGACGTTCGAGATCATGCACTCCCAAACCGACGCGAGCTGATCGCTGGCGTCCGGCTAGGGTTGGCGGCGTGTCCAAACGAGAAGACGGCCGTCTCGACGACGAGCTGCGCCCGGTAACCATCACCCGCGGCTTCACGTCACATCCCGCGGGTTCAGTGCTCGTCGAATTCGGCCGGACCCGAGTCATGTGCACCGCATCCGTCACCGAGGGAGTGCCGCGGTGGCGCAAGGGATCTGGGTTGGGCTGGCTCACCGCCGAGTATGCGATGTTGCCCTCGGCTACCCACACTCGTAGCGATCGCGAATCGGTGAAGGGCCGGTTGAGTGGGCGCACACAGGAGATCAGCCGGCTGGTCGGCCGGTCGTTACGGGCGGCGATCGACCTGGCGGCGTTGGGGGAGAACACCATCGCGGTCGACTGTGATGTGCTGCAGGCCGACGGCGGAACCCGCACCGCCGCGATCACTGGCGCCTATGTGGCGCTGGCCGACGCGGTGACCTACTTGTCGGCGGCGGGCAAACTCTCCGATCCGCGGCCGCTGTCGTGTGCGATCGCCGCGGTCAGCGTCGGTGTGGTCGACGGCCGGATCCGGGTCGACCTGCCGTACGAGGAAGACGCGCGCGCTGAAGTCGACATGAACGTCGTCGCCACCGACACCGGAACGCTGGTCGAAATCCAAGGAACCGGCGAAGGCGCGACGTTCCCACGCTCAACGCTGGACAAAATGCTCGACGCCGCGCTTGGCGCCTGCGACAAGCTGTTCGCCGCACAACGTGAGGCGTTGGCGTTGCCGTATCCGGGCGTGCTGCCCGAGGGGCCTCCTCCGCAGAAGGCGTTTGGAACCTGACCGAGTTGTTGGTGGCCAGCCGCAACCGTAAGAAGCTGGCCGAGCTGCGCCGAGTGCTGGACGCAGCCGAACTGTCGAGCATGACGCTGGTGTCGCTCGACGATGTTGCGCCGTACGACGAAGCACCGGAAACCGGGGCGACTTTCGAAGACAATGCGTTGGCCAAGGCGCGTGACGGGTATGCCGCGACGGGATTGCCTTGTGTTGCAGATGATTCCGGCCTTGAGGTGGCTGCGCTGAACGGGATGCCCGGAGTGCTGTCGGCGCGGTGGTCAGGTGTGCACGGCGAGGACGCCGCCAATACCGCGTTGCTGTTGGCGCAGTTGCGTGATGTGCCCGACGAGCGGCGGGGCGCGGCGTTTGTGTCGGCATGCGCACTGGTGTCCGGTTCCGGCGAGGTCGTCGTGCGCGGCGAGTGGCCCGGCGCGATCGCACGCGAGCAGCGCGGCGACGGCGGCTTCGGTTACGACCCGGTGTTCGTGCCGTGCGGCTCTGATCGGTCAGCGGCCGAGCTCACGCCGGCGGAGAAGGATGCGGTGTCGCACCGGGGCCGAGCGTTGGCGCTGCTGCTGCCCGCGCTGCGGGCACTGGCGCCGTAGGCCCTGACGCCCATCGGCCCCGACTGTGCGGTTTCATCCGCGACACGCCGCGGCAGACGTATGAAACCGCACAGTCGACGGGCTACAGGCCGAACTGTGCCTTGATGTTCCGAGTCTGGAAGTGCTCGACGATGATGCCGAGCAGTGGGATGGTGCCCGACAGCAGGACGCCGATCGTCTTGGCGATCGGCCAACGGACTTTGACTGCGAGGTTGGCGGTGAAGATCAGATAGGTGAAGTACACCCAGCCGTGCACCACACCGATCCACGTCGGCGGATTGTCCACCTTGACGACGTAGCGCACGACGATCTCGTAGCACAGCGCGATGAGCCAGACGCCGGTCGTCCACGCCATGATGCGATAGCCCACCAGCGCTGTGCGGATCTTCGCTACGGGGAAAATCTGCTGCGCTTCGGGGGTCTCGGGCGTGCTCATGCCGTGGTCCTTCGTTGTCTGTGCTTATCGTTCTTCGCCAATTCGGCCAGGTAGGCGTTGTACTCCCGCAGCGCGGGGTCGTCGGACGGCTGCGATTCGGGTTGAGGGCGCTCGGGCAGTAGTCCGTCGGGTATCTCCGTCACAGCGTTGTCGTTCGACGGCGCGGGCGGGACCTCTTCGTAGCGGACGAACTTGCGGTATGCGTAGACACAGAACCCGGCGAACAGCGGCCATTGCAACGCGTAGCCGAGGTTCTGGAAAGTGCCCGACGTCGATTGAAACCTGGTCCACTGCCACCACCCCAGAGCCAGGCAACCGCAGGCAGCGACGATGACGAGCGCGACGAGCGCCCATCTCCGACGGCGTGTAGTGGACACCCCCTGACCGTACCGCTCACGCCTTGGGCCCGACGAATTCGTCGAGACGCGCTGGTGCGCCCTACCGGTGCACCGGCAGATCCGGCCGCAAACGGAGCGGTACGATCGCTGGGCTTGCGGGCGTGGCGTAACTGGCAGCCGCGCGGGCTTTAGGTGCCCGTGCTCGAAAGAGCGTGAGGGTTCGAGTCCCTCCGCCCGCACCATTCGATAGCGGCATTTGTGCTGCTAGATGATGGCGACCCAGGTCGCAGCCTTCAACGAGGCTCTCGGATACCCAGCGGCTGGGTGCTCAGCAGGCGGACGGTCTGCCACGGTAGCGAATGCGTCTGCTGCACCGGCGGCGGCACTACCGGCGGCACCGAGCCAGCTGCGAGCGCCCCGTGCTCGTAGTCGGCGCGAGCGGCCAACGCTGCGCGGCGCCGGTGTTCACGGTCCACGATGTACGCCAGGCCGGCCAACGCGAGCAGTGGCACGAACAGCCACGGATAGGCGGCGATTGAACCGAGCGCAATGATGGTTACCGGCACCGCGAACGCGACTGCGGCGGCCGGGTGACGGTCGGGCCAACTGCTGTGTGAGCAACGGGTTTCGAGTCCGCAGCGCAGACATGTGTGTCTCGTCATGGTTCCTCTCCTGATGCACCGGATGATATGAGCGGCCACCGACAGATATCGCCGGCTTCGAGGCGCCGCGACGGGTGCCCGGTGCTATCAGGTCAACAGCTCACTTCGATCTTGAAATCTGCGGTTGCCGGCGTGTTCGGATTGTCCGGGTCAGTTCCTTGGGCGGTGCCGGTGATGGTGTAGGTGTCCTTGGAAAAAACGGCCTTCGTCTTGCCTCCACCAGTGTCGGCGACTCCGGTGAAGCCCTCGAAGTTATCGATGTGGACAGACTCGGGCTTGGGATCCTGCCCCAGATCGATGACGGCCTGAATATGGGCGGGCGCGGCGCCGATGTCAGCGGTCAACAGCCATTGCACCTGGCTGCAGGAGACAGCATGCGAGGTACGGGTGTGGCCGTTGATCGTCACCCGGGCGGTCTTCTGGTGCACCGGTTCGGAACGGGGCGAGCACCCCGCGGCGCCTGCGGCCAGCACTGAGGCTGCCAGCACGGTGGCGACGAAACGGATTCTCACCGGCCACCTTCCTTTCACCGTCTCCGGCAAGGTGCGCTGCGGTCATCATCACCGGCCACCACCGAAGAGCGAAAAATGAAGCTTACTGCGACGAGCTCCATTGTTTCCGGCAGCAGGCGAAACGAAATCCCGCGTCCCAGCCGGGCACTTTCGTCGTGAACAAACATTAGGTTATAGTCTGCGTGGTTTACGGGGCGCCGGACCAAACCCAGAGGAGTGGATGCTTGACGCAGCATCAGTCCGAGAAGCGGCGTTGATGTTCACCCTGAGATTCGATATGCGGGCACCGGATGTCGGGGCATCGACGAGCGACCTCTACGCCGCGGCCATCGAGATGTGTTCGTGGGCAGAAACCCGCGGGGCGGTCGCCGCAGTGCTGTCCGAGCACCATGGTGCCGACGACGGCCATCTGCCCACTCCCTTGATACTGGCATCGGCGATCGCTGCCCGCACTAGGCGGTTAGCCATAATGCTTGCGGCAGTGGTCATTCCATTCTGGGATCCGGTCCGCCTGGCCGAGGAAATCAGCGTGCTGGACATCATCAGCAACGGACGCGTCTCCTACGCCTTCGGTATCGGCCACCGTAGCGAGGAATATGAGCACTTCGGCGTCGACATGCGGCAGCGCGGACGGCTGGCCGATGAGCGGCTCGCGCTGCTGCTGGAACTACTGCGCGGCGGATCCGTCACCCGCGAACGTCGGCGCATTCACGTCACGCCGCCCTGTGCGACCAACGGCGGGCCGCTCATCATGATCGCCGGTGGCAGCCGGGCGGCGGCCAAGCGGGCGGCCAGACATGGGTTGGGGTTTATCGCGCAGGCAAACCCGCCGGGCCTCAAGGAGTTCTACGAGTCGGCATGCCGCGCACATGGGAACGAACCGGGGGTGTCGCAGTTTCCCGACGGCAGCGCGCCGACAACGGTGTTCGTCGCGGGCGACCCGGAGCGAGCATGGGAGGAGCTCGGCCCATATCTGTTGCACGATGCGATGACCGCAGCCGCCTACCGGCACGGCGACATAGCGGTGGCCAGCATTTCACGTGCGGAAAACGTGGCTCAGTTGCGGGAAACACCGGGCCCGTATCGCGTTTTCACACCGGGCGAGGCGATCGACTACGTCCGTGGCGGTCGGAGCTTGCCACTCCTGCCGCTATGCGCCGGCCTACCGCCAGACCTCGCCTGGCCCTACCTCGAGCGCGCGGTCGCAGCCGCCGCGGACGCACAGGCAAGTTCCGATCCTGACTGAGGAGATTCATGGCCGCGGAACCAATTCGAGTCGTCGTGTGGGCGACCGGCGGGGTCGGTTCGATTGCGATCGACGCAATTCGGCGACGACCGGATCTCGAACTCGTCGGTGTCTGGGTGCATTCGCCCGACAAGGATGGCCGCGACGCAGGCGAGCTAGCCGGTGGCGCCCCCATGGGCCTAGCGGCAACCAACGACGCCGAGGCGCTGATTGCGCTACGCCCGGACTGTGTCGTGTACACCGCCAGCGGCCCCGAGCGCGACGCCGGCGCGGTTCCCGATTACCTCAGATTGCTCGAGGCCGGAATCAACGTGGTGTCCACGACGTCCACCAGCCTGATCTATCCGCCTGCTTACTTCCAGGCTGAGTGGCGAGATCAGCTCGAATCGG
>NZ_LZKJ01000184.1 GCF_001672775.1 Mycobacterium kyorinense | reverse complement strand
GATTCGGTGGTCCGCTCGCCCGAGGACTTCTACGCGCTGTTGGTCAAAGAACGCGTCAGTGTGTTGAGCCAGACACCGTCGGCGTTTTATGCACTGCAGACCGTCGATGCGCTCTCACCGGAGCTGGGTCCTCAACTCGAACTGAAGACGGTGGTGTTCGGCGGCGAAGCGCTGGAACCGCAACGTCTTAGCTCGTGGCTGGACAACCATCCGGGAGCACCGCGGCTGATCAACATGTACGGCATCACCGAAACCACGGTGCATGCCTCGTTCCGGGAAATCGTCGCTGACGATGTTGAGCACAGCGTCAGCCCGATCGGGAAACCGTTGGCGCATCTGGCCTTTTTCGTGCTCGACGGATGGCTGCGGCCGGTGCCGACCGGCGTGGTGGGCGAGTTGTACGTGGCCGGCGCCGGGCTGGCGTATGGGTATGTGCGCCGGTCGGATTTGACCGGGTCGCGCTTTGTGGCGTGCCCGTTCGGCGGTGCCGAAGCACCGGGCCTGCGGATGTATCGCACCGGCGATTTGGTGTGCTGGGGCGCTGACGGGCAGCTGCGATACATGGGCCGTGCTGACGAGCAGGTCAAGATCCGCGGATATCGCATCGAGTTGGGCGAGGTTCAGGCCGCTATGGCCGGGCTCGACGGGGTCGAGCAGGCGGTGGTGATGGCCCGCGAGGACCGTCCCGGCGATAAGCGCTTGGTGGGTTATGTGACCGGGGCCGTCGACCCGGCCGGATTGCGTGCTGCGCTGGCCGAGCGGTTGCCTGCCTACATGGTGCCGGCCGCAGTGGTGGCGATCGAGGCGCTGCCGTTGACGGTCAACGGCAAGCTGGATACCCGCGCGTTGCCCGCTCCGGAGTATCAGGATGTCGATCATTACCGCGCCCCGGCCAGCGCGATCGAGGAGACGCTGGCGGGCATCTATGCCCAAGTCCTCGGGCTGGAGCGGGTCGGGGTCGACGATTCGTTCTTCGACCTGGGGGGCGACAGCATTTCGGCCATCCAGGTGGTGGTGTGGGCCCGCGCGGCGAACCTGGTGTGTCGTCCGCGCGATATTTTCGTCGAGCAGACCGTGGCCCGGCTGGCCCGGGTGGCCACGGTGGCCACCGGGACCGAGGTGCCCGTCGACGAAGGTATCGGCCCGGTGGTGGCCACCCCGATCATGCGGTGGCTGGCCGAGGTCGACGGCCCGGTCGACGAGTTCAACCAGACGGTGCTGCTGCAGGCTCCGGCCGGAGTGACCGAGGCCGACGCGGCGGTTGTGTTGCAGGCCTTGCTGAATCGGCATGCGATGCTGCGGCTGCGCGCCGAGGACGACGGCGCCGGCGGGTGGGCCCTGACGGTGCCCGAGCCGGGATCGGTGGACGCCGGCCGGTGCCTGCTCTCGGTGGAGGAATTGTCCGACGAAGCCTTGGTGCGGGCCCGGTCGCGGTTGAACCCGGCCGCCGGGGTGATGCTCAGCGCGTTATGGGTCGCCTCGACCGGCCAGCTGGTGGTGATCATTCACCATCTGGCTATCGACGGGGTGTCGTGGCGAATTGTGTTGGAGGACATCAACATCGCCTGGGCCCAGCATCGCGGTGGAGGACAGGTGATGCTGCCGGCAACGGGAACATCGTTTGCCCGGTGGGGAGCACTGCTGGCTGAACACGCCCGCCACCCCGACGTCGTCCAGCATGCCGAGGTGTGGCGTCAGGTCGCGGCGACCCCGACGACGTTGCCCGCGGTGAAGCCGGACGTGGATACGTTCGCGAGCGCGGGGTATCTCACGGAATTGCTGGACGCCGAGACCACCCGCATGCTGCTCGGCGAGGTACCCGCGGCATTTCACGCTGGAGTGCAGGACATCTTGTTGATCGCCTTCGCGTTGGCGTGGGCGCAATTCTTGGGCACCGGCGGCGCGCCGATCGGTATCGACGTCGAGGGCCACGGACGCCAGGAGGAGCTGGCCGCCGATGTCGACCTGTCCCGCACAGTCGGCTGGTTCACCACCAAATACCCGGTGGCGGTGCACGTCGGCGGGCTGCGCTGGGTGCAGGTGGTGGCCGGCGACGCAGCCTTGGGCACGGTGATCAAGCAGGCCAAGGAGCAGCTGCGGGCCCTGCCCGACGGCCTAACCTATGGTCTACTGCGCTATTTGAACTCCGATGTGGACCTGGCCGGTTCTGACCCGGCGATCGGCTTCAACTACCTCGGACGGCTGGGTGCCCCGGCGGCTTACGCATCCGGCGATGTCTGGCGTTTCAGCGAGGAGGGCCTCTCGTTGACCGGTGCTGCGGGGTCGCTGGATATGCCGCTGGGCCACACCGTGGAACTCAACGCCGTCACGATCGACACCGACACCGGCCCGCACCTGAATGCCACGTGGACGTGGGCGCCTTCGGCGCTGGATCGCACCGCAATCACCCGAGTCAGCCGGTTGTGGTTTGACGCCCTGGCCGGCATCTGCGCGCATGTCCGCCGCGGCGGGGGCGGGCTCACCCCGTCCGACATCCTGCCGGCCCGGCTGAGCCAGCCGCAGATCGACGAGTTGTGCCGCCACTACCGCGTCGCCGACGTGTTGCCGCTGACCCCGCTGCAGCAAGGACTGCTTTACCACGCCAGCATCGCGCAG
>NZ_LZKJ01000183.1 GCF_001672775.1 Mycobacterium kyorinense | reverse complement strand
CCCGCCGCGGCAGGCTGGGTAGCACTCAACCGATGACTGACGAAGACCGCGACGTGAAAGTCGCCCCCGGCGCCGAGCCGGCAGCAGCCCAAAGCGACGCCGGCCGTGGCCGGTTGCGCGTCTGGGTGAACTGGGTGCTCGCGCTGTTGACGGTGCCCGCCGCCGCGGCGGTGCTCATCTTCACGCTCGGCGCCGTCATGAGCACGGCAGCCTGCAGTGATCAGCAGTGCCCCAACCTCGGGCCCAACGGAATCAGTTTCGGTGTCCTCTTCTACGGCGCGCCGGTGGTCGCGGCCCTGACCATCGTCATTTCGTTCTTCACCGCGCGCCGCCGGTGGGGCATCGTCGTTCCGGTCATCGCCTTGGCGCTGTTGGTCATCGACATTGCCATCGTCGCGGCGACGGTAGTTCAGTAGCTCAACGAGGCGGAGTGAAGCCCCCGCCCGGCGCAGGCCAGGATGGCGGCGGCGGCCAGTTCTGCGGAGGCGGCCCTGGGACGGGCGCGGCCAGTGGACGCAACCGTGCCAGCTCTCGGCGGTGCCGCTCGGCCAGCACAGCGGCCAGCGCGAGTTGCGGCGGAGTTCCCGGCGGGGGTGGCGGAGCGACGCGCGCCATCACGTCGCCAGCGATTCGGTAGGCCATTTGATATCGCAGGCCTGGATCGAGTTGCGGTGCGCGGGCGAGGAATTGGCGCGCCAGCTCGGCCTGCGCGGCGCTGAGACCCGATAATTGCAGCGACGCGGCCCACCACGCCAGTGACGGCGGCATCGGCGGGGGCGGGCTCGACTTCGGGCTGCGTTCGCTGATCACCATCGTCCCGGCAAAAATGTCGCCGATTCGTTTGGCTTTCGGTGAAAGCAGACTGCAGATCACGGCGGGGCTCCCGAACAGCATCCAGATCTCCACCAGCGAGGCCAGGGCCCGAAACAGCGCTTGGCGGAAGCGCTCCGGGCCGCCGTCGTCCGAGACCACGCGCAGCCCCATCACGATTTTGCCCACGGTCCGGCCGCGGGTCGCCGTTTCGAAGGCCAGCGGATACCCGACCAGCACCAGCACCGTGAAGATGATCAGGATGGCGGCAGTTGCAGCGTCGTCGAATTGGGTCAGCGTGGCCGCCCACAACATCAAGCCGAGCAGATAACCGACGACGATGACGACGATGTCGATCAACGCTGAAACCGCTCGCACCGGCAACTGCGCAATCTGCACGTCGAGCACGACGGCATCGCCGGTCACCACCTCGGACATACTGCGAACGCTACCCATTGGCGGCGACCCGCCGCACTCGGCTTCGCCGAGTTTGCGATCGCCGCTGCCCGATGGCGGCGGCCCGCCGCACTCGGCTTCGCCGAGTTTGCGATCGCCGCTAGCCTCGTGCAGGTGGACGTCGACGCCTTTGTGCTTGCGCACCGCGGCGCCTGGGACCGGCTCGACCAGCTGGTGCGTAACCGTCGTCGCCTCACCGGCCCGGAGATCGACGAACTCGTCGAGCTCTACCAACGGGTATCGACGCATCTGTCGATGCTGCGCTCGGCATCCTCGGAGGCGGCGCTGATCGGCCGCCTGTCGACGTTGGTGGCCCGCGCGCGCGCCGCGGTGACCGGCGCGCACGCTCCGGTCAGCAGCGAGTTCACCCGGTTCTGGACGGTGTCGTTTCCGGTGGTGGCCTACCGCGCCTGGCGTTGGTGGTTGGCGACGGGTCTGGTGTTCTTCGTCGTGGCGGGCGTCATCGCGCTGTGGGTGGCCGGCAGCCCGGAGGTGCAGTCCACCATCGGAACCCCAAGTGACATCGACGAATTGGTCAACCATGACGTCGCCGCGTATTACAGCGAACATCCGGCCGTGGCGTTCGGCCTGCACGTGTGGGTGAACAACGCCTGGGTTGCCGCGAAGTGCATCGCGTTGGCCGTCGTGCTGGGAGTGCCGATCCCGTTTGTGTTGTTCCAAAACGCCGCCAACCTCGGCGCCATCGGCGGGTTGATGTTCCAGGCAGGCAAGGGCGACGTCTTGCTGGGCCTGCTGACACCGCACGGCCTGCTGGAATTGACAGCGGTGTTTCTGGCCGCCGCCGCCGGGATGCGGTTGGGCTGGTCGGTGATCTCGCCCGGCCAGCGTCCCCGGGTCCAGGTGCTGGCCGAGCAAGGCCGCGCCGTCGTCGCGATCGCGGTCGGGCTGGTGGCGGTGTTACTCGTTTCCGGTGTCATCGAAGCCGCGGTGACCCCATCGCCACTGCCGACGTTTGTGCGGATCGGGATCGGGATCGCGGCCGAGGCGGCGTTTCTGGCCTACGTCGGGTACTTCGGTCGACGCGCGGTCCTGGCCGCGGAGACCGGCGACATCACCGATGCACCCGATGTGGTGCCGACCGGCTGACCTTAGAGCCGTCCGGTGGCCTTCATCGCCAGATAGCGGTCCGCCAGTGCGGGCGCAAGCTCGGTGGGTGCGGCGTCGACCACGTCGACGCCGCCGTGGCGCAGCCGGGATGCAATCGCCCGCCGGTCATTGCGGGAGAATTCGGCCGCCGCCGCGTCATACACCGCAGCAGCATCGGCGCGCCCGACGGCGAGCCGGTCGACACGCGGATCGGTCACCGCGGCGATGATCACCTGGTGCCTCGCCGAGAGCTGCGGCAACACCGGCAGCAGCCCCTCGTCGAGGGCAGCGGCGTTGAGGTCGGTCAGCAGCACTACCAGCGCACGCCGACGAACCCGTCGCAATACCGCGGAAACCATTGCCGGCGCGTCTGATTCGATGAGCTCGGGGCGCAGCGGCGCCATCGCGTCAACGAGGTGTGCGAGCAGTTCGGTCCGCGGCGCGCCGAACACCGCAGCCCGCGCGACCCGGTCGTGCGCAAGGAAGTCGACGTGGTCGCCGGCCCGGGAGGCTAACGCCGCCAACAGCAGTGCGGCATCCATCGACCAGTCCAGCCGCGGCCATCCGCCCGGATCGCCGGCGGTGGGATCGACTCCGACCCGGCCGGCCGACGTGCGTCCGGTGTCGAGCACAATGACGACCCGCCGGTCACGCTCGGGCCGCCAAGTCCGCACTACCACGTCGGAGCGACGGGCGGTGGCGCGCCAGTCGATCGAGCGGACGTCGTCGCCGACGACATACTCGCGCAGCGAGTCGAATTCGGTGCCCTGGCCGCGGGTCAAAGTCGGCAACAGTCCGTCGATTTCCCGCAGCTTGGCCAGCCGCGCCGGAAGGTGTTTGCGCGACAAGAAGGGCGGAAGCACCCGCACGGTTCCGGCGACCGGCGCCGACCGCTGCCGCCCGGCCAGGCCCAGCGGCCCGAACGATCGTGCGGTGACCACCGCGGTGCGTTGATCGCCGCGACGTGCCGGCCGCAGGCAGCTGGCCACCGGCTGCGCCTGGCCGGCGGCGATGTCGACAGCGTGCACAGCGGGTTCGGTGTGCGTGCTGGGTGGCCAGGAGTCGCGGATCTGGCCGCGAAACCGACGCCGGCCATTGTTGTGGATCAGCAGACTGACATGTGCCGACTCGCCGAGCCGCACCGACGCCGGGCCCGACCGGCTGAACCGCAGCGCGCCGAGGCTTGCGGCCAACCCGACGTCGACGGCCACCGCGACCAGCAACAGCACCAGCAGCACCAGGAAAGACGTTGCCGGCCAAGGCGATAACGTGACCGGCAGAACACAGAGCAGGGCGACCAGCCCAGTGCGTCCAGTCAGGACCACTAGCGGGGCACCGGAACCGAGGCCAGTATTCCGTCGAGCACCGCGTCGGCAGTGGCGCCTTCGAGTTCGGCTTCCGGGCGCA
>NZ_LZKJ01000182.1 GCF_001672775.1 Mycobacterium kyorinense | reverse complement strand
CCGATCCCGGCGGGCGCGCCATTGTCGGTGAAACGTTCGGCGAGGGACAACGTCAAATCCGTACGCGCGGTGTGGGTGTCCACCGGCAGCGGGGTCAGCTCCAGATCGCCCAACCCCAGCCCGGCCACGGGATCACCGGCAAAGTTCTGCCACGCCAACAACACCTGGACCAGCGGGTGATGGGCCCGGCTTCGAGTCGGGTTGAGCCGCTCCACCAGCACCTCGAACGGCACATCCTGGTGCTCGTAGGCGGCCAGGCTACGCGCGCGCACCTGCGCCAACAGTTCGGCCACCGTGGGATCACCGGCCACATCGACCCGCAACACCAACGTGTTGACGAAAAAGCCCACCAACTCATCTAGGACCGGGTCACGCCGCCCGGCAATCGGGAAGCCCACCGCCACATCAGAACTGGCGCTCAACTTGGCCAACAACACCGCCAGCGCGGCCTGCACCACCATGAAACTGGTCGCGTTGTGCTCACGAGCCACCCGGGCAATCTGCTGCTGCAACTCGACCGGCCAGTCCACCGCCACGCTGGCCCCACGAAAATCAGCCACCAACGGATACGGCCGATCAGTGGGCAACTCCACGCGCTCGGGCAACCCGGCCAACGCGCTTTCCCAATACGCCAACTGGGAGGCGATCAAACTCTCGCTGTCGTCCAAGTCACCAAATTGTGCACGCTGCCACAGCGTGTAGTCGACATACTGGACCGGCAGCGGCGCCCACTGCGGAGCCCCACCGGCACGCCGGGCGACATACGCCACACCTAGATCAGCCACCAAAGGAGTGATCGACCAACCGTCGGCAGCGATATGGTGCACCACCGCCACCAGCACATGCTCATCCTCGGCAACACGGAAAAGCCGTGCCCGCAACGGAATCTCGCTCGCCAAATCAAAACAGTGCCGCGTCGAGTCCTCAATAGCCTCCTGCAGCTGGCCAGC
>NZ_LZKJ01000181.1 GCF_001672775.1 Mycobacterium kyorinense | reverse complement strand
CCAATGCCGCGTCCGCAGCATGTTCCGTTGTCGTTTGCTCAGCAGCGGTTGTGGTTTATCGATCGGTTTGAGGGTGGGGTTGCGACGTACAACATGCCGACTGCGTTGCGGGTTAGTGGGGCGTTGGATGTTGGGGCGTTTGGGGCGGCGCTTGATGATGTGATTGCTCGTCATGAGTCGTTGCGGACGGTGTTTCCTGATGTTGATGGTGTGCCGTTCCAGGAGGTGTTGCCGGCTCGGGCGGGGATGTGGCGGGTTGGGGATGGTGCGGTGGTGGCGTTGCCGGAGCGGGATGTGGTGGCGGCGTTGGTGGGTTTGGCGGGGTATCGGTTTGATTTGTCGGTTGAGATTCCGATTCGGGTGCAGATTTTTGCGGTGGGTCCTGAGCAGTTTGTGGTGGGTATTGTGGTGCACCACATTGCTTTTGATGGTTGGTCGTTGGCGCCGATGGCTCGGGATTTGGGGGTGGCCTATGCCAGTCGTTGTGGTGGTCGGGCGCCGGGTTGGGCGCCGTTGGCGGTGCATTATGCCGATTACACGTTGTGGCAGCAGCAGTGGTTGGGGGTGGAGTCTGATCCGGGCAGTGTGATTGCTGGGCAGTTGCGGTATTGGTTGCAGGAGTTGGCCGATTTGCCTGAGGTGGTGTCGTTGCCGACGGATCGGGCTCGGCCGCCGGTGCCTAGTTATCGCGGTGAGGCGGTGGAGTTGCGTATTGACCCGCTGGTGTGGGCGGGGGTTAAGCAGGTGGCGGCTGCGCATAATGCGACGGCTTCGATGGTGTTGCAGGCGGTGTTGGCGGTGGTGTTGCACCGGGTGGGGGCCGGTGATGACGTGGTGATGGGCTCGCCGATTGCTGGGCGTGCGGATGCGGCGCTTGATGATTTGGTCGGGTTTTTTGTCAACATGTGGGTGTTGCGGGTGGGTGTTAGTTCTGGGCTTCGGTTCAGTGATGTGCTTGGGCAGGTGCGGCAGAAGGCGTTGGATGCCTATAGCAATCAGGATGTTCCGTTCGAGTTGTTGGTTGAGCAGCTCAATCCGGTGCGTTCTGCGGCGCATCATCCGCTGTTTCAGGTGGCGATGGCTTTTCAGAACAATGTGCGTCCTGAGATGGTGCTTGATGGGGTGGGTGTCGAGCCGTTGGGGGTGTTTACTCGCACGGCCAAGTTTGATTTGGATATTGAGTTAAGTGAGGTTCCCACTGAGGATCCGGGTGCGCCGATGGCTGCGGGGGCGGTGTTGTATGCCACGGATTTGTTTGATCGGGTCACTGTTGAGCGGTTGGTTGGTTGGTTTGGGCGGGTGCTTGAGGCGGTGACGGTGGATGCCTCGGTGGTGGTGGGTGAGGTGTTGTTGCTGGATGCCGGTGAGCGTGATCTGGTGCTGGCGGGGTGGTCTGGTGTGGGGGTGGGTGCGCCGGTGGGGGTGGCGCCGCAGTTGTTGGCTGAGGCGGTAGCTGCCGACCCGGATGCGGTGGCGGTGATCGATGGTGGTCGGTGGCTGTCGTATGGCGAGTTGGATGGGTGTTCGACGCGGTTGGCGCGGGTGTTGATTGAGGCGGGGGTGGGTCCTGAGCGTGCGGTGGGTGTGGCGATGGATCGGTGTGTGGAGTTGGTGGTGGCGTGGTGGGCGGTGCTCAAGGCCGGTGGGGTGTATGTGCCGGTGGATCGGGCTCATCCGGTGGAGCGGATCGCTGCGGTGTTGGATGTCTCGGGTGCGGTGTGTGTATTGACTTGTGGTGCCGATGATTTGGTGGGGGCTGGGTCGCGGCCGGTGCTGCGTGTTGATGGTTTGGATCTTTGTGGGGGCCGTGCGGATCCGATTGTCGATGCTGAGCGGTTGGCTGGGTTGGGGGTCGATAACACCGCGTATGTGATTTTTACTTCGGGGTCTACTGGTGTTCCTAAAGGGGTGGCGGTCAGTCATGCCGGTTTGCTGGGGGTGGCGGCGGCTCATCGTGAGGTGTTCGGGTTGTGCGCGGGTGCGCGGGTGTTGATGGTGGCCGCGCCGACCTTTGATGCGTCGGTCTTTGAGTGGTTGTTGGCGGTGGCGTCGGGGGCGGCGTTGGTGGTGGCGTCGGCGGATGTGTATGGCGGGGAGGCGTTGACTGCGTTGCTGCAGGGGCAGCGGGTCAGCGCGGCGTTGTTGACTCCGACGGTGCTGGCGTCGTTGGATCGCGCTCGGCTGGATGGGTTGGGCACGTTGATCACTGGTGGGGAGGCTTGTGCGGGGGAGTTGGTGGCTGCTTGGGCGCCGGATCGGCGGATGTTTAACGCCTATGGCCCCACTGAGGTCACGATCTGGGCTAGCTGTGCTGGGTTGGTGGCGGGGCAGCCGGTGAGCATCGGTGCTCCGATCCCGGGGGTTAGTGCGCTGGTGCTTGATGCGCGGTTGAGTCCGGCGCCGGTCAAGGTGGTGGGCGAGTTGTATTTGGCTGGGCCCGCGCTTGCTCACGGGTATATCGGGCGCACGGAGTTGACTGCCGAACGGTTTGTGGCCAACCCCTATGGGGGTGTGGGGGCGCGGATGTATCGCACCGGTGATGTGGTGCGCTGGACGCCGGCGGGCACGTTGGAGTATCTGGGACGGGCCGATACCCAAATCAAATTGCGTGGACAGCGTTTGGAGTTGGGTGAAATCGAAAATGCCTTGTTGGCTTGCCCGCAGGTCATTCAGGGCGCGGCCACTGTGCACCATGGTGATACGGGTTCTCATTTGGTTGCCTATGTGACTCTTGAGCAGGCCGTCACTGCCGCCGATGACGAGGCCGAAATTGTTGGCCAGTGGCAACATATCTACGACAAGCTCTATGACGCTGAGGTTGCGGTGTCGGGGTTTGGCATGGATTTTCGGGGCTGGAACAGCAGCTACACCGATGATCCGATTCCGCTTGAGGAGATGGTGGAGTGGCGGTCGGCCACGGTGGGTCGGATCATGGCCCTGCGGCCGCGGCGGGTGTTGGAGATCGGCGTGGGTTCTGGGCTGGTGTTGTCGCAGATCGCGCCGTTGTGTGAGCAGTATTGGGGTACCGATTTTTCTGCGCCCACGATTGAGAGGTTGCAGGCGTTAAGTGCTGGGCAGCCGTGGGGGGATCGGGTGCAGTTGCGGGTGCAACCGGCCGATGTGGCCGAGGGGTTGCCCGAGGGCTATTTCGATGTGGTGGTGCTCAACTCGGTGGTCCAGTACTTCCCCAGTGCGGGGTATCTGACCGATGTGTTGGTGGTGGCGATGCGATTGCTGGCGCCGGGTGGGGTGTTGTTTGTCGGCGATGTGCGCAACCACAGCCTGCAAGGCGCGTTTCAGACCGGTGTCGCCCTTGCCCGCACCGCTGGCGATGATACCGCTGAGATTCGTCAACGGGTCCACCGCGCCGTGCTTGGTGAGCCTGAATTGTTGCTGGCTCCAGAGTTTTTCACTACGTGGGCTGCCGAGCATGCCTCGGTGGCCGGTCTGGCCATTGAAGTCAAGTGTGGGT
>NZ_LZKJ01000180.1 GCF_001672775.1 Mycobacterium kyorinense | reverse complement strand
CGCCGACGCCGGACCGAGCCACTCTTCGCTGGTCAGACCCGTGATCACCGATTCATAGGCCGCCGCCGCGGTGGACAACTCGGCGCCCAGCGCACTCCAGGCAGACGCGGCGGCCATCATCGGTGCCGCGCCGGGCCCGGCGTAGATACGTGCGGAGTTGATCTCCGGCGGTAACGCTCCAAAGTCCATTTCTTTGAAACCTCTTCCTCAGATGACCGCGGGCTTGGGCATGACGGTGGGCTTGACGCCATAGCGCGGGGCACCGAAGCCGATGCCGCCGCGCCCGGCCGACGCCACCGAGGGCATCCCGGCCGGCATCGTGGTCACCGGCGAGCTTTGCGGGGCGGCAGTGGTCCAGCCAGCTCCCGTCAACGTCGTCGGGGCCGCGCTGGTCGGGGCGGTCGCACCGGCCCAACTCGGTGGCACCGACATGCCGGCGATCGAGGACGCCCGGCCCGCACTGGCCATCACGGCCGCGGGGGAGGCCGGTCCCACGGCGCCGGTCAGCGCCCCGGTTGAGGCGCCTGACGCGACGGTCCCGACGCCCGCCGCCTCGGCCTCGGCGCCGGTGAGCGCGCCTGCGCCCGGAGCGGAAAGCCCGGCGCTGCCGAACTGGAACAGGTCCGACGCGGCGGAGCCGAAGTTGCCGGCCTGCATGGCAGCGATCACGCCGGTGTTGCTCAAGGCGGCGGGCAGCAGGCCGTAGGGCCCCGATGCAGATCCGGTCAGCAAGCCGAGGAGTCCACCGCTGCCACCGGTGGCGGCGGCCTGCGCCGAGTTGACGGCCTCGGTGGCGCCATACGCGCCGGCGCTGGCGCCAAGGGTGTTGACGAACATCTCGTGAATCGCGGTTGCTTGCGCACTGACCTGTTGGTACAGCGTGCCGTAGGCCGCGAATTGTGTTGCCTGCAAAGCAGATACCGTGTCGGCAGCGGCGGGAACCACACCGGTGGTCGGGGCCGCGGCTGCCGCGTTCTGCGCGGTCAACGTCGAGCCGATTCCCTGCAAGCTGGCCGCCGCGGCCGTCAAGGCTTCAGGCTGGGTGGTCACGAACGACATGACTTCTCCTCACGGAAAACGAGCCGGCTCGCACACCGGGGCCGGCCACTGACGTGGTGTCGCACTACCGAATCCACGTCTCCACAGTTCCCCGCGAAGAAGGCGATGTGAGAAGTCGTTAACGTCTTCTTAACGCTGCGGTATCAATCCTTGACGGTTTCCTGTCACCCGTCAGGGCGCTGACATGAAAGTGGCCCGCACACCGGGGTGTGCGGGCCACGTTGTGGGTTGGGGGTTAGGCCCAGCTGGAGCCGACGGCGGAGTCGGTGCTGGCCATGTTGTTGCCGGCGGTTTGGACTTTTTGGCCGTGGGCG
>NZ_LZKJ01000179.1 GCF_001672775.1 Mycobacterium kyorinense | reverse complement strand
AGCAGCACCGTCTGGTTGAACTGATCCACCACACCGCCAGCGGTTTGCACCTCATGCAGCCACGCGATGATCGGCGTTGTCGCCACGGGGCCGACGCCCTCATCGGCTGGGCCGCTCTCTCCGCCGGACACGGTGACCACTTGCGCCAGTCGGGCTACGGTCTGCTCGACGAAGATGTCGCGCGGTCGACACACAACCCCCGATGCCCGGGCCCGGGCCACCACCTGCATCGACAAAATACTGTCCCCACCCAAGTCGAAGAACGAGTCATCAACCCCGACCCGCTCGAGCCCCAGGATCTGGGCGTAGATGCCGGCCAGGATCTCCTCGATCGCATCGCCCGGGGCGCGGTAGCGTTCGACATCCTGGTAGTCCGGTGCCGGCAGGGCGCGGGTGTCGAGTTTGCCGTTGACTGTCAGCGGCAACGCCTCGATCACCATCACCGCAGCTGGCACCATATACGGCGGGAGTCGATCGGCCAGTGCGGTGCGCAGATCGACGGGATCAGCTGTTCCGGTGATGTAGCCCACCAAATGTTTGATGCCGGGCTGGTCCTCGCGAGCGATCACCGCCGCTTGCTCGACCCCGCCCAAACCCGCCAGAGCTGTTTGGATTTCACCGAGCTCGATGCGATACCCGCGGATCTTGACCTGGTCATCAGCGCGGCCCAGATACTGCAACTGCCCATCAGCGCGCCAACTCACCAAGTCCCCGGTGCGATACATCCGCTGCCCGGCCACCTCAGCCCCACCAAACGGACACGCCACAAACCGCGATGCCGTCAA
>NZ_LZKJ01000178.1 GCF_001672775.1 Mycobacterium kyorinense | reverse complement strand
GTCGAAGAAAGCGGCAGGCCACGGGGTTTCGTGATGCCAGCCATCCCCGCTCAGTTTTTCATCGACCTGACCACCGTTGGTGGCGTGTCACGGACCACCGCAGAGTTTCAGCACCTGCTCAACCATTCCTCGGTGCTAGCCGCGCGCGGCCTCAACATCACTGACGCCCAACGCTATACGTTGTTGCGTGAGGTCGCCTCCACGCTGGCGTTCATGCACAAGCACGGTGTGTGCGTCGGCGACATCTCACCGAAAAACCTGCTCTTCGCCCTGAGCCCCCACGAGGCGGCCTACTTCATCGACTGCGACGCCATGCGCATCAACACCGTCTCGGCGCTGCCCCAGATGGAAACCCCGGGCTGGGACGCACCCCCCGGC
Source organism: Mycobacterium kyorinense (assembly GCF_001672775.1). Lineage (GTDB taxonomy): Bacteria > Actinomycetota > Actinomycetes > Mycobacteriales > Mycobacteriaceae > Mycobacterium > Mycobacterium kyorinense_A. Next base: position 194 of record NZ_LZKJ01000178.1, on the reverse strand, counting down.
GAAGAACTGGCCACCATCTACACCGACACCTACAAACTCGGGCTGCTGGCCCTGCGCCTGCTCGCCGGCGACCACGACACCAAAAACCCCCACCACCTACCCCCCACCACACCAGAACTGTTGCGCCAGATCATCACCGACACCTTGACCAACCAACCACACCAACGCCCACTACCCGAAGCCTGGACCTACGT
>NZ_LZKJ01000177.1 GCF_001672775.1 Mycobacterium kyorinense | reverse complement strand
CGATGCTGACCGCGCGGGCCGGACTGGTGATGGACAAGGGAGCCAAGGTCACCTATAACGGCGTCGAGGTCGGCCGGGTTGCTGAGATTTCCGAGGTTGACCGGGACGGTAGGCCGGCGGCCAAGTTGGCGCTCGATGTCGACCCGAAATATGTGAAGTTGATTCCGGCCAACGTCGACGCCAAAATCCAGGCCACCACGGTGTTCGGCAACAAATACGTTTCGTTCACCGCGCCGCAAGACCCGTCCCCCCAGTCGATCTCGCCGGGCGACGTCATCAACGCTCTGTCGGTGACCACCGAATTCAACACGTTGTTCGAGACGCTGATGGAGCTATCCGAGCAAGTCGATCCGGTCAAGGTGAACCTGACGCTGAGCGCGGTTGCCGAGGCGCTAAGCGGGTTAGGCAAGAAGTTCGGGGCTTCGATCGTCAGCGGCAACGCCATCCTCGACGACGTGAATGCCCGGATGCCGACGATCCGCCACGACATTCGGCAAGTCGCGGCGCTGACGGAGACCTACGCGAACGCGGCACCCGATCTCGTCGACTTCATCAACAATGCGCTGACCACGGCGCACACGATCAACGCGCAACAAGACGATCTGGATGCCGCGCTGTTGGCGGCGATCGGCTTCGGCAACACCGCCGGCGACGTCTTCGAGCGGGCCGCACCGTATCTGGAACGTGTCATCGCCGACCTGGTTCCGACTACCCGGCTACTCGACACCCACAGCCCCGCGCTGTTCTGCACGATCCGCAATATCGCGAACCTCGTTCCCAAGATCACCCAGTTGGAGAGCGGCAACCAGTACTCCGCGGCGCTCGGGGTGGCAATCACCGGTGCGGAGAACCCCTATGTGTATCCCGACAATCTGCCGCGGGCCAACGCCAGAGGTGGGCCGGGCGGCGCGCCGGGCTGCTGGCAGCCGATCACCCGCGATCTGTGGCCGGCACCGTATCTGGTGATGGACACCGGCATCAACATCGCGCCCTACAACCACTTCGAACTCAACCAGCCACTCGCCGTCGAATACGTGTGGGGACGGCAGTACGGGGAGAACACGATCAACCCATGAAAATCACCGGTCCGGTTATCCGATTGGTCGCCATCGCGTCGGTGCAGCTGTTGTTCACTGCCATCATCGTGGTGGTTTTCGGTCAGATCCGATTCGACCGGACCAACAGCTACTCCGCGGAATTCAGCAGCGCCAGCGGATTACGCGCCGGCCAGTTCGTCCGGGCCTCGGGCGTGGAGGTCGGCAAAGTTAAATCGGTGGACCTGATCGACGGCGACAAGCGGATACTGGTCGTTTTCCGCGTCGACCGCTCGGTGCCGCTTTACGAGTCGACAACAGCACAGATCCGTTACCAGGATCTGATCGGCAACCGCTATCTGGAACTCGGCCGCGGCGAGGGCGAGGCGGCCAACACAGTCCTGCCCCCGGGTGGTTTCATCCCACTGGCGCGGACACAGCCGGCGCTGGACCTGGACGCGCTGATCGGCGGATTCAAGCCACTGTTCCGGGCACTGAACCCACAGAAGGTCAACGACATCGCCTCGTCGATCATCACCGTGTTCCAGGGTCAGGGCGGAACCATCAACGACATCCTGGATCAGACCGCCGAACTGGCCTCCCATCTGGCCGAGCGCGACCAGGCCATCGGCGAAGTGATCAACAACCTGAACACGCTGCTGGACACCACAGTTCGGCATCGGCAGGAGTTCGACCAGACTGTCAACAACATCGAAACCTTGATCACCGGGTTGAAAAACCGCGCCGATCCGCTAGCAGCCGGGATGGCCCATATCAGCCGAGCGGCCGGAACCGTGGCCGATCTGCTGGCCGACAACCGGAACCTGGTGCGTAGCACCGTGAGTCACCTGGAGACCGTCGCCCAGCCGCTGGTCGACAAGCGCGACCAGATCGAGGACCTGGTGTCGCAGACGCCGAATGCCTTCAACCTCGTCGGCCGCATCGGCGGTATCTACGGCGACTTCTTCAACTTCTACCTGTGCGACCTTTCCATCAAGCTCAACGGACTGCAGCCGGGCGGCCCCGTACGCACGGTGCGGCTCTTCCAACAGCCGACTGGCAGGTGCACGCTGCAATGAGAACGCTGGAACCTGCCAACCGGGTACGGGTGGGAGCGATGGCCATCGTCATTGCTGCCCTCGTTGTCGGTGTGGGCCAAAGTTTCAGCAGTGTGCCGATGCTGTTTGCGCAGCCGAGCTACTACGCGCAGTTTTCCGACACCGGTGGACTGTCCAAGGGTGACACGGTGCGCATCGCAGGCAAGGACGTCGGCACCGTGCAGAGTGTCGCCATCGAGGGCAACCACATCGTGATGAAGTTCTCAACCGGCACCCACACAATCGGGACCAAGAGCCGGCTGGCGATCAAGACCGAGACCGTTTTGGGTAAAAAGGTACTCGAGGTCGAACCGTGGGGCTCAGAAAAGCTGCGCCCCAACGGAGTACTGCCGCTAGGGCAGAGCACCACTCCTTACCAGATTTACGACGCGTTCTTCGACGTCACCAAGGCCGCCGCCGGCTGGGATATCGACACGGTCAAAAAATCGCTGAATGTCTTGTCCCAGACGGTTAGCCAGACCTCCCCGCATCTGAGCGCAGCCCTCGACGGGGTGGCCAGATTCTCCGACACCCTCGGCAAACGCGACGACCAGATCAAGCACCTGCTGACTCAGGCCAGGAAAGTGGCCGGCGTCCTGGGGGACCGCGGTGAACAGATCAACGCATTGCTCGTCAACGCCCGGGCGCTACTAGCCGCCTTCAACCAGCGCGACCGCGACATCAATGCGCTGCTCGGCAATGTCGCGGCATTCTCCGGGCAAGTGCAGGGCCTGATCAACGACAACCCGAACCTGAATCACCTACTCGAGCAACTACGCACGGTGACCGACGTGCTGGTCAAGCACCAAAACGACCTTGTCTCGGTATTGACGAGCTTGCAAAGGTTCACCGCGTCGCTGAGCGAGGCGGTCAGTTCGGGGCCGTACTTCAAAGTCATGGTGGCCAACCTGCTGCCGTATCAAATTCTGCAGCCGTGGGTGGATGCGGCGTTCAAGAAGCGGGGACTTGACCCGGAGGACTTCTGGCGCAGCGCGGGGCTGCCGGCGTTCCGATTCCCCGACCCCAACGGAACACGGTTCCCCAATGGTGCGCCGCCGCCCGCGCCGCCGGTCTTGGAAGGCACGCCGGATCATCCGGGCCCGGCCGTGGCGCCGGGATCGCCCTGCTCCTATACGCCGTCGCCCGAACTGCTTCCGCGTCCGGGCAACCCGATGCCATGTGCGGGTATCGACCAGGAGCAAGGCCCATTCGGACCCAACGGCCCCTACCCGGCGCTGCCCGACGTGCTGAGCTCGCCGCCCAACCCCAACGGCCTTCCCCCGACACCCGGCATCCCGAGCGGCGGGCGGCAAGGCCTTGCGCCGCCCGACGTTCCGGGCACGCCGGTGCCGTTGCCGCCCGCGCCGCATGGGGCGCGCACGGAGCCGGTCGGCCCAGCAACAGGACCGGGTCCGCTACCCGCGGTGCCGCCCGCCCCGCCCCCGCCGGGGCCGCCGGCACCACCGGGGCCAGGCCCGCAATTGCCGGCCCCCTTCATCACGCCCGGCGGGACGGGAGGTAGCAGCCAATGAGCACCATTTTTGATATTCGAAAAGTGCAGCTGCCCAAGCTTTCCCGAGTGACGATCATCATCGGTTCGCTCGTGGTGGTGCTGGGGCTCGTCGCGATGGTCGCTGGCTGGCAGCTCTACCATCGGCTGACCAACAACACCGTCGTTGCGTACTTTCCGGCGGCCAACGCGCTCTACGTCGGCGACAAGGTCCAGATCATGGGCGTGCGGGTGGGTGCGATCGACGCGATCGAACCGACCGGCGACAAGATGAAAGTCACCTTTCACTACCAAAACAAATACAAGGTGCCCGCCGACGCCTCGGCGGCGATTCTCAATCCCACGCTGGTGGCCTCGCGCGCCATCCAGTTGGAGCCGCCCTACGACGGTGGAGCGGTGATGGGCGACAACGCCGTAATCCCCATCGAACGCACCCAGGTACCGGTCGAGTGGGACGATTTGCGCAACCAGGTCACCAACATCATCGACAAGCTGGGCCCCACACCCGAACAGCCCAAAGGCCCGTTCGGCGACGTTATCGAGTCGTTCGCCGACGGGCTGGCGGGCAAGGGCAAGCAACTCAATACCACGCTGGACGGGCTTTCGACGGCGCTGACCGCGCTCAACGAGGGCCGCGGCGACTTTTTCGCCGTGGCGCGCAGCCTGGCCTTGTTTGTCAACGCGCTGCACCGAAACGACCAGCAATTCGTCGAACTCAACCAACAACTCGCGCACTTCAGCAACATCTTCACCAGCTCGGATCAGGCGGTCGCCCGCGCGATACAGCAGACTGACGATTTGTTGTCGACCGGCCAGGAGTTTTTGTCCAAGAACCGCGACGTGCTGACGCATGATGTCAACAACCTCGCCGAGGTGACCACTGCCATTGTGCAACCGACGCCGATAGACGGCTTGGAGACCGCGCTACACATCCTGCCCCACATGGCCGCCAATGTCCTCGGGATCTACGAGCCGGCGCACGGCGGCTTGACCGGCGTGCCGGCGCTGGTCAACTTCGCCAACCCAATGCAGTTCATCTGCAGCATGATTCAGGCCGGCAGCCGACTGGGGTATCAGGACTCGGCCGAACTCTGCGCCCAGTATCTGGCTCCGGTCCTGGATGCGATCAAATTCAACTACGCCCCGTTCGGGATCAACGTGTTCACCACCGCCGATACGTTGCCCAAAAACATCGCGTACTCAGAAGAGCGGCTGCGGCCGCCGCCAGGTTACAAGGACACCACGGTGCCTGGAATTTTCTCCCCGGATACTCCGTGGTCGCACCGCAATTCCGAGCCGGGCTGGATTGTCGCGCCCGGTATGCAAGGCGTCGAGGTATCGCCTGCTACCGCCGGCTTGCTGACGCCAGCGTCGTTGGCCGAACTCATGGGTGGCCCGGATATCACGGCACCGCCGCCACGCCAGAACATGACCGGGCCACCGAATGCCTATGACGAGAACAACCCGCTGCCGCCGCCGTGGTATCCGCAACCGCTGCCGTCGCCGGCGCCGGCGCCGGCACCGGGACCGCCGGCCGAGGCCCCACTCGGTGCCGCGGAGGCACCCGGACCGGCAGGTCCCGGCTCGTGAGGCGCACGAGGAGCGCGGCATGCGCTGTGCGCCAGCGGGTTTGGCAAGGCGTAGCGTTGCTGGCGGCAGCCGTGATGCTGACGTCGTGTGCGAACTGGCGCGGTATCGCCAATGTCCCGCTGCCCGGCGGCCCGGGCAGCGGACCCGGCTCCTACACGATTTACGTCCAGATGCCGGACACGTTGGCGCTCAACGGCAACAGTCGGGTTCTCGTCGCTGATGTCTTCGTCGGCACGGTGCGGGCAATCGAGCTGAAGAACTGGATCGCCACGCTGACACTGGATTTGGACAAGGGCATCCGGCTGCCCAAAAACGCCACCGCGAAGATCGGCCAGACCAGCCTATTGGGTTCTCAGCATGTGGAATTGGCCGCACCGCGGGACCCGTCGCCGCAACTGCTGCAGAACGGCGACACCATCCCACTGAAAAACTCATCGGCGTATCCCTCTATCGAGCGGACCTTGGCCAGCGTAGCGATGGTGCTGCGCGGCGGCGGCATCCCGAATCTGGAGGTCGTCCAGAACGAGGTCAACAACATCTTGACCGGACGGGCCGGACAGATCCGCGATTTCCTACACAAGCTGGACACCTTCACCCGCCAACTCAACCAGCAGCGCGACGACATCACTCGAGCTATCGACTCGACCAACCGGCTGCTGTCGTACCTAGGCAGCCGCACTGACGTGCTGGATCGAGCACTCACCGAATTGCCGCCGCTGGTCAAACATTTCGCCGACGAGCACCAGCGGTTCGTCGAAGCCGTCGACGCGGTGGGCCGCATCAGCGCCGTCACCGACAAGACGCTGTCGGCGTCGCAGGACAACCTGCATCAAGACCTGCAACTACTGCAGCGGCCGCTCAAGCAACTCGGCCGTGCCTCGCCGTATCTGGTGGAGTCGCTGAAACTGCTGCTTTCGCCACCGTTCACCCTCGACGCGTTGCCCAAGGTGGTGCGCGGCGACTACATCAACGTGTCCGGGTCACTGGACCTGACGCTGAGCACCATCGACAACGCGGCTCTGACCGGTACTGGATTCTCGGGAGCCCTGCGTGCGCTCGAGCAGTCCTGGGGTCGCGATCCCGCCACGATGATTCCCGACATCCGCTACACCCCCAACCCGGCCGATGCTCCGGTAGAGCGGGGGGAATGACGCGATGTTGACGCGGATGATCCGTGCCCAGTTGATCGTGTTCACCGTTTTGACGGTGGTCGCGCTGGTGGTGCTCGGCTGGTACTACCTGCGTATCCCGAGCCAGGTCGGCGTCGGCCAGTACACCCTGACCGCCGAGTTACCGGCTTCGGGCGGGTTGTACCGGACCTCCAACGTGACCTACGGGGGAATCCAGATCGGCAAGGTCACCAAGGTCGAGCCGACGAAAAAGGGGGTCCGGGCCACGCTCAGCATCGACAAGCGGTACCGGATTCCGATCGACGCGTCCGCCAATGTGCATTCGGTGTCAGCGATCGGCGAACAGTATTTGGATCTGGTCTCGACGGGGAATCCGGGCAAGTTCTTCTCGCCTGGGCAGACCATCACCAAAAGCACCGTCCCCAGCGAGATCGGTCCGGCCCTGGACGCCGCCAACCGGGGACTGTCGGTGCTCCCCAAAGAAAAGATCGGATCGCTGCTCGACGAGACAGCGCAGGCCGTCGGAGGATTAGGGCCGTCGCTGCAGCGACTCGTCGACTCTACCCAGGCCATCGTCGGCGACTTCAAGTCGAACATTGCCGACATCGACGACATCATTGCCCACTCGGCACCGATCCTGGACAGCCAAGTCAACTCGACGGACGAAATCGAACGGTGGGCCCACAACCTCGATGTGGTGGGTGAGCAGATCGCCGCCAAGGACCAAAACGTGAAAAGCATTCTGCGCCAAGCCGCGCCGACTGCAGATCAGGTCAATGCGGTGTTCGGCGATGTGCGAGAGGCGCTACCGCAGACCCTGGCGAACCTTGCCATCGTCACCGACATGCTCAAGCGGTACAACAAGAACCTCGAGCAGCTGCTGGTGTTCTTACCGGAAGTCGCATCAATCGCACAGACGGCGGTCGCGGGGTCGCCCGGCTCGGTGATCATGGACTTCAACTTGTCGCTCAACAATCCGCCGCCGTGTCTGACCGGCTTTATCCCCGCCTCGGAGTGGCGCTCTCCGGCAGATACCAGCCGTGCGCCGTTACCGAGCGGAACCTATTGCAAGATTCCACAGGACACGCCGGCCAACGCCGTGCGCGGCGCGCGTAACCTGCCGTGTGTCGACGTTCCCGGGAAGCGCAGGGCCACCCCGAAGGAATGCCGCGACGACAAGCCGTATGTTCCGTTGGGCACCAACCCGTGGTACGGCGATCCCAACCAGATCCTCAACTGCCCGGCCCCCGGAGCGCGCTGTGATCAGCCGGTCAACCCCGGCCAGGTGATACCGGCGCCCTCGGTCAACAACGGCCTGAATCCGGCTCCCGCCGACAAGCTGCCGGGGCCGACTCCTCCGCGCAGCGATCCACTGCAACGCCCGGGAACGGGCACCGTACAATGCAATGGCCAGCAACCCAACCCGTGTGTCTACACCCCTGCCAGCCCCACCGCGATCTACAGCCCGACCAGCGGGGAAGTGATGGGTCCCGACGGCGTGACGTGGGCCGTCCACAACTCGGCCGAAGTCGGAGACGACGGCTGGAAGGCCATGCTCGCGCCAGCCGGCTGAGCCGATCCGGCTCAGGCAGCGACGATTTCGTCGGCGACCGCCAACGCCAACGCCATGATCGACACCTGTGGGTTGACCTCCGGACAACTGGGCAAAATCGAGGCGTCGACGACCCAGACCCCGTCGACACCGCGCAGCCGGCCCGTCGCGTCGACCGGGCAGCGCTGCTCGTCGGCACCGGCGGCGGCGGTGCCGGTGGGGTGAAAAGCAGCCAGGTGCAGGCTTTTCGGGTTTGTTCGCCGCAGCAGGCGTTGCAGCGCAGGCTGCGACGACACCGTGGGCGCGCCGGGCAAGCCGGTGAGCACCTCGACGGCACCGGCGGCGAACAGCAGCTTGCCGATGGCTTCCAGCGCGGTGATCAGCTTGGCGGTGTCGTCCGGGCTGATGTCGTAGCGGACGAGTGCCTGCCCGCGCGACGAATAGACCCGGCCCACACCGCGATCGGCGATCATCGCCCCGAACGTGGCGACCTGTGGCGCCCGCTCCAGCCAGCTCAGCAGTTCGGTGCCGTAGCCGGGAAACACCATCGACCCCATGCCCGGCGGAGTCGACGTCGCTTCGATCAGCACGCCGTGCGTCGCGTGCAGTTCGTCGACCGCGGCGCTTTGCAGAACGCCGCGCCAGGCCATGATCTCGGCGCCGAAGTAGCCGGCCAACATCGCGGCCGGATGCAGTGCGAGATTGCGGCCGAGCCGTGGATGGCCGCCAAGTCCGCTGCGGCGCAACAATCCCGGTGTCTCGGTCGCCCCGGCAGCAACGACGACGATGTCGGCAAGCACGTCGACGGCGGTACCGTCGGAGCGCCGGGCCCGCACGCCGCGGGCGCGACCACCGGAGTGCAGCACCCGCTCGACCCGGGCACCCGACACGATCTGTGCGCCGTGCGCGCAGGCCTGCGGCAACGCGTTGAGATGCACCCCGAATTTGGCGTTCCGCGGACAGCCGATGGCGCATTGGCAGCACGCGCCGCAGCCCGGCGCATTGCGTGGAATGGGTGCCGCTTGCCAGCCCAGTGCCGCAGCGCCCTCGAGCAGGAGCCGCCCGTTGTTGCCCATGATTTCCAACGGCACGGGCGCCACCTGCAACGTCTGCTCGACGTCGTCGAGGTGACCGGCCAGCCGAGCCGGATCGGCCAGCCCCAAACCGAACTCGTCGCGCCAACGCTGCTGGACGGGCAGCGGGGGCCGATAGCAGGTACCGGAGTTGACGACGGTGGTGCCGCCCACCGCCCGCCCGATCGGCAGCACCACCGTCGGGCGGCCCAACGCCAGCGTGGCACCCCCGCCGCGATACAGCCCGGCGTAGCGGTCGATCGGGTGCATGTCGCGGAATTCCTCGACGCTCCACCGCCGGCCCTCTTCGAGCACGACGGTGTTGATGCCGGCGCGGGCCAGCGTGCGGGCCGCCATGGCGCCGCCGGCCCCGGAGCCCACCACCACCGCGTCGGCGTGGATCATCGACGGGGCGTCGGTCGACGCGGTGACCGTCAGTGCCGCGTCGGGGCGGGCCACGTCGTATTCGGTTCCGCGGTGCAGTAACTCCGCAGCGTAGCTGTCGGCGCCATTGGCCAGCAGCACAATGGCTTTGAGCCCCTCGATTGCCGCGCCGGCATCAGGGCTGAGTGCGGCGATTCGGGCCAGTACGGCGGTGCGTCGATCCGGGCTGAGCCGGGACATCGACCGACCCGTGGTGAGATAGCTTGCCGCAGCAAGAGATAGCAGTCCTGCGCGTATCGCACGCCGGGATGTCGTAGGCAGTTGTGTGACGTAGCGGTCGACGCGTTCGACCAGCTGGGTCGGTGAGGGCCCGCCGCGTTCCGGCGGGAGAAGCGCAGCCCCGAACGCGGCGGTTACCCGTTCGGCGAGCCCAGTCATGTTCGTCCGAGCCGGCGGCCGAGCTTGAGGAAGATCGGGTAGGTGGCAAAGATCGCGGCAGCCACCGCATGCATCGGCCAATTCAACTGCTGGGTGCGCACGCCGAAAACCCCGCTGTTCCACATGAAGTCGCGCCCGTTCTGCGCCCGGAAGGGCCGCCACAGCAGGCCCAGCCCCGGCACGTTGTTGTACAGCCCGAACGAGCCGCCGAAGAACACCCCGAGCGTGGCGGCTTCGGCGGCGTCACGTTGCTCGGCGGGCAGACCGCGTTCGATGATCACCCCGGAGGCGACCAGCATCGGTGGATCGAGCAGAAAACTCATCGCGGAATCCTTTCGTTGACGACGGGCGCCGCTTGCCCGCGCAGGCCGACTTCGGCGTGCCCGCTGCCGATCACCGACCACCGGCGATCACCGACCTCGACGTGAACATCGGCCTGCTCGGTGTTGGTGCACACCGCGGTGGCCCCATCCGGATCGGTGTAGACCAAGCTCACACAACGGTTTTCGGGCTGATCGACACGGATCAGCACCGGCTGCCGGCCGATACGGCCCTCCAGCTGCCAGTGCGATCGCCCCAGGGCTGGCGGCGCGACCCGCTGCGCCCGGCTCCGCCGCGCTTGCGATCGCCCCAGGGCAGTGCGCATCCGCAGGGCCGGCAAACCGCCGGCGGGCCAATCCTTCCCCTCGATGCGGAACCGCACGAACGCCATCGGCGGCAGCCGGCGCAACCCGGGTGTGTGCGAGACCGCGGTGACCACCTCGAGTACGTCGCCATTGCCGAGGTCGGCGTGAATCCAGCCCCAGCGCTTGGCGTTACCGCGGCCGTAGATGTGGGCCACCCCGCCGCGCCACCCGTCGAGGCGATGCACGGTGTCGTCGACGCTGATCGAGCCGGTGAACTGTGCGGTCGGGGCGCACACGACCTGGGCGCCGGGCAGCAGCCCGTGCTCCCAGGCCGCACGCGGAAACGTCCACAGCGGACGGCCGGCGTCCTTCCAGCGCAGCTCCCATCGCAGTGACCCGGCGTGGCCGGCGCATTCGTCGCAGCCGATTCGCGCGTCGCCGACCCGGAACCAGTCGGGCCCGCTCGCCGGCTCAACCGGTTCAGGGCCGAAGCGTTCGGTGCGCGGCGGCCCGTCGACCGGGAACCATGTCGACCAACCGTGTGCGTACGGCGGCCCCTGCGTCGGCGCCACCGTTTCGTGATGCACCCACAGCCCGGCGCGGGTGATCGGATCCGAGAGCGTGGCGTACCAGACTTCCAGGCGCCCGGCCTGGCCACGCCAGCGCGGCGCGGCAGCCGAGCGCAGCTCGTCGTCCATGGGGCTCGAGTATATTGGTTGAGCCAATGAACCAGTCAAGCCCAATCCGGCCGCCGGATCGTCAGCGCATCGACGAGCAAATCGCCGCGTCGATCGCCGATGCGATCCTCGACGGCGTCTTCCCGCCCGGATCGACCCTGCCGCCGGAGCGCGAACTCGCCGAGCAACTCAGCGTCAACCGCACCTCGCTGCGGCAAGGCCTGGCCCGGCTGCAGCACATGGGTCTGATTCAGGCCCGGCACGGCAGCGGCAACGTGGTCTGCGACCCCGACGAGCTCACCCACCCGGCGGTGGTCGAGGCGCTGGTTCGCAAGCTGGGCCCGGACTTTCTGGGCGAGGTGTTGGAGATCCGCGCGGCGTTCGGCCGGTTCATCGGACGGTTGGCCGCCGAGCGCGGCACCGTCGACGACGCGGATGCGCTACGCGCGGCGCTGGCCGCCGTCCGCGGCGCGACGACATCCGAAGCGCGCCAGGAGGCCGACCTGGCGTTCTTCCGGGTGCTGATCCACGCCACCGGCAACCGGGCGCTGGGATTGTTGTACCGCTGGGTCGAAGACGCCTTCGGCGGTCGCGAACACGAGCTCACCGCCGCCTACGACGACGCCGACACGGTGCTGGCCGAGCTGAGTGCGATCACCGACGCGGTGCTGGCGCGCCAAGCGGCGACGGCTGCCGCCAGCGTCGAGGCCTATCTGGAAGCCAGCGCGCTGCGCATGGTCGAGTGCTTCCGGCAGGCATACCCCGAGGAGTAGGGCGGCAGGCGCGACGCAGCTATTCGGCGGCCCGGGTTGCCGGGTGGACCGCGACGAGCCCTAATGCGCTGCGCCGCTTGCACATTGCGGCCAGTTCGGCGTAGGCCTTATCGCCGAGCAGCTCGGTCAGTTCGGCGGCCAGGCTTTCCCACACCTGTTTGGCGCCGACATGGGCGGCCGGATCGCCGGTGCAATACCAGTGCAGGTCGGCGCCGCCGGCACCCCAGCCGCGGCGGTCGTATTCGGTGACGGTGGTCTTGAGGATCTCGCTGCCGTCGGGGCGGGTCACCCACTCCTGGCTGCGCCGGATCGGCAACTGCCAGCAGACATCGGGCTTCATGGTCAGCGGCTGCACGTCGAGCCGCAGCGCCGCGACGTGCAGCGCGCAGCCCGGCCCGGCCTCGAACCCGGGCCGGTTCAAGAAGATGCACGCACCTTTGTATTTGCGGGTGCGCCAAGACTCTTCGCCGTCGTGCTCGTCGAGCTCGAGATAACCCTTGCGGCCCAGACCTTTTTCGCGGAACTGCCAGTCGTCGTCGGTCAACTGGGAGACCGCATCGTCGAGCCGGGCGCGGTCGTCGTCGTCGGACAAAAACGCTCCGTGCGAACAACATCCGTCGTCGGGGCGCCCCGCCACGGTGCCCTGGCAGGCCGGCGTGCCGAACACGCACGTCCACCGCGACAGCAGCCAGGTGAGGTCGGCTGCGATCAGATGCTCGGGATTGTCCGGGTCGTAGAACTCCACCCATTCCCGCGCGAAGTCCAATTCGACCTCACCGGGATGGGTGGGATGCGAGCTGGTCACGATTTCCACGGTAGACCACTGCTGTCTTGGCCGGCTCCTCCTCGCGCCGTGTCACGGCCCGGCATCGTCGCCGGGCGACGTTCGGTCCGCTCAACGCCAACGTAGGCTGGTGTTTCGTGCGATTGGGTGTGCTTGACGTGGGCAGCAACACGGTCCATCTGTTGGTTGTCGACGCGCGTCGGGGTGGACACCCGACGCCGATGAGTTCGACCAAGGCCACCCTGCGGCTGGCCGAGGCCACCGACAGCTCCGGCAAGATCACGCGCCGCGGCGCCGACAAACTGATTTCGACGATCGACGAGTTCAGCAAGATCGCGGTCAGCTCGGGCTGCGCGGAGCTGATGGCGTTTGCCACGTCCGCGGTTCGCGACGCGGAGAACTCCGAGGACGTGCTGTCCCGGGTGCGCGCCGAGACCGGCGTCGAGCTGCAGGTGCTGCGCGGGGTCGACGAGTCGAGGCTGACCTTCCTGTCGGTGCGCCGCTGGTACGGGTGGAGTGCCGGACGAATCATCAACCTCGACATCGGCGGCGGGTCGTTGGAGCTGTCCAGCGGCGTCGACGAGGAACCCGAAGTCGCGTTGTCGCTGCCGCTGGGCGCCGGACGGCTGACCCGCGACTGGCTGCAAGACGATCCGCCCGGCCGGCGGCGAGTCGGCATGCTGCGCGACTGGCTGGACTCCGAGCTGGCCGACGCCAGCCAAACCGTCCTGGAAGCGGGCAGCCCCGACCTCGCGGTGGCGACGTCGAAGACGTTCCGGTCGCTGGCCCGGCTCACCGGCGCGGCGCCCTCGGCGGCCGGGACCCGGGTGAAGCGGACACTCACCGCCAGTGGCCTCAGACAACTCATATCTTTCATCTCTAGGATGACGACCGCTGACCGTGCCGAGCTGGAAGGAGTGAGTGCCGAGCGGGCGCCGCAGATCGTGGCGGGAGCTCTGGTGGCCGAGGCGAGTATGCGAGCGCTGTCGATCGAAACCGTGGACATCTGCCCGTGGGCGCTACGGGAAGGTCTCATTTTGCGCAAACTCGACAGCGAAGCCGACGGAACCGCCCTCGTCGAGACGTCCGTACGGGATGCTGGTAACCAGCACGCTGATCGGGCTGCTGTTGGCCGATCGAGGAGCAACACACCATGACTGGACCCAATGACAGCTCAAGCCGGCCGATCTCGGTAGCCGAACTGCTGGCCAAGAACGGCACTATCGGCGCGCCGCCGCCCGCCGGCCGTCGTCGACGTCGGCGCGGCAACGACGACGCGGTCACCGTCGCTGAACTGACCGGCGAAATCCCGGTCGTCAGCGAGGACACCGAGCCCGACGAGACCCCCGCGCCCGCATCGCACTCCCGTCGCCCCAATGGCGCGGTCCGGGTTGACCAGCCGACGGACGACCAGACCGCCGACACCACTGCCTACTGGTCCGAACCGCAGCCCCGCTGGCCGGAGTCCCCGCCGCAGCCCGCGCGCGAATCGCGGCCCGAGCGCAGCCCCTACCCGCTGCCGGTACGCAAACCCCTCCCGGTCGACGACGAGCAAACCGACGACGCCGACGGGGCCGCGGCAGGCGCCGAAGGGATGAACCCGGATCCGTTGGAGGACTACGCCGGCATGCCGGTCGACGTGATGGACACCGACGTGCGGGAGGCCGAACCGGCCACCGACGACTCCGCCTACGTGCGGTCGTATCTGCGCTCCTCGGCCAGCCGACTTTTCGGCGGCAAGAGCGCTTCTGCGGACGTCGACGCCGAAGCCGAGGCTGAGGCCGACGAAGACTACGGCGACGACGTCGACGAGGACTACCCCGACATCGACGATCTCGACGACGATGTGGCCGCTGACGCCGACGACACCTACGCGTGGCCCGGTCGCACCGAAACCCTGATGCGCGGCGGTTTGGTTGTGCTGCAGTCGATCCTGGCCGTCGCCTTCGGTGCCGGGCTGTTCATCGCGTTCGACCAACTGTGGCGGTGGAACAACATCGTGGCCCTGGTGCTGTCGGTGCTGGTCATTCTCGGCCTGGTGGTCGGGGTGCGGGTGGTCCGCAAGACGGAGGACATCGCCAGCACGTTGATCGCGGTCGCGGTGGGGGCACTGGTGACGCTGGGGCCGTTGGCGTTGTTGCAGTCCGGCTAACTGGTCAGTGCGCCCAGCCATCAAGGTCGGTCTGTCGACGGCCTCGGTCTATCCGATGAGGACCGAGGCCGCTTTCGAGTATGCCGCCAACCTCGGCTACGACGGTGTCGAGCTGATGGTGTGGGGGGAGTCGGTCAGCCAGGATGTCGCCGCGGTCGCCAAGCTCTCCAGGCGCTACCGGATGCCGGTGCTGTCGGTGCACGCGCCCTGTCTGCTGATCTCACAACGGGTCTGGGGCGCCAACCCGATTCCCAAGCTGGAACGCAGCGTGCGGGCCGCCGAAAAGCTGGGCGCCCAAACCGTCGTCGTACATCCGCCGTTCCGGTGGCAGCGGCGCTACGCCGACGGGTTCGCCGAGCAGGTCGCCGAGCTGGAAGCCGCCAGCGACGTGCTGGTGGCCGTCGAGAACATGTTCCCGTTCCGCGCCGACCGGTTCTTCGGCGCCGAGCAGTCCATCGAACGGATGCGCCGCCGGGGCGGGGGGCCCGGTCTGGGCATTTCGGCGTTCTCGCCGTCCTACGATCCGCTGGACGGCAACCACGCGCACTACACGCTGGACCTGTCACACACCGCGACCGCCGGCAGCGACGCGCTGGAAATGGCCGAGCGGATGGGGTCGGGCCTGGTGCACCTGCATCTGTGCGACGGCAGCGGGCTGCCCGCCGACGAACACCTGGTGCCCGGCCGGGGTAGCCAACCGGTGGTCGAGGTGTGCGAGATGCTGGCCGCCGGCGGCTTCGCGGGCCACGTCGTGCTGGAAGTGTCCACCTCGGCGGCGCGGTCGGCCCACGAGCGGGAAGCCATGCTGGCCGAGTCGCTGCAGTTCGCCCGGACGCATCTGCTGCGTTGAGGCCCCAAGGACGCGAAGGAAACCGATGAGCTCTGGATCAACCCTGTTCAGCGACGCGATGCTGTTGCGCCAGTCGGAGGTCGACGGCGTATTCGACGGGGAGCTGAACGAGCACTGGACCATTGGGCCCAAGGTGCACGGCGGCGCCATGCTGGCGTTGTGCGCCAACGCCGCGCGCACCGTCCACGGTGACCCCAACGTGCAGCCGGTCGCGGTGTCGGGCAGTTTCTTGTGGGCGCCCGACCCCGGCCCGATGCAACTCGTGACGTCGATCCGCAAGCGCGGTCGGCGAATCGGCGTGGTCGACGTCGAGCTCAATCAGGGCGACCGCACTGCTGTGCACGCGGTGGTCACCCTCGGCGAGCCGGAACACGTGGTCCCGCCGTTGCTGTCGGCCAACCCGGTCACCGAGCTGATGGCGCCCGAACCGCCCGCCGACGTCGCGCCGATCGGTCCGGGACATCCGATGGCCGGGCTGGTGCATCTGGCCGAGGGCTGCGACGTGCGGCCGCTGGTTTCGACGCTGGAGCCCACCGACGGGCAGCCCCCGATGATCCAGATGTGGGTGCGGCCGCGCGGCATGGCTCCCGATGTGCTGTTTGCGCTGATGTGCGGCGACGTGTCGGCGCCGGTGAGCTTCGCGGTGGGCCGCACCGGCTGGGCGCCCACCGTGCAACTCACCGCCTACCTGCGCGGATTGCCCGCCGACGGTTGGCTGCGGGTGGTGTGCACGTGCATGCAGATCGGCCAGGACTGGTTCGACGAGGACCACACCGTCGTCGACTGCGACGGCCGCATCGTGGTGCAGACCCGTCAGCTGGCGATGGTGCCTGGGCGCTAGTCACCGTGGGTCTGCCATGCTTGCCCCCATGGCCAGAATCGCGATCATCGGCGGCGGCAACATGGGGGAGGCGTTGCTGTCAGGCCTGCTGCGGGCGGGCCGGCAGGTCAAAGACCTCGTGGTGGCCGAACGGCAGCCCGACCGCGCCCGGTATCTAGCCGAGACGTACTCGGTGCTGGTGGCCTCGCTGACCGACGCGGTGGAAAACGCGACGTTCGTCATCGTCGCCGTGAAGCCCTCCGATGTCGAGTCGGTCGTCGGCGAGATCGCGCACGCGGCCGCCCAGGCCGAGGACGACAGCCCCGAGCAGGTCTTCATCACCGTCGCGGCTGGCGTCACCACCAGCTACCTGGAAGCCAAAATGCCGGCCGGCACACCGGTGGTGCGAGTGATGCCCAACGCGCCGGCGTTGGTCGGGGCGGGAGTCAGCGCGCTGGCCAAGGGCCGCTTCGTGACCCCCGAACAGCTCAAAGAGGTCGCCGCCTTGTTCGACTGCGTCGGCGGCGTGCTGACCGTCCCGGAGAACCAGCTGGACGCCGTGACCGCGGTGTCGGGGTCGGGGCCGGCGTATTTCTTCCTGGTGGTCGAGGCATTGGTCGATGCGGGCGTCGCCGTGGGCCTGACCCGTCAGGTCGCCACCGAGCTGGTCGCCCAGACCATGGCCGGGTCTGCGGCAATGTTGTTGGAGCGCATGGAGCAGGACCGCGCGCCAGCTAGCGAAGCGCCGCCCGATCTCACCATCGATACGACGGCGGCGCGGCTGCGGGCGACCGTTACCTCACCCGGCGGTACCACCGCGGCTGCGCTGCGGGAACTCGAACGCGGTGGTTTGCGCAGCGCGGTCGACGACGCGGTGCAAGCCGCGAAAAGGCGCTCTGAGCAGCTAAGAATCACATCAGAGTAATTCATAAATTTTTTCTGATTTCCTACCACCCGTCGCAGGAACCCCACTAGTCCCGCTATTCTCCTCTTTGTATGCACGCGTAAGTGCCAGCGGAGGGGAAGCCACTGGGACTGCGCGGGCCTGACTGATTGGGTTGCGATGACGTCTATGAACGGGCCATCGGCGCGGGATTCAGCTGGCGGTAAATCGGCACGTGACACGGGTTCGCCCGACGGCCAACAGCCCAGGACACAATTTCTCACTGTGGCCGAGGTGGCGGCGCTGATGCGGGTCAGCAAGATGACGGTCTACCGGCTGGTTCACAACGGTGAACTGCCTGCGGTTCGCGTCGGGCGATCCTTCCGGGTGCACGCCAAGGCCGTGCACGACATGCTGGAGAGCTCCTACTTCGACGCCGGCTAACACGAACCTGCGTTGAGAGTGCGCTCACGGCGCTCACTGTGCGCTCACGGCGGCGTGCGTCGTCGCCCAGGATGCCCAGTCGACGCTTTTCCGTTCCGGGTGGCGGCCCAGGTAGAGTAACCGGGTCATTTCAGCAGCGGCCACGGTGGACTCGGATGGCCACACAGATAGCGGAGTTATGGGCTCAGTAATCAAGAAGCGGCGCAAGAGGATGTCGAAGAAGAAGCACCGCAAGCTGCTTCGCCGTACCCGGGTGCAGCGCAGAAAACTCGGCAAGTAATTTCGGCCCGAACTCGTCGCTGGCGACCGTTGTTTGGTAACGCTGCGGTAGCACCAGCCCGTTAGGCTGGCGGAGTGGATTCGTCGGACGGTCAACCCGGTGCGGAAACGGGCGCCAAATCACGCGGCACAGGCACCGATACCGTCCATTACCCGAAAGTCGTGCTGGTCACCGGCGCGTGCCGGTTTCTGGGCGGTTACCTGACGGCCCGGCTTGCCCAGAACCCGTTGATCAACCGGGTCATCGCCGTCGATGCGATCGCCCCCAGCAAGGACATGCTGCGCCGGATGGGCCGCGCCGAATTCGTCCGCGCCGATATACGCAACCCCTTTATCGCCAAGGTGATTCGAAACGGCGACGTCGACACCGTGGTGCACGCGGCGGCGGCGTCGTATGTACCGCGGGCCGGGGGCGGGGCGGCGTTGAAGGAAATCAACGTGATGGGCGCGATGCAATTGTTCGCGGCCTGCCAAAAGGCGCCCTCGTTGCGCCGCGTCGTGTTGAAGTCGACGTCGGAGGTCTACGGATCTAGCCCGCATGACCCGGTGATGTTCACCGAGGACTGCAGCAGCCGTCGCCCCTTCCGGGAAGGCTTCCCCAAGGACAGCCTCGACATCGAGGGGTATGCCCGCGGGCTGGGCCGGCGTCGGTCCGATATCTCGGTGACCATTCTGCGGCTGGCCAACATGATCGGGCCGGCGATGGACACCACGCTGTCGCGCTACCTGGCCGGGCCGCTGGTCCCGACGGTCGCCGGCCGCGACGCCCGGCTGCAGTTGCTGCACGAGCAGGACGCCCTGGGGGCGCTGGAGCGCGCCGCGATGGCCGGCAAGGCCGGCACCTTCAACGTCGGCGCCAGCGGGATCATGATGCTGTCGCAAGCGATCCGGCGCGCCGGCCGGATCCCGCTGCCGGTACCCGGATTCGGGCTGTGGGCGCTCGATTCGCTGAGACGGGCTAATCGCTATACCGAAATAAATCGTGAGCAACTCGACTATCTCAGTTATGGCCGAGTTATGGACACCACGCGAATGCGCGACGAACTCGACTTTCACCCCAAGTGGACGACGGCTGAAGCATTCGATGATTATCTTCGCGGCCGAGCCATGACTCCCATTATTAGACCGGAGTTGGTACTCTCCTTGGAAGGTCATGCCGTATCCGCAGCGCAGCGCCTAGGCAACCTGAAATCAATCCCATGGGGTGGGGGCAGGTAGATATCGTGGCGGGCGAAAACAGGGCGAAAGTCATTCCGCTGCACTCGAATCCAAATCGTGCAGCCGCGCAACGGCGTGCTGGCCAACGCACCGAGGCCTCGCGTCGACACCCCTCGCTGCTGTCCGATCCGGACGCGCGGGCATCGGCCGAGCAGATCGCCGCGGTTGTCAGCGAGATCGATCAGCACCGCCGGGCGGCCGGCGGTAAGCCCGAAGCCGCCTCGCCCGGCAACGACCTCGCACAGCGCGTGGGCGCCGTCGCCGAATTCCTGCGGCAGCGGCTCACCGGTGATTACAGCATCGACGAGTTCGGCTTCGATCCGCATTTCAACGACGCGATCGTGCGGCCTTTGCTGAGGTTCTTCTTCAAATCCTGGTTCCGCGTCGAGGTCAGCGGTGTGGAGAACTTGCCCGAGACGGGTGCCGCGCTGGTCGTCGCCAACCACGCCGGGGTCCTGCCGTTCGACGGGCTGATGGCCTCCGTGGCGGTGCACGACGAACACCCGGCCCAGCGCGACCTGCGGCTGCTGGCCGCCGACATGGTGTTCGACCTGCCGGTGATCGGTGAGACCGCGCGAAAGGCCGGTCACACCATGGCCTGCACCGCCGACGCCCACCGGCTGCTGGCCGCCGGCGAGCTCACCGCGGTGTTCCCGGAGGGCTACAAGGGCCTGGGCAAGCGGTTCAAGGACCGCTACAAGCTGCAGCGCTTCGGCCGCGGCGGGTTCGTGTCGGCGGCGCTGCGCACCAAGGCACCGATCGTGCCGTGCTCGATCGTCGGCTCCGAGGAGATTTATCCGATGGTGGCCGACATCAAGCTGCTGGCACGGCTGTTCGGCCTGCCCTACTTCCCGGTCACGCCGTTGTTCCCGTTGGCCGGTCCGGCCGGGCTGCTGCCGTTGCCGTCGAAATGGCACATCGCCTTTGGTGAGCCGATCTCCACCGCCGACTACGAAGCAGCCGATGCCGATGACCCGATGGTCACGTTCGAGTTGACGGACCAGGTTCGCGAGACGATCCAGCAGACGCTGTACCGCCTGTTGGCCGGTCGGCGCAACGTGTTCCTCGGCTAGCACCGCTTAGCGGCCGAACGTCGACTTGTTGGGCGAAAATCCTTGAATTTCAACGATAAGTCGACGTTCGGGGCTGTGAATTAGGCTGCTGGCTTGACCAACGTGAATTGGCAGACGTCGGTGTAGCCCTCGCGGAACAGGTCGGCGCAACCGGTCAGGTATTTCATGTACCGGTCGTAGACCTCTTGGGACTGCATCGCGATGGCCTCGTCCTTGCGCGACTCCAGCGTCTGGGCCCAAATGTCTAGGGTGCGTGCGTAATGCAGCCGCAGCGGCTGCTTCTTGGTCAGCGTGAAGCCCGCCTTGGCCGCGTGCTCCTCCACCACCTTCGCCTGCGGCAAATCTCCGCCCGGGAAGATCTCGTCCATGATGAACTTGAAAAACCGCAGGTGCCGCATCGTGACCGGCAGCCCGCGCTCGGCGAACTCCTCGTCGCTGGGCTTGATGATGGTGTGCAGCATCATCACGCCGCCCGGGGGCAGGGCCTCGCTCGCCATCTTGAAAAACTCGGTGTAGCGGTCGCGGCCGAAATGTTCGAACGCGCCGATCGAGACGATCCGGTCCACCGACTCGTGGAACTGCTCCCAACCCTGCAGCCGCACCTCTTTGGAGCGCGGGCTGTCCATCGCGTCGAACGACTTCTGCACATGCGCGGCCTGGTTCTTGCTCAACGTCAGGCCGATGGCGTTGACGTCGTATTTTTCGATCGCGCGCCGCAGGGTCGCGCCCCAACCGCAACCAATGTCGAGCAGCGTCATCCCCGGCTGCAGATCCAGCTTGCCCAGTGACAGGTCGACCTTGGCGCGTTGCGCTTCTTCCAAGGTCATGTCGTCGCGCTCGAAGTAGGCGCAGCTGTAGGTCTGCGACGGGTCCAAGAACAGCCGGTAGAAGTCGTCGGACAGGTCGTAGTGCGACTGGACGTCGTCGAAATGCGGCGTCAGATCGGTGCTCATCGGGTCGTTCGCCCCCTGGTTCATCGCGCTGACACTAAGCCCCGCCCCGAATCGACGCAATCGCAGCGATCGTCGCGCTGGCGTCGGCGTCCGGGTGGGACGACTCACCGAGCATCGTGACGATGCTGGTAATCACGGGTTTGCCGTCGGCGTCGGTGACCTCGCTGCGGATTTCGGCGATCACGGTGCCGTGCGATTCGATCACCGAGTCCAGGTAGGTGTCGAAATACAGCCGGTCGCCGGTCATGATCGGCCGGTGGAAGATGAACTTCTGGTCGCGGTGGAGGACCCGGGCGAGATTGATCGGGATATCGAATTTGGTGAAGACATCCAGTTGGACCCGCCGCCCGGCGATGGCGAGGAAGGTCAGCGAGGCCACCATCGCGGGATATCCGGCCTCGGCGGCAGCGGTTTCGGAGAAGTGCATGGGGTGCTCGTCTTGGACCGCCTCGGCGAACTCACGGATTTTTTCGCGTCCGACCTCGAAGTAGTCCGGGAATCGGTAATGGGTACCGATGAGTGCTTCGGTACCTTCGGGCACTGCCATGCGCTGCTCTCCGCTCGTATGGGCTCAGCGGCGCAGCTTATCAGCGGCATTGCCGATTAGCCGCTTCCGCGCTCGTGGCGGCGCGACACGGGCTACATGCGGTCGGTGCGCCCCTCGCGCGCTACCCGCGCTCGTGGCGACGCGACACGGGGCTGCATGCGGTCGGTGCGCCCCTCGCGCGTTACCCGCGCTCGTGGCGACGCGACACGGCCGCCGCCAGGGCCCCACCGGCCGCCCCCAACGCCAGCGCCGACGGCACCCCGATTCGAGCCGCCTTGCGCGCGGTCCGAAAGTCGCGGATCTCCCAGCCGCGTTCCCGGGCCAGGCTGCGCAGTCGGGCGTCCGGGTTGATCGCGACCGCAGTGCCCACCAGCGACAGCATCGGCACGTCGTTGTAGCTGTCGGAGTAGGCGGTGCAGCGCCTGAGGTTGAGCCCTTCCCGGATGGCCAGCGAGCGCACGGCATGGGCTTTACCGGTGCCGTGCAACAGTTCGCCGACCAGCCGGCCGGTGAACACCCCGTCGACCGACTCGGCGACGGTGCCCAACGCCCCGGTCAGCCCCAGACGCCCGGCGATGGTCACCGCGAGCTCGTAGGGCGTGGCGGTGACCAGCCACACCTGCTGGCCCGCGTCGAGATGCATCTGCGCCAACTCCCGGGTGCCGGTCCAGATCTTGTCGGCGATGATCTCGTCGTAAATCTCCTCGCCGAGCGCCATCAGCTCGGTGGTCGGCCGGCCTTCGATGAACGCCAGCGCCTTGCGCCGGCCGGCGGCGACGTCGTCGCTGTTTTCTCGCCCAGACAGCTGAAACTTGGCCTGCGCGTAGATGAATCCGAGCACGTCGCGGTAGGTGAAGTACTTGCGGGCGGCCAGCCCCCGGCCAAAATGCACCAGCGACGAGCCCTGCACCAGGGTGTTGTCCACGTCGAAGAACGCGGCCGCGGTGAGGTCGATCGGCGGCTGCTCGGCGTCCGGCGCGTCGGCGGCGTGCAACCCGTCGAGTGCGCGTTCGGCGCTGGCGTTGGAGGCTACCGTCTGCGGGTCGACTCCGCCCGGGCCGGGAGACGTCATCTCCGACCTCCTCTCGGTGCGCCGACTGTGCCGGTTCAACCCTATCCGCCCTGGGCTTGCCGCCTTGCGCCGTGAGACGGGTGCCACACTGTGGCCATGGGCCCGCGGCAGGTGGAGTTGTTGACCCGCGACGGATGTGCGATCTGTGCGCGGGTCTACGCGCAACTGGCCGAACTGGCCACCGAGTTGGGTTTCGGGCTGTCGGCCACCGATGTCGACGCAGCCGCGGCCGCCGGAAATCCCGGGCTGCGCGCCGAATTCGGCGATCGGCTGCCGGTCGTGCTGCTCGACGGCCGCGAGCACAGCTACTGGGAGGTCGACGAGCCCCGGCTGCGCGCCGATCTGGCCGAACGGTGACCTCGGCGGCCACCGCGCAGTGAGCAGCGCAACGCGAATTTGGTGGCCAACCTGTCGAACGACTACCGTGGATGTCAGTTCGTTCACTGGTGAAAGCAAGGGAGCAGGCCAGGTGATTCAGCCGTGAGCGTCCTGCTCTTCGGGGTCTCCCACCGCAGCGCGCCAGTCTCGGTTCTGGAGCAACTGTCGACCGATGAGTCCGACCAGATCAAGATCATCGACGAGGTGCTGCAGTCGCCGCTGGTGACCGAGGCCATGGTGTTGTCCACCTGCAACCGGGTCGAGGTCTACGCGGTGGTCGACGCCTTCCACGGCGGCCTGTCGGTCATCGGCCAGGTGCTGTCCGAGCATTCCGGGATGTCGCTGGGCGATCTGACCAAATACGCCTACGTCCGGTACAGCGAGGCCGCCGTCGAGCATCTGTTCGCTGTCGCCGGCGGCTTGGATTCGGCGGTGCTCGGCGAACAGCAGGTGCTCGGCCAGGTCCGCCGCGCCTACGCCACCGCCGAGGCCAACCGCACCGTCGGCCGGGTGCTGCACGAACTGGCTCAACGCGCGCTGGCAGTGGGCAAGCGGGTGCATTCGGAAACCGGAATCGACGCCGCCGGCGCATCGGTGGTGTCGGTGGCGCTGGGCATGGCCGGTAACAAGCTGGGTCAGGCCGGCCTGACCGGCAAGACGGCCGTGGTGATCGGCGCCGGCGCGATGGGCGCGCTGTCGGCGGCGCACCTGGCCCGGGCGGGCATCGAGCACGTCCACGTCGTCAACCGATCGCTGCCCCGCGCGCAGCGACTGGCCCGCAAAATCCGCGACGGCGGCGCCAAAGCCGAGGCCTGGAGCCTCGAGCGGCTGCCCAGCGCACTGGCCGACGCCGACGTCGTGGTCAGCTGCACCGGTGCGGTACGCCCGGTGGTTTCACTGGCCGACGTGCACCACGCGCTGGCCGCCGCCCGCCGGGACGAATCCGCTCAGCCGCTGGTGATCTGCGACCTCGGCATGCCGCGCGACGTCGACCCGGCAGTGGCCGGCCTGCCCGGCGTGTGGGTCGTCGACATGGATCGCGTGCAGCGCGAACCGTCGGCACGCGCGGCCGCAGCCGACGCCGAGGCCGCCCGCCACATCGTCGCCGGCGAAGTCGCCACCTACCTGGCCGGTCAGCGGATGGCCGAGGTGACGCCGACGGTGACCGCGCTGCGCCAACGCGCCGCCGACGTCGTCGAGGCGGAGTTGCTGCGCCTGGACAACCGGCTGCCCGGGCTCGAGGCCACCCACCGCGACGAGGTCGCCCGCACCGTCCGGCGGGTGGTGGACAAACTGCTGCACGCGCCGACCGTGCGGATCAAGCAGCTGGCCAGTGCGCCCGGCGGCGACAGCTACGCCGAGGCGCTGCGTGAGCTCTTCGAACTCGACCAGACCGCCGTCGACGCCGTCGCAACGGCTGGCGAATTGCCCTCCGTCCCAACCGATTCCGCTGAGTAGCCGCTTGACCGACGTGATCCGGATAGGCACTCGGGGAAGCTTGTTGGCCACCACCCAGGCCGGTGGCGTCCGAGACGCTCTGATAGCCGCGGGCCATTCCGCGGAGCTGGTCACCATCAGCACCACGGGCGACCGCTCGTCGGAGCCGATCGACACCCTCGGCGTCGGCGTGTTCACCGCGGCACTGCGCGAGGCCATCGAGGACGGCCGCGTCGACGCGGCGGTGCACTCCCACAAAGATTTGCCGACCGCCGACGATCCGCGCTTCACCGTGGCGGCCATACCTGCGCGGGAAGACCCCCGCGACGCCGTGGTGGCCCGCGACGGGCTGGTGCTGGCGGAGTTGCCGACGGGCTCGGTGGTGGGCACTTCGTCGCCCCGGCGGGCCGCACAGCTTAGAGCACTGGGTCTCGGTTTGGAAATCCGCCCCCTAAGAGGCAACCTAGATACCAGGTTGAACAGGGTAAGCAGCGGTGATCTCGACGCAATCGTGGTGGCTCGGGCGGGTCTGGCCCGGCTGGGCCGACTCGACGCTGTCACCGAGACGCTCGAACCGGTGCAGATGTTGCCAGCGCCGGCTCAAGGGGCGCTCGCCGTCGAGTGCCGCGCCGGGGACACCGGACTGGCGGCACTGCTGGCGGAGCTCGACGACGTCGACACCCGCGCGGCCGTCACCGCCGAGCGTGCCCTGCTCGCCGAACTGGAGGCAGGTTGCTCCGCGCCGGTGGGCGCGATCGCCGAGGTGGTCGAGTCCATCGACGAGGACGACTCACATGTCTTCGAGGAGCTGTCGCTGCGCGGCTGCGTGGCGGCGCTGGACGGATCCGACGTGATCCGCGCGTCCGGTATCGGCAGTCCGGGGCGGGCACGAGAGCTGGGGCTCTCGGTGGCCGCGGAGCTGTTCGAGCTGGGAGCACGGGAACTCATGTCGGGCAGCGCGCGGTAGGAACCCGCGCGAGAACGAGGTGGGAGTAGCACATGACTCGCCAAGTAGG
Source organism: Mycobacterium kyorinense (assembly GCF_001672775.1). Classification (GTDB taxonomy): domain Bacteria; phylum Actinomycetota; class Actinomycetes; order Mycobacteriales; family Mycobacteriaceae; genus Mycobacterium; species Mycobacterium kyorinense_A. The sequence goes on along the minus strand of NZ_LZKJ01000177.1, from coordinate 25,858 downwards.
CGTACGAGGACGTAAGCCGAAGCCGGGGCGCATCACGTTTGTGGGCTCTGGTCCGGGAGATCCCGGTCTGCTGACGACGCGGGCCGTCGTCGCGCTGGCGAATGCGGCCCTGGTTTTCACCGACCCCGACGTGCCGGAGTCGGTGCTGGCTTTGATCGGCAAGGACCTGCCGCCGGTATCCGGGCCGGCCGAGCCCGGTCCAGACACCGCCGAGGGTGCGGCTGACGACACCCCTGCCGCGGTGGTGTCCGTCGGGCCGGACATCCGGCCGGCGCTGGGAGATGCGGCGGAGGTGGCCAAAACGCTTGTCGCCGAGGCTCGTTCCGGGGCCGACGTGATACGGCTGGTGGCCGGTGACCCGCTGTCGGTGGACGCGGTCATCACCGAGGTCAATGCGGTGGCGCGCAGCCACCTGCACTTCGAAATCGTGCCGGGGCTGGCGCCCAGCTGCGCGACCCCGACGTATGCGGGGTTGCCGCTGGGTTCGTCGCACACCGTCGCTGACGTGCGCGCCGACCTCAAAGAGGACGACTGGTCGGCACTGGCCGCCGCGCCGGGCCCGCTGATCCTGCAGGCCACCGCGTCGCACGTGGCCGAGGCGGCCCGCACCCTGGTCGAGTACGGGCTCACCGAGTCAACACCGTGCGTGGTGACCGCCGCCGGCACCACCTGCGCGCAGCGGTCGGTGGAGTCGACGCTGGGCGTGCTGGCCGAGGGTGCCGCGCTGGGCGGCACCGACCCGGCCGGGCCGTTGACCGGGCCGGTGGTGATGACCATCGGCAAGACGGTGGCCAACCGGGCCAAGCTGAACTGGTGGGAGAGCCGCGCCTTGTACGGCTGGACCGTGCTGGTGCCGCGGACCAAGGATCAGGCCGGCGAAATGAGCGAGCGGCTGACCGGACACGGCGCGCTGCCGATCGAGGTACCCACGATCGCCGTCGAGCCGCCGCGCAGCCCCGCGCAGATGGAACGCGCGGTCAAGGGCTTGGTCGACGGCCGCTACCAGTGGGTGGTGTTCACCTCCACCAACGCGGTGCGCGCGGTGTGGGAGAAGTTCGGCGAGTTCGGGCTGGATGCCCGCGCGTTCTCCGGGGTCAAGATCGCCTGCGTCGGCGAGGCGACCGCCGATCGGGTGCGCGCCTTCGGAATCAGCCCGGAGCTGGTGCCCTCCGGTGAGCAGTCCTCGCTGGGCCTGCTCGACGAATTCCCGCCGTACGACAGCGTTTTCGACCCGGTCAACCGGGTGCTGCTGCCGCGGGCCGACATCGCGACCGAGACGCTGGCCGAGGGGCTGCGCGAACGCGGCTGGGAGATCGAGGACGTCACCGCCTACCGGACGGTGCGGGCCGCGCCGCCGCCGGCGGCCACCCGCGAGATGATCAAGACCGGTGGATTCGACGCGGTCTGCTTCACGTCGTCGTCGACGGTGCGCAACCTGGTCGGCATCGCCGGCAAGCCGCACGCGCGCACCATCGTCGCCTGCATCGGCCCCAAGACCGCCGAGACGGCCGCCGAGTTCGGTTTGCGCGTCGACGTCCAACCGGAGACCGCCGCGGTGGGTCCGCTGATCGAGGCGCTGGCCGAGCACGCCGCCCGGCTGCGGGCCGAGGGCGCGTTGCCGCCGCCGCGTAAGAAGAGCCGCAGGCGGTAATGGGTATCGAGCCGCCGAGCGTGCGTGTTTGTACAACGACACGCGGTGAGGGCTGGCATTCTGCGCACGCTCGCGGCGGCGAATGAGCATGGCGTACCCGAGGCAGCGGCCGCGCCGGCTTCGCTCGACACCGGCGATGCGCCGCCTGGTGGCGGAAACATCGGTCGAGCCACGGCATTTGGTGCTGCCGATGTTTGTCGCCGACGGCATCGACGAGCCGCGACCGATCGCGTCGTTGCCCGGGGTAGTGCAGCACAGTCGCGACTCGCTGCGCGCCGCGGCCGTCGAGGCGGTGACCGCCGGAGTGGGCGGACTGATGCTGTTCGGGGTGCCCCGCGAGCAGGACAAGGACGCCACGGGCACGGCCGGCTGTGACCCGGACGGGATCCTCAACGTCGCGCTGCGCGATTTGGCCAAGGATCTCGGTGAGGCGACGGTGCTGATGGCCGACACCTGCTTAGACGAGTTCACCGATCACGGGCATTGCGGTGTCCTCGACGAGCGTGGCCGGGTCGACAATGATGCTACGCTGACGCGGTATGTGGAACTGGCTGTGGCGCAGGCAAATTCGGGCGCTCATGTGGTCGGGCCCAGCGGAATGATGGACGGGCAGGTGGCTGCCATCCGCGACGGGCTTGATGCCGCCGGACACACCGACGTGGTCATCCTGGCCTACGCCGCCAAGTTCGCCTCGGCGTTTTACGGCCCGTTCCGGGACGCGGTGAGCTCGAGCCTCTGCGGTGACCGCCGCACCTATCAACAGGAGGCCGGCAACGCCCGAGAAGCACTGCGCGAGGTGCAGTTGGATCTCGACGAGGGCGCGGACATCGTGATGGTCAAACCGGCGATGGGCTACTTGGACGTGGTCGCCGCCGCCGCCGATGCCTCGCCGGTGCCGGTGGCCGCCTATCAGGTGTCGGGGGAGTACGCGATGCTCGCCGCGGCCGCGGCCAACGGATGGATCGACGAGCGGGCCGCCGTGCTGGAGTCGCTGACCTGCATCCGGCGCGCCGGTGCTGACATCGTGCTGAGCTACTGGGCCGCCGAGGCGGCAGGCTGGCTTTCATGACTGAGCCGCCCAGCTGGCCGAGCTCCCCGCCGGGACCGCCCGGGCCGCCGGCGCCGCCGGGTCTGCCCCCGCGGGAACCCCAGACCCGGCCGGTGGACGTCGATACCGGCTTTTGGCTGTGGCTGGCCGCGCTGCCGTTGATGCTGATCGGCTACGTTGTCGACCTCGTCGCAGCCCCGACCAGCACCGGATCCGGGCTGGTGTTAGCCGCATCCCTGCTGTTCGCCGCCGTACTGTGCGCAATGGTCGTGACGTTTCTGATCCTGATGCGGGCGGGTTACCGCTGGGCCCGCACCATCTTGACCGGCGGCGGGATCGCCGCGGTGGTCTACATCGCGAGCCGGCTGTTCAGCGTGGATTGGCCGCCGGTGGCGGCGGTGATCTGTGCGGTCAGCGGCATCGTCGGCTGCGTGCTGATCGCCGGGGGAATGTTTCTGCTGCATCGCAGTGACGCCCACGACTACTTCACCCGGTGAGCGCCGCGGCTTTTGCCGCGAATCAGAAGCCAGGGCTGTGATCACGCCAGGAACCACAGCCCAGTCGTCTGCTTCGCGGTGCCGGGCATCGTCGCCGCGATAGGCTGGCGCGCGGCGCACCGCTCAGACAGGGGACAGGATTTTCAGTGACCGCAGGGACGGGTACCAAACCGGCTCCGTTGTTCTACGAAGCCGGCGCGAGCTGGCTATGGGTGCTGGCCGGCCCGCTGTCGGCCGGCGCCATGCTGATGATCGAAAAGTCCAGCGGTTACGGCTGGCAGCTGTTGGTACCGATGGTCTTTCTGGTGCTGGTGTCGGGATTCGTCGGCCTGCAGGTGAAGGCTGCGCGCATCCATACGTCGGTCGAACTGACCACGCAGACACTGCGTCAGGGCACCGAAACCATTCAGGTGGCCGACATCGTGCGGGTCTACCCCGATGCCGAGCATCCGCTGGTTTCGGAGAAGGAGTTGCAGCGCTGGCAGTCGGCGCGCGCCCTGGGTGAACTGATCGGGGTGCCGCGCGGCCGGGTGGGCATCGGTCTGCGGCTGACCGGTGGCCGCACGGCGCAGGCCTGGGCCCGCCGGCATCGTTCCCTGCGGGCCGCGCTGACCCCACTGGTCGAGGAGCGAGTCGGACCGGTCGTCGACGCCGATTCCGCCGACGAGGACGGATCAAGCTGGTGATGGCCCGTGTCCGCGCCGTCACCCAGCTCGCGCTGGCCGGCGCCGCGGTGCTGGGGTGCGCACTCAGCTGGTCACAGGTGCGGTCGACAGTGGCCGTAGCCCCCATTCTTGACGGCCAGCCGGTCACCACCTCAGTGGTCTACGACCCGCCGCTGCTGTTACTGACCCTGCTGCTGGCGACGCTCGCGGGGGTGTTGGCAGTGGTCGGAATCACCAACCTGCGACAACCCCGGCATACCCCCTAGGGGTATCCTTGGCGTTATGTCCACCACCGATCTCGACCTTCGCGGGATGAGCTGCGCGTCCTGCGCGGCGCGGATCGAGCGCGGTCTCAACGAGCTCGACGGCGTCCGCGCGACAGTGAACTTCGCCGTCGAGCGCGCCCACGTCGAACACGATTCCGTCGTTTCGGCCGACGACCTCGTCCGCGCCGTCGAGTCGGCCGGCTATCACGCTTCGGTGGTCAGCGATCACACCCACCACCACGAAGACGTCCCCGAAAGCCAGCTGCGGTGGCGGTTGGCCGGTTCGGCGGTGCTGGCGGTGCCGGTGGTGGCGCTGTCGATGGTGATGGCCTGGCAGTTCGCCGGCTGGCAGTGGCTGGTATTCGCGCTGACCACGCCGATCGTGGTGTGGGGCGGTTTCCCGTTCCACCGGGCCGCGCTGCAAAGCGCCCGGCATGGCGCGTCGACGATGGACACGTTGGTGTCGCTGGGCACGCTGGCCGCCTACCTGTGGTCGGCGCTGGCGGTGCTGCGCGGCTCGGGCCATGTGTACTTCGAGGTGGCGGCCGCAGTCACGGTATTCCTGCTGGCCGGTCGCTACGCCGAGTCGCGGGCCAAGCGCTCGGCCGGCGCGGCGCTGCGGGCATTGCTGGATCTGGGTGCCAAGGACGCGGCGGTGCTGCGCGACGGCGAAGAGGTCCGGTTGCCGCTCGCGGAGCTGCACGTCGGCGACGTTTTCGTGGTCCGCCCCGGAGAACGGGTGGCGACTGACGGGGTGGTCGTCGACGGCGCCTCGGCGTTGGACACCTCGGCGATGACCGGAGAGCCGACGCCCGTCGACGTCACCGACGGCGACGACGTCCTCGGCGGCGCACTGAACACCTACGGGCGGGTGCTGGTCCGCGCGGTCAAAGTGGGCGCCGACACGCAGCTGGCCCGGATGGCCCAGCTGGTGGCCGACGCGCAAAACGGCAAGGCGTCCGTTCAGCGGTTGGCCGACCGGGTCTCGGCGGTGTTCGTGCCGGCGGTGCTGGTGCTGGCCGCGCTGACCCTGGCCGGTTGGCTGGTGGCCGGCCAGCCGGCCGCGGCGGCGTTCACCGCGGCTGTTGCGGTGCTGATCATCGCCTGCCCGTGCGCGCTGGGGCTGGCTACGCCGACCGCGATCCTGGTCGGCACCGGGCGCGGCGCCCAGTTGGGCATCCTGATCAAGGATCCGCGAGTGCTGGAGACCGTCGTCGGCATCGACACCGTCGTACTCGACAAGACCGGCACCGTCACCACCGGCGTGATGGCCGTCGACGCCGTGGAACCGGCCCCGGGCGACGACGCCGACGTGGTGTTGGCACGCGCCGCGGCCGTCGAAGCAGCGTCCGAACACCCGGTGGCCGCCGCCATCGTGGCCGCCGCCGGCGACCGCGTTCTGCCGCCGGTCACCAACTTCGCCAACGATCCGGGCACCGGTGTCCTCGGCGACGTCGACGGTGTGACTGTCAGCATCACCAAGGCGCAGGAGTGCGACGGGCGCACCAGCGTCGAGGTCCGCTGGGACAATCGCGTGCGCGGCGTCATCCGCCTGGCCGACGACGTGAAACCAACCAGCGCACAGGCGATTTCGCAGCTGCGTCAGATGGGTATCCGGCCGCTGCTGCTGACCGGCGACAGCGCGACGGTGGCGCAGCGGGTGGCCGCGGAGGTCGGCATCGACGCCGCCGACGTGATCGCCGGGGTGCTGCCCACCGGCAAGGCCGACGCCGTCAAGGCCCTGCAGGCGGAGGGCGCCCGGGTGGCGATGGTCGGTGACGGCGTCAACGACTCGGTGGCGCTGGCCACCGCCGACATCGGCATGGCGATGGGCACCGGCACCGACGCGGCGATCGAAGCCGGCGACGTGACCCTGGTGCGCGGAGATCTGCGCACGGTGCCGACGGCGCTGCGACTGTCGGCGCGCACCCTGCGCACCATCCGGATGAACCTGGTCTGGGCATTCGGCTACAACGTGGCAGCGCTGCCACTGGCGGCGCTGGGCCTGCTGAACCCGATGATCGCCGGCGCGGCGATGGCCTGCTCGTCGGTGTTGGTGGTGGCAAACAGCTTGCGGCTGCGGCGATTCGGCCGCTGACGGCTGAATAGCCGCGGCTCTAGCAAAAGTCCGGATTCCCGGAATTGTCGGATGCAATCCAATTGTCTGTGTGATCATCGCGGCTACTGGCCATTTGCCACCGGGATAACCTCGGCGACGAAACGAATTTAGGGAGCAATTCAATGAATTCTGTACAGTTTTCCGGTGTTCGTCGCAGGGTGGCGAAGGCTGCGGTCGTGGCTGGTTTGGTCGCCGCGCCTGCCTTTGCGGCGGTAGCCCCGGCGGGCGCCGATCCCGCCGACCCTGACCCGTTCAGCCCGTCCGACTGCATCGCGAATGCAAGCGCGATGTGCAATGCGGGTCCCTATGGCCCCAATAGCCTTACTAATCCAGCGAACATCAATAGCCCGTTGAACCCGGACAGCCCGTTAAATCCCGCCAGTCCGATGGACCCGGACAATCCGGCGAATCCGATGAGTCCGATGAACCCGATCAGTCCGATGAACCCGATGAACATGGGGACCCCGGGCCAGATCTGACCGGCATCCGGTCAGGAGTCCAGCCAGGCCAACTCATCCGGTAGGTGCTGGTGCCAAAAGTCCGCGTCGTGTCCGCCCGGATAGAACCCGCCGGCCGGCGGCGTGGGTAGTTGGTTGACGAATTGCTGCGTCGCGACGTAGAACCCGTCGCCGGTGCCGCAATCGATGCGCAGCGGGATCGACCCCAGTTGCGGCGGCAGGCTCAACGCCGAGTTCTTGCGCCAGTCGTCGAGGCTGTCGAAGGCGTCATGCGGTGCACCCCAATACGTCATATACAGCGCCGGGCTGATCGCACAGATCGCCGCGGTGCGCGCCGGACCTAACCGGGAGCCCAGCATCAGCGCGCCGTAACCGCCCATCGACCACCCCATGAAAGCCACCCGGGTGGTGTCGATGTTCTTGGTGGCCAGCATCGGGATCAGTTCGTTCAACACCATCGCCCCGGAGTCCTGCCCGGAGGCCCGCGGGCGCCAGAAGGAGTTTCCGCCGTCGACACTGATGACCGCGAACGGCGGCCGACCGGATGCGACCAATCGCGCCAACGCATCCTCGACGCCCAGGCTCATCACGCCCGCGGCGTCGCTGTCCATCCCGTGCAGGGCAATCACCGGGCGCAATACGCCGGTCTGGCCCGGCGGGCGGGCGATGATCCAGTTGGTCAGGATGCCGCCGCGGGCCGCGGAGACGAACGAACCGGACTCCCGGGTGGGCAGCGGGCTTGCCGCGGCCGCGGGCGGTTCCACCGGGTCAGGCAACGCGCGGGGCTTCGGCGGATCGAGGAGGGCTCCCAGCGCCAACAACCCCGCGGCACCCGTTCCCGCAGCCGCGCCGGTGAGACCCAGACGCAGCGCCTGTCGGCGGGTCAGCGATTTCACCAGCGCATCATGCCAAGCACAGAAGCGCGGCAGGTATCGGTGCGCCACACTATCCGGCCACAGCCCGGTAACGGCCCGACGCTGGCGGATGGTCGAGCGCCCCGGGTTGGTACAAAGTTCAAAATATGTAACACTGTTTCACATGACCGAACTCAGGGAGCCCGCTGCGTCCGGCACGTCGACGGATTTGCCGCTGGGGCCGCAGTCGCTAGTGTGGCGCTACTTCGGCGACAACCGGATGTTCCTGATCGGTCCGCGGCCGGCGGTGCTGCAGAACATGCTCGCCGAACTCGGGCAGGGCGTGCTGGACCACTCGGTGTTCTTTTCCGACACCGCCGCGCGGGTCAAACGTTCGCTGCCGCCGATCTTCATGACCGTCTACGGCTCCGACACCGACCACCCAGGCCAACAGGTGCGCGACTTCCACCACGAGATCAAAGGCGAGATGCCGACCGGGGAGCGCTACCACGCCCTGGACCCCGAGACCTACTACTGGGCGCACGCCACCTTCGTCGAGCAGGTGCTCTACTTCGCCGACACGTTCGTCAAGCGCCTCACCGACGCGGAGAAACAACAGATCTACGCCGAGTCGAAGACCTGGTACCGCCGATACGGGGTCAGCGATCGGCCGATGCCGGCCGACTACGCCGAGTTCCAGCGGTATTGGGACGACATGCTCGACAACGTCGTCGTCGCGCACAAGACCGCCAAATACGGCGTCGGCTATGTCACCAAAGGCTTCCCGTGCCCCAAAGGTGTACCGCCGCTGGTGTGGCGGGTGATGTCGGTGGCGTTCAACCCGATCGCAGCGTTCCTGACGACCGGTGGTCTGCCGCCGCAAGCGCGCGCCCTGCTGGAGCTGCCATGGAGCGAGCGCCACGAGCGTCGCTACCAGCGCTTCGCCGCGGTGTGGCGCTCGCGGCCGGTCAACTGGCTGTGGGATCATCTGCCGATGCGGTTGCGCTACAACAGGTTTGCCCGGGCGGGCTATGCCCGTTGACAACGCTGACCCAGCGACCCGCGCCATCCTCGACGCCGCCGTCGTCGAGTTCGGCCAGCACGGCTTTCGCCGGGTTGCGCTCGACGAGGTCGCCCGCCGTGCCCGGGTCAGCCGCACCACCATCTACCGCCGCTTCGCCGGCCGCGACGAGCTGGTCGCCGCCGTCATCGACCGGGAAAACGCGGTGCTGTTCGCCGACATCGCTACCGAATTGAAAAGTATTCGGCCACAGTCAAATTACTATGTCGAGGCGTTCACACTGTCGATCTTGCGGTTCCGCCAGCATCGGGTGCTGACCCGCATGATCGCCGACGAGCCCGGTCTGATGCTCGAGTTGGCCCACCAGCACTGGGACGCGGCGGTCGAGCGGATGGCGACCGCGCTGCGGGTGATCTTCCCCGACGGGTTCGCCGAGCGCATCGGCGCCCGAGCCGTCGACGAATTGGCCGACACCATCCTGCGTTACGCGGCAATGGTGCTGCTCCTGCCAAGCAACCACCCGCTGGCCACCGCCGACGACGTCCGCCGGTTCGCCACGGAGCATTTTCTGCCCAGCCTGCCGGCTACGCTGCGCGCCGTGCCGGTGTAGATCCAGATTTCGGTGTGCCGGGACAGAATCGACCGGTTCACCGAATGCGTCTCGGCCGCCGCCGCGGCAGGCGACTATTAGGTGGTTACTCAGCCCGTGCACGCGGGCTCAACCGACATCGCTTAGGAGGAAAGCACATGTCGTTTGTGACCACACAGCCGGAAATGTTGACGGCGGCGGCCGACAACCTGGCCGGAATCGGCTCGGCGGTGGCCGCCCAGAACGCGGCCGCCGCCGCTCCCACCACCGTGGTTCCCGCCGCTGCCGATGAGGTATCGGCACTGGTAGCGATGCAGTTCGCCGCACATGCCGCGAACTATCAGGCGGTCAGTGCCCAGGCGTCGGCAGTACACGACATGTTCGTGGCCACGTTGGGGGCCAGCGCCGGTGCGTATGCGGCCACCGAATCCGCCAACGCCGTTGCTGCGGGCTGACGGAGGTCAAGACATGGATTTCGCAGCGCTTCCGCCGGAAATCAACTCGGCGCGAATATATTCCGGGCCCGGCCCGGCACCGATGCTGGCCGCCGCGTCGGCCTGGGGCGGGGTGGCCGCTGAATTGAACACGGCGGCAAGTTCGTACGAGGCGGTTGTCGCCGAGTTGGCGGGTGCCTTGTGGCTGGGGCCGGCATCGGCCTCGATGGCCGCCGCGGCCGCGGCGTACGTGGCATGGCTGCGCAGCACCGCCGGGCAGGCCGAGCTGTCGGCTAATCAGGCCGGCGCGGCTGCGGCTGCATACGAGGCAGCGTTTGCCGCGACCGTGCCCCCGCCGGTGATCGCGGCCAACCGCGCTCAACTGATGATGCTGATCGCGACCAACCTGTTAGGGCAGAACACCTCGGCGATCGCGGCCACCGAAGCCCTCTACGGCGAGATGTGGGCCCAGGACGCGACGGCAATGTACGGCTACGCCGCGTCGTCGGCGGCCGCCGCGAGGTTGGCACCGTTCACCGCGCCGCTGCAGAACAGCAACCCGGCCGGCCCGGCCGGGCCGGTCAGCTCGGCCCTCGGCACGTCGGCGGCGACGAACACGCAGGCGACAGTCTCGCAGTTGGCCTCGGTAGCGCCCACCGCGGTGCAGCCGTTGCAGGTCCTGCCACCGGGGTTCGGTGACCTTGCCGATGTAATCGGCGTTGCGGAGGGCCTGAGCATCACACCAGCAGGCGTCGGTGCGTCGGTTGCCGGCGCAATCCTGTCGGGCGGGGCGTGGAATTCCGCGTCGCTGGATTCTCAAGAGATCCTCGCCTCGCAAGACGAACTCTCCGGTGAGCACCGCGAAATCCTGAACGCGATCGGCCAGTCGCGAACCACGGCGGCGGTGACGAGCTCGAGTGGCGCGACGCCGGTGACGGCAGCCGTGGGCCGGGCAGTCCCGGTCGGTGGGTTGTCGGTGCCGACGAGTTGGGCGGCGGCCGCGCCGGAGATACGCGCTGTCGGCTATGCCCTGCAGGCCAGCAGCCTGGCTGCCGCGCCGACGGCATTAGCGGGCACTGCGGGGACCGCGTTCAGCGAGATGGCCCTCGCCGGCATGGGCGGCAGTGCGCTGGCCGGCACTGTCGGCTCGGCTCGGGCCGAGCGTGCCGGGGTGGCGGCCGGTCGACGCGCGAAGCCACCGCAGACGCCGCCGCCCAGCCCGGCGGCGTCACTCGCCAACGATTTGCGCGAGTTCGCCGCACTTCACGACGAAGGGATCCTGACCGACGAGGAATTCAGTGAGCAGAAGCGGCGCCTGCTGAGCGCTGCTGGTGCGATGCCCGAACGCCCTCAAGCACTTCCGTGAAATTGCGACAAATCGATTCCGTGACGTAGGCGCGCGCCGCACCGGTGTGAGCGTCGGCGGGTGTTAGCGTCCGCTAATGCTGCAGACGCCCACTCGATCCAGCGTGCGCACCAGCTCGACGCTTCCCCACGGGTTATCGCAGCGGCAGCTCAACATGATCGCGATCGGCGGGGTGATCGGCGCGGGCTTGTTCATCGGATCCGGCGTGGTCATCAGTGCTACCGGCCCGGCTACGTTTGTGACCTATGCGCTCGCCGGGGTGCTGATCGTGCTGGTGATGCGGATGCTCGGGGAGATGGCCACCGCCAACCCGTCGACGGGGTCGTTCGCCGACTACGCGCGGCAGGCTCTGGGGGGCTGGGCAGGCTTCTCGGTGGGCTGGCTGTATTGGTACTCCTGGGTGATCGTGGTCGGTTTCGAGGCCGTCGCCGGCGGGAAAGTCCTCGGCTACTGGATCGATGCGCCGCTGTGGGTGTTGTCGCTGATCCTCATGGTGACGATGACGGCGACAAATCTGTTCTCGGTGGCATCCTTCGGCGAGTTCGAATTCTGGTTCGCCGGAATCAAAGTCGCGACCGTCATCGCCTTCATCGGGCTGGGCACGCTTTTCGTCAGCGGTATGTGGCCGCACCATCACATGGATTTCGGCCACCTCACCGCTCACGGCGGCTTCTTCCCGACCGGGATGGGCTCCGTGGTCGCCGCGGCGGCCGTGGTGGTTTCGGCGATGACCGGTGCGGAGGTCGCCACCATCGCTGCCGCCGAAACCCCCAATCCGGCACGCGCGGTGCGGCGCGCGACCAACACCGTCGTGGTTCGCATCCTGATCTTCTACGTCGGTTCGGTCTTTCTGCTCGCCGCCATCCTGCCCTGGGACTCACTCGAGCCCGGCACCTCGCCCTACATCGCGGCGCTCACCGCGATGGGTATCCACGGTGCCGGTCATCTGGTCAACGCGGTGATCCTCACCGCGGTGTTGTCGTGTCTGAACTCGGGACTGTATACGGCATCTCGCATGCTGTTCGTGCTCGCCGCCCACCACGAGGCGCCACTGCAGTTGGTCAAAGTCGGCCGGCGCGGGGTCCCGGCGACCGCCATTTTGTTCTCGTCGGTGGTGGGCTTCTTGTCGGTCCTGATGGCCTGGATCGCCCCGGACACCGTCTTTGACTTCCTGCTGAAATCGTCGGGCGCCATTGTTCTTTTCGTGTACCTGTTGATCGCGCTATCCCAGATCGTCCTGCGCCGGCGGACAGCGCCGGACAAGCTGCGGGTCAGGATGTGGTGCTTCCCGGTGCTGTCGATCCTCACCGTTGCCGGCATCGTTGCGGTGCTCGTGCAGATGGCATTCGACGACGGCGCCCGCGCCCAGCTGTGGCTGGGCCTGTTGTCCTGGCTGGTTGTTCTGGTGTTGTACTTCCTGCCCAGAGTATGGCGCCGGTCCGGACAGCTTGATGCCGGCATGCAACCGACGGGCAAGGCCACCCGGGTGTTGGTGCTGGCGAACAAAAACGTTTCCGGCAGTGAGCTTTTCGACGCTCTACGACGGGTGGATACCAAACGGCGAGCCGAATATTTCGTCTGCGTGCCGGCCAGCCCCGCCGACACCGGCCAAGCCGGCAACACCGGCCCGGTCTATGTGATGAACGCGACGGTACAAGCCGCGCAACAACGCCTGGATGCCATCCTGACCGAAATGCGCGACATTGGACTGTCCGCGGGCGGCGAACTCGGCGACTACCGTCCGCTACGCGCGCTGGCCAGCGCGGTGCAGAGCTTCGGCCCGGATCAGTTGGTCATCGCCGAGGGCCGGCAGTCCTGGCTACGACTGGGGCTGGTCGACAAGGCCCGCTCGACGCATCCGATTCCGGTCACCCATGTGGTATCGCGCCAACCGGTCCCGTCAGGCCACCTGCCCGCCGGCTTCGCCGTCCAATAGACCCAGCTGGTGAAGATCGGCGACGTATTTGTCGATCAACGGCTCGCTGAGGTGCGGCACATCGTTGTCGGCGCCGATGTGGGCGGATTGCACTGCGGCACGGAACTTCTCGGCGGGCATCGCCGCCCCTGACATCGGAGCTGCCGGGCGGGCGTAGGCACTCAGCAGCGGCAGCACGGAATTCTTCTTCTGGTCTTCGGGCAGTTGCTGCATCGCCGACTCGAATCGGCTCAGCCACTGGCCGTAGTCGTCGATCCGTTCGATCTTCTGGCCGTCGGCGATGAGCCAGTCGACGAAGGTGTCCAGTGAGATGCCGTCGTCGTTGGTGTTGAGCACGTTATAGGTGTGGTAGCCGTCGGTCGCCCGTATACCCAAGGTGGTGATCGCTTCGACGGTGAAATCGACTGGCAGCCCGTCGTAGTGCGCGCGCTGCGGGTTGCCGTCGGCGTCGAGCTGATAGAAGGAGCGCGGCGCAAGGCCAGTCGCTAGAAGGCTCAGGATCAGCCGGGTGAACATGTCGGTGACGTTGAGTTGTCCGGAATAGCGGCTGTGCGCCAGGATCATGTCGGAGCGGAACACCGCCACCGGTAGCCCACACAGATCGTGTGCTTCGCGCAGCAGCACCTCACCAGCCCACTTGCTGGTCGCATAGCCACTGGCATACGACGTGTCCAGCGACCGCGACGCCGACGCGTCGCGCACGTCGACATCCTCGCCAAGGAAGCTGCCGTCGGGCAGCGCGGTGACTGCGACCGTCGACAGATAGCTAACCGGCTTGAGCCGCTTGGTGATTGCCAGTTTGATGATCTCCGCGGTGCCCACCACGTTCGGGCCGAACAGCTGACTGTAGGGCAGCACGTGATTGACCATCGCGGCGGCGTGCACAATCAGGTCCACCGACTCGGCGAGCCGATTCCACGTCGGGGTGTCGACACCCAAATTGGCCGCGCCGAGGTCACCGGCCAACACCTCGAGGTGCTCGGCAGCCAGCGCGCGATAGTGCGCAGACAGCCCCGTATCGCCGCTGTCGATCGCCGCCTCGATACGCTGCCGAGCCGCGACCGGATCGGCGCCGCGCACGATGCAGATCAGCCGCCCGCCACTTTGCGAGAGCCGCTCCAGCCACTCCAGACACAAAAATCGGCCCAGATATCCGTTGGCGCCGGTGAGCAGGACGGTGCTGACCGTCTCGTCGGCTTTCCCCAGTTCCGTTGCGGCAGCTAAAGTTTCGGCGTTGATGAACTTGTCCAGCGTGAGATCTGCTGCCCGGGCCTCGGTGGCGTCACGGCCGTGTACCGACGCGAACGTGGGCCGCGTGGAGGCCGAGTCACGCTCACCGTCGACGTAGCCTGCGATGGTGGCCAGCGTCGCGGTGGGGCTGACGATCGTCTGTACCGGAACGTCGACGTGATAGATCTGCTCCAGCAGCGAACCAAATGAGAACGCAGACAGCGAATCTCCGCCCAGCTCGATGAATCTCGCGTCGGCAGGCATGTCCGCGTCGGCGGCGTCCAAGCCGAGGGTTGCCAACGCGGCACGCCGCACCGTGTCGATGGTCGGCAGTTCGCCCGCGGCGGCGCGCAGTTGGTCGAGCTGATTTTCCTGGCCCGCCGCGATCTTGTCGTACATCGCGTCGAGCTGTTCGCCGTAACGCGACCGCAGCGCCGGCCGCAGCAGCTTGCCCACACCGGACAACAGCCCGTTGTCGCGCGTGAACGGCTCGGATTCCAGCAGGAATTCCCGCGGAATCTCGTACGGATTGAGCCGGTTCTCGGCGCCGATCTGCTGTAACGACGCGGCGATCAGCGCGCGTGCGTCGCCGCCACCGACCGCGTCGAGGTTGGGCACGATCACCGCCAGCAAGAACGGCTGGTCGCTACTGCCATGCAGGAAGATCTGCCGGATATAGGGGCTGGCCGCATAGGTGGCTTCGAGTTGGGACACCGCGACGAATTCGCCCTGGGAGAGCTTGATGACGTTGTTGCTGCGGTCGAGATATTTCAGCCGGTCGGGGCCGAGCTCTTCCATGATGTCGCCGGTCTTGTAGAAGCCGTCGTCGTCGAAGATCTGGGCAGTCAACTCCGGATGCCGGAAATAGCCCGGGATGACGTTGCTGGCTTTGACATACAGTTCGCCGCGCGGGTGCGGTTTGTCGGTGGTGAAGTAGTTGAGCTCCGGCACGTCGACCAGCTTGTACTCGGTCACCGGCGGACGGCGGACAATGCCGTTGCGCAGGATCCCGCCGCCGGTTTCGGTGGCCCCGTACCCGTCGGCGACGGCGACGTCGAGCAGCGACTCCATGAACGCGTGCATCTGCTTGGACAGCGGCGCGCTGCCGCACATCGCCGAGACCACGCGTCCACCGAGAAAGTCTTGCCGCAGTTCGGCATTCACCTCGTCGTCGGCGGGACTGCCCTCCGTGGTGGATCGGAGATCCAGCTCTCTGCGGTAGCGCCGGAAGATCAAGTCACAGACCCGCGGGACGAGGTTAAGCGCGGTGGGGCGAACCAGTGCGATGTCGTCGAACAACGTGGACATGTCGCTCTTGGCGGCGAAGTATCCGATGCCGCCGGATGCCAGCGTGGCGATCAGCCATTCCAGCCCGAACACATGGGACAGCGGCATGTACTGCAGATGGATGGCCGGGATCTGGATGCCGATGTCCAGCGACGGGCTATGCGGACGTTGCCACAGCCGGGTCGTCATGTCCGCGGTGTACATCGCGCCCTTCGGGGTGCCGGTGCTGCCCGACGTGTAGATCAGGGTGGCCAGCGGATTGTCGCCGACCGGCGGGACGAACGCCGGGGGCACCGGCAGCGAACGCCCGGCCTCCAACTCCGTCAACAGCGGCACCACCTCCACCTCGCGTCCGGCGGCGGACAGCCGCTCGAGCGCGGCCTGGTAGTGCTCGCGTTGCTCGTGGTCGTAGTTGAAGTAGTCGAACACCACCAGCCGCTGCACCGACGGCGCATCGATCACCACGTCGATGGCGGTGTCCAGCGAATCGATACTGGCCGCGAACACCCGCGGCGCGGTCTCGGCCACGATCGGCTTGAGCTGTTGCGTCGACGAGCTGGTTTGCAGCGGGACGAACACCGCGCCGAGGCGCAGGCAGGTCAGGTAGATGATCGCGTAGCCGATGCTGGTGAAGCCCAGTACCGCCACGAAGTCGCCGGGATTGAAACCGCCCGGCAGGTTCGACTGCCAGCTGGCGGAGAGTGCCTCGACGCGTTCACCCAACCGGCGATAGGTGATCGTTTCGAAACCCGGCAGCAGGGTCGACGTCGCGCGGCCCGGAGCGTCGGCGACGGGGGTCAGCTCACGGCACCGCTGGCCCAACGCGGGCCGGTCGGCATACCCCGCCAGATATTGCTCGACCACTTGCCAGGGCCGCAGCCCCGCCTGGTGGGCGGCGGTGGTCACCTCCGGTAGCGGCGCCGCGCCGCGGAACTGCGGGTCGTTGGCGTACAGCTGCTCGATGCGCTGAGTAAGGCGTTGCTCTCGTCCAGTTTCGGTCATAGTTGGCCTCCGGTCGCGGGTATACCCCTGCGGCGCTCGGTCCAGTCGTGCGTTTTCAGGCACGGGTGAGCAGCAGCGCGGATTCGACCCCGGCCGACCCCAACAGCTGTCGCCACGGGGTCTTCAGCGCGCGGACCGCCTCACCGGTTGGAACAATCCGAGGATCGGTCACATCAAATGTCTTGCCGTACAGCGTAACTCGTCCGCCGCCGGTGGCCTGCAGATTTTTCACCCAGTCCCGGTTGGGTCCGTATACCAGCAGCACGGCGACGCCGTCGTCGGTGCGGAACATCGAGACCGGCGTGCGGTAGGTCTTGCCGGATCGGCGTCCGACGTGCTCGATGATCGACCACAGCGGCAGCCATCCGCTGATCGGCAAAAACAGCGGGTTGGTGACCCGGCGGTTGAATCGGGCCCGCCGTTCGGAGAACTGCACGGTTAGTCGATCCGGGTGAGCAGCACCGCCTGCTCGAACGGCAGCCTGCTGAACAACGCGCGCGAGCCGGCGTTGACGTAGGGCGCCGCCTCGGCCTTGGTCATCGTGCGCGGTTGAATGAGGCCGAAGGTTTTGCCGTTGCGCCGCATCCGCCCGCCGCCGGCGGCGTTGAGATTCTTCAGCCAGTCGCGGTCGGGGCCGTAGGTGAGCAGGATCGCCACGGCGGGCTTGTCGTCGACCTCCGCGCTGAACACATTCAACGGGGTGCGGTACGGCTTGCCCGAGCGCCGCCCGACGTGTTCGAGAATCCCGAAGCCGGGCAGCCAGCCGGCCCACATCCGTTGAACGGGGTTGGTCACGTGCCGGTTGAACCGGGCGAGCCGTTGCGGTAGTTGCATGGTGCTATCCAACTCGGTCACTGCCTCTCGGCTCAAGAGCCCGTGTCCGATGTTGTCGAAATCGACGTTAGAGCTGTTTACCAGCCGAAATATCGCTCTAACGTCAATCTCGACGGCACAAAGCGCAAAACTACACCCTGTAGTCGAGCCGGTTCTGCCAGCTGGGACACTGGTGGCCATGGGTATCGACGCCTCGGCGAAGTTGTTCGACGACGCCTGCGCGGTCATTCCCGGCGGCGTGAACTCCCCGGTCCGGGCCTTTCAGGCCGTCGGCGGCACGCCGCGCTTCATCACCGAGGCCAACGGCTGCCGGCTGACCGACGCCGATGGCAACCGCTACGTGGACCTGGTCTGCTCGTGGGGCCCGATGATCCTCGGCCACGCCCACCCCGCGGTGGTCGACGCCGTGCAGCGGGCCGCCGCCGACGGGGTGTCATTCGGGGCGCCGACGCCGGCCGAGACCGAGCTGGCCGCCGAGATCGTCGATCGGGTGGCGCCGGTGGATCGGATCCGGCTGGTCAACTCCGGCACCGAGGCCACCATGAGCGCGGTGCGGCTGGCCCGCGGCTTCACCGGGCGGGCCAAGATCGTCAAGTTCTCCGGGTGCTACCACGGCCACGTCGACGCGCTGCTGGCCGACGCCGGGTCCGGGGTGGCGACGCTGGCGCTGCCGGCCTCGCCCGGGGTCACGGGCGCCACCGCCGCCGACACGATCGTGTTGCCGTACAACGACGTCGACGCGGTGCACGAAACCTTCGCCCGGTTCGGCGACGAGATCGCGGCGGTTATCACCGAGGCCAGCCCCGGCAACATGGGCGTCGTCCCGCCCGCACCCGGCTACAACGCCGCACTGCGAGCCATCACCGCTGAGCATGGCACGCTGCTCATCCTCGACGAGGTGATGACCGGCTTCCGGGTCAGCCGAAGCGGTTGGTACGGAATCGATCCGGTGGACGCCGATCTGTTCACCTTCGGCAAGGTGATGAGCGGCGGGCTACCGGCCGCGGCGTTCGGCGGGCGCGCCGAGGTGATGGAGCGGTTGGCGCCGTTGGGACCGGTGTATCAGGCAGGCACGCTGTCGGGTAACCCGGTGGCGATGGCCGCCGGACTGGCCACACTGCGCGCCGCCGACGACAGCGTCTATCGCACGCTGGATGCCAACGCCGACCGGCTGGCCGGCATCCTGGCCCAGGTGTTGACGGAAGCCGGTGTGCCGCATCAGATTCCGCGCGCAGGCAATATGCTCAGCGTGTTCTTCGCCGACGAGCCGGTGACCGACTTCGCCTCGGCCAAAGCCAGCCAAACCTGGCGCTATCCGCCGTTCTTCCACGCGCTGCTCGACGCCGGCGTCTACCCGCCGTGCAGCGCGTTCGAGGCCTGGTTCGTCTCGGCTGCCCTCGACGACGACGCCTTCAACCGCATCGCCGATGCATTACCCGCGGCGGTCGCCGCCGCCGCCAAGGAGCCCAAACCCTGATGGCTGAACAGACCCGAATCCATTTGGTGCGCCACGGTGAGGTGTACAACCCGACAGGAGTTCTCTACGGACGCCTGCCCGGATTTCACTTGTCCGACAAGGGCATTCGGCAGGCGCAGGCCGTGGCGGACGCCTTGGCCGACCGGGACGTCGTCGCGGTGATCGCCTCCCCGCTGCAGCGCGCGCAGGAGACCGCCGCCCCGATCGCTGCCCGCCATGACGTGCCGGTGGACACCGACGGGGACCTGATCGAATCGGCCAATGTGCTGGAAGGCCGGCGGATCTCGCCCGGTGACGGCGCCTGGCGCGACCCGCGGGTGTGGTGGCACATGCGCAATCCGTTCACTCCGTCCTGGGGGGAGCCCTACGCGCAGATCGCCGCGCGGATGGCGACCGCCGTGGACAAGGCGCGTGCCCGCGCTGCCGGCCACGAGGCGGTGTGTGTGAGCCACCAATTGCCGGTGTGGACGCTGCGACTGCACCTGACCGGCAAACGGCTCTGGCACGATCCGCGGCGTCGCGAATGCGCCGTCGGGTCGGTGACGTCCCTGGTGTACGACGGCGACCGGTTGGTCGACGTGCTGTACTCCGAACCGGGCGGCTGTTGAGCATGTGGCGGCTGGCGATCGTCGCCGCAGCGGTGGCCGGTCTACTCGCCGGCTGCTCGACCGGTGACGACGCCGTCGCCCAGGGCGGCACGTTCGAATTCGTCGCTCCCGGCGGGAAAACCGACATCTTCTACGACCCGCCCGACCGCCGGGGCCACCCCGGGCCGGTGAGCGGACCCGACCTGATGAACCCGGCACACACCCTGTCGGTTGACGACTTCCCCGGCAAGGTCGTTGTGATCAACGTGTGGGGCCAGTGGTGCGGGCCGTGCCGGGCCGAAGTCACCCGCCTGCAGCAGGTCTACGACGCCACCCGCGGGGACGGGGTGGCGTTTCTGGGCATCGATGTGCGCGACAACAACCGCCAAGCCGCCCAGGACTTCGTCACCGACCGCCACGTGACCTTCCCGTCGATCTACGACCCCGCGATGCGGACCATGATCGCGTTCGGCGGCAAATACCCCACCACGGTCATTCCGTCCACCCTGGTGCTCGACCGCCAGCACCGGGTCGCGGCAGTCTTTCTGCGCGAACTGCTCGCCGAAGACCTGCAGCCGGTCGTGCAAAGGTTGGCAGCAGAGGATCAGGCGCCGCCGGGACCGCAATGAGCAGCGGGTTCACTGAAATCGCCGCCGCGGGACCGCTGTTGGTGGCCCTGGCAGTCTGCCTGTTGGCGGGGTTGGTGTCGTTCGCCTCGCCGTGCGTGGTGCCGCTGGTGCCCGGCTACCTGTCGTATCTGGCCGCCGTCGTCGGGGTCGACGAGGCGCCCGGGGCCGGTGCGCTCAAAGCGCCGCCGACCGCGCGGTGGCGGGTCGCCGGGTCCGCGGCATTGTTCGTGGCCGGGTTCACCGTGGTGTTCGTGCTGGGCAGCGTCGCGGTGCTCGGCATGACCACCACGCTGATCACCAATCAACTGCTGCTGCAGCGGGTCGGCGGGGTGCTGACCATCGTGATGGGCCTGGTGTTCATCGGATTCATCCCGGCTTTGCAGCGGCAGGCCCGCTTCACGCCGCGGCAATTGTCGACGGTGGCCGGGGCGCCGGTGCTGGGCGCGGTGTTCGCGCTGGGCTGGACACCGTGTTTGGGGCCGACGCTGACCGGGGTGATCGCCGTCGCCTCGGCCACCGACGGCGCCAGCGTGGCGCGCGGCGTCGTGTTGGTGATCGCCTACTGCCTCGGCCTGGGGATCCCGTTCGTGCTGTTGGCGTTCGGCTCGGCCAGCGCGGTGTCTGGGCTGGGCTGGCTGCGCCGGCATACCCGGGCATTGCAGATCGTCGGCGGCGTGCTGCTGATCGCGGTGGGCGCGGCGCTGGTCAGCGGGGTGTGGAACGACTTCGTGTCCTGGCTGCGCGACGCGTTCGTCACCGACGTGAGGCTGCCGATATGAGCCGCCTGATCGCGTGGAGCCGCAACACCTGGCGGGCGCTGACGTCGATGGGCACCGCGCTGGTGCTGCTGTTCCTGTTGGCGCTGGGCGCGATCCCCGGCGCGCTGTTGCCGCAGCGCAGCCTCAACGCCAGCAAGGTCGACGAGTATCTGGCCGCCCATCCGCTGCTCGGGCCGTGGCTGGATCGACTGCAGGCGTTCGACGTGTTCGGCAGCTTCTGGTTCACCGCGATCTACGTGCTGCTCTTCGTGTCGCTGGTGGGCTGCCTGACCCCGCGGATGATCGAGCACGCCAAAAGCCTGCGCGCCACCCCGGTGGCCGCCCCCCGCAACCTGGCCCGGCTGCCCAAGCACGCCACCGCGACCATCGCCGGTGAACCCGACGAGGTGGCCGCGACGATGGCGCACCGGCTGCGCGGCTGGCGCAAAACCATCCGTCGCCACGACGGAACTGTCGAGATTTCCGCCGAGAAGGGCTATCTGCGCGAATTCGGCAACCTGGCTTTCCATTTCGCGTTGCTGGGCCTGCTGGTGGCGGTCGGCGTCGGCAAGATGTTCGGCTACGAGGGCAACGTGATCGTGATCGCCGACGGCGGGCCCGGGTTCTGCTCGGCCTCGCCGGCCGCGTTCGACTCGTTCCGGGCCGGCAACACCGTCGACGGCACGTCGCTGCATCCAATCTGTATCCGCGTCAACGACTTCGACGCGCACTACCTGCCGTCGGGGCAGGCCACGTCGTTCGCGGCCAACATCGACTACCAGACCGGTGCCGACCTGACCGGCAACACCTGGCAGCCCTACCGGCTGGAGGTCAACCACCCGCTGCGCACCGGCGGCGACCGGGTCTATCTCCAGGGCCACGGCTACGCCCCGACGTTCACCGTGACGTACCCCGACGGGCAGACCCGCACGTCGACCGTGCAATGGCGACCCGACAACCCGCAGACCCTGCTGTCCTCGGGCGTGGCGCGGATCGACCCGCCGGCCGGCAGTTATTCCGACCCCGCCGAACGTCGTCAACACCAGCTCGCGATCCAGGGTCTGCTCGCCCCGACCGAGCAGCTCGACGGCACCTTGCTGTCGTCGAGCTTTCCGGCGTTGAACGCCCCCGCCGTGGCCGTCGACATCTATCAGGGCGACACCGGTCTGGACACCGGCCGACCGCAGTCGCTGTACACCCTGGACCCCCGGCTGATCGACCAAAAGCGGCTGACCAAACTCAAGCGGGTCAACTTGCGCGCCGGCGACGACGTCCGCCTCGACGACGGCACCACCGTGCGCTTCGACGGCGCCGTCCCCTTCATCAACCTGCAGGTTTCCCACGACCCCGGCCAGATCTGGGTGCTGGTGTCGGCGATCACGATGATGGCCGGGCTGCTGGTGTCGCTGCTGGTGCGACGGCGGCGGGTCTGGGTGCGGCTGGTCCCCACCGAGGCAGCGGCTACGGTAAACGTCGAGCTGGGCGGCCTGGCCCGCACCGACAACTCCGGCTGGGGCGAAGAATTCGAGCGGCTGACCGGCCGGCTGCTGGCCGGTTTCGACGCCGCGGCGCGGCAACCCGTCGGCGCCACCGGAAAGGACGCGAGATGAACACCCCGAACATCGACGTGGGGTTGGCGCGGACCTCCGACTGGGCGTTCACCTCTGCGCTGGTGGTCCTGGTCGTCGCGCTACTGCTGTTGGCCGTCGAGCTCGCCTATGCCCGCAGCCGGCGGGACGAACGTCAGCTGGTCAGCGCGGGCGTCGCTGCCGACAGCACGACACCCGGCGTCGTGTTGGACGCCCCCCGACGGCCGTTCGACGAACGCGTCGGCCGGGGCGGTCTGGCCCTGGTCTACGTCGGGATCGGGCTGTTGCTGGCCTGCATCGTGCTGCGCGGCCTGGCCACCGCGCGAGTGCCGTGGGGCAACATGTACGAGTTCATCAACTTGACCTGCTTCTGCGGCCTGATCGCCGGCGCGGTGGTGTTGCGCCGCCCGCAGTACCGCCCCCTGTGGGTCTTCCTGTTGCTGCCGGTGCTGATCCTGCTGGCGGTGTCCGGGCACTGGCTCTACGCCAACGCCGCACCCGTGATGCCGGCACTGCAGTCCTATTGGCTGCCGATCCACGTCTCGGTGGTCAGCCTGGGCTCGGGGGTGTTCCTGGTGGCGGGTGTGGCCAGCATCCTGTTTCTGCTGCAGACCTCTCGGTTCGGTGATCCGCAAACCACGGGCGCATTGGCGCGCATGGTGCAGCGGCTGCCCGACGCGCAGACCTTGGACCGCATCGCCTACCGGACGACGATCTTCGGGTTTCCGGTCTTCGGCTTCGGGGTGATATTCGGCGCAATCTGGGCCGAGGAAGCCTGGGGCCGGTACTGGGGCTGGGATCCCAAGGAAACGGTGGCCTTCATCGCCTGGGTGGTGTACGCGGCTTACCTGCATGCCAGGTCGACGGCGGGCTGGCGGGACCGCAAAGCCGCCTGGATCAACGTGGTGGGCTTCGTGGCGATGGTGTTCAACCTGTTCTTCGTCAATCTGGTGACCGTCGGCCTGCACTCCTATGCCGGTGTGGGCTGACCTGCGCAGCAGAGGTGTCGGGCGCCGCTGCGATATGTTCGTTAACAGGGCAAGTTGTTAAGAGTTATCCGGTAGTAAGCGACCCGAGTACTGCGACGAGGGGAAGTGCACGTGTCTGAGCATCCAACCCCGGGCTCCGGAACGCCTCGAGGCCCCGAAGACCATCCGACCACGGAGTTGCCGCCCCAGCCTCACCCGGGTGAGCCGGACTCCAAGACCAGCGCGGCCGAGACCAAGGCGTTTGCGGGCTTCCGCACGGAGCGCCGCTTCAGCGAGAACCAAACGGTGGGCGGGTTGGCCCCCGAAACCCGCGTCGAGCCGCGAGCGTGGGCGGCCACCCCGGCCAAAGGACTTCCGCGGGTGGTTGATTCACCGCCCTACGGCGGCTATCAGCAGGGGCAGGCAGCGCAGGCGCCTGCGACGACGGGCAACGCCGCGTTTCGCCACGGTGCGACGCCCACACATCACCCGCCGTCGCCGTATCCGGAACTGTCCACCAGCACGTTGTTACGGCAGGTCAAGCCGCCGCCGTCGGAAGGCTGGCGCCGGTGGCTCTACGTGTTGTCGGGTCAGCTGATCAACGTCGGGGAAAGCCCGCGGGTCAACCGCTACAACGACCTGATCGTGCAGGTCAACCGCCCGCTGCGGGGCTGCTACCGCATCGCGATGCTGTCGTTGAAGGGCGGCGTCGGCAAAACCACGATCACCGCCACGCTGGGCGCCACGTTCGCGTCGATTCGCGGAGACCGGGTGGTGGCCGTGGACGCCAACCCCGACCGCGGCACGCTGAGCCAGAAGGTGCCGCTGGAGACGCCGGCCACCGTGCGGCATCTGCTGCGTGACGCGGAGGGCATCCAGCGCTACAGCGATGTGCGCAGCTACACCTCGCAGGGGCCCAGCAGGCTGGAAGTCTTGGCGTCGGAAAGCGATCCGGCGATGTCGGAGGCGTTCAGTGCCGACGACTACACCCAGACGCTGGAGATCCTGGAGCGGTATTACGGCCTGGTGCTCACCGACTGCGGGACAGGGCTGTTGCACTCGGCGATGTCGGCGGTGCTGTCGAAGGCTGACACGCTGATCGTGGTCAGCTCCGGATCGATCGACGGAGCGCGCAGCGCCTCGGCGACGCTGGACTGGCTCGATGCGCACGGCCACGAGGATTTGGTCCGCAACGCTATCGCCGTCATCAACGCGGTCCGGCCCCGCTCCGGCAAGGTCGACATGCAGAAGGTGGTGGACCACTTTTCGCGGCGGTGCCGCGCGGTGCGGTTGGTGCCGTTCGACCCGCATCTGGAGGAGGGCGCCGAGATCAGCCTGGAGCGGCTGAAGCGGGAAACCCGCGAAGCGCTGATCGAACTGGCGGCTGTTGTCGCCGACGGCTTCCCGAACGACGAGCGGCGAAACACCGCCTTTATCTAGCTTGATCTAACGCGGGTTGTTATCGCCGTGGCTTAACCGCCACAGGAATTCCGGATCATCGTCGGGTCCGATGACGCGCGTCTTCGGCCGGTTCACCTGGGCCCGGGCGGCCCGCCAGCCGATGTAGATCAGCGTCCCCAAAACCAGGACGAGGAGCAGGTAGAGCACTCAACACCTCCTTGGACCGAATATACCCGCGCCGTAGGCTCGAGCTGTGGCAGAAGGTCGAAGCTCCGCGGGCCGCGCTGTCGTCGACATCGTGCTGTACTCGGCGGCCCGGCTGATTCTGGTTGTCGTGCTTGCGGCGGGCATTTACGGGATGGCGCGACTGCTCGGCGTCCACGACTTCCCAGTGGTCATCGCAGTGCTGTTCGCGCTGGTGATCGCCATGCCGCTGGGCATTTGGCTGTTCAGCCCGCTGCGTCGACGGGCCACGGCCGGGTTGGAGGCGGCCACCGAGCGCCGTCGTCGCGATCGCGAGCAGCTGCGGGCCCGGCTGCGTGGCGAAGAGCCATCCGGCGACTGACCCTTGTCGTTGACTCTGCGGTGACCAGGCACGCTACTCGCACTTTTGCGTGGTAGCCGCAGAGTCAACTGGGGACGGCCAGTGCCACCGCGACGGCGATCGACCAGATCAGCATCGCCAGTCCGGTATCCCGCAGCACCGGAATCAGCTCGGCGCCCACCTGACCCGATCGCACCGGCGCCACCGCCCGCAACGCCAAGGGCGTGGCGATCATGCCCAGCAGACACCACGGTGTGGCTGCCGCCAGCACCAGCGTCAGCGCCGCCGCGAGCGCCAGCAACAGCTGGTAGAGCGCCCGAGTGCGAACCGCGCCCAGCCGCACCGCCAGCGTGATCTTGCCGGACTGCGCATCGGTCGGGATGTCCCGCAGGTTGTTGGCCACCAGCACCGCCGACGAGAGCGCGCCCGTCGCCACGGCCAGCGTCAATCCCACCCAGTCCACCCGCAGCGCCTGGGTGTACACCGGAGGCTCGAAACCCTACGGCTATGCGGGTTTTGGCGAAGCAGCGGTGTTCGTGTTCTTCGGACTGATTGCGGTGCTGGGTACCCAGTACACCCAGGCGCTGCGGGTGGACTGGGTGGGATTGACGCTGGCCGTGGCGACGGGCGCGCTCTCGTCGGCGGTGC
>NZ_LZKJ01000176.1 GCF_001672775.1 Mycobacterium kyorinense | reverse complement strand
CCGCAGTTGGGCGGCGAAGAGCGCCATGTCGCAGTGGTTTTCGTCGATATCGAGGACTCGACACAGTTGGTGACCAGTCGGCCACCGGCTGAACTCGTTCAACTGCTCAACCGGTTTTTCGCCGTGATCGTCGACGAAGTCGACCGCCATCGCGGGCTGGTCAACAAATTCGAGGGCGACGCGACGCTGGCGGTTTTCGGCGCCCCCAATCGCCTCGAACATCCCGAAGAGGCGGCGCTGGCGGCCGCGCGAGCCATCGCCCGGCGGCTGAGCGCCGAAGTGCAGGAGTGTTTGGCCGGCATCGGGGTGGCGGCCGGACAGGTCGTCGCCGGCAACGTCGGCGCCAAGGAGCGGTTCGAGTACACGGTGATCGGTGAGCCGGTCAACGAGGCGGCCCGCCTGTGTGACCTGGCCAAATCGCATCCCACCCGATTGCTGGCATCGTCGGAGGTGTTGGAGGGCGCGACCGAAAGCGAACGCGCCCATTGGTCGCTGGGGGAGACGGTGACGCTGCGCGGCCACGACCAGCCGACCAGGATCGCGTCCCCCGTGTAGCCGAATCCGGCCAGTCAATCCACCACGATGTCGCTTTTCCGCCAGTGATGTCGGTGGGCAGGTGTAATTGTGGCAATCGTGCACGAAGATTTCGACCGCTGCTACCGGGCTGTGCAGTCCAAGGACGCCCGGTTCGACGGTTGGTTTGTCACCGCGGTGCTCAGCACCGGGATCTACTGCCGGCCCAGCTGTCCGGCTCGGCCACCGCTGGCCCGCAATGTGCGGTTCTATCCGACGGCGGCGGCCGCGCAGCGGGCCGGTTTCCGGGCGTGCAAGCGGTGCCGTCCGGACGCATCGCCGGGTTCGCCCGAGTGGAATGTGCGCGGCGACATCGTGGCGCGGGCGATGCGGCTCATCGCCGACGGCACCGTGGACCGCGAAGGTGTCAGCGGCCTGGCCGGCCACCTCGGTTACACCACACGCCAGTTGGAGCGCCTGCTGCAAGCCGAGGTAGGGGCCGGCCCCCTTGCGCTGGCCCGAGCCCAACGGACCCAGACGGCCCGGGTGCTGATCGAGACGACGGATCTGCCGCTGAGCGACGTCGCGTTTGCCGCCGGGTTTGCCAGTATTCGCCAGTTCAACGACACCCTGCGCACCGTGTGCGACAGCACGCCTACGTCGCTGCGCAAACGCGCGGCGGCCCGGTTCGGGCACTATGCCGCCTCACCCGGGACGGTGTCGCTGCGCCTGCCGGTACGGACACCGTTTGCCTACGACGGCGTTTTCGGTCATCTGGCGGCCGGCGCCGTCCCCGGATGCGAAGAAGTACGCGATGGCGGGTATCGCCGCACGCTTCGGCTCCCGTCCGGCAACGGCGTCGTCACTCTCACGCCGGCGCCAGACCACGTCCGCTGTCAGCTCGTCCTCGACGACTTCCGGGATCTGACGACCGCTATCGCCCGTTGCCGACGCTTATTGGACCTGGACGCTGATCCGGAAGCGGTGATCGACGTGTTGGGGTCGGACCCGGAATTGGCTGCTGTGGTCGCCAAGGCGCCTGGACAACGGATCCCCCGCACCGTCGACGAAAACGAATTGGCCATCCGCGCCGTGCTGGGACAGCAGGTCTCGACGAAGGCCGCTCGGACTCACGCAGCCCGATTGGTCGCCGGCTACGGGCAACCGGTCCACGACGTCGGCGGCGGAGCGCTGACGCATACTTTCCCCTCGGTCGAGGAGCTCGCCGACATCGACCCAGCCCACCTGGCCGTCCCGGCGGCCCGTCGTCGAACGCTCACAGCGCTTGTGGACGGGCTGGCCGACGGCAGTCTGACGCTGGATGCGGGCTGCGACTGGCAGGGGGCCAGGCGGCAGCTGCTCGCGCTGCCCGGAGTGGGACCCTGGACTGCAGAAGTGATTGCCATGCGCGGACTCGGGGACCCAGATGCCTTTCCGGTCAGCGACCTCGGGCTGCGGCTAGCCGCCGAGCAGCTGGGGTTGCCCACCGGTCAGCGGGCGCTGATCGCTCGCAGCCACGCCTGGCGGCCGTGGCGTTCCTACGCCACCCAGCATCTGTGGACGACGCTGGACCACCCGGTGAACCACTGGCCCATCAAGGAGACGGCATGATCCACTACCGCACCATCGACAGCCCAATCGGCCTACTGACGTTGGCTGGACATGACCATGTCCTGACCAACCTGCGCATGGTGGACCAGACCTACGAGCCGAGCCGCGCCGACTGGGTGCCAGAGGACACCGCATTCCCAACGGCCGTGGACCAACTCAACGCCTATTTCGCCGGCGAGCGCACCGACTTCGACATCGAGTTGAACATGGCGGGCAGCGCGTTTCAGCGGCGCGTGTGGGAGGCGTTGATGACGATTCCCTACGGAGAAACCCGGTCCTACGGAGAGATCGCCGAACAGATCGGAGCGCCCGGGGCCGCTCGCGCGGTCGGCC
The DNA here is from genome assembly GCF_001672775.1 of Mycobacterium kyorinense. GTDB lineage: Bacteria > Actinomycetota > Actinomycetes > Mycobacteriales > Mycobacteriaceae > Mycobacterium > Mycobacterium kyorinense_A. Next base: position 286 of record NZ_LZKJ01000176.1, on the reverse strand, counting down.
TGGCCAATGGACGAAATCCGATCGCCATCATCGTGCCCTGTCACCGAGTGATCGGTGCCAGCGGCAGCCTCACCGGTTATGGCGGCGGCCTACAGCGTAAACGAACGCTGCTCGAATTAGAGAAAAGCCGGAAATCGGCGACGCTGACCCTTTTCGACTAGCCTTTTTTGAATATAAAAAAGGGCACCTTTGTGGGGTGCCCTTTTTTGTGTGTGTTCGGCGGTGTCCTACTTTTCCACCCGGGTGGGTAGTATCATCGGCGCTGGCAGGCTTAGCTTCCGGGTTC
>NZ_LZKJ01000175.1 GCF_001672775.1 Mycobacterium kyorinense | reverse complement strand
CAACGTCTCACCGATGCCGGCGAGCACGTCACCCCGCCCCAGCAGCGCAGCGACGGCTGCCACCTCGCCGGCCGACCAGACAGACCGGTACTCATCCCAGCCGTAAATACGCGCCAGGCCCGCACGGTGCAGCAAGTCCGCCGCCCGGCGCGCACGGTCCTCATCGGTCGGCCGGCGGAACAGATCGCTCATCACATCACCCATGTCTCTGATCCTGCCCTGCCCCACCGACAAAAGCGGGACGCGATTACGGGACCACTAACCCGCAGTTCGGCGCACCGCCGCACCGCCGTCCCGCTAACGATCGTTACCGAGACAAGGCCAGGCGTGTCACACGCCCGGAATATGTTTCCCGCATGTCTAACCACCTTGAAGACGCCTGCACCTTTCTCGACTCTGTCAGCCAAGCCGTCATCGGTGATGCAGACGACGCCGCAAAGGTCGACCGCTGGCTTCGAATGGCCCAGATCAATGCGCTGCTGGCCATCGCGCAGGCAGTCAAAGACCGGTGACTGGCCACCACTCAGCGGCGAGCTCGAATCGGACCTACGTCGCAATGACGTAATTACGTCGTTACGTTCTCTGTGAGCCACTTGCTGGCCAGGTCCGTCAGGATCTTGCTCATGCTGGTGTCGCGGTCGAGCGCGGCCTGCTTGAGTGCACGCACCGTCGCACGAGGCAGGTACACCGTCGCCCGCTGCATGTCATCGGCTGGTGACCGGAATGCCTCAGCGGCTCGCTTGGCCGGCTCCGTCTTGACCCGCGCGGCCATCTTCGACGACAGATCAGGCATGGACCAAAGCCCCCATCAACTCGTTGAGCACATCGTCGTAGCCGTGTAGATGGCCCGGTGCCGCGCCGTAAGCGCGCCGGATGCCTTCCCTGCGGACGATGGGTGTACCGACCACTGGGACACCCTCGCCTTCCAGGAGCACCCGCACCTCGTCAGCTAGGCGCGTGCGCATATCCACACCGGTCAACAACACGGCAGTCGGGCGATGCGCGGTGATCTCCAGAGTCGGCCACACTCGGCGGACGTCCAGCGGTGAGGCCCCGGTCGGCACGACCACCAAGTCGGCCACCTCGATCGCCTCCTGAATAACCTGCGCCGTCCCCGGCGGCGTATCGACGATCACCAACTCTCTATCGCGATCAACTGTCAACGGGCGGCCCGCCGGCACAACGGGGAACGGCAGCGGCGCGTCGCCACGAGCATCCGCTGCCCACTCCAGAGCAGACCCCTGCGGATCGGCATCCACCAGAACCACGTCCAGTCCGCGCTGCTGCGCGGCCGTCGCCAGGTACACCGCGGAGGTCGTCTTAGCGACCCCACCCTTCGTATGAACCAGAGAGATCACAGCCATGCGGAAGACTGTACGCAATGACGTAATGACGCCACTGCATCGACACGCTATGACGTACTGACGTAATTACGTCTCGGGTGGCGACGGGACCAACCGCGGTCCGCCGTGCCGAGGCCTCGCGAAATTCCTATTCTCGGCCGAGGGCTTGGAGCGCGAATTTCACGCGGGCCTCGATCTGGGTGGACAGCGTCTGCGCTGTGGCCGTCGGGATCGGTTCGTCGTAGCCGATGGTGCCGTCACTGTTGACCCAGGTTGTCACCATCCACCCGGCGTCGTAGATCTTCTGCGAGATGAATCGTTCGATCGCTGTGGCGTACTGCTTGGCGTACGTCATGTTGTCGAACGCAGGATCGGTGAGGGGAAACCGCAGTCGCGCCCTTTGGGGGCCGGTGAGGCGGATCGGGTTCCCGCTCTCGCAATCTCGGCTGAACGTCATGCACCATGCGGCCCAGACTCCGAGGTTGCCGAAAGCGCCCGTCAACTCTTGCACCGCCTTCGCATCAACGGAGCTGCCGATGGCCTCCTCGATGCGGTTGTTGGCGTTGTTGCCGGGGCTCGAAGCCTGGGATTTGAGTTCGACGACTCCGACCAGGTGGCCCTTGTGCATCGCCACGACATCCCAGTTCTTCGACCGGCGGTAGTAGCCCGGAACGACGCTATCCACGGTGACATCGGTCTCGGCGAGGCCGGCGTCGATGAACATCTGGCGAACGAACTGGGCGATGCTCTGCATGTGCAGCGCATTACGTGCCTGTGCCCCGGTATCGGACTTGCCGGCGGCCGCGAGCCGGGCAACAGCCTCGTTCTTTGCCGCCCACCAGTTGACGAGGAGCGGCTCAATTTCACGCGTCACGAACGGACGCTATCGGTGAGTTCGTACTCCGCGAGGTCGATCCCGTAGGCATCAGCGGCAGCTGCGGTGGCTGCGTCGACATCGCGGGTACGGAACGCGGCGCGTAGTTCTGCACAGGTCTGGTCGGCGATGGAGTCAGCCTCGGGCACGCGGATGCGTTTGAGGTACTGCGCCTGGAATCGCAGTGTGCCGCCCCGCATCCGGACGCAATAGGCCTCGATGAACGCCTGCGCGATCCGCGACAGCAACAGGCCGCCCAGCACCTCCATGTCCCAGGTGTCCGACACGACGTAATACAGATTGTGGTGGGGGTAGTGGCCTCCCGGGTCAAGAACTGGGTGGATGTGCGCCTTCATGTCCTGCAGTAGAAGTTTCGGCTTGCCGGTCAGGTCGGCGTGCACCTTGTCGATCGTGCGGTGCCACGACGCGGGCGCCTTCTTGGCGATATGGCGCTCGAGCAGTGACGGGTACCTGGACAAATACGCAGCAAGGCGCGGGTAATCCTCCAGTGCCACCAGGGTCCCATCCTCCGCCCACGGGTTGACCAGGTAATTGCCCTGCCATTGCAGCGTCCCGGTCATCAGGTCGCGGCGCATCGCCAGCGGCAGAATCCGGTCCTCCTCGACGACAGTCGGGTCGTCGGTGACGTACACCTTGTCTGCACCCGTCGCAACCCCGATGGACACCTTCGTCCCCGTCCCCTCCGGGTCATGCAGCGGCCAGAACTTTCGGTTGAGGTGTTCGATCAGTGCAAGCCGCGCCGGTGATCCGGTCGGCCACAAATCCGCGCCGGCGAACCACTGTGGCAGCCGGTGCGCGGTCACGCCAGGTGCCTCGAACTCGATCAGCGACTCATCCGAAGACCAGCGCGCAAGCGCCCGGGCGCTGTCCTCATCGAAGGCCGCGGTGGTATCGGCGACCACTGCCGAGCCCTGCTTTCGCTTGGACAGCACAGTGATCGCGGGATAGGCCGACACTTGTTCCTCGAATGCGTCCACGTCATGCATCGTCCAGACGTGATCAACAGAGTGCCCGCGCACCACCAGCTCGCGCAGACCCGCGCCGTACTGGTTCCGCATCCACCGATCAGCGCAGATGAACCCAACCTTGCCGCCAGGCCCGAGCATGTGGAGCGAGCGCTCGATGAAGCCCACGTAGATGTCGCCGCGGCCGCGCATCGCCGGCCACCGGCGACGGTACTCAGCGGCGAGGTTGGCGGGCAGGTCGTCGTACCGGATGTAGGGCGGGTTGCCGATCACCACATCGGCGCGGCGCGTCCCGCTGTCAGACAGGAGGAAATCCGCATGACGCACCCACATCGTCGCGAGCTCATCGGCCACCGATGTGGAGACGCCCGCCGCGGTGAGCAGGGCACGGCACAAATCTCGATTTGTCTCGACGTGCTCGGGTTGCAGGTCATAGGCGCGGACCGCAGCGCCGAGGCTGTGAAAATCACGCTGGTGTGCGACGGCGCTGACGATGAGACGTTCCACCGCCGGGCCGAGGAAGGCGCCAGAGCCGCACGACGGTTCCACCAGACATAGACCTCCCAGGTCCCGATCGGATGTGTAACCCGTGAGGTCGAGCAAGACCTCCGCAACCCACCGGCGGGTGAACACCTCGCCGTACTGCGGAGCCGGGAGAAGCACTGTCACCCGATCACCCTATTCGCGCCGACCGACGATCCGGCGCTACGCCATACGGGCACCGAGGACGAAGTAGCGGAGCGCAATAGCGTAATAACGTAAAGTCACTATTACGTCATTACGTTTCGTCGGGCACGTGAGGTGGCACTGTGGAGCAGTTCGCAGAGCGGGTGATCGCATCGTGGGGGGACGGCACCTGCGACGACGACCTCCTTGCCAGCATCGAAACGCTGTACCAGGCGCGGCTGCGGTTCCCGCCATCGTGGCCTGAACATCGCCGCCAGGACTTCATCGCCCGCCATGCTGACCTCGCTGCCAGCGAGCTGGGCGGCCTATTCGACGACCTCATCGACACCGTCATCAATGACCACGGGCTCCAGCACGGGGTCATGCCACACAGTGAGGACGCCGCCCAACTTGTCCATGCTGCCCGCCGCGACGCCCTCGACGACTTCCTGATGCGCATCGACGACGACATGGTCAACGAGATCGCCGTCGCGGCCGCCCAAGACCCGGGCCGCGGCCACGGCAGCATGACCGCCTGCGGGCCAGGCCAACGGCCGGCCACCATCACCACGTGCCGTCGCCGGCCACGGCACAGCTCACGACCCTGAACTCTCGCCCCGATCAAGGCGCTCGGAGTGCTCCAGGTGGCCGGTAGCGAAGCGGACGATATCGGCCAGGCTCCGGACAACGTCCACGACAGCAGCAGATACGAGTGCAGTGATGATGACGGTAAGCATCAGCTCTCCCTTGTGCGGTTTACAGCCCCCTACCAATTGGGGCTGCGGCGCAGCTTCCTACACAGGGGTGCACGCAGAAGGCCGCGGCGCGGTCACACGCCCAACCGGCTGACCTTCCCGTAACTGGGCTGCGAACCTGGCCTGGACGTCCCGCCGTGCGGACCGCTGGCCGGCTGTCAGGCTGCTGGCCTCCGCGTCGTAGAAATCGTCGTGGGAGTCATAAGGTTCCAGTACAACGCGCAATTCCAGATCGACGGCCACCAAGATCCGCGCCAGCACCGGCAGCGACGGTTGCCGCGATCCCGACTCGATCCGCGCAATGGTCGACTGCGGAACATCCGCTACCCGCGCCAGATCCCGCTGAGACATACCCGCGCGGGCACGCGCAATCCGCAGCAGGTTCCCCGCCAACCGCTCGACATGGCCGGACGTCGTCGGGCCCATAACCGCCATCCCCACACGATAGCCAATTAGGTATCGCCAATCCGGCGACGCAATGATGCATTTACGTCATTACGTCACGACGCCCCTTCCTGGCCCGCACATTGTGGTGAACGTTCCGGTGGTGGGCGTCAAGGGCCACGGCCGCTACGCGGTCGACCGCAGGCCGACCCTTGACGCCCACCACCGGAACGCACAAGAGCGGCCAGTACGAGGAAGGGGCAGCTGCGGCTACGCCCTGCGGGCGTTGTACTTCAAGAACCCCTCCACCGCCTGCCGGGTCACCCCAAGCTCAGCCGCAATTCGCGACATTGTGTAGCCAGACTCAAGCAGTCGGCGGGCAGCCTGACGCCGCCGCTCCCGGGCATCGGCACTCTCCGCCGAAAGCCGGTTAAGGTCCGCGTGGGCACGCAGCAGCTCAGCAAGTGCGGCGCCTTCGTCCACACGACCACCTCCCCGAACCTTGACGCAAGCCTATCTTGACACAAGTCTCCTACAGACCTACTGTCAAGACAGCCTTGCATCATTTAGCGCGCGGAGGTACCACGTCATGAGTCTGGCCGCATTCCACGACACCGCCCTGGCGCACTTCTGCAATCCTCCGGCCACTTGGCGTATCGACCACGGCTGCGACGGATGGTGGGCCGTCACCGACGTCCACGGTGCACCCATTGAGCGTTACCAGACCCAGCGCCAGGCCGAGCGTGCCCGACACAGCGGTCCCGCCGCCGAGGCGTGGTACAGCCGCACCGACTGGTATCTGGGCTACGCCGCCGGCCGTGCCCTCACCGGACCCGAACGGCTCGCCGTCGCCGAAATCGTCGAACAGATCGACGACTGCACCAGCGCGCAGCGGCCCGTCCGCTTCATCGACCAGGACCCCGACGACGACCGGACATGGATCGCAACCCAGCGCCCTGACGGGCGGTATCGCGTACGCGGCGCCGGCCTGTACCCGCACGACGTCGACGACCTCGAGTTCCTCGACCAGCCAGCCGACACTCGACTGGCCACCCTGGTGGCTTGCCTCATCGGCTACGGCACCGCCAGGGCGCCCGCCGCGGTTGCATGACCAGCCGATCACAAAAACATCACGGGAAGCGGCGTGTCCTAGCGGGCGTAACTGCTACACCGTGCAACGCTCCCGGTATGGCTCAACCGCATAAGGGCAACCGAACGCTCATCGCGGCTCGTCCTGCCCAAGACGTGTACGAGGAAGTTCGCCGCCGGGCGGCCGCCCTGGGCATCAGCATTTCGCAATACGCGTCCGACGTACTCGCCGAGCACATCGGACGCCCCGATCTCGTCCGCGAGCTCAACCGCGACCGCGAGGAGGGATTGCCACTAGCGATGTGAGCAGCAGCCCGGGTAACTGGCCCCGGGCAGACGTGACAGCTCAATAAACGACGAAAGCCCCGGCGGGAACCAGGGCTTTCGGTGCCCCTCGAAAGGGACGTGTCTTGGTCGACTCGTCTCACGGTAGCGCATATCTGCCTCGTCTTCGAGTCAACGCGCAATCCCGTGACCACCGTGTTTCTCAAATCCACGCTGACCTGTGTGTTGTCGATAGGCAACATCGTCGTCGGGACTGGATCACCCGCGCGGGCTCGTGTGCGGCCCGCATTCCGGTGTGGCGCAGCCGCCAGGCGTGGCTCGATGATGTGCAGACGTGGGCGGCCTCACCGCTGCTAGCGCAGGTGTGTCGCAGTGAGCGGGTGTCGATTGCGGCTCCGACGCTCGTAGCGGTTGCCACCGCAATGGCCGGGCACGCCGATCACGCAACCGGCCGCAACTGTGCGGCGACCCGCGCCACAATCGGCGCTGTAGCCGGCTGTGGCCCCGACACGGTAACTGTCGCCTGGCGCATCCTGCGCACCGCCGGCTGGGTCCTGGAGGCACAACGCGGCCACGGCTCGGCCACCACTCCCGGATGCGGCCGCCGGCCATCGATCTACCACCTGATCCCGATTCGACAGCAGCCCACAGCTGCGCCGGCGGCTGTGGAGTTTCCCGACCTACCGCCGAAGGCGGGTGTTAGCTCTTTACGTCCCGTAGGGACTTCCTCACCAAGCGCGCATCCGCGCGCCCGCATAGAGAACCCCCGACCAAAAAACCGTTGCCCGCAACGCGGGCCACGACCGCTACGGATGCAGCGCCTGGCCGCTGAGCTCATCAACGCTTGTCATGGGTTATCCCACGGTCACGCCGGGGCAATCTGCGATGCCATCAGTGCCGCTGGTATCGACCCCCAGGTGTGGACGGCACGCCAGATCACTACCGCGCTCAATGCCGACATGGCCGCACTCGGATGGACATGGCCGGACCGTGTCGAGCGCCCCGGTGCGTTCCTCGCCAGTCGCCTCCGCCGACTGGACTGGCGTCCCTTCGGGCCGCCACCGAACAACGACGGCGGCTACGCCGCCGGCACGGACACGAACAATCAGCCCGCAGGGGCACCGGACGGTACGTCTGTGCGACAGGCACCTGCCAGTGCTGCCCACCGGGCACAGATGATGACCACCATCCGCGCAACCCTCACCCAACCCCGTAGCGGCCCAGCCGTGCGCGCCCAAGCAGCGACTGGGCAGCCCGTCTCACGCCGTTGACCGAGTAGCTGGGCACGAGCGTCTATGCACCGACAGCGCCACCCGACCGTGCCGTCATCCGTGGCCCCCAACCGCACACACCTACCAATTGGTTGGGCATCCGATCCGAACGCGCACCAGTGCAGCCAACCAGCGCCCAACGCCGGTCGCACATCGGGCGCTCACCGCACTACGGCTTGTATTCAATAGCTGCCCTAACCATTTATCGAGTTGCCGCGATTCTGCACGCAACACGGCGGACACTTCACCAGTTCGTCTTGCGTTCCTGCCCATCACCTTCTGTTGTCCTCCCCCGGTCATCTACGTACCTCATCCGCCTGCCTCCATCCCCTCACCTGCTACTCGTTGCCGCCCTCTAACTGCCCTACACCAGCTAACTCTTTCCCCACCTCCTATAACCTCTTGGCACATTTGCACAATTTGTGCAAGACTCCGGTGAGCACACCTGGCGGTGCGCTCACCCTTGGCCCGGCCGGCGGGCCGACTGAGCGGGAGGCGGTGGCGATTGTGCTGACCTGCAACCCGCTGAAGCGGTGGGGGATCGACTACTACAACCGGACCGCGCGGGAAGCCGGCCAGGCCGCCAAGGACGCCGAACGCGGCGGTGGGTTGGGCGAGTATTACGCCGAAAACGAGACCCGAGTGCCGACGTGGATGGTCGCCGGCGACGTCCACGGCGCGGCGAATCTGGTCGGTTTAACCGACGAGCAGCGCGCCGGCGGGCACGCCGATTTGGATACGGTGACGCGCTGGCTGGAGGAGGGAATCGCACCTAACGGTGCGCACGGCCGGCGCTTCGCTACCGATGACAACCGGGGCTTTGACGTGACGGTTTGCGCCCCGAAGAGTGTGAGTTTGTTGCGTGCCTACGGCGATGACGTGACGCAGAAGGCGGTGCAGGATGCGCACACGATCGCGGTGAAAGAAGCCCTGGAGTACCTGGCCGACCATGCTGGCTACACCCGCGTGCACAACAACGTCACGGGGAAAAAGGACCTGCAGAAGTTGCCGGGTCTGGTTGCGGTGGCCTACCAGCATGAGACCAGCCGCGCCGGAGACCCCCACCTGCACACGCACGTCATCGTGTCCAACAAGCAGGCCCGCACCGACGGGAAGCTGGGTGCAATCGACTCTGATCAGCTCTGGCATGAGTCCAAAGCGGCCGGGGTGATCTACCAGGCCACGCTGCGGCGGGAGCTGGCGCGGTCGATCGGCGCCGAGTGGCAGCCCGTTGATGCACACACTGGGATGGCCGACCTCGTCGGCATCGATCCCGCGGCGCTCAAGGCGCACTCCACACGGTCCACCCAGTTGCGTGAGTGGGCGCAGAACAAGCTGGAGCTGGTGGACGGGAAGCCGACCGCTGCGCAGCTCGCCAAGGCGCAAAAGGCGACCCGGCCTAAAAAGCCGGAGGGGCTTTCCTGGGCGCAGTTGCAGGCGCAGTGGCGTGCCGATCCGCGGGGTTTCCGCATCGACTACGACGCCGTCGACAGGGCGCGGCGGGAGCGTCAGGAGACGCCGGCGGTGCTGATGGCTGAGGACGTTGCGGCTGCCGCCGAGGCGATCGACAAGGCGGCGTTCACCCGGGCCGACCTCGTGCAGATCATCGGTGCGCAGCTACCGGTCGAGCTTGACGGGGATAGCCGATCACCGCGGCAGCAGATCGAAGCCGCCGTCGACCAGGTCGGAGTGCGCATCAGCGAGCCGCGCCAGGCTCACCACCGGGAGGGCCACGATCGCTACACGCTGGATGTGATCCTGGCGCAGGAAAAGCACCTTTTTGGGCTGGCGGATTCGCGCATCGACCGCGATGTCGACATGACCGTCGCCGACCGGGACACCGCCGGGCTGTCGCCCGATCAGGCCCGCGCCGTCACAGCGATCGCTGAATCACCGCGTCTCGTCCAACCGTTGACCGCACCGGCCGGCGCCGGGAAAACCCATTCACTGAAAGCACTGCGCGCGGCGGCGCATCGTGCCGGTCGCAGTGTGGTGGTGCTGTCCCCGCACGGCCGGGCCGTCGATGTGGCGATCAGTGAGTGCGCCGGGGACCGCGGCTACACCGTCGATGCCGCCCTGGCCGCACTGAAGACAGGACGCCTGACCCTGGATACCACCACCGTGGTGGTCGTCGATGAGGCTGGCCTGGCTGGTGACCCGCAGCTCTTGCGACTGCTACGCATCACCACCAAAAACGGGGTGAAGACGGTGCTTGTCGGTGATCCGCACCAGCTCGCGCCCGTGCGTAAACGCGGCGGGATGTTCGACCAGCTCAGCACCGAACTGCCCTGGGCGCAGCGCCTATCGGAAGTGTGGCGGATGCGCGATCGCGCCGAACGCACTGCGTCGCTGGCGCTGCGCAACGGCGGCGGTGCTGCGCTGCGCAAGGCGGTCGAGTGGTATCGCCGCCACGATCGGTTGCGCTGTGGTGACCAGGTGACGATGGCCGCCGACGCACTGGCCGCCTACCGTGCCGACGTCGCCGCCGGCAAAGAAGCGCTGCTGACGGCGGACTCCTGGGAGCTGTGCGACGCCCTCAACGCCCAGCTGCACAACGAGAGCACCGGTGACAGCCCGACTGTCACCGGTGCGCGCGATCACCAGATCGGGCGCGGCGACATCATCGTCAGCCGCCGCAACGACACCAACGTCGTTGTGGTGTACCGCGACGAGCAGGGAAGGCTCAGCGAGGACCGGCCCGCACCGCAGGTCCGCAACGGCCAACGTTGGCAGGTCCATTCAGCCCGTATTGATGAGCGCGGCCGTCAGAGCCTCCTTGCGCGACGCCTCGACGACGACGCTGTAGCGGTCTTTCACGGTGCCTACCTGCGTGAGCACGTGCACCTCGGGTACGCGGTCACCCTGCAATCGGCGCAGGGTGTCACCGCTGACACCTCGTACCCGGTCGTCTCCGAGCGCACCGACCGCAACACGCTGTACGTCGGGATGACCCGCGGCCGCGAGACCAACAGGGCGTTCATCTACGACAAGATCGCCGGCGAGCAGGACCACGAGCACGGCGAGAGCGTGCCCGGAATCCGGGAAGCACGTCGCGGCGACAGCCACCAGGCCGCGACCCTGGTGCGGGCTATCACCGGCCGCGACACCCGACCCCGCTCGGCACACCAAGTTGCCGCCGATACCGATCGCACCCAGCTCGACAGCCGACTCCAGGCCGACCTGGTCGCCCAAGCCCGGATCACCAGCCGCCGGCGCCGCGAGCACCGCGCCTGGCTCACCGCGCGGGCCGACACCCAGCGCGCCGCCGAGCAGGCCACGCAGCTGCGTACCGAGCTGGCCATGCTCCGCACCGCCGGCAATATGCGCGTCGAGCGCGGATTCAACCCCGTCGACCACCTCACCGGACTGCCGCAGCCAGCCGCCGACACCCTCACCATCGCCGCCCGCAGCGGCCACACCGTCACCCCGATCCGCGCCGGTGTCGACGATGAGCAGACCTACGCGGCGATGCGTGCCCTGCACACCGCAGCCGCCGACAAGGCCCATCGGGTGGTGTGGACGGCCGCGAGCAAGGCCTGGCGTGCTCAGGCGCGCGCCGCCGACGTTGCCGACGAATACCCAACCATCAAGAACCTGTATGACCAGCTGGGCCAGCTCGCCGATGGCCACCAAGCGGGCCAGCCCCGACCCGACCACCACAACACGCTGATAGTGATCGACCACGCCGAGGCCATCCACCCGGCCAACCTCGTCACTCTGAGCCAACGAGCGGCCGCGATCAACACCCGCCTCGTGCTGCTCGACCGCGGCGACAAGGGACCAGCAGGTCCCCTACTGGACCTGCTACAGAACGACCTGCCCTGGGCGGGGAACCTCACCACCGAACCCGCACCACACCGTCAGCCGGCCGCACTCGAACACGCCGCCGGGGACACCGCCAACGAGGCCCGAGCCCAGCGCGCCGCACTACTCCAAGACCATCACCGTGACGCCGAGCACACTGACGCACTCTGGAACCGAATCGCCCAGGGCCGCAATCGAAGCCGTGACAAAGGACGCAGCGCCGGCGACTACGGCGTGGAGCTCTGACGATTCAGCTCAATCGTGTCCGGGCCCGCTCGATAGCGGAGGCCTCCACATCGGCCGCACGGTCAAGACGCATCTGTCGAGCAGTCTCCCGCCACGAGGCCGTCTCAGCGAGTACGGCCGCCGTGATCGGATCAACGATGCCGTCGATCTTTAACGGCGGCGGGCACCCGGTTGGTGGGTCCACAATCCCCTCGAGCTTGGCGTCTGAGCTAGACATGTTCGTACTCCTTATCCAGCGCGCTTTTGCTCGCTTAAGTGGTGTTCCATGGCAGCAAGGGTGGAGACAACGAGTGAGCCGAAACCTGCCGCCATCGCGCAGTACACGACGTCGGCAAGGCGTGGGGGGCGGGCCTTCCAGCAGCGGACAAGCTCGATCATGCGGCCGGCGCGGTAGTAGTGCTGATACCACAGGATCGCTGCGCGGGCGGCGTCGGAACCGTCGTTGTCCCGGGGCGCGTGGGTGTCGGGCCACAGGGCCGCACCGTTGTCCCGCTGTTCGGCAGCCTGGTCGTAGGTCGCCCACACCTCCGCATCGGCCGTCCCATCGTTGACCGCCTGGAGTATTTCCGCGTCAGCGGCGTGCACCAGCGCCGAGCCGGTGCCGTCGGGCTTGGCAGCTTCTTTAAAGACGGTGCCGGTCAGCGTTGCGCCAGCCCAGGCTGACATATCGCCACCGCGGTCGAGGGCATCAACGCGCTGCGCCAGACCCGGGTCGAGCACCGTCAGACGGTGCCGATGCCCGGCATCGAGCTTCGGCGCCTCGCTGAGCATCCCGAGCGCATCCCGGTGCCGCAGCGATACGAAATCTCCTCCGCAGCTGGGCCGATCCGGCCACAGTTCGGTGGTCACGATCGCTGAGACCGACACGCCCGCAATCAGTTTGCGCATCCGGCCGAAATGGTCGACCAGGATTTTCGACGGCTGCTGGCAGCCCATCCAGTCTGCGGCCCACCCGACCGGCAACGTCGGGTCACTCACTGCGAGGTGTGCGGTGGTCGGCAAGTACACCTTCGGCGGCAGATACCCGCCGCCGCCCATGTTGTTGGCCACCATGATCTGAGACCCGTAGGGCGACCGCAGGACCGCGACCGCCCACACCACCAACATCTCCGAGGCCTCACTGCCACGCACCAGGCCAGCGAGCACCCGCTGCGCCGTAATCACGTCCGGATTGGTGTCCTCCGACGCGCCGGCCGCCGACGCCATCGCGGCCGACGTCCCTGACGTACCAGCCATCACCGGCGGCGGGCCACCGCCAGGAGCAGACCCCGGCCCGCCAGCCGGCCCCGGGCCAGGCCCACCACCACCGGCTGGACCCGTCACCGCACCACCGGCGGGGGAGCCAGCTCCCGGCGGGCTGTACGGCGCCAACGGTTGTCCGGCAGCCATCGCGCCGGCCGGGGGCATCATCCCGCCGCTGCCAGCCATGCCACCGGGAGCGCCAAACCCTCCTCCGCCACCGGCAGCGCCCGCCGGCTGCGACGCACCCGCTACGGCCGGAGGGACACCCGCAGCACTGCCAGCGCCACCTGTCTGTGGTGCAGAGACCATCGGCTGCTGCGATGAGAGCGGGGCCAACGGCTGCTGCGGCATTGGCGACGACGCTGGACCCGCAACACCACCAGACGAGCCCATACCCGAGGCCAAGCCCGACTGGAATCCGGCGCCAGCGTCAGCCAGCGGCGACGGCATCGAAGAACCGAACGAGGAACCGGTCGAGGCCGGTGACGTGCTCGCGGACCCTAGACCCGAGCTCAGCGAGCCAGGATTCAACCCCGATCCCATGCCCGATCCCATGCCCGATCCCATGCCACCAGATCCTCCCGAGCCCAGGCCAGACCCGAGGCCAGAGGGCATGCCCCCGCTGCTACCACTCGCGGGCCGCGCCTGCGTAGGCGTCATCGGCATGCCGGGTTGAGTCAGCGGCATATCGGATTTGATCGCGCGTGGTTGCCCATCCCCATTCGTCGCCGCGGTGTCGACCTGGATGTCCCGCTTGCTGTCGCCAGTCTCCGCGTCGTGTTCGCCCGCCGCACCATCCTTTTCGGCCTCCGCGCCGTCATCATTCGACTGCTTCCCGCGCTTCCGCGATGTATCTGATCCGCCGATGTTCGTGTCTGTGCTGGGTCGACGTGGAGCGGGTGCAGTCGAAAAGCCCACCGCGGTGATGTGGCCGGTTGCAGCCGCACTGCGCTCTGTCACCATCCCATCGGCCTCGGCGAGGGTCGCTGCCAGAATTCCTTGGGCGGCAGTGGTTTTTCCGAGTCGCAGCGCAGCGTTGTATTGCGGCTGCGCAGCCTCGATCAACAGATCGAGGTCGTACCGCAGGCCGCGCAGTTCGCTCGCAGCGTTTTCTACCGCAGTCCGGGCGAGCTCGTGATCATCGGCGTGGGCACACCACCGCGAGGCCTGCGCCGTCACCTCGGCGACCTGCGCGTCGCCGGCATCGCCTTTTAGTGCATCCGCGAGCCTGGGCCGGTGGTGGTGCGCCGTACGTGTGGCCGCCGCGCCCAGGGTGGCTGCATGCTGCGCAGCTGCGCTGGCCTGCTCGTCCAGTGCTGCAAGGTCGGTGTCGCTGGGGTACCGGCCCGCCCTGACCGCAGTGGCGAAATCAGTAGTGCCGGCATCCATGCTCTACTCACTCCCCGGCCGCGTAGCAGGCGTCCCACACGCGGTCATCCGCCTGGTTGGCCGGAGCGGCATTGAAGCTGTTCGGAGGCTGCACCGCACCCCGGACCTGCTCGTGGCTCAGCGCTGCGCTGTGCTGGCGCATCAGACGCAGAGACTCCTCTACCGCCTCGCGCACCTTCGGATCGGCATCGACGTTGTCACGCAGGGCTTCTGACACGTAATTGGTTGCTGGGATCATGTCTGCGCTCGTAGTCTGCGGCGCCGGAATTGCGGCATACGCTGCGGCGAAACGGGTGCATAGATCGATCGTCTGTGCACGTACTTCAGCGGCAGAAGGCTCGGCGGTGGCCGCCGGAGCTGGCGGGGTCGGCGCGGGGTTGATGTGTGCACCGAGGAGCCCGCCGGCCAAGCCCATGCCGAAGGCGGCCACAAGCAATGTGGCCACCCCTACGGTGCGGCGCACCGGGCGGCGGTTGTTAGCAGGCGAATACTGAGCAACGCCTGGAGTCGGAGCTAGAGGGGCGCCGGGCACCGGATACATCAGACCGCCGCCGACTTCCCGATCTCGGCTGCACCGGATTCATCGGCCGATTGCAGGGTGCTCTGGGTGACGGCCGCAGCCTGTACCACCGTGCTGGCCAGCGCTGCACGTTCGGCGTCGTGGGCGGCGAAGTGCGCCACCCACGGCTCCATTGCCGCACCTACGGCCGCCACGGCCGTACTCGATGTCGGCGGCAGAGACGGATACATCAACGATCCCGGTACGTCGGCTCGCCAGCCGGCGACTGCCTCCGGCAGCTCGTCCGGCCCTAGCTGGATCACGTCGGCCATGCCATCACCTCGATTCGTTCACGGATTGTGTTATTCGTTCACGGATTGTGTTATTCCCTCAGTGTCATTGCAGCTCAACCACATTCGGTTTAGCTCATGATAGTCCGCAGGTACGACAAACAGGCTGTTCTTGATCAGCGCCCGCTATACCCACATTGGATCGAGGTGAGCTACGGGCGGTTCGACGGGTGGACTCGAGCGCCAGCGATCTGCTCCAGCTCCTCCATGGACAGCAGGTACCCGTCCCGGCCGGATCCGCGACCGCGGCTGTCCTTGATACGGCGGTGCTCGGCGAGCATCCGCAGATAGATGTCGAGCATCCGGTGGTGGGAATTCCCGCCGTCGTTGTCGTCTAGCTGCGGCTGCAGCTCTGTCCACCGATCGTCGCTCATCAGGAACTTGACGTAGCTGGCCATGTGGCTTTCGAGTCCGTCGTTGTGGTCGAAGCCCTGGAACTCCAGTTCGTAACGCAGATCCTCGCTGACGGCGACTCCGTCCTTCTCCAGCCGCTGGATGCTGTACGTGATCACGCGGAACATGTCGAGTATGTCCAGGACGCGGTTGCAGTCACGCTTGGACAGTTCGGTCCTAAAGCCGGCGACCTCTCGCCAGTACTCCTCGGCGAAGCCTGACTCGATCACCCGCGCACGCTCCAGTTGATAGGCCGCGTCGCCGTCAACGTCGTTGGAGCCCTCAGGAAGCACGCGCGCCAGGATGCGGTGGAGCATCGAGAGCACCTGCCGGTCGGTGATCCGCATGGTTTCCGGTGCCGGCTCATCACCGTGATCGAGTTCCCGTTCGAACACGGGGACGACTGCCGCCATGACCAGATCGCGGACGTACTCGCTGAGCGTGACCCCCTCGGTGTCCGCCAACTCCTTGAGCTGATCACGGATCCGGTCCTCCACGCGGATATTCAGAACCGCCATATTATTCCTCCGTATCTATGTATGACGTATATCGTATCACTGTCATATCGTATTACGGTAGTGAGATTCGAGAGTCGGCGGCTGACGTGCTGGTTGACCGTGGCGCAGGTCCGCGCCTGTGTCGTACTGCGGGAGTAAGTTTTGAACAACCGATCCGGCCGATAAGGAGCAGCATCGTGGCTGACTACGACGTCCAGTACGACAAAGATTCAGGTGACTGGCGCGCCAAACGTGCGGGCGCAGGGCGAGCTGCTGGGCGCTACGGCACCCAGGCTGAGGCGCACGACGCCGCGCGGGGCTTCGCGGAACGCAGCGGCGGCGGCGAGGTTCGAGACCACCGCAAGGACAACAACCGGATTCGGAACACTGACACAGTCGGGAAAAAAGACCCCTACCCGCCAAAGGGCTGAACCCCGGGGCGGACCATCAGCTGGCCGCGACCGGGTTCTCGCCGAGCGTCCGGTAGACGGTTGACCGTCCGACCCCGAGCAGCTGAGCTATCTCCCACACTGGGACGCCTTGAGCACGTAACTGCTGGGCGTGCGCCAGTCGCACGCCCTTCAATGCGGGTCGGCGACCACCGACCCGGCCGCGTGCCCGGGCCGCGGCCAGTCCAGCCACCGTGCGCTCCCGCATCACGGCGCGCTCGAACTCGGCCAGCGCACCGAACACGTGTAGGACGAGTCGGCCGGCGGCGGTGCTGGTGTCGATCTGCTCCCCTAGGGACCGCAGCGCCACACCACGGCCCGCCAGGTCCTCGACGAGGCGCAGCAGCTCAGGCAACGACCGGCCGAGCCGGTCGAGGCGCGCAACCACCACGGTGTCGCCCTCCTGGGCCGTGGTGAGGAGATCAGCCAGCGCTGGCCGGTCGGCCCGTAGCCCAGACGCGGTGTCGGCGAAAATCTGTTCTGCGCCTGCCGCGTTCAGCGCGTCGACCTGAGCCTGCGTGTTCTGCTCCGCAGTCGATACCCGCGCGTACCCGAGCAGGCTCAAAGCTGGGCCTGGGTGACCGCGAACCAGTCGCGGGTGGCTGGACAGCCAGCGGCGATGTCGGCCTGGCCGTCGTCGAGGCCCCACAGGGCGCACGCCCACCGCTCCCAGGTCGATTCCAACGTCTCACCGATGCCGGCGAGCACGTCACCCCGCCCCAGCAGCGCAGCGACGGCTGCCACCTCGCCGGCCGACCGATGAGGACCGTGCGCGCCGGGCGGCGGACTTGCTGCACCGTGCGGGCCTGGCGCGTATTTACGG
>NZ_LZKJ01000174.1 GCF_001672775.1 Mycobacterium kyorinense | reverse complement strand
CGACGCCGGGCCGCGCCACTCACTGGTCAGCTGCGTGATCACCCTGTCGTAATCGATTGCGGCGGACTCCAACTCGGCGGCCAGCCACCGCCAGGACGACGCCGCGGACATCATCGCCGCCGACCCCGGTCCGGCATACATGCGAGCGGAGTTGACCTCTGGCGGTAACGCCCCGAAATCCAGCACTACGTCTCCTCTAGCTGGTCGCGGCGGCGTTGGCGGCTTCCGTGGCCGCGTACGAACCGGCGCTGGTGCCCAGCATGTTCACGAACATGTCGTGAATTGCCGCGGCTTGGACGCTGGCCGCCTGATACATCCGGGCATGCGTGGCGAACTGTGCCGCCGTCAGCGCCGAAATCTCATCGGCTGCCGGCGGCACTATTCCCGTCGTCGGGCCCGCCGCAGCCGCATTCTGCGCCGCCACTGACGCGCCGATAGCCACCAAATTGCGAGCCGCAGCGGATAGCACCTCCGGCTGGGTTTCTACGAACGCCACGCTGATTTCTCCTCAGTGCTCGGTCTCAACGGCCTTCACGAGCCGCTCGCTAGCGACGTTAGATGGCCGGGAGCCGACTGTGCACTACCAACGACGAGTGTTCACCTAAAGATAGAAAGAGTTCATTACTGCGTACCGCTGACGCCTCTGAACGCCTTATATCTTCATTAGTGAACTTATGTCTCAGATAGTGGATCGCAGCCGTCGCCGATGGCGAGGAAGGGCATCGCATTCGTGACTACGAGGTCGAGTAGATC
This sequence comes from Mycobacterium kyorinense, assembly GCF_001672775.1. Classification (GTDB taxonomy): domain Bacteria; phylum Actinomycetota; class Actinomycetes; order Mycobacteriales; family Mycobacteriaceae; genus Mycobacterium; species Mycobacterium kyorinense_A. Next base: position 656 of record NZ_LZKJ01000174.1, on the reverse strand, counting down.
GGCAGGCTGTAGCGACCGACGAGGCCAGGACGTCAAGTAGTGGATTACGGAGCATTACCGCCGGAAGTCAACTCTGGCCGGATGTACGCCGGCGCGGGCGCGGGACCGATGTTGGCGGCCGCCGCTGCCTGGGACGTGTTGGCCACCGACCTGTACACGACCGCGTCCTGCTACGGCTCGGCGATCTCCGAAATCAGTGGCCTGTGGTCGGGCCCGGCGTCGATTTCGATGGCCGCGGCCGCCGCGCCCTATGTGACGTGGTTGTCCACCACCGCGGCACGGGCCGAGCAGGCGGCGGTCCAGGCCAAGGCCGCCGCGATTGCCTATGAGGCCGCCTTTGCGATGACGGTGCCGCCGCCGGTGATCGCGGCTAACCGCCTCCAGCTGGCGCAGGCGGTGTCGACCAACGTTCTCGGTCAAAACATGCCGATCATCGCCCAGCTGGAAGCCCAATACGGGGAGATGTGGGCCCAAGATGCCGCGGCGATGTACGGATACGCCGCTCAGGTCGCACCCACCACGAAGGTGACGCCGTTCACCGCTCCGATGCAAACCACCAACCCCGCCGGGCAGGGCATGCAGGCCGCCGCGGTCACCCACGCCGCTGCCACATCGGCCGGAACTGGCGCACAGTCGGCCGAGTCGCAGCTAATGGC
>NZ_LZKJ01000173.1 GCF_001672775.1 Mycobacterium kyorinense | reverse complement strand
AGGACATCCTGCAAGACATCGGCGCGATCTCCGCGATGCAGTCGGACGCCCAGGCCATGGGACGGCTCGGCGAGACGGTGCTGCGTACCTGGCAGACGGCGCACGCGATGAAACAGCTGCGCGGCCAGCTGTCGCCAAATGAACTGGCCGACAATGAGCGAGCACGCCGCTACGTCGCCAAGACCACCATCTGTCCGGCGCTGATCCACGGCCTCGACGACGAGATCGGCTCGATCGCGCCGGGCAAACTGGCGGACTTCGTGTTGTGGACACCGGCGCTGTTCGGCGTCAAGCCGACTGTGGTGTTCAAGGGCGGAATGGCAGCGATGGCACTGCTCGGCGACCCGAGCGCATCGGTGCCCACACCCCAGCCGGTATTGCCGCGGCTGGGGTACAACGCCCATACCCGCGCCGCGGCGGCCACCAGTGTCGCGTTCGTCTCGCCGAGCCGTCCCATGGCCTGGGCGTCCGACTGCATCGCGGAGATCGCGCCGATGTCTTGCAGGATGTCCTCGGCAGCGATGGTGCCGGCGCGTACCCGGCTTTCGGCGAACTGCAATTCAGCGGGGATCTTCGGGTTGAGTTGATGTGCGACAAGGACCATGTCGAGTTGCTCGTCGACGGTGTTGACGGTGAACGGCCGGGTCGGTGTCGTCGACGACGGCAGCGCGTTGGATTCGCCGGCGAGCCGGATGATGTCGGGCGCGTGTCCGCCGCCGGCGCCCTCGGTGTGGAAGCTGTGAAAAGACCGCCCCGCCACGGTGTCGATGAGTGTCTCGACGAACCCGGTCTCGTTGAGCGTGTCGCTGTGAATGGCGACCTGCACGCCGGCGTCATCGGCCACGCGCAAGGCGGCGTCGATGGCGGCCGGCGAGGCGCCCCAATCTTCATGGACCTTGAAGCCGGCTGCCCCGGCGCGCAGCTGTTCCCACAGCGACTCCGCCGAGATCGTGGTGCCACGCCCCAGGAATGCCACATTCACCGGCCACGGGTCGAAGCCCTCCAGCATCCGCGCCAGCCACCATGCGCCCGGGGTGGCCAGCGTCGCTTTGGAACCGTCGGTGGGTCCGTTACCGCCGCCGACGAACGTGGTGATCCCGGCCTGCAACCCGACCAGGCTCATGTCCGGGGAGACGAAGTGGACGTGGGTATCGATCGCGCCGGCCGTCATGATCATGCCGGTGCCGTTCATGATCTCGGTGGATGGGCCGATCACCAGATCCGGGTGGACATCGTCCATGATGTCGGGGTTGCCCGACTTGCCGATCGCGGTGAAGTGGCCGTCGCGCACCCCGACGTCGGCCTTGATGATCCCCCAGTAGTCCAGAATCACCACGTTGGTGACCACCAGGTCGGGAGTGCCCTGCGAGCGTGGCGTGTGCGACTGGCCCTGAGATTCCCGGCCGGATTTGCCCCCACCGAACACGATCTCATTGCCGCCGACGCAGCGGTCTTCCTCGATTTCAATGAACAAGTCGGTGTCGGCCAGGCGAAGCCGGTCCCCGGTGGTGGGACCGAGCATCGACTCGTAGAGCGGCCGGGGAATTTCAGCCATCCAGCGGTCCCCCGCATTCGCCGCGGAAGCCGGCGGCAATTCTCCTGCCGCCGAAGGGAATCAGCTCGATTTCCTGAGTGACGCCGGGATCGAAGCGCGTGATACCGCTGGAAATGATGTTCTGCCGTTTGCCCCAGGCCGCCTCGCGGTCGAACTCGAGTGCGGGGTTCGCCTCGGCGAAGTGATAATGCGAGCCAACCGAGATCGGGCGGTCACCCGTGTTGACCACTTTGATGGTGGTCACCTCGCATCCGACATTGATCGGCACCGGCTCCCGGCCGAAGATGATGCAACCGGGCGCACCGGGTTTCATGCTGGAGTCCGCCCCGGGCTGCACGAGCGCGATCGCGCCGCCTTTGCCCGACCCCAGCGGAACCGTCTTGCCGGTGCCCGGACGCTTGCGACTTGGCGGCGGGGTATGCCGATCCACCGTCTCGACGACTCTGTCCAGAATCGGAGTGCGCGCCAGTATCCGTTGGCCGGCGGCCACCGCCTTGGTCGCTGCCCCTTGCCCCTTCCCCGCGGCCAACGCTCGCTGCATCTGGTTGGTGACGGTGTCTTTGATCTTGTCGGTGAAGCGGCTCATCGCGTCCTCAATGAATCGGCTCGGGAACGGTGATCAGCTTGGTGCCGTCCGGAAAGGTTGCTTCCAGGTGCAGCTGTTGCAGCATCTCCGGGACGCCGTCCATGACGTCTTCGCGCTTGAGCACACTGCGCGCGGCATCCTGCAAATCGGCCTTGGTGCGTCCGTCGCGTGCGCCCTCGAGTAAAAACTGCGTGATCACCGCAGTGGCCTCAGGCAAGTTGAGCTTGAGGCCACGCTTGCGCCGTTTCAACGCCACCTCCGCCGCCACATGAATGAGCAAGCGTTCCTGCTCCCTGAGTGTCAGCAGCATGAAGAAGTGCTTTACCCGTTCCGACGACCGCCAAACCGCCACGTCGAGCCGGTCGGGGCCGTGTCAGACGGTGACGGACTGCCCGCGTCCCACCTCGATGATGCGGTCGGCCAACCCGCGTTGCTTCATTTCGTCGGTGAAATCCGCGAGGGGCGAAGCAAATACCGTGTAGTCGTCGAAGTGGATCGGGATCACCTTGGGCAGCTTCAGCCGGTCAACCACCTCGGTGCCCTGGCGTCCATCCATGGTCACGGTCAGCCCGGGCAGTCTGGGGCCGGCCGGTAATCGAGTACCGCCGAGGTGCAGCACCCCGGCGTCGATGGCGTCGAATCGCACGGGGATCTCGTCCAATTCTTCGATCAGCAGCGTGTCGCCCGAGATGTAGAGTCGCCTGCGCGCCGAACCGTCCACCGATTCGAACTCCAGCATGCTGCCCATCACCGGCGGCAGCAGCCGATTAAGCGGCACCGGGGCATGGCGGCCCGGCAGCGAAGTCAGCGTTAACGTGATGTCGCCCTTGGTGATGGTGTGGGCCTGCCAGGTGGATAGCCCCAGCGCCCGGCCGAACCCGCGCCGACGCAGCCGCTTGGCCGCGTGCGGCGTCGTCACCACGGGCAAGCCATGGTCAAGCCCTTTTTGCGCAACGCGATCCCAGTGGTCGCCGTGCATATGCGACAACACGATCGCATCCAGCAGCGGCAGCTCCTCGATCTCGAGCGCCGGGTTATGCCGGCGCTTGGAGACCAGACCGTAGCCCAGGTAAGCGTGCTGGCCTTGGTGCAGAAAATTCGGGTCGGTCAACAGCGTGATCTCGCCCGCCGAGATCAGCGTGGTGGCATTGCCGATGAAGGTGATGCTGATATCCACGCACCGCGACTACCCGCATCACCGGGGTTCAATCAGGCGATTGGTCAGTGCGCGGCAGCCTCAGACTCGTGCTCGGCGCCGTTGGTGGCCGCCGCGTCGTCCCAGCCGTTGACATGCGGCTCCGCCGGCCGGTCGAGATCCTCCGCGCCGGTGACTTCACGAAGCGCCGCGATCAGTTGGTGGACCTTGACCACCTCTTCCTCGGTCGGAATGGCGCCGGCCTCGAGCTCGTCGGGCAACTCGGGCCGCAGACCGACTCCGTTGGCGGCCTCCGCCGCCGACAACTTGGCGTGGATACGCGCGGTGTACAGCTGCTGGCCCAGCGTCGATCCGGGGGCGGCCGCAGCGCGCTCCATCAGGTCGTCATAACGTCGCCGGACGTCACTGAGCGCCACGATGACGGTAGAGGTGGAGCGGCTCTGCGTAGCAGCATTGGTCAGCGCTGCGCGGAGTTTACGCAGACCCGACAGAACCACTTCGGCCCGTTTCTGGAATTTCTTGTCTTCGGGGAACGGCAACGAATCAATGGCGGCTCCGTACATGTGCATGGCCGCCTCGGCGAGACTGACGATGACTTGCGCTTCACCTTCATTCGGGTCGAATTCGCCCATGGCCCCTCAATTCTGTGCTGGTTCAACTTTCGTCGCTTCGACTGCACCGAAGAGAGTATCGGTAAGAGGCGCATAACAATAGCGGTGCTGCACGCCCGCGCTGGCATCGTCGCCGCTAGCCGCGGGAAATTCTGCGGACCTCGATCCGGCCGTCGTTTTCGCGCACCTCGAGTGCTGGCTGGCTGACGATCGCCGGGCCCTGCAGCAAGGTGCCGTCGCGGATGTCGAAACGTGAGCCGTGACAGGAGCAGGTGATGACGTGGCCGTCGAGGTCGCCCTCGCTGAGTAGACAGCCACGATGGCTGCAACGGTCGTGGATGGCATAGACGCGTCCGTCGCGTCGAACCAGCAGCACCGGCGTGTCCTCGACATCGGCGGAATGCGGTTGCCCATCAACTAGATCCACGCTTGAATCGACCGCGGTCCAGTCCTCGGGACCGGGATCGAAGGCGGTCTGGTTGACCCCGACGCCGCGCACGTAGGCCATGTGCCCGCCCAGGTAGCCACTGCCGCCGAGCACCCCCGCCCCGGCGAGCGCCAACAACGCGCCTCGAATCCGGGCACCGCGTCGACGGGCGAGCAGCGATGCGCCATAGAGCACCAGCGCAGCGGAGTTCGCCGCCGCGTGAACCACCCCGACGCGGCGTACGCCCTCGTCGGACAGCTCGGTGTCGGCCCAGTCGCTGAAGCCGGTGACCGCAGTGGGTACCGCTGCCGCGATGCCGACGGCGATCAACCGCTGCGCCGCTCGCGCACCCGTGCGTGGGGCGAGCAGGTCCAACACGGAGGCGGACACGAACGAGCCGATCACCAGATCGGTCATCGGCGGGTGGACCGGGTGACCCAGCCAGGTTCCACTGATCGTGTCTTTGAGTGGTTCGGCGCCCAGTAGCCCGCGAACCTGTTTGGCGATCGCCTGTGCCGGAACGTCGAGGATGCCGGCGCGCTCCAACGCGTCGATCAGCGGTCGGCCTGGGGTGGAGACGGACACGGGCTGGGACCTCCCTTGAGCGGCGATCCCCCTGCAGTACCCGGCTGCTGCCGGCTCTACACGCCCTTCTGGCCGCGTCCGCCAACAAATGGAGTAGCCGCCTACTCTAGGTGCCCGCCCGCGTCGCGCCCGAGACTGCGAACAGCCGTTGCCAGCTCAACCGCGCGGAAGGGCATGAACCGATGACTCTTGACGGGTTTGAGACGGGTTCGTTGAACCCACCCACCTTGCGCAGCGCAGCCAGACTCGAGGTGATCGACAAGGGCGCTTGCACGCCCACCCATCCGGTGCCCCTGCTGTTCGTGCACGGCGCCTGGCACGGCGCGTGGTGCTGGGACGAGTATTTCTTGGACTTCTTCGCCGACAACGGTTTTCGCGCCTTAGCGGTCAGCCTTCGCGGCCACGGAAAGAGCCCGACGGCCACACCACTGCGCCGTTGTTCGTGCGCAGACTATGTCGACGACGTCCGTTCGGTCGCCGACGACCTCCCAGCCGCGCCGGTGGTCATCGGGCACTCGATGGGCGGCTATGTCGTGCAGAAGTATCTGGAGCAGTTCACTGCCCCAGCCGGTGTGTTGCTGGCGTCGATGTCGCCGCGGGGATGTCTTGGCTTCTTGCTGCGCCTCGCGAAACAGCATCCGTGGCGCGCGACGAGAGCCACGATTACCGGCAAGTCCGCGTTCTGTTTCAACACCCCTGAGCGCGCCCGCAAATATTTCTTCTCCGCCAACACGCCCGAGCCCGACGTTGTGCGGTATGCGGCGCGGCTTCAGGAGGAAAGCCAACGCGCCGCGTTCGACGGGTTCTTGCTCGACGTACCCAGACCGCAACTGGTGACTACGCCACTGCTTGTCCTGGGCGCCGAACACGACAGCTCCTTCACCATCAAGGAAGTACGTGCCACCGCTCGTGCCTACGGCACCGACGCAGAAATCTTCCCCGATATGGGACACGACATGATGCTCGAGCCCGGTTGGTCGGCCGTCGCCGAACGGATCCAGACCTGGCTGGGCAGCCGCGGACTGTGACGCCGGCAGTCGATCGTCAGTTCAGGCCGTAAAAGCGTTGCGCGTTCGATCCCGCGATTTTGGCGCGGGCGTCGTCGCTGATGTCGGAACGCGAGCGCAGGTGCTTGGTGCTCTCCGGCCACTCCCCGTCCCAGTGCGGGTAATCGCTGGCGAACATGATGAAGTCGGCGCCGAGCACATCGATGACGCCCGGCAGAATCGGCTCCTCGGGTTCACAGGTCACCCAGATGTTGCCGGCCTGCACATACTCCTGCGGGTCCCGCTGCCAGCCGCCCTCGATCCAGTCACCGCGCTTCTCGTAATGCTCGTGCAGCCGGTCGATGAAGAACGGCACCCAGCCCACGCCCGCCTCCAGGAACGCCACCCGCAGGTCTGGGTGGCGATCGAATACGCCGCCCGACACCAGTGCCGTCATTGCGGTCATCTGGTCGAACGGAAAGCTGATGCAGTGCACCTGGATGTAATTGGTGAACCGGTCGACGCCGATTTTCGGCAGATGGAAGCCGGGTACGCCGTGAATGCCCAGCGGCATCTCGAGTTCGACCGCGGCGGCGTAGAACGGGTCAAGGTCGGGGTGATCGAGGTTGCGCGTCTTCAGGGCCGGCGGTAACAGGGTGGCGGCCAGCCCCAGATCCTTCGCTTCGCGCATGATGTCGATCGCGACCTGCCCGTGCTCGATCGGCGTTACCGCCACGCCGCGCAGCCGACCGGCCGTCGGCTCGCAGTAGTCGGCGATCCACTGGTTGTAGAGCCGTGCGAATCCGGCGGCAAACTCGGGATCCTCCAGCGTGGGGGCGCACAGGCCGAGGCTGGGATAGAGCACCATCGTGTCGATGTGATCGCGATCCGCGTCGCCCAGCACACCGTCGGCAGAGGAGCAGTTGATCCCGACCGCTCTAGTCAGACCGTGCTCGACGGGCACGCCGGCGCCGGGACCGTGGTCCTCCGGGTAGTGACGGCCCTCGATCAGCAGCCTCGGGCGGCCGTCGGTACTGGGCGTGACGTGCGCAGGCCAGCGCTTCATTGCCTCGATCGCGAGGGTGGGGCTCTCGGCGACGTGGCCGTCGGCATCGATGATCCGCATGTCCCGAACCGTAACCGCCCGTGAAACACTGCGGTCATGGTTATCGCAATCGCCCGGCCCAAGCTGGAGGGCAACATCGCCGTCGGCGACGATCGTCAGCTCGGCTTCGCCGAGTTCGGCGACCCGCAGGGCCGCGCCGTGTTCTGGCTGCATGGCACCCCCGGCGCGCGGCGGCAGATTCCGACCGAGGCTCGCGTGTACGCCGAGGAGAACCACATTCGGTTGATCGGCGTCGACCGGCCCGGGATCGGCTCGTCCACGCCCTACCAGTACGACACCGTTGTCGCATTCGCCGACGACCTGCGCACCATGGCCGACACGCTCGGCATCGACAAGATGACGGTGATCGGCTTGTCCGGCGGTGGCCCTTACACCCTGGGGTGTGCGGCGGCGATGCCGGATCGTGTCGTAGCGGTCGGGGTGCTCGGCGGCGTTGCGCCGACGCGGGGCACCGATGCCATCAGCGGCGGATTGATGAACCTGGGAATGATGGTCGCTCCCCTGCTCACGGTCGCCGGATGGCCAATCCGGATGGCGGCGGTCGGTTTCATTCGGGTGATCCGCCCGGTGGCCGAACCGGCGCTGTACGTCTACGCGCACGTGTCGCCCGAAGGCGACCGCCGACTACTGGTGCGACCCGAGTTCAAGGCGATGTTCCTCGACGACCTGCTCAACGGCAGCCGTAAACAGTTGGCCGCCCCGTTTGCCGATGTGGTGGTCTTCGCCCGGGATTGGGGTTTTCGGCTTGACCAGGTCAAGGTGCCGGTGCACTGGTGGCACGGCGACCGCGACCACATCGTCCCGTTCTCCCACGGCCAGCACGTGGTCGACAGGCTGCCCGATGCCACGTTGCACCCGATACCCGGCGAAAGCCACCTGGCCGGGCTGGGCCGCGCAGAGGAGATTTTGCGGACCATGATCAAGGTCTGGGACCGCGCCGAGCAGAAGTGACTCGTCAACGGCTCACCAGCGATCAACGGAATGCTTTCGTCGCGGCGCTACTGGGCTGGACGATGGATGCCTTCGATTACTTCCTCGTGGTCCTGGTCTACGCCGATATCGCCGAAACCTTCCACCACACCAAGACTGAAGTCGCGTTCCTCACCACGGCCACTCTGATGATGCGCCCGGTGGGGGCGCTGCTGTTCGGTCTGTGGGCCGACCGGGTGGGACGGCGACTGCCACTGATGGTGGACGTGACGTTTTACTCCGTGGTCGGGTTTCTCTGCGCTTTTGCCCCCAATTTCACCGTGCTGGTGATTTTGCGGCTGCTGTACGGCATTGGCATGGGCGGCGAATGGGGATTGGGTGCCGCGCTCGCAATGGAGAAGGTTCCGGGTGAGCGCCGGGGCTTTTTCTCCGGCCTGCTGCAGGAGGGCTACGCGTTTGGCTATCTGCTCGCAACGGTGGCGTCGCTGCTGGTGATCGACTGGCTCGGACTGTCGTGGCGCTGGCTGTTCGGTCTGTCCATCGTCCCGGCCCTGGTCAGTCTGATCATCCGGTACCGGGTGCGCGAATCCGAGGTATGGGAGACGGCGCAGCAGCGAATGCGCCTGACCAACACCAGGATTCGCGACATTCTGCGCGACGCCAAGGTCGTTCGTCGGTTCATCTATCTGGTGGTGCTGATGACCGCGTTCAACTGGATGAGCCACGGCACCCAAGACGTCTACCCCACGTTCTTATCAGCGTCCCATGACGGCGGCGCTGCGCTATCGGGTGCGACGACGAAGTCGATCGTGGTCATCTACAACGTCGGCGCCATCCTCGGCGGGCTAGTGTTCGGCACCCTGTCCCAGCGGTACGGCCGCCGCCACACCGTCGTCTTCTGCGCGATCTTCGGGCTACCGATCGTGCCGCTTTTCGCCTACTCGCGCAGCGCGGCGATGCTGTGTCTTGGCGCGTTCCTGATGCAGGTCGTGGTGCAGGGCGCCTGGGGCGTCATCCCGGCGCATTTGACCGAGATGTCGCCGGATGCCATCCGGGGCTTCTATCCCGGCGTGACCTATCAGTTGGGCAATCTGCTGGCTGCTTTCAACTTGCCGCTGCAGGAGGCGCTGGCGGTTTCCCATGGTTACCCCTTTGCGTTGGCCGCCACGATCACGCCGGTGCTGATTGCGGTCGCGCTGCTCACGGCGATCGGCAAAGATGCCACCGGAATCAGGTTCGGCACGGAGCGGACTGTTGTCGGTGACCTGAATTAACCTGAGGCGGTGGCGCAGGCTCCGCGAACTCGGTACGCCAAGTGCGACGATATCGAGATCGCCTACCAAGTTTTCGGCGACGGCCCGACGGACCTGCTCCTGCTGCCGGGGCCGTCAATCCCGATCGACACCATCGACGCCGAGCCGTCGATGTATCGCTACCACCGGCGGTTGGCTTCCTTCAGCCGGGTGATCCGCTTCGATTTCCGCGGAATGGGTTTGTCGTCCCGTCTGCCGGCGCGGGATGTGCAGGGTCCGCGGTACTGGGCCGAGGATGCCATCGCCGTGATGGACGCGGCCGGATGCGAGCAGGCGTCGATCTTCGCGCCGAGCTTCAACGCGATGGCCGGCCTGGTGCTCGCCGCCGACTACCCCGAGCGGGTGCGCAGCCTGGTGCTTGTCAACGGCGCGGCGCGCGTGGTGTCGGCGCCCGACTATCCGATCGGCGCCGATCTCAATGAGGCCAGCCGGTTCGCCACGGTCGGAATAGAGCCTGACGCGGTCGAGCGTGGGTTCGACATCTTGCGGATCGTCGCCCCGAGCGTCGCCGATGACGAGGCGTTCCGCGCATGGTGGGATCTTGCCGGCAACCGCGCGGCGTCACCGAGCATGGCTCGCGTCGCAACCCAGGTGGTGATTGATTCCGACGTCCGCGACGCGCTCGCGCGCATCGCTGCGCCGACGCTGATCCTGCATCGGGCGAACGCGCAATTCATCCCCGTCGAGCACGGGCGCTACCTTGCCGAGCACATCGCGGGGTCGCGCTACGTCGAACTGCCAGGCGGAGATGCCTTGTACTGGGTCGGGGACACGGCACCGATGCTCGACGAAATCGAGGAGTTCCTCACCGGCGTGCGCGGCGGCTTCGACGCCGAACGTGTGCTCACCACAATCGTATTCACCGACATCGTCGGCTCCACCGAGCGTGCCGCTGCACTGGGCGACGATCGGTGGCGAGATCTGCTGGACAATCACGACGCACTTGTTCGTCATCAACTCGACCGGTTCGGTGGTCACGAAGTCAACACGGCCGGCGACGGATTCGTCGCTACGTTCACCAGTCCCAGCGCGGCGATCGCGTGTGCGGACGCCATTGTCGACGCGGTGCAGGTGCTCGGAATCGAGGTGCGGGTGGGACTTCACGCCGGCGAGGTCGAGGTGCGCGGTGCATTAAAAGAGGACGTCGCCGGTCTGGCCGTGCACATTTGCGCGCGCGTGGCGGCGCTTGCCGGCCCCAGCGAGGTGCTGATGTCCTCGACGGTGCGCGACATCGTCGCCGGCTCGCGGCGTAGGTTCGTCGAGCGCGGCATGCATGAGCTCAAGGGCGTACCCGGCCCTTGGCTGCTGTGCGCGCTGGTGCGCGACGATGCCATGGTCAGGCCATAGGCGTATCGTTTCGCCGTTGAGATTGCGCGCAGGGTCGTTGCTACGCGAAAATCACAACCCTGCGCGCAATTTCAACAACTAGCGGTGGCTGTGCATCATCACCCGTCGCCGCTCAGCACTGCCCGCAGCAGATGCATCGCCACCGTCGTCGAGCGCTCGCGAATGTCGGCGCGGTTGCCCGGCAGCTGTACCGTGCGGGTCAGCGACTGGCCGTCAGCCAGCGCAACCGTAAAGCAGACCGTGCCGACCGGCTTGTCCTCCGTTCCACCGCCGGGCCCGGCGATCCCGGTGATCGCTACCGCGGTGTCGGCCCCGAAACGGCGCAGCGCACCTGCGGCCATCGCTTCGGCCACCGGCTCGGACACCGCCCCGTGCGCGTCGATCAGCGCCGAATCCACGCCCAGCAGTTCCGTCTTGGCGTCGTTGGAGTAGGCCACCACCCCACCGGCGACATAGGCCGACGAACCGGCCAGATCCGTCAGCCGTGCCGCGAGCATCCCGGCTGTACATGACTCCGCCGTCGCGATTCGGCGCCCTGCCAGCAGCCGAGCGACCTGGTCGTCCACCCCCGAGCCGTCTTCGGAAAAGATTTGCTGCCCATGCTTTTCGCGCAGCAGCTCGAGCAGTTGCCCGTACACGCCGGCGGCGTCGGGCTCGTAGCGGGTCACCATTTCGACCTCGCCTCGCCGCAGGCAGGTGGTGATCTCCAGCGAGCCGAAATCCGGAAGGCCCTCTTCGGCGTCGCGCAGCGTCTCGGCCAACCCGGATTCCGGTAACCCGAACATCCGCACGGTGTCCTGGTGATAGACAGTCCGCCCGGCGATGGCCTCCTGAACGGCGGGCAAATTCACCGCGGTCCGCCACATCGGCTGCAACTCGCGCGGCGGCCCGGGCAGCACCACGACGGTGGGCGCACCAGGCACGATGACGCCGGGTGCGGTGCCCACCGGGTCCATCACCACCGCCCCGGCCGGGATCATCGCCTGCTTGCGGTTAGCCGCGCGCACCGCGTCGAAATCCCCGCCGCCGACCCGCTTCATCAGCGATTTCAGGATCGCGGCGATCTTGCCCTCCAGTTCGGCGTCCAGCACCAACTCACGCCCGCAGAACCGGGCCACCGTCGCGACGGTCATATCGTCGGCCGTCGGACCCAACCCCCCGCTGGTCACGATCAGGTCCACGCCTTGATCGGCCAGGAACCGCAACTGGGCCTCGATATCGCGCTGCCGGTCCCCGCAGATCGTGATGTGCGCCAGTTCGACACCCAATTCGAGCAGCCGATCGGCGATCCACGGGCCGTTGCGGTCCTGTACCCGCCCGGTCAAGACCTCAGTTCCGGTGACGACAATGCCCGCACGTGCGCTCACTGGTATGACCTTAAAGTGTGGACGTTGAGGTACTTCAAGCCGACGTGACCAAGCTCGAGGTCGACGCAATCGCCAATGCGGCCAATACCCAACTGCGCCACGGCGGCGGCGTGGCCGCGGCCATCTCTCGTGCCGGCGAACCGCAGGTGCAGCGCGAGTCGACCGAGCAGGCGTTCCGCGCGGCGGTGCAGGCCTAGGCCTCCGGCGAGAGGTACCGCTCTACCGATTCGGTTTTGCGCGTCATCGCATCCGCGGCGCCGGATCGCCAGTCCGCTTTGATCACCACACTGACCCGGGGTGCGCGGGCTTTCACCGCCTCGACGGCGCGCTGGACCACCGCCATCACCTCATCCCAGGAGTCGCCTTCGATCACGGTGAACATCGCATCGGTCTTGTTCGGCAACCCGGAGTCGCGCACTACTCGCACCGCTTCAGCGACCAGCTCACCGACGCCTTCGCCGGCGCCTAGTGGGGTGACCGAGAACGCGACGAGCACTGACACAGACTCGAGCCTAAAGCCTGGCGCATGGCAGCATCGGCCGCATGCGGGTTCTGGTGCAGCGGGTCTCCTCGGCATCGGTGAGGGTGGACCGGCAAGTCGTGGGCGCGATCCGGCCCGAACGTCAGGGGTTGCTCGCCTTCGTCGGCGTCACTCACGACGACGGCGTCGACAACGCACAGCGGCTTGCCGAAAAGCTTTGGCAACTCCGCATACTCGACGACGAGCGATCCGCCGCTGACATCGACGCACCGATCCTGGTGGTCAGTCAATTCACGCTCTATGCCGACACCGCGAAGGGTCGACGACCGTCGTGGAACGCCGCCGCCCCGGGCGCTGTGGCCGAACCGCTGATGACGGCGTTCGTGGAACGGCTGCGAACATTGGGCGCCTCGGTGCAGACCGGGACTTTCGGAGCCCACATGCAGGTCGAACTGGTCAACGATGGGCCAGTGACCGTACTGCTCGAATTGTGAGGCCTGTTTGCGGCGTCGGCGGTGAAGCGTAGCCTGATTTGACGTAGCCAACGCACCGATCGATCACCATGCCTTCACGCACCCGGCGTTGTTTTATCGCACCGCCGGGGAGTACTGCGACTGCTTATTGCCGTTCGTGTCAGATGGGCTCGACGCTGATCACCCCGTGCTGGTTGCGGTTCCCGAGCCCAATATGACGCTGCTGCAGGACGGCTTAGGGCCGGCTGCGGCACACGTGACGATGGTCGACATGACCGAAGCGGGACGCAATCCCGGCCGGATCTTGGGCGAATTATTGAGTGGCTTCCTGGAAAGGCATCCGGATCGTCCGGTCCGAATGATCGGTGAACCGGTCTGGCCCAGCCGATCTGAGCTGGAGTATCCGGCATGTGTACAACACGAGGCGTTGATCAACCACGCGTTCACCGGCCGTGATGTCACGCTGGTCTGCCCATACGACGTCGCGCGCCTGGAATCGCGCGCCGTCACCGACGCTCGCGCCACCCACCCGGTGCTTTGGCAGGCCGGATCGGCCGCGCAAGCCAGCAGCACATTCGCGCCCGATGCAGCGTGGGCACACTACAACCAACCGCTGTCGAGCCACGACGCCGCGGTCCGGTACACCGCCCGCCAGTTCGCCGACCTCAGCGGGGCGCGTGCCTTCGCAGCCAGCTACGGCCAGTGGTTCGGTCTGGCTTCCGAGACAATCGCAGACCTGCAGTTGATCATCAATGAGTTGGCCACCTCGAGCCTGATGCAAGCCGGCGCCTGCCGGCTTGCCCTCTGGCAGAACGATGGCCATCTGGTCTGCGAAGCCCGCGACAGCACACATCTCGACGACCCACTCGCCGGCCGGCGGCCATATGACCGCGACACCAGCCGGGGGCGCGGCCTTTATGTGGTCAACGCGGTCGCAGATCTGGTGCGCACCCACACCACCACCGAAGCGACCACGATCCAGGCTTACCTCCGTATCAAAGGAGCGGCGTGATGCGCGGCCATGCCATGCTGCACTCCGCCGCTGGATTGGCACCGTTCGGCCACTTGGCGTGGAGCTATACCGAACGCGCCCAGTTTCTCCATCGTGCCGCTGAATACATCGCTGACGGGCTGCGACACAACCAATACATCGCCTACGCGGGCGAGGGTACGCGCGATGCACTGCTCTCCGAGTTGGCCGCGATTCCGGGTATCGCCGAGCATCTCGATTCCGGCCGCATCGAGGCGATTCCGTCGGACGACTACTACACCTTCTGCCCCGGCACCGACGTCATCGACAGCGATGCGGCGGTGGCTAAATATCTCACCACCGCCCGCCAAGCAATCGCCAACGGCTACAGCGGATTCCGGGCGGTATCCGATGTCACGTCGGTGGCACGCACCCAAGTGCAGCGTGACGGGCTGGCCCGGCTGGAGTATCTCGTCGACCAGCAGATGGCGGTGCTGCCGTTCTCGGCGATGTGCGCCTACAACGCCCGTGAGCTCGGTTCCGCGGCAGACGAATTGATGTGCCTGCACCCATTCGTCAACGCAGGGTCGGTGATGTTCCAGCTCTACGCCGACCCTGATACGGCCACGGACTTCACGCTGGCCGGTGAGATCGACGCCCAAACCAACGACTTGTTCGACACCACGCTGCAGCGTATCTGGCCGCTGGTGCCCGGTCATAGCATGCGAATTGGCGCCGACGAGTTGCAGTTCATCAGCCATCAGCAGTTGTGTCTGCTGGAAAGCCGAGCCCGACAGCACAACCGCAACGTGATCCTGTCGACGAACCAACCCACCATCAGTCGGCTCGTCGACCTGCTCGACCTCACCCATGTGCAGGTGACTGCTCGCGATGACCCGCTCCGATGACGACGAGTGGGACATCGTCACCAGTGTGGGTTACACCGCTCTGCTGGTGGCCGGGTGGCGCGCGTTGCACGCCGCCGACCGAGAACCGTTGGCGCGCGACGACTACGCGAAGCATTTCATCAACGCGTCAGGCGACCCGTATCTGACGGGATTGCTGGCCGACCCCGAAACGTCGGAGGGCGCGACGGCGTTTCCGCGCCTGTACGGCGTGCAGACCCGGTACTTCGACGAATTCTTCGTCAGCGCTACCGGTGACGGCATACGGCAAGCGGTAATCGTCGCGGCCGGTCTGGATTCCCGGGCATATCGCCTCGAATGGCCCAGCGGGACAACCGTGTTCGAGCTCGATCGGCGTCAAGTCCTCGAATTCAAAGCCGGTGTTCTCGCTGACCACGCAGCCCAACCCACCGCCCGCCGCACAGCGGTGGCGGCAGATTTGCGTGAAGACTGGTCGATGCCGTTGCGTGCAGCCGGTTTTGATCCGCAACAGCGCACGGCCTGGTCGGTCGAGGGGGTGCTGCCATACCTGACCGGGGAGGCGCAGGACGCGCTGTTCACCCGTATCGATCAACTCTCGGCAGCGGGCAGTCGGATCGCGATCGGTGCGCTCGGGTCACGGTTGGACCAAAACCGGCTCGCTGCCTTGGAAGCGACCTATCCGGGACTCAACAGGTCGGGCGATGTGGACTTTTCCACGCTGACCTACGACGACGCGGACAAGAGCGATCCAGCGCAGTGGCTCGCCGATCATGGGTGGACGGTCGAACCAGTTCGCACCAACCCGGAGCTGCAAGCTGGTTACGGGCGTACCCCGCCCGACGTCGACACGCAGATCGACCGCATCATGGGCTCCCGGTATATCGCAGCGACGCGCTGAGCGCCCTCGAGTTCGTCAGAGCTTGTGCGGAACGTCGAGGATCAGGCCGCCGTCCATGACGTATTCGCTGCCGGTGGAGTATGACGACTCGTCGCTGGCCAGAAACAGCACAAACGTCGACACCTCACTCGACGCGGCGGGGCGGCCCAGCGGAATGGTGAGCATATTGTCGGGAAAGTGCTTGGTCATCGGGGTGCGGATAAAGCCCGGGTGAATCGAGTTGACCCGGATGTTATTGGGCGCCAGCTCCAGTGCCGCGGATTTGGTCAGCCCGCGCACCGCCCACTTGGAGGCGACGTAGGGATGGACCATTTGAGCTCCGCGTAGGCCCTCGATCGACGAGACGTTGATGATCGAGCCACCGCCGGCGGCGATCATCGGCTCGACAGCCACCCGCATGCCCAGGAACGTGCCGGTCAGGTTGACGTCGATGACCTTCTGCCACTTGGCCATATCGAACTTGTGGATCTGGCCCAGCGCGACGATGCCGGCGTTGTTGACAAGGACGTTCAGCGTGCCGAAATCCTGCACCGCGGTGGCAGCGGCCGCCTCCCATTGCTCGAGTTCGGTGACGTCGAGGTGCACGTAACGGGCAGCCTCCCCGATCTCATCGGCAAGCGCCTTGCCCTCGTCGTCGAGGATGTCGCCGATCACCACTTTGGCGCCCTCGTCGACGAGCATCCGGGCGTGGGCAGCGCCCATGCCGCGGGCGCCGCCGCTGATCAGTGCAACTTTTCCGTCTACGCGTCCCATGACGGGTCAGGCTACCCCAGCGGCATAGAGGCCTTTTCCGGTGATCAGCGGCAGGTCCAACGTCGTGCGGATGCCCGGATCGGCGGCCACGACCGCCGGGATGGCATTCACGATCCGGCCCGCGGCGGCCACAATCGCGGCGTGGTTGTGGTCTCCCCTGCGGCTGGATGGGCAGATGTCCACGGCGTAGGACGGCTCACCGATGATCTCGACGCGATATGAACCGCCGGGCTGTGCTGGCCGCGGCCAGTCGGGGCGCAGGTCGTCACGCAATCGGGTGACGTGCTCGATGACGATCACGGGCCGGCCGTTGACCATCCCGCTGATCTCGAAGCGCATCGCCGCGACGCTGCCTTCGGGCACATGGCCGACCGCGATGTCGAAGGCCTCCGGTGCGGGCTCGCGTTCGTAGCTTTCGGTGATGTCGTCGACCTCGATGCCCAGCCCGGCCGCCAACTGCTGGATGGCCGTCCCCCACGCCATACCCAACATGCCCGGCTGCAGCAGGATCGCCGGCTCGTCGAACGGTTTGCCGAAACCCATCACGTCGAACATCACCGTGCTGCCGTCGTAGGTGGCGTAGTCGGCCAACTCCATGCAGCGCACCTGTTCGACCTGCTGACAGGTGGCGGTGAGCGCCAGCGGGATCAGGTCGTTGGCGAAGCCTGGATCGATCCCGGTGATGAACAAGCTCGAATTAGCCTGTCGTGCAGTGTCTTCCATCCGCGCGATGTATTTGTCGGGCATCACCTGCCACGGGTACTGCAGCAGACCCGGTGCGGAGCCGACGACGTTGACGCCGGCGGCCAGCAGACGCCGGACGTCACCGATCGCCTCTACCAGGCGGTCGTCACCCATCGCGCAGTAGACCGCGCAGTCCGGCTCGGTGGCCAACAACGCGTCCAAGTCGTTGACGGCGGTGATGCCGGTGGCGACGTCAAGTCCGGCCAACTCCCCGGCGTCCTTGCCGACTTTGGCATCCGATGAGACCCACACGGCGGTCAGCTCGAACCGGGGGTCGGTGACGAGTTGGCGCAGTGCCAAACGACCAACGTTTCCGGTGCCGATGTGAGCGACGCGGATTGCCATGTTGCCTCCCGAAACGATGGGGTCTCGCCGGGCGAAACCGTACCGCGTAGTGGCTGCCGACGTAATCCGTACTAAACTAGAACACGTTCCAGTTCGCCTACCGTCCCCCGAGGAGCAGGCATGCACACTCCCATCTGCGACGAGCTCGGCATCGAGTTCCCGATCTTCGCCTTTACGCACTGCCGCGATGTCGTCGTCGCCGTGAGCAAAGCCGGCGGTTTCGGGGTGCTCGGTGCGGTCGGCTTCACCCCGGAGCAGCTCGAGATCGAACTCAAGTGGATCGACGAGAACATCGGCGACCACCCCTACGGGGTCGACATCGTGATCCCGAACAAATACGAAGGCATGGATTCGCACCTGTCGGCGGAGGAGCTGGCCGACACCCTGCGCAAGATGGTGCCCCAGGAGCACCTTGACTTCGGAAAGAAGATCCTGGCCGATCACGGCGTGCCGATCGAGGACAGCGACGGCGACAGCCTGCAGCTTCTCGGTTGGACTGAGGCGACGGCCACGCCCCAGGTCGAGGTTGCGCTCAAGCACCCCAAAGTGAAGATGATCGCCAACGCGCTCGGCACCCCGCCGGCCGACATGATCAAGCACATCCACGACGCCGGACTGAAGGTGGCCGCGCTGTGCGGCTCGCCGTCGCAGGCCCGCAAGCACGCCGACGCGGGTGTCGACATCATCATCGCCCAGGGCGGCGAGGCCGGCGGACACTGCGGCGAGGTGGGCTCGATCGTGCTGTGGCCGCAGGTCGTCAAGGAGGTCGCCCCGGTTCCGGTGCTGGCCGCGGGTGGCATCGGCAGTGGCGAGCAGATCGCGGCGGCGTTGGCGCTCGGCGCGCAGGGTGCGTGGACCGGATCGCAATGGCTGATGGTCGAGGAATCCTCGAACACCCCGGTGCAGCAGCAGGCCTACGTCAAGGCCGGCAGCCGCGACACCGTCCGTAGCCGCTCATTCACCGGCAAGCCGGCCCGCATGCTGCGCAACGACTGGACCGAGGCATGGGAGGCGCCGGACAACCCGAAGCCGCTCGGTATGCCGTTGCAGTACATGGTGTCCGGCATGGCCGTACGGGCCACCAACCGCTACCCCAACGAGTCGGTCGACGTCGCGTTCAACCCGGTCGGTCAAGTCGTCGGCCAGTTCACCAAGGTGGAGAAAACAGCGACGGTCATCGAGCGCTGGGTGCAGGAGTACCTGGAGGCCACCAACCGTCTCGACGAACTCAACGCCGCCGCTGGCGCCTGAGCGCCGGCAGCGCGTTACTCGTCGTCGACGCGCGGACCGGTGAACACCTCTTTGGTTCGGCCGACGGCGTAAGTCGCGATATCCAGCGAATTGTGGACGATATCGCCGGTGCCGCCGGCGATATCGCCGCGGATGATGTCGCCGGCGTTGTCGACGATGTCGGAAACCCGCTCGACGGCGTTGGTGGTGATGTCCCTTGCGGCGGTCAGCGCGTCTTTCGGGTTAAAGGCCATCGATATCTCCTGTGCTCTGGATCGGCGTTATGGGTTCGGGTTATCGCTGGTGATACTTGTGTCTGACGGGAATCCTCCGCTTTGGAGCGGGAAGCCGCCGTTGGTCAGCTGGCCGATCTGCCAACCATGTTCGGTGCACATCATCGGATACCCATCGGGTGACTGGGCCGCCGACCCCCGCGGGTTAGCGCACGGCGCGCCGACCTCTTGGACTCCGTGCAACGGGTAGGAAATCACCCAATATCCGGTCTGGGCGGCCGGAAACTGGTGGGTGATGAAGTGGCACGCCTCGACTTGGCCATTGGGGCCGCGGCCGAAGATGAAGCGCTCATAGTTGTCGCAGGGCGCACCCATCGATGCGTCGTAGCTCATGCCCGGCACGTCGCCGTCGTAGTGTGGCGGGTCGGCGGCGGCGGTCGGAGCCATGCTGATCGCGGTACCGCTGATAACAGCAGCGAGGAACAGTTGACGATTCATGATCCACCTCGGGTCCCGGTTTGGACCAAATCATAACGACACAACCTCGGGCCACAAGGCCGATTGCCCCCGCCGATGGCGAGAACACGTTGCAATTTGAGACCGGCAATCCGGCGAGAAGACGTTCCATCTCCGCGGTTGCGATGCTTTACTGAGCCAGACGCGCTCGTATCAGGTTGTATCAGGTCGTATTCAAGGAGTGCATGGTGCCTTCTCTTCACAAGCACACTCCGAATCTGCCACCCGGGTTCGATTTCACCGATCCAGACATTTACGCCGAGCGGTTGCCGGTCGACGAGTTAGCCGAAATGCGCCGCGTCGCACCGATTTGGTGGAACGAGCAGCCGCTGGGCAAGGGCGGCTTCGACGACGGCGGCTTCTGGGTCGTCACCAAGCACAAGGATGTCAAAGAGATCTCGCTGCGCAGCGACGTGTTCTCCAGCCTGAAGAAGACCGCGTTGCCGCGGTATAAGGACGGCACGGTCGGCGAGCAGGTCGAACGCGGCAAGTTCGTGTTGCTCAACATGGACGCGCCTCAGCACACCCGGCTGCGAAAGATCATCTCGCGGGCCTTCACGCCGCGAGCGGTGGAACGCCTGCGCGAAGACCTCAACGAGCGTGCGCAACGCATCGTCGAGGCGGCGGCCGCACAGGGCTCCGGCGACTTCGTCGAACAGGTCTCCTGTGAACTGCCGCTGCAGGCCATCGCCGGGCTGATGGGCGTGCCGCAGGAAGACCGCAAGAAGCTGTTCCACTGGTCGAATCAGATGGTGGGCGACCAGGATCCGGAGTTCGCCTCCAACGACGCCATCACCGCGTCGGTGGAATTGATCATGTACGGCATGCAGATGGCCGCCGAAAAGGCGAAGAATCCCGGGCAGGACCTGGTCACCACGCTGATCCAGGCCGACGTCGACGGCCACAAACTCTCCGAGGACGAGTTCGGGTTTTTCGTCATCCTGCTGGCAGTCGCCGGTAACGAAACCACCAGAAACTCCATCACCCAGGGCATGATGGCCTTCGCCGACCATCCGGATCAGTGGGAGCTGTTCAAGCGGGAACGCCCGGTGACCGCTGCCGACGAGATCGTCCGGTGGGCCACTCCCGTCACGTCGTTCCAGCGCACCGCGCTGGAGGACTACGAACTGTCCGGTGTGCAGATCAAAAAGGATCAGCGGGTGGTGATGTTCTATCGCTCCGCCAATTTCGACGAGGACGTGTTCGATGACCCGTTCACCTTCGACATCCTGCGTAACCCCAACCCGCACGTCGGATTCGGCGGCACCGGCGCCCACTACTGCATCGGTGCCAACCTGGCCCGGATGACGATCGACCTGATGTTCAATGCGATCGCCGACCAGATGCCCGATCTGGAATCCGCGGGCATACCCGAGCGGCTGCGGTCGGGCTGGCTCAACGGCATCAAGCACTGGCAAGTCGACTATCACAGCAATGCCGCCGCGAAATGCCCTGTCGCGCACTGATTCTGGTATATATAACGCATGGCGACACATCGCGCAGTCCACGTGAATACCGTTGGCGGTCCTCTGGAGTTAGTCGACGCCGAGACCATTCCGCCGGGCCGCGGCGAAGTACGCATTGCGGTGTCGGCGTGCGGCGTGTGCGGCACCGATCGGGCGTTCGTCAACGGCGGCTTTCCCGACATGTCGTGGCCGCTGACGCCGGGCCATGAAATAGCCGGAACCATCAGCGAACTCGGCGACGGAGTCGTCGGGTTCGCCGTGGGTGATCGCGTCGCAGTCGGCTGGTTCGGCGGAAACTGCAACCACTGCGTCCCTTGCCGGCAAGGCATCTTCATTCATTGCGAGAACGGCAAGGTGCCCAGCTGGCATTATCCCGGTGGCTACGCGGAGACGGTGACGGTGCCGGCGAGTGCGTTGGCCCGGATACCGGCCGAGCTTTCCTTCGCCGAAGCCGCCCCGATGGGGTGTGCCGGCGTCACCACCTACAACGCGCTTCGGCACACCAAGGCCCTGCCCGGCGATCGCGTTGCCGTTCTCGGCGTCGGCGGCCTCGGACATCTGGGCGTTCAGTTCTGTCGAGCGATGGGTTTCGAGACCATTGCGGTTGCGCGGGGCACCGACAAGGCCGAGGATGCTCGCAAACTGGGCGCGCATCACTACATCGACTCCACCAAAAACGACGTCGCCGAAGCTCTCCGCGCGCTCGGCGGCGTCTCGGTAGTCCTTGCCACAGCAGGAAACTCACAGGCCATGGCCGACACAGTGGGCGGCTTACTCCCTCGCGGTGAACTGATCACGATCGGCGTCACCGCCGAACCGTTGCCGATCAGCCCGGCCCAGCTGATCATGCCGGCCCTCAGCGTTACCGGCCACCCGTCGGGCACCGCGCGCGACGTCGAGGAAACCATGGCCTTTGCGGTGCTGTCCGGCGTGCGGGCATGGATCGAGGAACGACCGCTTGCCGAAGCCGCTGACGCGTACGCCGCCATGGAGCAGGGCCGGCCGCGTTACCGCATGGTGCTCACCACCTGACCGCACCCGGCCGATACGGTGAGGTGTGACCGCCGAAACGTGGACCCTGACCGCCGCCGACGGAGAATTGCTGGTCCACACCGGAGTCACCGGCCGGGCGGCGAAAATGGGTCATCGTCTCACTATCGCGATGCGGCACTGGCAGGCCACCGTCAGCTGGACCGACAGCGAACCGGTAGCGGCGGAAATCGTGGTCGACGTGACATCGCTCGAGGTACTGCACGGCGAAGGAGGCGTCACACCGTTGTCCGGGCCGGAGAAGACGCTGGTGCGCTCGAATGCGTTGAAGTCGTTGCACGCCGAGCGATTTCCCGACATCCGCTTCACCGCCGAGGCAATCGAGAAAAGCGACGCCGGCTACCGGTTGCGCGGAGAACTGCAGATCCACGGCAAGACGCGCGAGCAGGTAATCGACCTGTGCACAGCCGATCTCGGCGATTCGTGGCGAATGACCAGTAATACCACCGTTCGCCAATCAGATTTCGGCGTCAAGCCGTACTCACTGCTGATGGGTTCGTTGAAAGTCGCCGACGAGGTGACCGTGTCGTTCACCGCGCAGCACGCCAAGAAGAAGCCCAACGAATAGGAGCCGCCATGCGGATTGGAGTGGTGTTCCCCCAGACCGAGATCGGCGCGGACGCCGGTGCGGTCCGCGCCTATGCCGAGCATGTCGAAGGACTCGGATTTGCCCATCTGCTTGCCTACGACCACGTGGTGGGCGCCGACCCGAAAATCCATCAGGGCTGGAACGGGCCTTACGACCTGCACAGCACCTTCCATGAACCGTTGGTGACCTTCGGCTACCTCGCGGCGGTCACTACCACGCTCGAGCTGGTGACCGGCATCGTGATCCTGCCGCAGCGGCAGACCGTGCTGGTGGCCAAACAGGCCGCGGAGGTCGACCTGCTCAGCGGTGGCCGGTTGCGGCTCGGCGTCGGCCTGGGCTGGAACGCGGTGGAATACGAGGCGCTGGGCCAGGACTTCTCCACCCGCGGCAAACGCTCCGAGGAGCAGGTGGAGTTGATGCGCAGACTGTGGACCGAAGAGACCGTCACCTATCGCGGCACCTATCACCGGGTCACCGGAGCCGGGTTGGCGCCGCTGCCGATACAACGGCCGATCCCGGTGTGGTTCGGCGCATCCTCGGCCCGCGCCTGCCGGCGCGCCGGACGCCTCGCCGACGGTTGGTTCCCGATGGTCGGGCCCGGGCCAAAACTCGACCAGGCTTTGCAGGCGGTACGCGACGCGGCGATCGAGGCCGGCCGTGACCCGGCCGCAATCGCGATGGAGGGCCGCGTCTCCTGGAATGACGATCCCGACGAATTCGTTGCCGCACTGCGCAGTTGGGCCGACGTCGGCGCCTCACACGTGTCCATCAATACGATGGGCGCCGGGCTGGCATCGGTGGACGACCACTTGGCCGCGCTGACGACTGCGGCGCAAGCTGCCAAAGCAGTGGCGCCCTAGCCCTTTACGGAGACGGGATCGGTGCCGGCGCGGGCTCGTCCGGCGGAGCATCGTCGTGGTGGCCGTGCAGGCGCTCGAGCACCCTGGTCAGAAGCGGATGTGGATTCGGTTCGGGAGGCGGCGGAGGAGGCAGCGGCTCCGGTGGCGGTGGCGGAGCCGCGGCTGCGACGGGCAGGTCGGTTGACGGCTCTGCGGTGAAGCCGTTTTGGGGTTCGACGGGTGCCGCGACAACGACGGGTTCTTCCGGCGGCGCGGGCTCGGGCGCTGCGTGCACCGGCGGCGCCTCGACCCTCGCGGGCGGTGGCGCAGGTGCTTGCGCGACGGGGGCCGGTGCTGCCTTGTGTACGGCTTGCCGGACCGGTTCGGTTGGCCGGTCGGGAAGCAGGCGGGGGCCGATCGCCAGCGACACCGACGCCACGAACGTCGCCGCGCCGGCGACCAGCATGGTCAACGCCCCGGCGTAGGCCGGCGGGCGTGACCGCACCGGCCGCGGGGTGGGTGTGTCGATCGGCTCGGGGATCGGCGAGTCGGCGAATTGCGTGGCGTCAGCCGCTGCCAGCGCGGCACCCCGGGCCAGGGCCGGCGCCACCCCGCTTTGGGTGAACACCGGTACCGGCAGCGCCTCGTCGAGTTGCCAAGACAGTGCATCGACGACGTGATCGGCGCCGACGACGATCACGCCGTCGGGCTGCCAGGTGCTCCGCTCGAACATCGTGGTCAGCCACCGGGCCAGCCGGTCCGCACCGCCGTCGAGGTGTTTGACGGCGGTCTGCGCTCGGCCGTCGCCGGCGTCGACCATCACCACGGTGGTCGACTCGCCGTCCACCAGGCACACCGCGGCCTTCTGATAGCCGACGACGGGTGCGATGCCCTGCGCCAGCATCTCGGCGGCCTGCACCGACCGGATCGGTACCACATTGTCGAAACCGGCGTCGGTCAACGCCTCCAGCAGCACCGCGGCCTCGGCCGAGGCGTCGTCGCTCCATGTCACGCCGAGCACGTGCAGCCGGCGGTCCCATTCGGTCGCTGCCGACACCACTTCCGACACCGCGGCACTCACCCGCTCCGCGAGGTCGGCCGCCCGCGTCCCGCCGCCGGTATGCACGTCGAAACCGTCGTGGTCCAGGATGGTGCCGTCAGCGTCCCGACCGTCGACAAGTACCCAGCCGACGGCGGTCGACGTCAGCGACAGCCCTAGTACCGTCTCCAAATCCGCACCTCAATCATGCCGCTTACCCGTGGCCCCAAGCCGAGATGACGCCGTCGCGCGCACCCAAAAGTCGCCATGCTGTGGTGCGGTGGTTCGCAGCGCCGAACGGACCGGGGGCGGTGGCTGTTCGTCGGCGTACCTCGGGTGAGCCTACGCGGCCGCCGGCACGGCCGCCGGGTGGGTATCGACGCCGTGGTGTGGTCTGCGATGGATTTGGGTAGCCACGGGTGTCGATGCGGTCGCGATCACCGGCGCCGAGCAGGTGGTAGTGGCCGATACAAATTTGAGACACGTTTGCGCTCTCATCGACATATGGACTACCAGGAGGTAAGTTCTGCCACGGGCGCACGACGGCTTACGACAAGGGGCACAGGTATGACAGACGTGAGCAAACGGATGCGCGGCTGGGTGCGGCGATTGACGATCGCCGCGATCGGGGCCGCCGCACTGCCAGGCCTGGTCGGCCTTGCGGGTGGAGCCGCGACCGCGGGAGCGTTCTCCCGGCCCGGTCTGCCGGTCGAGTACCTGCAGGTGCCGTCGGCCGCGATGGGACGCGACATCAAGGTCCAGTTCCAAAGCGGCGGCGCCAACTCCCCGGCGGTCTATCTGCTCGACGGCTTGCGTGCCCAAGACGACTACAACGGCTGGGACATCAACACTCCAGCCTTTGAGTGGTACTACCAGTCCGGCTTGTCGGTCGTGATGCCCGTCGGTGGGCAGTCCAGCTTCTACACCGACTGGTACAACCCGGCGTGTGGCAAGGCGGGCTGCTCGACCTACAAATGGGAGACCTTCCTGACCAGCGAGCTGCCCGGCTACCTGGCTTCCAACCAGTCGGTCAAGTCGACCGGCAGCGCTGCGGTGGGGATCTCCATGGCGGGTGCATCGGCGATGAACCTGGCGATCTACCACCCTGGCCAGTTCATCTACGCCGGTTCGCTGTCCGGCTACCTCAGCCCCTCCACCGGTCAAAGCTGGATCGGCTTGGCGATGGGCGATGCCGGCGGCTACAAGAAGGAAGACATGTGGGGGCCGGACAACGACCCGGCATGGGTACGCAACGACCCCACGGTCAACGTCGGCCAACTCGTCGCCAACAACACTCGGCTCTGGGTGTACTGCGGCAACGGGACGCCCAACGAACTGGGCGGCGCCAACCTGCCGGCCACGTTCCTCGAGAGCAATTTCATGATCGGCGGCAACAAGAAGTTCGAAGAGGCTTACAACGCCGCAGGTGGCCACAACGCCGTGTTCAACTTCCCGGCCTACGGCACCCACAGCTGGGAGTACTGGGGTGCTCAGCTGCAGGCAATGAAGCCCGATCTGCAGAGCAGCTTGGGCGCCGCCTAGTCCCGCAGCAAGCGACAGCCGGCTTTAACGGATCTGGTCGGTGACGTCGATCCACGCCGTGGTGTCGTTGCGGTGGTCGGTCATGTTGCGGCATTGGCCGTAGAGCCGCGCGATTCCCAGGCTCGGGTTGTCGTCGTCGCGATACAGGATCGCGGTGACGCCGTCTTGGTGAAGCGTCTTGCCGAACAAGTAGCGGTTGGAGGCCAACCCTTCCTGCCATCCGCGAGCCACCATCGCCGTCGCGATCTTGTCGAAGTACGTGTCGGTTCGCACATCGCCGGGCACGGTGAAGTTCAGGTATACCGCGCCTTGGTACGGCGGGCTCTCGCGGTCCTTACAGGACATCAGCAGGTAGCCGGCGGTCGCCTCCCGTAGTCCGGCGATTGCAACCAGATGTTTTGCCTGCTGCACGACTTCGGCCTTGGATTGCTCATCGGTGCTCGGATGGACGGGGTGTCCGAGGATCTCATCGGTCGACGAATGCAGTTTGTCGATGGCCAGAAATGCGCCGCCCAGCACCAGCGACACCGACAAGGCGGCCCCAGCCAGCACCCGAACGGCCGGCGAGCGAAGCCCGTTGCCGCCGTCGATGCCCACGCATCAGGCTAACTCGGGTCCATAGTGCCAGCCTGGCTAGCCGCCGAGTGCGGCGATGAGCTCCTTGATCCGGGCGGCCTCGTCGTCGGTCGGCGTCTCGTCGGCCTCGATGGCGTCGAGAAGGTCTGCCCGCAGGCCGGCGCCGTTGGCGGTTTCCTGCGCGGAGAGTTTGGCACGTCGGCGGGTGACGTACAGTTGCTGACCCAATGTCGCGCCGGGTGATTCGGCGGCCATTTCCATCAGCTCGTCGTATTGGGTTCGGACCCCGCTGAGCGCCACGATGACCGACGGTGTCGCCCTGCCCCGAGATGCCGCTTCGGTCAGCGCCGTTTGCAACTTGCGCAGCCCGGCGAGTATCACCGTGGCACGCCCGGAGAACTCCGGATCGCTGGCGTCCGGCAGGGCTTCGATCGATGCGGTGAACATCTGCATTGCCGCTTCGACCAGGCTGACAATGACAGGCGCCTCACCATCATCCAGCGCGGCCTCAGACTTGAACCGATTCATGTTATGCGGGACCTCACTGATCTCCGTGTCGATGATGATCACTCCGCGTTGATCGTGGCGGAGGACGTCGAAACGCTAGCGCGTCTGCTGCGGCGATACAAGGGTCACGGCGCCAGAGATATTGGCGCCGTATCGCCAACGGCGGCATAACAATCCATTCTGCGCGATCCCTATAGCACCATTTGTCGATTTCGGCTCTTGTGCAGGTGCCTTATAGCGGCCAGAGTAAATACATGACCGACCAGAAATTGATCGAGCACTGGATCCAGGGCTGTGCGGTACAGCGGATCACGTTCCGCGACGGTCTCGTGTTGAACTTCGACGATGACAATGAACTCGTCATCTCGGCGCCGATACGCCTGACCCTGCCGGCCACGGCCAGCGCACCCGCCGAAGTGGTTTCCATCGATCCGATCGATCCGGCGCTGCAAGAGCGGCCGTTGTTTGATTTCTCCGGGTCGACATGCACCGAAGTGATTTGGGACGACAGCGGAGATTTGCACCTGGAATTTTCCGACGGACATCAGATCGACGTACCGCCCCACGACGACGTGACGGCGTGGGAGTTGTACGGCAAATATCACGGGTACGCCGCATGCCTGGCTCACGGCCACGTGCGCGTGGTACGCCACGACATGCCGGAAAACGGCGATACGAACTAGCGTCGCCCAATAACACCGTGGCCTGTCCGGCCGATGAATGTCCCTCTTCCCTACACCGTCCGCGCGTGGACATGCTTGGATCAGCGACATGCAAGGGTCGGCGACAGTACATATGGCAGCACCGGCGGAGAAGATCTGGGATCTGATTGCGGACATCCGTAACACCGGTCGGTTCTCCCCCGAGACATTTGAAGCGGAGTGGCTCGATGGCGCCTCCGGGCCCGCGCTGGGCGCGCGGTTTCGCGGTCACGTCAAACGCAACGAAATCGGCCCGGTTTACTGGACCACGTGTCAGGTCACCTCCTGCGAGCCCGGCCGGGAATTCGGCTTCGACGTGCTCATTGGAGATAGAGCGGTGAACAATTGGCACTATCGGCTGACCCCCGCGGCCGACGGCACTGACGTGACGGAGTCATTTCGGCTCGCCTCGTCGCCGCTGACCAGTCTGTATTACTGGGTGTTCGGCGGATTTCTGCGGCAACGCCGCAATATTCGCGACATGACGAAGACCCTGCACCGCATCAAAGAGGTAGCCGAAGCATGAAATCCATCTTCATCACCGGCGCCGGCAGTGGAATGGGCCGCGAGGGCGCAAAGCTCTTCCACGCAAACGGCTGGCGGGTAGCCGCAGTCGATCGCAATGGCGACGGCCTTGCCGAGCTGGCCGAAGAGCTCGCCAGCCAGCGGTTGTGGACACGCACGGTCGACGTGACCGACAAGCCTGCTCTGGACGCCGCCCTGGCCGACTTCTGCGGGGAGCACGACGGGCTGGACATGATGTGGAACAACGCCGGGATTGGCGAATCCGGCTGGTTCGAGGACGTCCCCTACGAGGCCGCGATGCGCGTGGTGGATGTCAACTTCAAAGCGGTGCTCACCGGCGCCTACGGCGCACTGCCCTATCTCAAGAAGGCGCCGGGCAGCCTGATGTTCTCCACCTCGTCATCGGCCGGCACCTACGGAATGCCCCGCCTGGCGGTCTATTCGGCGACCAAGCATGCCATCAAAGGGCTCACAGAAGCGTTGAGTGTGGAATGGCGGCGCCATGACGTGCGGGTGGCGGACGTGCTGCCGGGCATGATCGACACCGCAATCCTCACCAACACACCCGAACACTCTCAAAGCGGCACGTCGACCCGCACGGCCGAAGACATCAGGGCCGCTGCCCCGAAGCGGGGCATGATGCGGTTGATGCCGGCCAGCAGCGTGGCCGAGGCGGCGTGGCAGGCCTACCATCACCCGACCCGACTGCACTGGTATGTGCCCAAGAGCATCCGGTTGGTCGACCGGATCAAAGGGATCAGTCCAGAAATGGTGCGCGACCGCATCGTCAAGTCGTTGCCGGCGCTCCTGCCCGACGAGGGGCTGGGTTGAAGCAACACCTGCATTGGCTTGCCTTGCACGGATACGTCCGGGGCCTCGCATCGCTGGGCGCTCGGCGCGGTGACCCGCAGGGCCGGCTGGTCGCAGACCCCGCAGTCAAGGCGGACCCAGTGCCCTTCTACGACGAGTTGCGGCCGCAGGGGCCGATGGTGCGCTGCCGCCTCGGGTATCTGGCCATCGGCCATGCGGCGGCCCACGAAGTGCTGCGGTCCGACGACTTCCGCGTGGTATCGCTCGGCGGGAACCTGCCCCGGCCGGTGCAATGGCTGGAGAGCCGGGTCCGCGACGATCTCCTCCACCCGTTGCGACCGCCCTCGTTGCTGGCGGTCGAACCGCCGGAGCACACCCGCTACCGCAAGACGGTGTCGTCGGTGTTCACGCCCAAGGCGGTGGCGGCGTTGCGGGACCGCGTCGAGCAGACGGCGACGGGATTATTGGACCGCCTTGCCGAGCAGCCGGGCGTCGTCGACATCGTCGACGGGTACTGCTCGCAGCTTCCGGTGGCGATCATCAGCGACATCCTTGGCGTACCCGAGCGAGACCGCGGCCGTGTCCTGGAGTTCGGCGAACTCGCTGCGCCCAGTTTGGACATCGGTGTGTCATGGCGGCAATACTGCCGCGTGCAACACGGCATCGCGGGTTTCAACCTCTGGCTCGGCGAGCACCTGCGTCAGTTGCGACGCGAACCCGGCGACGACTTGCTTAGCCAGTTGATCGTGGCCTCCGAAAACGGTTCGCCCGGCGAGCGCTTGGATGAAACGGAGCTGCAAGCACTTGCCGGGCTGGTGTTGGCGGCAGGCTTCGAAACCACAGTGAACTTGTTGGGCAACGGAATCCGGATGCTGCTGGACGCCCCCGAGCAACTGCGCACGCTCAGGGCGCAACCGCAACTGTGGTCCAACGCCGTCGAGGAGATCCTGCGGCTGGACTCGCCGGTTCAGCTCACGGTACGGGTGGCGTTGCGCGACACCGAAATAGCGGGCACGTCCGTCAAGCGCGACGACATGGTGCTGATCTATCTCGGCGCCGCCAACCGCGACCCCGCCGTGTTCGCCGACCCGAACCGCTTCGACATCCACCGTGCCAACGCCGGCAGACATGTGGCGTTCTCCGGCGGTCGGCACTTTTGCCTGGGCGCGGCGTTGGCCCGTACGGAAGGGGAGGTGGGCCTGCGGGCCTTCTTCGACCGCTTCCCCGAGGTGCGGTCGGCCGGTGCGGGCAGTCGCCGGGACACCCGGGTGCTGCGCGGGTGGTCGAAGCTGCCGGTGACCTTGGGTCCATCGCGGACGATGGCCGCCCGCTGAAATTCGCTACCGTTCGGCGGCGCCGGGCGGCCTGCGGCCGAAATACCCTTCCAAGGTCGTGGTGCAGACCAGCTGTCCGCCGCGGTTGAACATGGCGCCGCTGGCCAGCGCCCGGCCGCCGATACCACTGGGTGAATGCTGGTCGTAGAGCAGCCAATCCGACAGGTCGGGAGGCTGGTGAAACCACACTGCGTGATCGATCAACGCAGAGATTCCCGGTCCCAGCGGTGTCGTGCGCCGGGCGATCATTGCCGGTTCGAGTAGTGTCCGGCCCGAGACATACACCACCAGGCACGTTGCGAGCAGTGGCTCGGTAGGTGGGATTCCGTTGGGGCGCCACCAGATTCGCGTTCGCGTCGACGGGGCGTCGGCGAGGTCGAACGCAAGTCTGGCCGGGGCGTCCACGTAGCGCAGCTCGACGGGCTGCTGCCGGACCCACCAGCCGTCGAACTCGTCGGCGTAGGCGTTGAGCTGATCTGCCAGCGGTGCAAGCGTTTCGGGGTCGGGCGCATCCGGTTGCGGCTGTTGATAGACGTGGTTGTCGACGGGAACGCTGAACGAAGCGGTGCCCTCCAGCAGTACTGCGCCGAATTGCCGCGCAGTGACTCGGCGGGCGGAGAAGGTGCCCCCGTCGTGCAGTGTCGTCACCTCGAACTCCACCGGGTGTCGGGCGTCGCCGCGTCGCAGGAAGTACACGTGCATGCTGTGCGGGGCACGAGCGGACACGGTTTGGCTGGCCGCCATCAGCGCCTGTGCAGCAATGTGGCCGCCGACGATGTGATCGCCGATTTCTTCGAGCTGGGTTCCGACGAACAAGCATTCATTGACCTGCTTGAGGTCGAGCGTGTCGAGCACCTGGGCCAGCGTCAGGGTCGACATCGACGGCATGGTCACGTCAGCGTGTCTGGGTCGGCCAGCGGGATCAGGATGTGCGATGGGGTGGGGCCGCCTTGGTGCACCTGGTAGCTGCCGCCCGCCAACGCTTTTCGTGCGGGCTTGGTGGGAACCAGGTTCGGAAAGTCATAGGTGGTCAACGTGAGGCGCAATTGATGGTCGGGGGCGATCAGTGCCGCAGTGGGAAAGATCTCGACGTCATAGCGGGTCACCTCGCCGGGAACCACGGGCTGACTGGCGGCGCGGGTGCTGAAATGGTGCGGTCGCAGCACCGTGCCATCGGGCAGATACCAGGTGCGCTCCGGGTCGAGCGCGCGATGCGAGCCGAGCAACGCACCCTGCGTTAGTGGCCGGCTGGCGCCGTCGGGCGCGACGTCGTCGAGGTGGGCCACCCACAGCGTCTCGGTAGTGTTGGCCGCCGCGTGCAGGGTGAGCGTGATCGGTCCGACGACCAGCGCGGGCGATGTGAACGGCTCGGTCGTGTAGGTCAGTGCTCCGCGCTGTAGCCGCCGATTGTCGAGGTCGTAGCGGATCCGCGCGCCGCGCTGGGTGGCCATGAAGCTGTTCATGCCCAAGCTCCATTGCTCCATGCTCCGACCGGCCATCGGCCCCCGCGACTTGTAGTTGAGGGTGACCGCGCATTCCTCCTGGCCGGCTTCGCGGGTCAGGTGGCCGTCCGGCGACAAGTAGAACCGGGTGGGTTCCGCCTCGGCGACGGGATAGTCGCGGGCGTGGAACCACTGTGAGCTTCCGATGGCTTGAAAGGTGAACGGTGACCCCGAAACCGCTGCGGCGCGTTCGTCTTTGAGCCAATGGTCGAACCAGCGTAGCTGCAGGGCATTGAGATGCAGTCCGCCGAAGTTCGACACGTGATACCAGGGGCCCATCATCAGCTGGAACCGCTCGGACAGCGGTTGATCCGGTTCCATCGGCGCGCCGTTGGGTCGCCCGGCGAAGGCATTCTGCAGCCCGGCGTAGTTGAGCGGCTCCCCTCGCTGGAACGCGTCGTGCCACCCGCCGACCAGGAAGACCGCCACCCCGTTGGCGGCGATGTCGGCAAGAACGTCACCGGGGCGCAGCGTGTCCCAGAATGGTTCGTCGTAAGCCACGTCACCGCCGCTCATGGCATCGGCGACGAGCGGCCCGAAGTAGCGGCGCTGGTCGCGCCCACGCTGTCGTACGGCAGTGAGCCCGCCGGCCCGCGGGCGCGGATGCCCACCGCGAGCGAGCAGCTCCAGCGTCGGATTGACGACGTTGAGCAGCGAGTAGATCGCCCCGTACGCCCGGATGGTCCGCAAATGCGGCACCCCGCCCATCGCCGCTGCATCGCGATAGAAGTCGTGTGCCGCCATCACCGGGAAAATCGCCTTCAGCGGCGAATCCGGCCCGACGGCAGCGGCGGTGAACAGCTGGTTGATCGCCAGGTAGGAGATGCCGAACATCCCGACGCGACCGTTGGAGTTGGGCAGCGTCGCCGCCCAGTCGACCAGATCCACCCCGTCCTGTCTCTGTTCGGCGGCGAGCATCTCGAAGGAACCGCCCGATGCCCCGGTTCCGCGAACGTCGACCATCACCTCGATGTAACCGCGCTTGATCAGGTAGGGCGTTGCGCCACCGCCGATCTGGGCGGCCGGCGGCGGCGCCTTCTTGCCGTAGGGCGTGACCGACAGCAGCACCGGGAAGGGCCCGGCCGCGGGTTGCCCGGTCTCCGGGTCCACGGGGTAATGAATGTCGGCGCGCAGCACGACGCCGTCGCTCATCGGAACCTCGACGTTGTGGCGCACCCCGACCTTGTAGACGGCGGGCCCCGGTTCCCAGGTCGAGTACGGCGACGGGCTGGTGTCGCGGGCGCGGACCGCGACCGCTCGGCCGGCCGCGGCTGTCACCCCGACGGCCGCCAGCGCTAACCCGGCGCGACGCGCCACCCGCAGTCCTGTCCTTCTGGCCATGACTTCCCTCCCGCATCGTCGACTGCTCAGACTCTAGGCAATCGGTGTGCGGCCCCGTCGCCGGGCGTCGGCCACGCTGGACACCTGTCTAACAACGCCGTTATATTCACCGCTGTGACGTATGACGCAATCATCCGCAACGGGCGCTGGTTCGACGGCACCGGCGGTCCGTCGGCGATCAGGAACATCGGTATCCGCGACGGGCGCGTCAGCGCTGTCACCGCAGCAGATCTCGATCCCGCCGGGTGCCCGCAGGTGATTGACGCCACCGGTAAATGGGTGCTGCCCGGTCTGCTCGACATCCACACCCATTACGACGTCGAGGTGCTCGACGGGCCCTCGCTGGCCGAATCGCTTCGGCACGGCGTCACGACGGTGTTCGTCGGCTCCTGCTCGCTGTCGACCATCCACGTCGACGGGGTGAATGCCGGCGACCTGTTCGGCCGCGTGGAGGCCATTCCGCGCGAGCATGTCATCGCAGCCGTCGACAAGCACAAGACGTGGCGCAGCTGCGAAGAGTATGTGTCTGCGCTGGAGTCGCGGCCGCTGGGGCCCAATGTGGCCGCGTTCCTCGGGCACTCCGATATGCGTGCCGCCACAATGGGTCTCGACCGCGCTACCCGTAAGGGCGTGCGGCCCACTAAGGCTCAGCTGGCGCGCATGGAGCAGATGCTGACGGAGGCGCTGGCGGCCGGTTTTGTCGGGATGTCGTCGCAGCAACTGCTGTTCGACAAACTCGACGGCGACACGTGCCGCTCCCGCACCTTGCCGTCCACCTACGCCAAGCCACGGGAACTACGCCGGCTGAAGTCGTTGCTGCGCCGCAGCGGCCGGGTCTTTCAATCCGGGCCCGATATCACCAACCCGCTCAATCTCGGCTCGCAGGTCGCTCAGTCGCTGGGCCTGTTCCGCAAGCCGCTCAAGACCAGTCTGCTCTCTGCCGCCGACGTCAAGGCCAACCCGTTCGCGATCCATGTCCTGGGCCCGCTGGCGCGGCTGGTGAACCGGTTCGGGGCCGATTTCCGCTGGCAGCATCTGCCGGTTCCGTTCGAGGTGTACGCGGACGGCATCGACCTGGTGGTCTTCGAGGAATTCGGCGCCGGCGCAGCGGCTTTGCATCTCCGCGACGAGTTGGAGCGCAACGCGTTGATGCGTGACGAAACCTATCGCCGCCGCTTCCGCAAAGACTACGAGAGCAAGTTCGCGGTGCGGGTATGGCAGCGCGACTTCTTCGATGCCGAGATTGTCGGGTGTCCGGACGCCTCGGTGGTCGGAAAGTCGTTCGGGCAAGTCGGTCTCGAGCGCGGCGGGCTGCATCCCGTCGACGCATTCCTGGATCTGGTGCTCGAATACGGCACCGCGCTGCGGTGGCGGACCACGATCTCCAACCATCGGCCTGCGGTGCTGAAAAAGCTGGCTCGTGAACCCGGCGTGCAGATGGGCTTTTCCGATGCCGGTGCGCACCTGCGCAATATGGCCTTCTACAACTCTGGGCTTCGCCTGTTGCGCCATGTCCACGACGCCGAGAAGGCCGGCCGGCCGTTCACCACGATCGAGCATGCCGTGCACCGGCTCACCGGGGAACTCGCCGACTGGTTCCACCTCGATGCCGGTCATCTGCGCGAGGGTGACCGTGCCGATCTGGTCGTGGTGGATCCCGAGCACCTCGGCGCGTCGCTCGACGAGTACGCCGAGGACGTCGTCGACCAGTTCGGCCAGATGTCGCGGATGGTC
The DNA here is from genome assembly GCF_001672775.1 of Mycobacterium kyorinense. GTDB lineage: Bacteria > Actinomycetota > Actinomycetes > Mycobacteriales > Mycobacteriaceae > Mycobacterium > Mycobacterium kyorinense_A. Next base: position 50,273 of record NZ_LZKJ01000173.1, on the reverse strand, counting down.
AATCGCAACGACGACACGGTCAACGCCGTCTTTGTGGGCGGGCGGGCGGTATTCCTCGACGGTGCGCCGACCGAGGTGCTCGGCGTGCAGCGCACCGGCCGCTTCCTGCGTGCCCAGACCGCCGCTTCTGCTGTGAAAGGTGAACTGGCCCATGTCGGTTGACGAGGCAGTACTGAAGCTGTGGCAGGCGCTGTCACAGCGGGACTGGGATTGCATCAAGACGTTTCTGTCGGACGACTGCATCTATGTCGACATGCCGGTGGGGCCGACGGCGGCCGCGCGCGGTCCCGACGACATCGTCAAGCGTCTCAAGGTCGGCCTGGAGGCGCTGGCGCACTACGAGAATCACGACGGTGTGCTGGTGTCTAACGGCGCCGACGTGATGTACGAACACTCCGAGACGTGGCGCTGGCACAGCGGCGAGACGGCACTGCTCAAGTTCGTCAGCGTGCATCAGGTCCACGACGGCAAAGTCACGCTGTGGAAGGACTATTGGGACATGGGCTCGATGGTCAGCCAGGCGCCGGCCACCTGGATGGAGGACCTGGCCGGGACCGACACGTCGTGGATCTTCGACGCGACGGGCCTGATCTAGGACTCGACGAGTCCTTTGAGCCGTTTCAGGGTTGCGGCCAGGGTGCGGCCGACCTGGCGTACGGCGACGCGATCGGCGATGTAGCCCAGGATTCCGCCGGGCACCTGGTAGGACAGCCGAAACGTCGCCTTCGTCCGGCCCTCCCCCGCGTCGCGCAGCCGGATCCGGCCACGCTGGTTGACGCCGCCGGTGATGCTGACCCACGCCAAGTCCCGGGCCTCGTCGAACTCAACCACCTCGACCAGCCCACCGACGGGCACCGAGCCGATCTTCCAGTGCACGGTGTAGCGGGCCCCGATACCCGCGGGCTGCTCGTTCGCGTTTTCCCAGCGCTCCAGACTGGTCATAAACGACGGGTAGCAGTCCGGATCGCTGACGAATTTCCACACCGCGCCGCGGTCGGCGTCGATCACACATCGGCGTTCGACGCGCATCAGCCGATCACCGGGAATCGACGCTCGGCGGCCAGTCGGTCGACGCCGCCCTGCAAACTGGCCATCACCTTGTCGTGCACCGCCTGGTCGTCGCCGTCGACGTCGATGGGCTCCTGCACCTCGACCGTGATCTTTGCCGGCAGCGGAAGATGGCCGGCGAGATCGCTGATATTCAGCCCCCACGGCAGTGCGAGCGATATCGGGATGCTCTTGAGCCGCAGCAACTTATCCGCCATCAACAGCTTGGCCAGCCACTGCCCGCGGTTGAGGAACAACGCGGTCTCCTGGCCGCCGACACTGGCGACGGGAACGATCGGCACACCGGCCTCGCGGGCCAGCCGCACATAGCCCATGCGACCACCGAAGTCGACGGTGTGCCGCTCCCAGGACGGCCGGAACACTTCGTAGTCGCCGCCGGGATACACCAGCAGCGCCGCACCGGATTCCAGTGCCAACCGGGCATTTTCGTGGTTAGCGGCGACGGTGCCGAACTTGCGCAGCCAGCCCAGCGGCGGTGCGGAGACGACGAGGTTGTGCGCCAGCTGGTAAAACGGCCGCTCGACCCCGAAGTAGGAGCAGAATGCCAGCGTGAACACGAACGTGTCGGGTGGCACGTTGCCGCCGCTGTGATTGCCGACCAGCAGCACCGGCCCCTCGGCGGGAATCCGATCCAGGCCGCGCACGTCGGCGCGGAAGTACAGCGACGCCAGCAGCCACGTGCCTGGCAGCTGGTCGCGGATGTAGTCGGGATCGCGCTGGTCGAGGTCGGCCTTGGGCACCCGCGACGCCACTTGCGTGCGGGCCCACTCCAGCACATCACCGAGGCCGGCCACGTCGGGTCTATACCCCGGGTCGGCGATTCTTATACCCGGTCGGCGGCATCAAGCTGGTAGATGCGGGCCGCATTGGCGTATGCGATCACATCGACCACCCGGGTGGCGTCGGACTCGCTCCAGTCGCCGTCGGCCACGAAACGGCTGAGTACCCGGTGAATACCGTTGCGCCACAGCATGGCGCCGAGGAAGTGCAACTCTGCCGGCCCGAAAGCGTCCGAGGAATAGACGATCTTGCGGAACGGCGCCAGCTCCAGCAACCGGGCGATGAACGCGGGCCCCCGGGCACCCAGATGGTTGATGCTCAGCCCGCCGTCGAGGTAGACGTTGTTGAAGGCCTGCGCCAGATAGCCCGCTTCCCGCTCGTAGGGATAGCAATGCAGCAGCACGATCGGAGTGTCACCGGACTGGCGCAGAAAATCGAGCAAATACAGCGGATTGGTCTTGTGCAGATCGCAGTCGCGGTCGCCGAAGCCGACATGCAATTGCAGTGGCTTGCCCAGCCGCAGCGCCTGATGCAGCCCGAACCGCAACAGCACCCGGTCGGAGAGCCGAACGCCACCGCTGTCCCGCCACCGGGCGGCGGCCTCGGCGACCTGCGCGGCCGTAGGCTCAGTGAGGTCGCCGTCGAATCCCCCGCGATAAGCGAGCACGGACTTGGTGCCGACCGCGTTCGCCGCACGCCGATGCAGAATCTCTTCGAACGCCGTCGCATAGTCACCCGGGGCCTGCGCTGCCTGCTCGGCCACCTGCTCGAGGCGAACCACCTCACGTGCGCGACCTGCGGACAGCTCGGCGAGTTGGTCGACGCCGGCGACTCCCTCCAAACCGGTGTCTACCAGCCAGTGGGTGACCCCGGCGGCGGGCAGGAAAAGCCGGGCCAAATCGAGTTCGCTGAATTGGCTGCGGCGCTGCCAATAGTCATCTGCCTCAGCGTGTTTGGCCAAGCCGAGGAGCGGCGCGCAGTGGGCGCGGACGGCAAATCCGAGCTGCGAGTCGAATCCAGAATCGAAATCGGCAAGCGGTTCGGTGTTGGCCTCGTTCAGGCCGTTTTCGAACCGCCGCCGGTCCCCCGCCGCAAGCCAGCAGCCGTGGACATGCTGATCGATCAACGGCACCTCGGCGATCTGGCGCGCCAGCGCAGAGTCGCCGGCGGCGGGCATTGTCAGACGCTCCAGGCCATGCGGAACTTCGCCGTCAGCTCTTCAGGGTCCAAACCGGCGTAGCGCTGGTCCTCCAATCGGCGCACCGCGACAACCAGGTCCACGGCCAGATCACCGAGGATTCTTCGTAGCCGAGTTGAACCGTCAAGTGCGGCAATCGCTTCCGCTTGTGATTCGGGCAGTCGCACGATACCCGCGTGGTCGCGGTACGCGTCGGACAGCGTCGCGGGATCCACAGTGGTTTCCGGTGGCAGTGTGGTCTTTTTCCTGATTCCGTGCAACGCCAACCCGAGGATCGCCGCCGAGGCAAAGTACGGGTTGGCCGACGGGTCAACGACTTTCACCTCCACGTTTCCGCCGTACGGGTTGGCCGGTCCGCCGCGGATGAATCGAACGGCTGCTTCCCGGTTCTCGGCGCCCCAGCAGGCGTACGCGCCCGCCCAATTGCCGGGCCGCATCCGCAGTCCGGACACGATCGATCCGCACAGGATGGCCTGGGCGTCGGGTAGGCCGCGAAGCAGGCCCGCCAACGCGTTTTCGCCCGCGGGCGTCATGCCGTGGGCCGCAGAACCGTCGGAGAACAGTGGGCCCTCGGCATTGGACAATGAAAAATGCTGATGGGCACCAGATCCCACGCTGTCGGCGAACGGTGCCGGTGACAGGCTGACCCGCAGCCCATGTCGGCGCGCCACCCGGCCAATGATGATGCGGCACAGCGCCAGTTGGTCGGCCGCTTCCACCGGTGATTGCGGTGTCAGCGAAATCTCGAACTGGTTGACGCCGTACTCGGGGTGAAACTGCTCGATTCCGACACCGGCCGCGGTCGCCGTCGCAATGACGTCGTGCACGAACGCCTCGAACTCAAGCACACCGGCAAGCCCGTACTGTGCCCACATCGTCGACGGCAGCCGGTTGCCGTCGGGTGTGACCAGGACGAATTCGATTTCATGGCCGACCACCGCCTCGATGCCGTTCTCGGCAAGCGCGGCCTCGACACGCGTCAGGGTGCCGCGGCTGCAGCCGGGAAACGGTGTCCCGTCCTGCTCGAAAAACCCCGCCGGCGCCCACGCCAACCCGTCCCCGATGACCCGTAAGGCCGACAAGTCGATCCTGACGCGGTGATCGCCGACCACGCCGATGTTGTCGCTGAAGGCGATGCCGCTGTGGTCGATAGCGAAGGCATGCCAAACCAGGCTGGCGCCCAAACCGGGGTCGGCGAAGGCGTTGGACCGTCGTATCGGCACGGCCTTGGCCTGCATCAGCCCGGCCGGGTTGACCGCGGTGCCGATGACGACGTCCACCCCTTTGGCCTCCAACTGGGCGATCGCCGCGGCGGCAAGCGGAGTGGTGGTCACGCGTCGAGGGTCAGGCCCGGCTGGGCAAGGTGAACTTGCAGGTTTGGCCGATGTCCAACGTGCGCAGCACTCGCCCCATGCCGACCCACAGCGCGCACGACAGCGCCAGGTCGGTCAGCAGTTCCTCGGAGAAGTGCTCGCTGGCGCGGGCCCAGAAGTCTTCGTCGTCGCGCAACACGGTGTGTTCGGTGGCGAATCGGTGCGCGAATTCGGCGGCCAGTCGCTCCTGTTCGCTGTAGCCCGGCCAGGTGCGCCATTCCAACGCGTGGTCGTAGAGCTCTTCGTCCACACCGGCGGCCGGCCCGTCGCCGTCGCGGGTGTTGAGGCACACCGCGCATTCGTTGTCGTGGGCGATCACGACGCGCGCGAGTTCGCGCGTGCGCATCGGCAGGCGGTTGCGGTTGTAGACGGCGTCGCTGAACGCGCCGATGGCACCGCCGAGTTCGGGAGATTTCACGAACCAGCCGGCCAGGTCGTCGTCAGCGAATGCTCCGATTCGGCTCATGGCGAGATCCTAGCGCCGATGGCCGGCTGCGCTCGACCCTCGTGCCAATCACGTTGGGCGACAACCCGGTGGGAGATCCGGTCGAGGGCGGCCTCGACCTGGGCTCGGTCCGGTCGGCCCTGGAATCCGGGGGCCCGGGTCAGTTTGTCGACGATCCAGTCACGGATCAGATTGGACACGAAGTCGACCTGTCGGACACCAGACGCGGTGAGCCACAAGCGGTCGATGTCGCGTGCGGCGTAGCCGGCGCGGACCACGCCGTCGAAGACGGGCTCGAGGACTTCGTAGGGCACCCCCAAGTCGTCGCCGATATCGGTCAGCCGTGCCGACCCGAACAGCCGCGCATAGCGGTGGATCCGCAAGACGGCCCACAGTCCGGCCGCATCCAGCGGGCAATCGGGCCGCATCGCGATGCTGCGCAGTCGCATTCCGGGAGCGCCCTGCAGCATGCGCCCGATCGCGGCCTCCAGCAGCTCGTCGGGTGACTGCGCAGTCGGCATCGCAAATCCGTCGCCGAGATCGGCGGCGTTGTTTCCGATGTCGCGCAATGGAATCTCACGGAGGAAAAGCGCCAACACAAATCCCACCACTGCCACCGGTGCCGCCCACAAAAAGACCATGGACAGTGAGTCGGAGTAGGCGGTCACGATCGGCGCAGCGACCTCAGGCGGCAGCCGGTGCAACACCGCCGGCGAACTCGCCGCCGCGGCGGGCGCTCGGCTTGCCTGCAAGGCCGGTCCCATCCTGTCCTGCAGGAAATTGGTGAACAGCGAACCGAAGATCGCGGCGCCGAACGAACTGCCGATCGTGCGGAAGAACGTCACACCCGAGGTGGCGACGCCGAGGTCGTCGAAACTCGAGGTGTTCTGCACGATGAGCGTCAGCACTTGCATACACAATCCGATACCGGCGCCCAGGATGACCAGGTACAGCGACTGCAGCACCGCCGACGTCGACGGGCCCATCCGGGACAGCAACACGAATGCCACCGCCATCACCGCCGTCCCGGCGATCGGAAAAACCTTGTAGCGCCCGGTTCGGCCGACCAGGATGCCGCTGGTCATCGACGTGGTCAACATGCCGACCACCATCGGCAGCGTGCGAAGCCCCGAGGCTGTTGCCGAGACGCCGTCGACGAACTGCATATAAGTAGGAAGGAAGGTCAGCGCGCCCAGCATCGCGAAGCCGACGACGAACGACAGGATGCAGCACACGGTGAAGACCGGACTGGCGAAGAGCCGGGTCGGCAGGATCGGCGCGGCGGCCCGGCTTTCCACCCACACGAAAATGCCCAGCGCGACGGCGGAGCCCACGAACAGGCCGATGATCGTCGCGGACCCCCACGGGTATGTGGTGCCGCCCCAGCTGGTGGCCAACGTCAAGCCGGCGGCGCCGAGACCGACGAAAACAATGCCGATGTAGTCGATGACGGGTTTGGCGCGTTCGGCCAGCGCGGGGATGGTCGCGGCGGCCACGAAGAACACCACCACCGATACCGGCACGTTGATCCAAAACGCCCATCGCCAGGTCAGGTGGTCGGTGAAATAGCCGCCCAGCAGTGGCCCGACGACCGTGGTGACACCGAATACCGCCCCCAACGCGCCCTGATAGCGGCCGCGTTCCCGAAGCGGGATGACTTCACCGATCAGCGCGGTGGCGGTGACGGTCAGACCGCCGCCACCAATGCCCTGCAGCGCCCGGGAACCCACCAGCATGACCATTGTGTGGGACAGGCCGCACAGCACCGAGCCGACGACGAAAAACACTACGGCGGCTTGGAATACCGCTTTGCGGCCGAAAAGGTCGCCCAGTTTGCCCACCAGGGCGGTGACGATCGTCGAGGCCAGTAGATAGCTGGTGACCACCCACGACTGGTGACCGGCTCCGCCGAGGTCGGCGACGATGGTCGGCAGCGCGGTCGCCACGATGGTCTGGTCGAGCGCTGCCAGCAGCATCCCCAGCACGATCGCCAGAAAGATCAGGTTGCGTCGTCGCGGGCTGACAAGCGTGCTGCCCTGCGGTGCTTCCGCGGCTGACGTCGCCGTCGCTGCGGTCATGCCTGCCTTTCCATCGGGGCCCGAGGCCGCCTGGACGGCTTACGTGGTGGGCGGGCGAGCGACGCACTGCGCGGCGTAGAGCGCCTCGCCGAGCTTATCCATCAGCTCCAGTTGCGTTTGCAGGTAGTCGATGTGATCTTCTTCGTCGGCGACGATCTTCTCCAGAATTTGCGCGCTGGTGGTGTCTTGTCGCTCGCGGCACATGACGATGCCGGGCTTGAGACGGTTCAGCACATCGAATTCGATCGCCAAGTCGCTCTCGAATTGTTCGCGCAGCGTCTGGCCAACCCGCAACGACCCGATGCGCTGGTAGTTGGGCAAACCGTCGAGCAGCAAAATGCGATCGGTCACCATCTCTGCGTGGCGCATTTCGTCGAACGACTCTGCGCGGGTGTGGGCCGCCAGTTCGGTAAAGCCCCAATTTTCTTGCATCTTCGAGTGCAGGAAGTATTGGTTGATCGCGGTGAGCTCACTGGTCAATTGTTCGTTGAGCAGGCGCAAAACATCGGGATCACCTTGCATGATCGCTCCTTATTTCAAGCTGTCAGTGTCGGGCTGCGTGAGGCTGTCAGGGGTTGGGCTGTAACCCCCGACACGTCATGCCGAATTCAATCTAATGCAGCGTAGAGCCGCCGGCGCGATGATTTGTCCGGCGTCGGCGCGTTGCGGGCGCCGGCTGGCTGTCAGCGCCTGACCGGGGGTAAAACCGCAGCTCAACACGCCTGCAGGTTAGGTTAGACTCCACTAACCAACTTAGGTTAGACTGCACTAACATGAGGCCTGTTCAGTCCGGTCCCTCCGCCCGTTCGGCGGGGGTGGGTTGATGTACGTGTGCCTCTGCGTCGGGGCCACCAGCCAGACGGTGGCCGACGTCGTTGCGTGCGGCGCGTCAACCTCCAAGGAAGTGGCCGCGGCCTGCGGGGCAGGCGCGGACTGCGGGCGTTGCCGCCACAACCTGCGGGCGATTATCGAGGCTGCCGCGCAGTTGGAAACCAGCGCCGCGCGCTAACTCAACCGCTGCGGCGGCCGGTGAAATCCGCCAGCGCCGCGGCGTTGGCCTGAGTGCCCATCAATTCGGCGAAGTGGGCGTTCTCGCGCGCGCTTGCCGCTGCGATTTCAGGGCGGACCGGTTCGACGATGGTGTGCTTGACCGCCATCAGACTCGAAATCGGGCGGGAGGCAAGGATTTCCGCGTGCCGACGCGCGTCTGCGAGCAGATCCGACGGCTCGCACACCTTCCAGACCAGACCCATCCGCAGCGCTTCCTCGGCGTCCACCCATTCCGAGGACATCAGCAGCCAGGCGGCGTTCTGCCGGCCGACCAGCTGCGGCAGCAGATACGACGACGCGGCCTCCGGTGCCACCCCAAGGCTGGTGAACGGGCACTTCAGTCGCGCAGTCGAAGACATGAAAGCCAGATCGGCGTAGCCCAGGATGGTGGTGCCGATGCCGACCCCGACGCCGTTCACCGCGCAGATCAGTGGTTTGGGGAACGCGCTCAGCGCGTCGATCAGCCCGGTGAAGCCGTGCTTTCCCGGCGTGAAGTCCGGGTTGGTGACTCTGGCCTGCATCTCCCCCAGATCGGTTCCGGCGCTGAAGGCGCGCCCCGCCCCGGTCAACAGCACCACCGCGACGTCGTGGTCGTCGGCGGCGGCCAGGAGCGCCTCAGCGGTGGCGTCGTAGAGCGCCTCGTTGAACGCGTTGAGCGCGTCGGGCCGGTTCAAGGTCAGCGTGCGAACCTTGTTCTCGTCGTCGATCTGCAATGTCACGGCTGCAGCGTAACCGGGGAGCATCCGCGAGGCAGAAGCCATGGTTGTGGCGTCGCCTTCGGCGACAGCCCTGGCTTCTGTTTCGCGATCACAGAAACGGCGATCGGAGCACATACCGACTCGTCGGCACGGTGTCGATGTTCTCGTTGGCCCCGAACGCCGATGTGCTGGCGATCATCCGACTCACCCGGTCCTGCAAATCGTCCTCGTCGGCGGCACCGAAGAAGGCTCTCAGGTCGGTGACCGCCTCGATCGGGAACAACTCCTCGACAATGCCCGCGATGGGCGGCGCGTCTGGCGTCAGGGCACGCACCACCGCGTTCTGGGTGTAGCCGAAGGTGGCCTGGGTGTCGATCGCCACCGGTGTGTGGTCGCGCTGCCAGCGAGCCAGCCAGCTGTCCTGGTCCAGCCCGGCCGGTCGGCGCAAGAGCGCGATGTTGGCCAAACCCGTTGTGCGAGAGCCGAGCTCCAGCGGGGCCTTTAGCGGGACCGACTCGGTGACCAGATATCCGGCGAGCTTTTCGCACTCGGCGTCCAGCATGGTCAGCGCGGCGGTGATCTGGTCGCCGTAGCACTGCTGGGCCCAGATGCTGACCACTGCGGCCACCGGCGGGTCGAAGGTCGTGAGTGTCATCAGCGAGTCCCGCACCGCGCTGTCGCGCACATTGACGGCCAGCCCAGCAACGCCAAGGCGCAGGATGGCGTCGGCGACTGGTCCCCGCTGGCGGGCGCACCAGTCGTCGTCGCGGTCGGCGGCCCGCAGCACCGCCACTACTTTTTCCATCGCTACGACTCCCGCGCCCACCGCGGCTGAATGAACACGCCCTCGGCTTCCACGGTGACGCCTTCGTCGTCGGCGAGAAAGCCTGTCGCGAACGTCTTCACGCCCTCCACGCGGGTGGTGGTCGCCTCGGCGTGCAATCGGCCCAGCCGGGTAGCCCGCACATAGCGCAGGGTGATGGTCCCGGTCAGGCGCGGGTTGGTGCCGTCGCTGGCGGCTTCGCCCAACAGGTGATCGAGAACCAGCGCGGCCACGCCGCCGTGCACGTGGCCGGGTGGGCCCTCATAGGCGGCGCCGAGGTCGAAATCGCACCACGCCCTGCCCGATAGGTCGTGCTGGATGTCCAGTGGTGGGGCGATGGGGTTGCGCGTCCCGATGACGACGTTTCCCCACGCCATCTGCTCGCCGCTGGACAGGTAGCGCACACCGAAGGCGCCGTCCACCTGCTTGCTGCGTAAACGCGCGGTGGCCGAATCGATTTCGTTCTTGGCCGCAGCGACGGCATCGGCGTCGACTTCGGTGCGAATGGTGGCGTCAATCAGCTCGCGCACCGATTGGGTGAGCGGCTCATAGATGGCCCGCAGCCGTTCGAGGTCCTCGACGCTGATGTTCTCCAAGGTGAAGTCCAGCATGACTGCAACTAGAACATGTTCCTGCTACGTGGTCGCGGCGGGGTGGCGAACGACGCGCACCGGGCTCTCGGCGCTGACCAACTCCCCGATGACTTGAGCCAGCTGCCGATACGGCGCTTCGCGGCCGCTGGAGGACCGGAACACCAGGCCGATCCGTCGGCCCGGGCGGGGATTTGCGAACTGTGCCAATCCGAGCTGACTGCGGCTGGCCTCGACCGACACCGCGCTCTGCGGGATCAGCGTCACGCCCAATCCTCCAGTGACGCACTGGACGGCCGTGGCCAGCGACGCGGCGCGGGTGTTGGCCAACTCGGCGCGCACCCCGGCCTTGCGGCAGACGTCGAGGGCCTGGTCGCGCAGGCAGTGGCCCTCGTCGAGGAGCAGCAGCGGCAGCTGGGCCAGCGCCGCGGGCGGCACCCGTCGCTTGCCCGCCAACGGGTGGCTCGGCGGCAGGGCGAGCACGAAGTCTTCGTCGTATATCGGGATCTCGGTGACACCGCTGGTCTCGGCAGGCAACGCGATCAGCGCCGCATCCAACGCGCCCTCGCGCAGTGACATCAGCAGCCGCTCGGTTTGGTCCTCGATCACTCGCAGGGTCAGCGCGGGCAACCGCTCGGTCAGTCCGGCCAGCACCGTCGGCAGCACGTAGGGGGCCACCGTCGGAATCAGGCCCAGCCGCATGGTGCCCTGCAGCGGATCCGCGGTGCCTGCCGCCGCTGCGGTGAACGCGGTGACCGCTTCGATCACGCTCTGAGCTTGCTGCAGCAGATGCCGGCCCTCGGTTGTCAAGAAGACGCGCCGGGTTGATCGCTCGACGAGCTGGACGCCAAGACCGGCTTCCAGTGCCGACAAGGACTGTGACAGCGTCGACTGGCTGACACCGAGAGTGCTTGCGGCAGTACCGAAGTGCTGCTTTTCCGCCACTGCGACGAAGGCCCGTAGACCGGCGATGGTGGGTTGATAACTCTTATCGGTCATACCTATCAGTATAGTGGGAAATATCACCTTTACTTTAAGGTTTGGTTGGGTCACAATTGGATCGAGTCCAAAAAAGTTGGAGAGTAAATCCGATCTTGATCAAAGGAGTGACCATGGCACTGCTGACAATCGGCGATCAGTTTCCCGCCTACGAGCTCACCGCGCTGATCGGTGGTGATCTGTCGAAGGTCAACGCCAAGCAGCCCGAGGACTACTTCACCACGATCACCAACGACGACGACCCGGGCAAGTGGCGCGTGATCTTCTTCTGGCCGAAGGACTTCACCTTCGTGTGCCCGACCGAGATCGCCGCGTTCGGCAAGCTGAACGACGAGTTCGAGGACCGCGACACCAAGGTGTTGGGAGTCTCGGTGGACAGCGAGTTCGTCCACTTCCAGTGGCGCGCCCAGCACGAGGATCTCAAGAAGCTGCCGTTCCCGATGCTGTCCGACATCAAGCGTGAACTCGTCGAGGCCACCGGAGCGCTCAACGACGAGGGCGTCGCCGACCGGGTGACGTTCATCGTCGACCCCAACAACGAGATCCAGTTCGTTTCCGTGACCGCCGGCTCGGTGGGCCGCAATGTCGACGAGGTGCTGCGGGTGCTCGATGCCCTGCAGTCCGACGAGTTGTGCGCCTGCAACTGGCGCAAGGGTGACCCGACGATCGACGCCGGCGAAGAGCTGAAGAAGTCTGCCTGATGAGTATCGAGAACCTGAAAACCGCACTGCCGGAGTACGCCAAGGACCTCAAACTCAACCTGGGGTCGATCACTCGCACCACCGCGCTCACCGAGGAGCAGTTGTGGGGCACGTTGCTGGCCAGCGCCGCGGCGACCCGAAATGCCGAGGTGCTGACCGAGATCGGTGCCGAGGCCGCGGACTATCTGTCGGCTGAGGCCTACCAGGCGGCGTTGGGCGCCGCATCGATCATGGGCATGAACAATGTCTTCTATCGTGGCCGCGGCTTCCTCGACGGCGCCTACGACGACTTGCGCCCCGGGTTGCGGATGAACATCATCGGCAATCCGGGTGTGGACAAAGCCAGCTTTGAGCTGTGGTCGTTTGCGGTGTCGTCGATCAACGGGTGCGGGCATTGCGTCACCGCGCACGAGCACACGCTGCGGGAAGCCGGGGTGGACCGGGAGGCGATTTTCGAGGCGCTGAAGGCGGCCTCCATCGTTGCCGGCGTGGCTCAGGCGATCACCTCTGCCCGGACGCTGGCGGCGGCCGGGTAACTTTGACGGCGTGGCCGACTGGGTCGAGCATGTGATCTGGTGGCAGATCTACCCGCTGGGCTTCGTCGGAGCGTTCCCGGGTGATCAGCCGCCCGCGCCGGAGGAGCACCGGCTGCGACGGATCGCCGAGTGGTTCGACCATGCCATCGAGTTGGGCGCGTCCGGGATTGCGCTGGGCCCGGTTTTCGCCTCACGCACGCACGGCTACGACACGACCGATCATTACCGCATCGACCCGCGCCTCGGCGACGACGACGATTTCGACATCCTTGTCGCCGAGGCGCGTCGGCGCGGTTTGCGAATCCTGCTCGACGGGGTGTTCAACCATGTCGGTCCGGACTTCCCGCGCGATCACCAGGAGTGGTTTCGTGACTACAGCTTCGAGGGCCACGGCGATCTCACCACGCTGAACCACGACAACGCCGAGGTCGTCGACTACGTTGTCGAGGTCATGTCCCACTGGCTGGAGCGCGGTGCCGACGGCTGGCGCCTGGATGCGGCTTATGCTGTGCCGTCTGGTTTTTGGGCCGCTGTACTTCCGCGAGTGCGCCGTCAGCATCCGGAGGCGTGGTTCGTCGGAGAGCTTATCCACGGGGACTACGCGGCGGTGGTCGCAGACGCCGGCTTCGACTCGGCCACCCAGTACGAGCTGTGGAAAGCCATCTGGAGCAGCCTCAACGACGGCAACTTCTACGAATTGGACTGGGCGCTCCAGCGGCACAACGAGTTCCTGGGCAGTTTCGCGCCGCTGACCTTCATCGGCAACCACGACGTCACTCGTATTGTCAGTCAACTCGAGCATCCTGATCACGTAACTCACGCGCTGGTGCTGCTAATGACCGTCGGCGGTATTCCGAGCGTGTATGCCGGTGACGAGCTCGGCTACCGCGGCGTCAAAGAGGAGCGGTTCGGCGGCGACGACGCGGTACGGCCCGAATTCGGCTCTCCCCCAGTACCTCTGGATGCAGACAGCGCCAAGATGTGGGCGCTGCACCAATATCTGATCGGGCTGCGGCGCCGCCACCCGTGGCTGCACGCCGCATCCACGACCGCCCTGCTGCTGGACAACCGGCACTACGTTTATCGGACCCACCACGGTGACGACGCTCTGATCGTCGTGCTGAACATCGATGACGCGCCGCTGGAGGCCAGGGTGCCGCGCGCACAGGTGGTGGCCGGATCTGGGGCTCCGCCGGAAGAGATCGTCGACATCGCGGTGGTCGAACCGCAGGGCTGGCGGATCCTGCGGCCTATCTGAGTCGCTCCACCGTCAGCGGATCTTGTTGTCCGTCGTAGTACTTGTCCAGCAGCGCGACGAAATCCCGGTTGTCGTCGGTGGCGCGGGCGAACAGCGTCATCGACGAGCGGACCTTGAGGTCGTCGGGTGACCCGAAGATCTCGGCGATCGAGCGGCCGCCGATGCCGTTGACCAGCTGCGCGCACTCGTGCAGCCGCGGGCCGAGCTCCTGGTGGTGCAGGTAGGCCTGGGCTTCGTCCAGCGAGGAGATCGCATACTTTGCGGCAGTCGGGCTGCTGCCAAGTCCTGCCAGCTGGGGAAAGATGAACCAGATCCAGTGACTGCGTTTGCGGCCGGCACGCAACTCTTCGACGACGGTGTGATAGACCCGAGCTTGCGCGTCGACGAAGCGCTGCAGATCGAAGGGATCACGTGCGGACGTCATCTCACCACCGTCGCACAGTTGCGCGGCGGGTGCCGAAGATCGGTGACCTCGCGCCGCTGATCCGCTTCCGCAAGCCCCGGTTCGACCGTATTCAACGCCGGCTCGATGCGGCGCTGACCATCCACGATTTGCGGCGTATCGCCCAGCGGCGTACCCCCAGGGCTGCGTTCGACTACACCGACGGCGCTGCCGAGGACGAGCTGTCGATCGAGCGCGCGCGGCAAGCCTTCCGCGACATCGAATTTCATCCGGCGATCCTGCGCGACGTCAGCAGTGTGCGCACCGACTGGCCGGTGCTCGGCGCGCCGATAGCCTTGCCGTTCGGCATCGCGCCGACGGGGTTCACCCGGTTGATGCATACCGCAGGTGAGCTCGCCGGTGCTCGCGCCGCGGCGCGCTTTGGTGTTCCGTTCTCGCTCTCCACCCTGGGCACCGCCGCGATTGAAGATGTAGCTGCAGTTATTCCGCAGAGCCGCAAATGGTTTCAGCTGTATATGTGGCGGGATCGGGACCGGTCGATGGCGTTGGTGGATCGGGCCGCTCAGGCGGGGTTCGACACCCTACTGGTCACCGTCGACGTTCCGGTTGCCGGTGCGCGGTTGCGCGACGCCCGCAACGGAATGACGATCCCGCCGACGTTGACCCTGCGGACCGTGCTCGACGCGCTGCCCCGCCCGCACTGGTGGTTCGATCTGCTGACAACCGAACCGCTGGCCTTCGCGTCGCTGGATCGGTGGTCGGGCACCGTCGGCGAATACCTGGACACCATGTTCGACCCGAGCGTCACCTTCGCGGATCTGGCCTGGATCAAAACGCAGTGGCCGGGCAAGCTCGTCGTGAAAGGTATCCAAACGGTGGCAGACGCCCGCGCCGCGGTCGACGTCGGCGCCGACGGCATCGTGTTGTCCAATCACGGGGGCCGCCAACTTGATCGAGCACCGGTGCCGTTTCATTTGTTGCCCGTGGTCGCGCGAGAGCTTGGCCGCGACACCGAGATCCTGCTGGACACTGGGATCATGTCCGGCGCGGACATCGTGGCCGCGGTGGCGCTGGGCGCACGCTGCACGCTGATCGGGCGGGCTTATCTATACGGACTGATGGCAGGTGGTGAAGCGGGCGTCGAGCGTGCCATCGAAATCCTGTCCGGCCAGCTGACCCGAACTATGCGGCTGCTCGGTGTCACCTGCCTGGAGGAGCTATCGCCGTCGCACGTCACGCAATTGCGGCGGTTGGTGCCCATCGAACCGCCGGTGGTGTCGGAGTAGTTGGTCTTTTCCTCGGCCGGAATCTTCGTGCGTCGCGACCGCACCACGAGCCTCACATCCTTTCAGCCCTGGCCGCCTGCATCTATAACTTGGCGACCCTGCCGAAAAGTATGAGTCAGTGGAGTCTGCTAGAATCGAATGTATGTTCGATGAGGCGACGCGGGCCGAGGTGATCGCACGGTTTGATGAGCTGTTTGAGCGGCGCCATCCGTCGACCACGCCGCAGTCGACGGCGCTGGTGGACCGGATCTGCGCGTCAGCGCGGGAGGAGAATCGGGCGGCCGCTGCCCAGCTGGTCGCAATTGGGGAGCTGTTCGGCTACCGCTTATCGCGGTGCTCCAACACCGAAGAGTGGGCCGTCGATACTGAAGAGGCGGTGACCGCTGAGGTCGCCGCGGCGCTGCGCATCAGTCAGGCACTGGCGGGAAGTCGGCTGCGGTATGCCCGGGCCATGCGCGAGCGACTGCCGAAGCTGGCAGAGGTCTTCAAGGCCGGTGACATCGACTATCGGATGTTCCAGACGATTGTGTTTCGCACTGATTTGATCACCGACCGCGACGTGATGGCGACGGTTGATGCGCAACTCGCCGTCAACGTGCCGCGCTGGCCGTCAATGACACAGGGCCGGCTCGCCGGGCAAGTTGACAAGATTGTGGGCCGTGCCGACGCGGATGCTGTCCGGCGGCGCAAAGAGCGCCAGGTCAGTCGAGAGATTTGGATCGGCGACGGCGACTCGGGTATTTCCGAGATTCATGGCAGCCTGCTGACCTCCGATGCGCATGCGCTCGACAAGCAATTGGATGCAATGGCGGCCACGGTGTGTGAGCACGATCCGCGTACCCGCGATCAGCGCCGCGCTGACGCGTTGGGTGCCCTTGCGGCACGGGCTGATCGACTCGGTTGCCGCTGTGGGCGATCTGATTGTGCTGCGGGAAAGCGGCCTGTTGCAACGCCTGTCGTGATCCATGTGATCGCCGAGCAGGCCGCGATCTCCGGCAGCGGCTCGGCAATGGCTTCGCAGATCGGTGCCGATGGGCTCATCCCACCCGAACTGGTTGCCGAGTTGGCCAAAACGTCCAAGCTGGTGCCGTTGGTTCATCCGGGGGATGCCCCACCCGAGCCGGGGTATGTGCCCTCCAAGGCGCTGGCGGATTTTGTGCGGTGTCGGGATTTGACGTGTCGCTGGCCCGGTTGCGACCGGCCGGCAGGCGAGTGTGATCTTGACCATACGATTCCGTACGCGGTTGGCGGGCCAACGCATGCGTCGAACCTCAAATGTTATTGCCGCACACACCATTTGGTGAAGACTTTCTGGGGCTGGCGCGAGCAGCAGTTGCCCGACGGCACACTGATTCTGACCTCCCCGTCGGGGCGGACTTATGTGACCACTCCGGGCAGTGCGCTGCTGTTCCCCAGCTTGTGCCACTCCACCGGCGGGATCCCGGCCATCGAAGCCGACTTGCCGGATGAATACTGCGGTGAGCGCACCGCGATGATGCCCAAACGCCGTCGCACCCGCGCCCAAAACCGCGCGCACCGCATCGCCGCCGAACGCAGGCAGAATCACGATGCACGCACAGCACGGCGAGGCGAGCGTATGAGCTACTTCAACCTGCCCCCACCCGATCCGGACGACGAACCGCCACCGTTCTGATTGCGGTTCACGGCGCCCGGCACCGACTGCTGCAGCACCTGCACGCACCGATTCGAACCTTTCGAGTCGGTCACATGCCAGCTTTTTCGCGGCCTCGAAGGATGCGCTCGATCCGGTCCAACAACTTGGTCGAATCGTCGTTGGCGGCGTCTTTCCAGGCCACGAGCGCGTCGAGGAGGTTATTCGGCTGCACGCTCAGCTGAAGGCCCACCACGACAGTTCTGGGCGTCTCGCTGCTCAACTCCGCAGGCAGGTAGGCAATCTCGACTTGCAACGACTGGGCGCCGCTTACCGCATTCGGGACCATCTTGGGCTTGATCGAATCGACACGCGTACGGGGGATTTCGGTCAACTCATCCTTGGGTCCGGCCAAACGCACGGCTAATGCCGACGGCGTGATGCATAGAAGGCATCGCCACCACATGCGGACGGCTGAATACGTGAATAGCGGCGTCACGGCCAGCAGGACGATGCCGGTAATCCGAAGCCAC
Organism: Mycobacterium kyorinense; assembly: GCF_001672775.1. Taxonomy (GTDB): domain Bacteria; phylum Actinomycetota; class Actinomycetes; order Mycobacteriales; family Mycobacteriaceae; genus Mycobacterium; species Mycobacterium kyorinense_A. The sequence goes on along the minus strand of NZ_LZKJ01000173.1, from coordinate 32,842 downwards.
CCCGGATTTCCGGGCGCGGACCCCGCCGCAATAGATGCCACTCCCAGCAGAGGAAGCAGCACGTTCAAGACATAAGCGTTTCCCTCGAACCAGGGAATGTAGCGGCAGACGATTTCGTTCGTCGTCCGGTTGACGGCCGGCCGAAAAATCCGGCGCCTGCCGAGGATGATTACGAGGGCGGTCGCAGCAATACCCAAGCATAGGTACCAAGGGGACCCAATCAAGAGGTTAACCCCCGCCAGCATGCCCAGCGAACCGCCAAACGCGTAGCGCACTATCCGGCCCCAACGGCCTTTCGTCCCGCTACCTGCCGTCACCGGCCGTCTCTCATTTGGGTTACCGGCCTCCTGGTGATGATCCGCAGATGCAGGACTTGCTGCACGGTTGAGATTGCAGTGGGTCACGGGTTCACGCGGGGGATCCTGTGAGGGGGTCACACGCCAGCCATTTCGCGGCCTCGAAGGATGCGTTCGATCCGGTCCAACAGCGCGCTCGGGGTTTCGTTGGCGGCGTCTTTCCAGGCCATGAGCGCCTTCACCAGGTTGACCGGCTCAACGGTCAACCCCAGGCCGACCACTACAGTCTCACCCGCGTCACCGCTCAAATCCAGAGCGCGGTAAGCAATCTCGACTTGCAACCACTCGGCGCCTAGCCCATTCGGGACCAACTTCGGTTCGATCGACTCGATACGCTCACGCCCGATTTCAATCAACTCAGCCCCGAGCGTGCCTAAACGTACGGTCAACCTCGACGGGGTGATGCACAGAAGGCATCGCCGCCACATACGGACGAAGGAATACATGAATAGCGGCGTCAGAACCAGCAGGATGATGCCGCCGAAGCGAAGCCACGCCGGATTACCGGGATCGTTTCCCGCTGCAACCATGGCGACTCCCGTCAGCGGGAGCAGCACGGTCAAGTAGTACGCGTTTCCCTCATACCAGGGAATGTAGCGGCACACAATCTCGTCGGCCGTCCGGGTGACGCCCGCCCGAATAATTCGGCGCCTGCCGACGATGATGAGGAACGCGCCGCACAGCACCACTACAGACCAGTACCATTGCAGCCCCGCCCGCGAGGCCACCACCGTCAACAGGCACAGCACTGCGCCGAAGGTGTAGCGCAGCGCCCGCCCCCAACGGCTTTTCGCCCCGCTACCTGTCATCAGTGACGGTCTCGCGTTTCGGTTACCGGGGCGCCGCCGTGGTGGCCCGCGGATGCTGGATCTGCCGCCGCACCAATCTGGACGGACAGCCAGATATGCGCTCGGTCCACGGGTGAATCGTGCAGCGCGGTCACCGTCAGTTGCGCGATCAACGTCTCCTGTTCCGCTGTGATGATTCGGGATCGTGACACACTATCGATGGTGCCCAGCTCATTAGCGATCTGGGTAAAGAGTGCGCCCGCGCCGCCAGGGCCGTCGGTGGCTGCAGCCAGTTCACGGTGCAATTCATGACATCCCGGGACGGAATGCAGTTGCTGCTCGGTCAGCATCGCGAACACGTCTCCGGGAGCCAGTGCAGCCTCGACGCGGTGCATCGTCAACACCGCATTAGCGCAAAACTCGGTGATACGCGGATCGGTGCGACAAACCCACACCCGAACTCCGGTTGCAGAATCGAAGGGTTCCCAGCCCGGCGGCACGCCCACCTCCACGACATACCCGGCAAATCTGTCGACCGGGAACACCGCGACGTTGTGCTCCTTCACGAACTCATCGAATCGCATTGTCCAATGCCCTACCCGAATCCAAATACCTTTGCCACGCTGTGCGCCGCGCTGCCCACCGCGTCCGCGACTGGATGCCAGACCATTTCGACGCCTTTGGACGCCCCCAAGGCGGCGCCCGCTCCCACGACCGCGCCAACTACCAGACCAACCGCCGTCCCCGCACCCGGAACGACAGAACCCGCCAACGCACCAGCTGCCATGTCCCCAGCAATAGCGCCGGCCACGAGCCCGAGACCGGTTCCCACGCCCTCACGAGTAACAGCCTCTGCGACAGAGTTTCCGTCATGGATGTCGGACATGACAGCGGGTACCGCGCTGGCCGCAGCGACAACCCCGCCCATGCGGGACAACCCTTTCAGCTCGAAGCCGCCGATCTTGGGGTCCTCCAGCCACCTCAACAAGCCGGGGTCAACCTTCCCGGGCCCGGTGCCAGGGGACTCCGCGATCAACTTGAGCGCCGCCTGACGCACGCCGTCCGCGGTCCCACCTGAGACCGCGCCGGCTGCCGCGATCAGCACGTCGCTCTTCGTTGGAGTCAGCCCTGGTGTCTCGCCGGCCTCGTTGGCCCCGTCCTCGTAGGCTTTCACGATCGCCATCGTCGGCTGGGCTGACTGCATGGTGGCCACATAGCCGTCACGAACGCCTTGGATTTCGCCCAGAGTGGTCCGGACCGCCTCCACCGCCGCGTTGTGAAGAGATTGGCTGTCCTGATCATTGGCTTTGGCCGCGGTGACCGCATCGTCGATTTCGTGCAACTTGGCGTCCAGAGCGGCGATGTCAGCGTCGCTGGTCCGTTGGGCGGTGGCCAGTCCTGCAGCGACTGTCTCCAAATCCAGTGCGATCTTGGCTAATTGGGGCTTCTGCAGTTGCAATGCCGTAGTGGCGCGGGTGACTTCGGCCGACTCGTTTATCGGATGCTCAGTCCCGTTGTGCTTCCAGCCCTTCTCGAAACGCTGTTTGGCCGACTGGAAGTCGCCTTCGACCTCGGTGGCAGAACCCGCCGCAGCGTGGAACGCGTCTGCATGGTTATTGATCGCGGCGGGGTCGCCTGCCTGCAGTTCGTCGTTCATCTTCCAAGGGTCACCGCCGGCCCCAGCGATCAAATCACCGACCGATAGGTTGATCAGGCCCAGAGGCGGAGGCATCAGAGCGTGTCGAAACCGGTTTCAATAGCTCGCAGGGCGTCGGCCGTGGAAGCGTCCCGTGCGGTGAATTCATGCGCGGCGGAACGGCTTTCGTCGCTAATAGCGCCCAGTGCGCTGTGATGGCCGTGCAACTGCTCAATGTGGCTTTGGTGTGCCGCCGAGACCGCCTCATGAAATTCGTGGGCTTCGGCGAAATCGCCGAACATCCCCGCCGCCGGTTCCTTCCCAGCAAGCTTGCCCGCCGCAGCCAATGCTGTCTGGCCTGCATCGTTGCACCGGTCCGCACCGGCATGTAGATGCGCCGTGTCGACTTCCATACTCCGTCCGGCCATGGCCCGTTCCCCCTCGCTGCAAACCCGGATGAAAAGCTTACCGGCTCCGAACCTGTGAACTTCCAGGGAAATAGCAGCGGGTCATTAACGGCTGGGCGGACGTCTTACCCGAATCCAGCCTCCGGGAACAAACCCGCCGCCACCGAGGTTGAGCGCATCAGGCTTAACTTTGGGAGGATTGATGGCTGAAGCCAAAACAGTGCCGGTCCTATTCGTCAGTGACCCGATCGTGCTGCCCGGCATGGTGGTGCCCATCGCGCTCGACGAGGCCGCTCGAACTGCCGTCGACGCGGCCCGGGCCAGCGAATCGGGCAAGCTGCTGATTGCACCGCGGCTCGACGACCGCTACCCCTCCTACGGGGTGCTGGCGTCGATTCTGCAGGTCGGGCGCATCGCCGGCGGCGGCACTGCCGCGGTGGTGCGCGGGGAGCAGCGGGCTCACATTGGTGCCGGGGCCACGGGCGCGGGCGCGGCGCTGTGGGTCGAGGTGACCGAGGTCGCCGAGCCTGAACCCGATGACGAAACGCGCGCCCTGGCCGCGGACTACAAGAAGCTGCTGCTGGGAATGCTGCAGCGCCGCGAGGCATGGGAAATCGTCGACATGGTCAACCGGCTGACCGACGCGTCGGCGCTGGCAGACATGGCGGGCTACGCGTCGTATCTGACCGACGTGCAGAAGCGTCAGCTGCTGGAGACCGAAGATGTCGCCGAGCGGCTGCGAGTCCTGATCGATTGGACTAGCGATCACCTCGCCGAGGTCGAGGTCAACGACAAGATCGCCGAGGACGTGCGCTCCGGCATGGAAAAGCAGCAGAAGGAGTTTCTGCTGCGACAGCAGCTGGCCGCGATCCGCAAGGAGCTCGGCGAAGGCGAACCCGACGGTTCCGATGACTACCGGGCTCGTGTCGAGGCCGCCGAGCTGCCCGAGAAGGTGCGCGAAGCCGCGCTGCGTGAGGTCGGCAAGCTGGAACGCGCCAGCGAGCAAAGCCCCGAGGGCGGTTGGATCCGCACCTGGCTGGACACCGTGCTCGAGCTGCCGTGGAACACCACCACCGAAGACTCGACCGACCTGAAGGCCGCCCGCCAGATCCTGGACGACGACCACCACGGCCTGGACGACGTCAAGGACCGCATCGTCGAATATCTGGCGGTGCGGGCGCGTCGCGCTCAGCGTGGGCTGCACGTCGTCGGTGGTCGCGGCTCCGGTGCGGTGATGGTGCTGGCCGGCCCGCCCGGCGTCGGCAAAACCTCGCTGGGTGAGAGCATTGCCCGCGCCCTGGGCCGCAAGTTCGTCCGGGTCGCGTTGGGCGGAGTGCGCGACGAGGCCGAGATCCGTGGCCACCGGCGCACTTACGTCGGTGCGCTGCCCGGCCGCATCGTGCGCGCCATCGGCGAAGCCGGCTCGATGAATCCTGTTGTGCTGCTTGACGAGATCGACAAGGTCGGCTCGGATTACCGGGGTGACCCGTCGGCGGCGTTGCTCGAGGTGCTCGACCCGGCACAGAATCACACCTTCCGGGACCACTACCTGGATCTGGATTTGGACCTGTCCGATGTGGTCTTCCTGGCGACGGCCAACGTCATCGAGAACATCCCGTCGGCGCTGCTGGACCGCATGGAATTGGTGCAAATCGACGGCTACACCGAGGACGACAAGGTGGCCATCGCCCGCGACTTCCTGCTGCCCCGCCAGCGTGACCGCGCCGGGCTGACCGCCGACGAGGTCAGCGTGACCGAGGCGGCGCTGCGCAAGATCGCCGCCGACTACACGCGGGAGCCCGGGGTGCGGCAGTTCGAACGGCTGCTGGCCAAGGCGCTGCGCAAGGTCACCACCAAGCTCAGCGACGAGGCCGAGCCGGTGACCATCGACGAGCCGGATCTGGTCGGCTACCTGGGTCGGCCCCGGTTCACCCCGGAGTCGGCCGAACGCACCGCTGTGCCAGGCGTGGCAACCGGTCTGGCGGTCACCGGGCTGGGCGGTGATGTGCTCTACATCGAGGCCGGCGCCAACGACGGTGAGCCTGGCCTGCAGCTGACTGGTCAGCTCGGTGATGTGATGAAGGAGTCGGCGCAGATCGCGCTGTCCTACGTGCGCTCACACGCCGCGGAATTGGGTGTCGACCCGAAGACACTGGATCGGCGTATTCACGTGCACGTGCCCGCCGGGGCGGTGCCCAAGGACGGCCCGTCGGCCGGCGTCACGATGGTGACCGCGCTGGTGTCGATGGCCACCGGGCGGCAGGTGCGCGGCGACGTCGGGATGACCGGCGAGGTGACGCTGAACGGCCGGGTGCTGCCCATCGGCGGCGTCAAGCAGAAGCTGCTCGCTGCCCAGCGCGCAGGTCTGTCGACAGTGTTCATCCCGCAGCGCAACGAGCCGGATCTCGACGACGTGCCCGCCGAGGTGCTCGAAGCACTGGAGGTCAAGCCGATGACCGACGTCGCCGAGATCGTCGCGCTGGCGCTGGAACCAGCCGAGAAGGCGGTGGCCTCGGCGGCGTAACGTGCGCGGGCGTGAGCAACCTCAAACGGCGCATCGTCCACACTGCCCAGCGCCTCGTGGTCAACCCGGTTGGCCGGCAACTGCCGGTGACGATGCTGGAAACCATTGGCCGAAAGACCGGTCAGCCGCGGCGCACCGCCGTCGGCGGCCGGGTGATCGACAACCAGTTCTGGATGGTGTCCGAACACGGCGACCGTTCCCATTACGTGCTGAACATCAAGGCCAATCCTGCGGTGCGGGTGCGCGTGCACGGCCGATGGCGCAGCGGAACCGCACACCTGCTGCCCGATGACGACCCGATCCAGCGATTGCGTGGCCTGCCCGGGCTCAACAGCGCCGTGGTCCGGCTGATGGGGAGCGACCTGCTGACCGTCCGGGTGGACCTGGACTGACGCGGACACCGGCGTCGGGTGCAGAGATGCCGTTACTTGCTGAACGGCTCGGTCGCGTTCGCGGCGATCTGCCCGGCGATCCGGCTGGCCTCGTCCGTGATGTGGTTCCCGCAGGCCTTGACATCGATTACGAAAGTAGACACCGCGCTCAGCACACGCTGGCACGCAAAGCCGTGGTTATCGATCTGGGTGTAGCGCTGGGAGATGGTCGGCGCCTCGCCGGTGAGGCCGCCGAAGTTCCAGGTGTACTTGCGCTGATCGGGATAGGTCACTGTGACGGTTTGCCCCGCGCAGCCCTGCCATTGCTTCGCCGAACTTTGAACGAACGTGACGGCCTGCTCGGAACCTGGTGCAAAAGCTGCCACGTCCTGGTCGACGAAGTGATCGTTCCTGTCGCCGGCCCGCTGCAAGCCACCCGGCTTCTCCAGCACCTTCCAGCTCAGCTGCTTTACCCCGCTCCCCTGATACGTCCGATCAAGGCCCGGATAGAGCGCACCCATGCAGTCGGGCTGCGAAACCCTCACCAAGCTGCTCTGCTTGACCGCTTCCTTGCCGGTTTCGACGGTTTTCATCTCGGAGGTGCCCATGATGGCGTTGACTTCTGAGTCCTTGAGCAGGATCGAGTCCAACGGATCGAGTTTGGGGCCGGTAAGCACGACCGCGAGCACGATCGCGACTGCGGCTGCTAAGCCGGCGCTACCGGCGATAATCCACTTCTTGCGCGGCCGGCGAGTCCTGCCCGTTCCAGGTTTTTCGGCAGGCGGGACGTCATGAGCCGACAGCGTCACGACCGGTTGCGGGCCCGAGAATGCCGACGGCCTCACGACCGGTAGCGGACCCGAGAACAGTGGGCCGACAGCTCCGCTGCCAAGTACCGGAAGGTTGGCGTCCAGCGAGGCCAGAACACCGTCGATCTCCGTACGAATGCGCCACGTGACATCCGGACGTTCCTGCAGCCGCCGCAGAAGCCGGGTGATGTCTTCGCATGCGTTCGGATCGTTGCGGTCCTCGTCGAGTCTGGTTTTCAGCTCCCATACCAGCTCGGCCTGTTGCTGTCCGTTGAGCTCCGGCCTGGCCAGGGTGGAGGCCAACCGCATCAGATAAGCGAATGGCACCGGTGGCTCGGCGGGCAACGGCGACGGCAGCGGGGCAAATTCTGCCTGCCTTTTCTGCACCACTGCGAGCAACTTCGCGTTGGCCTGCCGGGTTGGGGCTCGGTAGTCGAAGATCTGCGTGGCGGCCAGCGGAGTCACACGCACACTATCCACGGGGCCGATCTGAACAGGAAGGATCGGCCGCCGAAGAGCCTCGGCATAACGCAGCTCGGCCTTGCAGGGCTTGGATGCGAGCGAGTTGTTCGACAAGGCGATGATGAACACCGCAGAGCCGCGAATGCGCTCCAAGATCGTGCGCCACCAGGCCTCGCCACCAGCTAGCTCGTCATCCAGCCACACCTGGTGGCGAGCGTGCCGCAAGGTGGTCAAAAGATGGTTGATCGCAGCCCTGTCCTGGCTGGCGTAACTGACGAACAGCATTACCTTCCTCGCTGCCGAATGGGTCCGGGGATTCTCCGCATTTGGGCGCCGAAATGTCTCATCCAAATCTGCGGATTCCTGCCAACGGACATTAAGCCGACATTGTCCGCGCGCCGATACCGGTCCTGCCAACATCGTCGGGCGACGTTGTGCGCGGGTGGTCGGGATATCGCGGTGCGGTCTGTCGGACATCGATGATCTGAAGCCCGACCGCCGCTAGCAGCTCAGGAATCGCCTTGACGAAGTTGCGATCCCATTCGGCGACGTCAGCGGGAAGTTCCTCCCAGGGAACCAAGTGCGGATCCTTCTTCCGCCTTTTGTCTTCTTCGCCCAGAGTCCACCCGGCCGTTATCTTTTCCATCATCCATCGGTCGTGTTCCATGAGCGTCAGCTTCTGGAGCTCGTCATCGGTGAACGTGAAATCTTTTGCACACCAGTCTCGTAATGGCGTGATTTCGCATCCAATAGTGCGCAGTTTGACACCGATGTGACGCGCTTGCGCGCGGCTTGACTCCTTGAGCGAATCATCGAGCTGTGACCAAGGCGGTGGCGGCTCAGCATCCATGGCTTGCATTTGGCAATAGCGGCGATGGATTTCGTGAGCAACGGATTCGAATGATCCACCTTCGACGAGTTCGACGCTGCAGGTCTCCTGGAGCGTCTTGAACACCGTGATGTTCATGCCGTCCGGGGCGTTCTTGTTCTCGAGCAGGTCGGCCACTCCGTATGAGTTCGAGAGCACGGCAACGACCGGGACGCTCACGTCGAGGGCGCGGCGCAGATTCAGCGCCGTCTTGACCGAGTGCTCGTCGCGGTCCCCCGCGACGTAGGCACGGGAAATCGGCGGTGCCGCACCATGCTCTGCGGCCGTAGCCTGGCCGGCCCGCCGGTCGCGGTCGGTAGCCGCCAGCCGGTCGATGTCACGGGCGGATGTTGAGTAGCAGTGGAATTCGCAGGCCTCCTCCAGTGCCGGATGCTGGGCCAACAGCGAGCTCACCTGCTCGTCAGCGTGATCGTCGACGATGCTGACCAACAGCGGGGCCGCGTCGTTCGGGCGTTCGTCGTAAGATTTGCGCGCCGCATGGAACACCAGTTCGACGGCCAAGGCGTCAACATGGGCTACCAGAATGTGCGGTTGTCGCTGGGTGTCGACCGGATGGGCGTCGAGCAATAGTCGTGCGCCGATCTCGTCGGTGTTGAAGAAGTCCAGCGCCGACTCGTCGTCACCGCGATTGGATTCCGTTATCCGCAGCAACACGCACAGCCCAGGGTCATCGATACGCGCCAGACAGCGCAATGGGCGACGGCCCGACCGGTCGCCGGCCAGACGCCGCGCCCCGATCACGATCTCGGTGTTCACGACACTGTCAGGGGTGACGGCAAGCAACCGCGCCGCATGCTTGAGCCCTGCTGCGTGCAGCGTCGATTTCAACTGAGCATCTCCGACAATGACCGGGTAACCCCAGTCGCGGCACGCCTTGATGTGCGGATTGGCGCCATCAGCTTCGACGACAACGACCCGGTAGCCCGCGCTGTGGAGTTGGCGCACGAACTCGAAACCGACGTCGCCCAGGCCGCAGACCACGATGTGACCACGCTTGAGTGGAATCAACATTTGCTGCACTCGATCACGAAACAGCGATACAAGTGCAATGAGCGCGGCCCACCCGGCGGCAAACGGTGCGAGAAACCGAGCAATGTCGAGCGCGAGCCCTACATGGTTCTCAGGCTGAGGCGCGGCATGCAGAAAAAAGAGTTTGAGGCTGCCGTATATGACATCGGATACGGAGTGGTGTTCACCCTTATACGACCAGTAGCCCAGGCAGCCGAGGAGGAACGCCGCGATGCCGGCCGGCGCAAGCACCCAGTACCAACGCGGGTGGGTGAGCGCGGTCAGCACCTTTTGATGGACCGTCACGGGGAGTTCCGCGGTCTGCTCGTCTCGGCGTGCTGTGGTCAATTCGTGTCCTCTGAGGCGGTCAGCCGGTATCGACCGATCCTGGATGGGGAGGCCGCAGCGGTCGTGAGTCGACCAGCGCGATGTTTTGGGAGCATACGCGATGTCTGATCGCAGTCAGCGGGAATTTCGTCACGGCGCCAGGATGTACGACATCCCGGGCACGTCCTTGGCATCACGAGTCCACCAGTGGAATGGACCGCCGTGTTGCGCATTATTCATCTCGGTGAGGTTGATGTAGAGGCCGTCGGGCCGTCGCGAAGTCGAATTGACCCAGGCCACATGGCCAGTTACGGGGTCGGCACCTTCCACGCCCGGCTGAAACACAACGATCGACCGCGGCTGCGCATCCCCGACGACGGTCCACCCCGCGGCGCTTGCAGAGTTCGCCCAGTCTTTGGCATCGCCATGGACGTCGGGATACTCGCCAGTGGCCTCGTGCCATTTCTGCATGGCACCGTCGGTGCACTGACCCGGCGCAGCGGTGTTGGACGGCTGCGTTCTGCCCATCGCCCGACCATCAGTCGATGAAGGTACCGAGGGCTGATCGCCGCATGCACCGGTGACCGTGTTCTGGGCGCCCATCTGGATATCGACATCGGCGACGAAATGATTATCGGACACCCGGTACCAAAGATCGTCCCAGCCACCATTTGGGATGTCGGAACTGAAGTACCCTTTCACGGCTTCCCCGCGCGTGTAGCACTCGAGGGTCAACTTATCGTTCTTGTGGTACCAACCATCCTGTTGCGAATTGCGGTTGGGCGCCGACATGCGCTGGGTTTTCGCCATGACAACGGCGGCCGGATCCGCGTGCGCGGGCGCTGCGAACACCAGCGGCTGCAGGCCACTACCGCTCAGCAGCGCCGCGATTGCCAATCGGGTCAAGCGGCTGCGATGGGTAATCATCCCCCGTCCCCCATTACCCGTGGTCGTGCCCAAGAACTGTTGGCGCAAATTAGCACAATTGTCGGGCATTGGTGGGAGTAATTGCACAATGGCAGTTCAGAGCCCTGTCTGAATGCCGACCGAATTCGCTTACAGCGCCGAAGAAATGTGCGACGGTTGCCGACCAAGAGGCGCGGGTAATCGGTGCGCATGGACGAGTCCAAGGAACGGGTGAAGCGCCTGCTGAAGGTTGCCGGCACCACCTACGCCGCCGAAGCGGGAGTTCGCATCGACGACAAGCCCATGCCGCTGTTTCAACTGTTAGTGCTGTGCATGCTGGCCAGCAAGCCGATCGACGCGTCGATCGCCATGCAGGCCGGCCGCGAACTGTTCAGAGCGGGCTTGCGTACCCCGAAAGCGGTGCTGACCTCCGATCGGCCGACCATGATCAAGGCATTCGGTCGCGCCCACTACGTGCGCTATGACGAAAGTTCGGCCACGCGGCTCACCGACATGGCGCGGCGGGTGAACGACGACTACTCGGGCGACCTGCGCGGAATCGCTTCGCGAAGCGGACACGATGTGGGCGCGGCCGCACGAATGCTCAAGCAGTTCAAGGGTATCGGCGACACCGGCGCCGACATCTTCTTGCGGGAGGTGCAAGACGTCTGGACGTGGATACGGCCCTACTTCGACGAACGGGTCACCGCCGAGGCCAAACAGTTAGGACTGCCCACCGACCCGAAACAACTCGGCTCCCTGGCACCGCGTACCAACGCACGCTTGGCCGCCGCGCTCATGCGCGCGTCGCTGGACCGCGACGTGCATGCGCAGGCGGCTGGTTGAGCCGGCGTGACCACGCGAATCGGCACCTCCGGATGGTCCTACGATCACTGGACCGATGTGCTGTACCGGCCGGGCCTGCCGTCGGCACGTCGATTGGCCCGCTACGTCGAGGAATTCGACACCGTCGAACTCAACGCCAGTTTCTATCGATGGCCCAAAGATGCAACATTCGCGGGGTGGCGCGCGCAGTTGCCCGACGGCTTCACGATGTCGGTGAAGGCGCATCGCGGCTTGACGCACTACCGCCGGCTGGGCACCCCGCAGCCCTGGATTGAGCGCTTCGAACAGTGCTGGCACACGCTCGGCGACCGCCACGGCGTGCTGCTGGTTCAACTGCATCCCGAACAGCGCCGCGACGACGATCGGCTGGACAGCTTCCTCGCCGCCATGCCGGAATGGATTCGGGTAGCCGTCGAGTTGCGGCATCCCTCCTGGAACGATCCGGCGGTGTATGCGCTGCTGGAACACCGGCACGCCGCCTACGTGGTGATGAGCGGGGCCGGGCTGGCGTGTATCCCGCGCGCCACCACCGATTTGGTGTACATCCGAATGCACGGCCCGGATCCGGAAGCGATGTACGCGGGCTCCTACCCACCCGACGAGTTGCAGCGCTGGGCAGAGCGGATCGCGGAATGGGACCGCGAGGGCCGCGACGTGTGGATGTACTTCAACAACGACCCGCACGGTCACGCGGTGCGCAATGCGCGTTTTCTGAAGGGACTTTTGAGTTGAGCCTAGCGCAGTAGGGTGGACGCTATGGGCAGCTCGAAAACATTTGTCATCGTCGGCGGTGGACTCGCTGCGGCCAAGGCGGCAGAGGCATTGCGCGACAAGGACTTCGACGGACGAATCGTACTCATTGCCGAGGAGGAGCACCTCCCCTACGAGCGCCCGCCGCTGTCCAAGGAGTTTTTGGCCGGTAAGAAGACCCTGACCGATTTCACCGTCCACAACTCGGCCTGGTACAGCGACCATGCCGTCGACCTGCGACTGGGAATACGAGCGGCGGCTGTGGATCCGGCCGGTCACCATGTCGCTTTGCCTGACGGCACCACCGTCGCCTACGACAAGCTCCTGCTGGCCACCGGATCCCGGTCCCGTCATCTGCCAATACCGGGATCCGATGCCGCCGGTGTTCATTACCTGCGGACCTTCGAGGACGCGTCGGCGCTCAATTCGGTGCTGGCCGAAGGCTCTTCGTTGGCGGTAGTGGGCGCGGGCTGGATCGGTCTGGAAGTGGCGGCCAGCGCCCGCCAGCGCGGCGTGGACGTCGCCGTCGTCGAGACCGCCAAACTGCCGCTGCTGGCCGCGCTGGGCGAAGAGGTCGGCACGGTATTCGCCAACCTGCACCGCGAGCACGGCGTCGACCTGCGACTGCAGTCCCAGGTCGAAGAGATCACCACCGATGGCGGGAAGGCCACCGGCCTCAAGCTGCACGACGGGTCCACGGTCACGGCGGACGCTGTGCTGGTAGCAGTCGGTGCGCAACCCAACACCGAACTCGCCGAGCAAGCCGGACTGTCGATGGGCGACGGCGGGGTGCTGGTCGACGCGTCACTGCGCACCAGCGATGCCGACATCTACGCGGTCGGCGATATCGCCGCCGCTGACCATCCGCTCTACAGCACCCGTATCCGCACCGAACACTGGGCCAATGCGCTCAAACAACCCGCGGTGGCGGTGGCCGGCATGCTCGGCGCACCTACCCAATACGCCGAGTTACCGTACTTCTTCACCGACCAATACGACCTCGGCATGGAGTACGCCGGTCACGCACCCCGATACGACCGCGTGGTGTTCCGCGGCGACGTCGACGGCCGCGAGTTCGTCGCGTTCTGGCTCGATGCCGAAAACCGTGTACTGGCAGGAATGAACGTCAACATCTGGGACGTGCTCGACGACGTCAAGGAGTTGATCCGCTCCCAGAGTCCGGTGGATCCCGACCGGCTGGCCGACCCGCAGGTGCCGTTGGCCGAACTGCGGAACTGACCCGCGCTATCCGCCGAGTGACTCGAGCGGACGCCAACTGTGGTCGATGACGTCCGGTAGACACACGCCCTGCAACCGTTCGCGCTCGGCGCGGCGCCGTTTGATACGCAGCCGGGCATCGCTGGGCCAGCTGAGCAGTTCGTCGCAAGTCAGGTAATACACGTCGTCGACCGCGTCGACGAGCTCTGCGGCGACTCGCCGAGTGCCCAACTCGCGCAGGGCCATTCGCAGTTCATGGGTGAACCGCATCGTGGTGTCGTGGGCCAGTTCGCGAGACATTCGGGCGTTGGCTGCGATCCGCTCGAAAACGGTCTCCGGTGGCGCTGCCGGGTCACCCGATGCCGCCGTCTTCGTGGCGGCGACCAGCAACGCGCCCGGATCGTCGCCGAACACGCAGTGGGCCAGTTCGGCCTCCCCCATCCCGCGGTGGCCGATCCGGGCCACGGTCGCGTCGAGCTCTGCGGCGACACCCGGAGATACGGCGCGGATGCCACGCACATCGCCGCCGGCGGCCAGCGCACCAGCCCGCGGATCGCGTCGCAGCAACGCCGCCAGCGCCGCGGTCTCAGCCGCGACATGGCCGCTGTCCAGCAGCGTGCCGATCCCCGAGATCGGCGTACACGCGCCGGTGCGCTCCAACGTCGCCGCAGTGATGCCGGTGTCGATCACCCACAGCGCGGTCAGGCTCCATCCCTGGTGCACCCGGTCGCGTAGCAGTCGGATCCGCGCTTGCAGACCGAACTCCGACAGCGAGCCCAACTGCGCCGCGTCGCAGTGCTCAGCCCTCGCGGCAGCGCAATAGAACTGAGTGTCGGTCTTCAGGTGGCGCAGCATGGCCAGCGACCGGGTCGCGACGGCAGCTTTGGCAGCCTTGGCCCCCAGCGGCGGACGACCCAACGGCAACAGGTCGCCGACCGGCGTGTTTCCCACTGCATGCTCGACGACGGCTTGCTCGTCCCAGCCAGGCAGCCGGCTGGCGGCGATCACGCCCGACGACACCCCGACATACGGGCGGTGACCAAATACCGCGATGGCCCGTTTTTCCCATTCGTCGGCCGCCACGCCCCCCAACGCCATCGCGTGGCCCATCAGTCGGGTGGCGCCGCGTAAGCCGCTCAACTGAACGTCGAGCGTCATCGGAGTCAGCGGGCCCGGCAGCGCCGCGGCCAGAGTGCCCATGCCGAAGACCGGGAATCGCGGATCGATCCGGTCGTCGAACTCGCCCTCCAACCCGTCCGGTGCCGCGCAGCGCAGCCCCGGGCTCCCGAGCGGTCCGAAGCGCGGCGTGGCCTCGAGCGGCAACGGCAGACGACCGGATAGCTCGAGGGCGCCACCGGCGCCGAGCCTGCGGCCCGCGAGCCCGCGCGCGGTGTCGGCCACCGCGTCCGCCGCGGTCCAGCCGACCTCGAAACGCCAAACATCTTGCAGCGCAGAGGTTTCCATCTGCGGTGCCAGCTCTGCCCACGTGCCGAGTCGGTACGCGTGCGGCCGCTGGCCCGTGGCATGCAGCAGCTGCCGTGCGGTGGCCGCGTCGATGGTGTCCGGCGGCGCCAAATCCACCGCACCGGTGGTGTCGGTTGCGACGGCCACGGTCAGGAAGCGGACCAAGTCCTCCAGATGCACCAGCCGCACCGGCGGCTTAGTCGACTTGGCGCGCAGCAGGGTTGCCACCGTGCGACACACCGCCCAGTCGAGCTGGCGCCCCACCGCTGGTGCGGTCCGGATGATCAGGCTGGGCGCCCACCCCGTGGCGACCAGCGTCTCGGCCTGGCCATACAGCCCGGGTGGTCCAGCCGCCTGGGACACGAAAATTAGCCGTGCGCCGGCGCGGGCCGCCGCGTGGGTGACGTGCACGACGCCGTTGATGCCGGCGTTGCCGGGGGCGGCCGGCTCGATGGGCGCCAGATGCACCACGACGTGCGATTCGTCGGCCATTTCCTGCAGAACGTGTCCGCCGAGCGGCCCGCACACGAAGTCGACTTCGGGGTCCAGGCAGGCATGCGGATACCGGGCGATGCCGCTGACCGTGTGGCCGGCGGCCACCAGCTGGCGGGCCACTGCACGTCCCAGGACTCCGGTGACGTCCGTTACCAGGATCCGCATGCCGTGCTCACCTCCCCCGGTGCCTTCCTCGACAATAGGCGCGCCAAGGCAGTCCGCCGCAGGCTTTTGACCCGAACGTAAGAATCGGCTCGCTAGCGCAGGGTGGCGGTGCCGTCCGGACGGATCTCGACCTTGGCCCCGGCGATGTCCTCTCGCGCGGTGATCGCAGCCGACGAGGCGTCGGGTATCACCGCCAAGGTGCGCGAGTCGTCGGGTGTGCGCACCGCCAGGAACGCCTTCTCGGGCTCGCCGTCCCGGTTGAACGGTGTCGTCCAGGACTCGACGGTTCCGGTGCCCTCCCATTCGACGACTGCCGGTCGGGTCGGCTCCTTGTCGACGGCCGATTGCACGTCCTCCCAACGAAATTCCGACGTCGGCGGCTCGGTGCCGTACACACCGAAACTGTGTTTGGTCAGGTACCCGCCGTTCGCGCTGATCAGGCCACGCCGCCCGGGATTGGCGGTCAGCAGTTCGGCCATCGTCGCGATCGAGTGCGTCACGTAGTTGCTCCACGGTCCGCCCGCGAACGTCAGCCCGCCGGTGACGGTGAGCGGCCGGCTCGGGTCGTCGACCGGCAGCCCGAGTTCGGTGGCGGCGATCTGAACCGCCGACGGAAAGCACGAGTACAGGTCGACGTGGTCGACGTCGTCGATACCCACGCCCGCCAACGCCAGCACCCGGGCACCGGCGATGCGGATGGCCGGTGAGCGATGCAGTTCGGCGCGCTCGCTGATCGCGTAGGTGTCGTGGGCATCGGTGCCGGCATACGGGTAAACCCAGCGGTCGGTGGGAATCTGCAGTCGCGTCGCGCTCTGCACCGATGCCAGTACCAGCGCGGCGCCCTGGTCGACCATGTTGTTCGAGTTCATCAACTTGGTGTAGGGCCAGCTGACCATCCGGTTGGTCGGTCCTGGACGCCAGATCTCGTCGGCCTCAACAGGTTTGCGAATCCAGGCATGGGGATTGGTCACCGCGACGGCGTTGAAACGCGCCCACAGTTCGCCGATACGCTTGCGGTGGTCGTCGACCGACTCGCCGGTACTGATCCGCAGCGCCTGCTCGAACATCGGATAGACATGGGCCGGTCGGGCGAGTTCGATGCGTTCCTCGGCCGGCCCGGCCATCGGGACGTTCTCGTCGCTGCCCGGCGGCATCGGAACCGACTCGTCCTGTTCGGTCCAGGTCAGCTTGTCGCCCTGGGCCTTTAACTGCATGCGCGTCCGCCAGGTTTCCGCGCCGGCTACCAGCACGACGTCCGCGCTGCCTCGCTGGATGTCCAGACACGCCTGGTTCACCAGCGTCTGCGGCACGTTGCCGCCCACGCCGCTGTAGCGGGTGGCCTGATTGTCGATACCCAGTCGCTGCCCGAGCAGCAGACCGGGGTCGCGGTAGCGCGCCGAAAGCAGGTTCACCACCCGGATCGAGTCGACCGCCGCGAGCACCCGCGGATCGGCCGCTTCCCGAGCGGCCGCCACCATCAGGTCGACGGGCTCGATGTCCGGTGTGTCTTCGCGGTGGTTGACCTGGCCGTAGCCAATGAGCACCGGTATCCGTGGGTCGACGGGCATGCAGGAAACCTTTCGCGATCGACGGTGGGTTAGATGGTGTCAGTGAACAGCACGCCGTCGCTGATCAGTTGGTCGACTTCCTCACTGCCCATCCCGAGGACCTTGCGGCAGATTTCGCGGGTGTGCTGACCGGGCAGCGGCGCGGGCCGCTGCGGCGCCGCCGGGATATGCCGAAACGGCGCCGGTCCGGTTTCGGCCGGCAGCGGGTGGTCGAACAGCGGATGGTTCATGTCGCTGAACAACTTTCGGTGCACTAGTTGCGGGTCTTCGAGGATGTCGGGCGGACGGTTCATCTGGCCGGCGGGGACTCCGGCCGATTGCAACGCCTCAGCGACCTGGACCGGTGAGCGGGTGCACGTCCACGTCGCCACCGTTGCGACCAACTCCCGGCGGCCGGGCACTGGCTCCTCAGGGTGTCCGAAAACCCTTGCGGCAGCACGCCAGTCGTCATCTGAGCGGATGGAGATCGCGCACCACTCATCGTCGCCGGCGCACGGGTAGACGGCGTGCACGCTGAGATCGTCGCGCAACTCGACGCGTCCCGCGTCCCGCGCTGCCTCGACGACGTAAAGGGTGTCGAGTTGGTTGACGACCGCCTCGGCCTGGGAGACGTGGACTCGGACTCCCGCACCGGTCCGGTCGCGGTGGATCAGTGCGGCCAGCGCCCCGATTGCGGTGATCCGCCCGACCACATGGTCGGGGAAAACTGTCGTCGCGTCGTAGAACGGGTGCCGTGAGTCGTCAGCGGCGGCCTCCTCGGAGGTCCACAGTTTGGTGACCCCGGTGGTGGCGCGGACCAACGGGCCATACCCCATCCGGGCGCTCCAGGGGCCGGTATCACCGAATGCGCTGCTCTCGGCGAGCACGATCCGTGGGTTGAGGGCGCGCAAGGCGTCGTATGGAAAGCCCAGCGCGGCAAGGGTTCCCGGTTTGAAGTTGGCGAACACCGCGTCGGCTTCGGCGACCAGTCGGCTGAAGATGCGCTTGCCTTCCGCGTTGCGCAGATCTACGCCGAACGCGAGATTGTTGCGATGTGTCCAAGCGAAGGACTCACTCATCGCATCGCCGGCGCGGGCTTGACGCAATCCATCGGGGTAGGCGGCGCTTTCGACCTTGATGACCTCGGCGCCCAAGTCGGCGAACAGCCGGCTGCATTCGCCGCCGGCAACGATGATGCCCAAGTCGACGATCCGCAGTCCGTCGAACGGTCGTCGCCCGGCGGCGTGAGCGGCCGGGGCCGGCGCCGGATCGGCAAGCCAGGAAGCCTCGTGGTGCCCCGCCGCCGGCGCCGGTGTGCGGAAACCGGTGTGCTGACCGTCGACGGAGTAATAGCCGACCGGAACGGTGGCATGCACACCGGCCACCAGTTGGGCGTCGGCCACGGCGCCCGCCGCGGTGAAGTGCTCCGAGGCCAGGATCTGTGACGGGGACAGCACCGCGGCGATCGGCACCCCGTTGGCTTGCCCGGCCGACACCAGTTCGGTCATGGTCTGCCCGGCAAACAACTCCGCGATCAGCACGCTGATCTGCGGCCAGGCCGCGAACCGGGCTGCGATCACGTCGTAGCGCGGATCCTGGAATTCCTCGGGCTCGCCCAGCCAGGCGCGCAGGCCCCGCCACTGCCGGGGCGACATCACGCAGATCCGGACGTGGCCGTCGCGGCAACGGTAGATCGGGTACGCGTCCTGGTTCTTCGGCCGTCCGCGCCACCGGTTGGGCTTGCGAATGCCGGCTGCCGCCTGCCCGTGCGCGCCGAACGCGGGATCCAGTGCCATGACGACAGCATCGAACCGGGAGAAGTCGATGTAATCGCCGGTGCCACAACGTAACCGGTGGTAATACGCGACAAGCGCAGACCAGGCGGCTTGGACCGCGGCGGTGGCTGAGGCAATGCCGTCGGGTGGTAACACTGGCGTTCCGGTGGTGGGGCCGGAGCGCGACAGCGAACCGGACAACGCGTACAGCACCGGATCGGTGGCCCGCCACGACGAGCGCGGTCCCGTCGTACCGAAATCGGTGATCGACACGGCGACCAAGTGCGGATACCGATCGGCGAGTTCGGCGCACGAGGTGCCGTATGCGGCGGCTTGCCCCGGTATCCCGCTGTCCACGACGATGTCGGCGCGGGCGGCGAGCTCGGCGAACCGGGCCCGGCCCTGCTCGTCGGCCGGGTCGAGGACCGTGGCGCGCTTGTTGGCGTTGTGCAGGGCAAACGGCAGGCTGGCTCCGCCCAGCGTGGGCAGCCGGCTCCGCGCGGGACTGCCACCGGGCGGTTCCACCTTGAGCACGTCGGCGCCAAGATCGGCGAACAGCCGGCCGACCGCGTCGCCGTCGTCGTCGGACAGGTCAAGCACCCGCAGCGACTGCAGCAAGGGCTCGACCATGGCGTTGAGCGTAGTTGGCGGATGCGCAGCGGTCGGATACCCAGGTCAATTCGCGATAACGACGGCAGCGGTTAATTACGGTTTAGCGCATGCCTTCTCTTTTCGGCCCTACCGGCCTCGTCGACTTGGCGGAGCAAACGGTGCGGACCTCTATCAAGGTCGCAAGCTGGGGCGAAAGGCGCCTCTTCGAGCTCATTCGGTCGGGGATGCGCTCGCCGGCGGCGACACCAACGGAACCGCCCCTTTCCAACGGCGAGATCGAGAAGCGCTCGGGTGCCGACTCCGAAACTCTTGACGCCAAGATGCACGGACTGCTCGACCGCGCAATCGAGCAGAACACGGCGTCGAGCCGCCACGAGCTGTTTCATAAGATCCTCGACCAGATCGTGCCGGACGAGGCACGCATTATCAGCGCACTCTCCGACGGCTCCTCGTCGCCGTTGCTCAACGTCCACGCCCGCACCCGTGCCGGACTGGCGAGTGACGTGGTGCTGGAAAACATGTCGCTGATCGGTAAGAGCGCAAACCTCGCACTGCCACAGTTGACCCCGATGTATGTCAGTCATCTTTTGTCGCTCGGTCTCGTCGAGTCCGGCCCCGAGGACTCCGCTTTGAAAGACGAGTACGAGATCCTCGCCGCCGACACCGCCGTGCTCGAAGCCGTCAAGCGCGCGACCCGCGGACCGATCCCGGCGCGCGTCGAAAAGTACGTCCTGCGACTATCCGGGCTCGGGCTGGAACTGTGGGCTGCGGCGAGCACGCCGCAGGAGCAGGAGTGACGACGTCGGCCATAGCCTGGGCTCAAACCTGGGGCGAGATCACCGCCGACATCAAGCTCAACTGGTTCATCTACCTATCGATGCCATTGGTCGCGGCCTTCGTCGGCTACACCACAAAGCTGGTGGCGCTGCAGATGCTGTACCGCCCAATCGAATTCGTGGGTATCGGGCCAATCGGATGGCAGGGCGTGGTTCCGCGCCGCGCAGGCAAAACGGCGGCGTTGACCATCCAGATGCTCACCGACAAGCTGCTACGGCCAGAGGAGATCCTCGACAAGATCGACGCCAAGCAAGCGGTGGACGATCTCCGCGAGCCACTTACCCGGACCATCGACGCGATGGCTCGCGAACTCGCCGAGCAGGTGCGTCCCGGCCTGTGGGACTCGATCCCGGCCGCCGGCCGCAATGCCGTGCTGTCGCGGATGCAGGCCGCCGCCCCCGAAGTTGTTGACAACCTGCTGACCGAGATGAAGACCGACTTGCCGCGGTTCATCGATCTGCAGTACCTCGCCGTCACCATCCTGGTGAAAAACAAGACTCAACTCAACGAGCTGATGCAGGGCATGGGTGGGGCGGCAATGAAGTTCATCCGCCGCAGCGGCATCTACTTCGGCTTCGCGATCGGCCTGGTGCAGATGGTCGCCTGGGGCCTATTCCACAATCCCTGGATCATGCCCGGCTTCGGGTTCGTGACCGGGTTCGCCAGCGACTGGCTGGCCCTGAACCTCATTTTCATCCCCCGCAAGCCGATGAAGCTGTTTGGCGTCATCCCGGCGCACGGTGTGTTGCACGCGGAACGGGACAACGTGACCCGTGACTACGCCCGCATTTTGGCGAACGATCTTTTCTCCCCCGATGTGCTGCTCGAAGCCATCCTGCACGGACCCACTGCCGAACGGCTGTTCGCGGCCATCGAAAAAGAGGTCTCGGCAGCAGTCGACGCCCAGGTCGGGATGGCGCAACCACTCCTCACGCTTGCGATCGGGACCAAGCGGTATCGCCAGGCTAAAGACGCCATCATCGCGATGCTCCTCGAGCGTCTACCGGAGACAATGGAGGAGGCCAAGGAATACACCGCCAAGACGCTCGACATCGAAAATCTCATCGTCGACAAGATGAACAAGCTATCCCCGGATCAATACGAAGCCATCCTCCGGCCCGTCTTCAAAGACGACGAGATGCTCATGGTGATGGTCGGCGCCGTACTCGGCTTCCTGGTAGGCGAGCTGCAGGTGGTCCTTGTCGAGCAGTTCGCCCGCTAGCCGCTCGGGCAAGGAACAATCGGAGTGATGAGCGTGCAAACCGCAACCCCCGCCGCCCTCTCCGACGACGAACGTGACCGCATCCACGCCTACTGGCGCGCCGCCAACTACTTGTCGGTCGGCCAGATCTATCTGCTGGACAACCCGCTGTTGCGCGAGCCGCTGTCACCCGAGCACATCAAGCCGCGGCTGCTGGGCCACTGGGGCACCACCCCGGGACTCAACCTCGTCTATGCACACCTGAACCGGATCATCCGCAACCGCGACGCCAACGTCATCTTCATCACCGGGCCGGGGCACGGCGGACCGGGACTGGTCGCCAATGCCTATCTGGAAGGCACCTACAGCGAGGTGTACACCGGGATCGAAGAAGACGCCGATGGATTGCGAAAACTGTTCCGCCAGTTCTCGTTTCCCGGCGGTATCCCCAGCCATGTCGCCGCACAGACTCCGGGCTCCATCCACGAGGGCGGCGAGCTGGGTTACGCCCTGGTGCACGCCTACGGCGCGGCGTTCGACAACCCCGACCTGGTGGTGGCCTGTGTGGTCGGCGACGGCGAAGCCGAAACCGGGCCGCTGGCCGCCAGCTGGCACTCCAACAAGTTCCTCAACCCGGCCAGCGACGGCGCGGTGCTGCCGATCCTGCATCTCAACGGCTACAAGATCGCCAATCCGACTGTGCTGGCCCGCATTCCGCACACCGAACTCGAGTCGTTGCTGCGCGGTTACGGGTACCGGCCGATCACCGTGGCCGGGGACGACCCGGACAATGTGCACCAGCAGTTGGCCGCGGCGCTTGACGACGCCTTCGACGACATCGCGGCCATTCAGCGGGCCGCCCGCAGCAGCGAGACGGTTGAACGCCCGGTGTGGCCGATGATCGTGCTGCGCACGCCGAAGGGTTGGACTGGGCCCAAGACGGTGGAAGGCAAACCCGTGGAGGGCACCTGGCGCTCGCACCAGGTTCCGCTGGCCGAGACCCACGACAACCCGTCTCATCGCACGCAACTGGAGGAGTGGCTGCGCAGCTACCGGCCCGAGGAACTGTTCGACGACAGCGGCAGGCTAAGGCCCGAGCTACGGGCGCAGGCGCCCGACGGGGACCGCCGGATGAGCGCCAACCCGCACGCCAACGGCGGCCTGCTGCTGCACGACTTGGATGTGCCGGACTTTCGCGACTACGCGGTGGAGGTCACCCAGCCCGGCGCCGTCGTCCACGAGGCCACCCGGGTGCTGGGCACCTTCCTGCGTGACGTGATCGCCCGTAATCCCGACCGGTTCCGGTTGATGGGCCCCGACGAGACCGCCTCCAACCGGTTGTCGGCGGTCTACGAGTCCACCGACAAGGTGTGGCTGTCGGAAATCACGTCCGACGACGAGAACCTGGCCCCTGAGGGCCGGGTGATGGAGGTGCTCTCCGAGCACCTGTGCCAGGGCTGGCTGGAGGGCTACCTGCTGACCGGCCGCCACGGGTTGTTCAACTGCTACGAGGCGTTCGTGCACATCGTGGATTCGATGTTCAACCAGCACGCCAAGTGGCTGGCCACCTGCCGCGAGCTGCCGTGGCGGCGGCCGATCGCGTCGCTGAACTACCTGCTGACCTCGCATGTGTGGCGCCAGGACCACAACGGCGCGTCGCACCAGGATCCCGGGTTCATCGACCTCGTGGCCAACAAGCGCGCCGAAATCGTGCGGGTCTACCTGCCGCCAGACGGCAATACGCTGCTGTCGGTGGCCGACCACTGCCTGCGCAGCCGCGACTACGTCAACGTGATCGTCGCCGGCAAGCAGCCTGCGCTGGCCTACCTCGACATGGAGCAGGCGATCGCGCACTGCACCCGCGGCCTGGGCATCTGGCAATGGGCGAGCACCGCCACGGCCGATCCCGATGTGGTGCTGGCCTGCGCCGGCGATATCCCCACCCTGGAGACGCTGGCCGCCGCCGACATCTTGCGCCGAGAGTTGCCCGACCTGGCTGTGCGGGTGATCAACGTCGTCGACATCATGCGGCTGCAACCCGAATCCGAGCATCCGCATGGCATGCACGACCGCGAGTTCGACGCGTTGTTCGGCACCGACACCCCGGTGATCTTCGCCTACCACGGCTATCCCTGGCTCATTCACCGGCTCACGTATCGGCGTGCCAACCACGACCACATGCACGTGCGCGGCTACAACGAGCGCGGTACCACCACGACGCCGTTCGACATGGTGATGCTCAACGACCTCGACCGCTTCCATCTGGTGATGGATGTCATCGACCGGGTCGGCGGGCTGGGCTCCAGGGCCGCTGAGCTGCGGCAACGGATGGCCGACGTCCGGCTGGCCGCGCGCCGCTATACGCGCGAGCATGGCGAGGACGACCCGGCTATCGCGGGCTGGACCTGGGAGCCGAGTGGGTAACCTAGGGAAATGGCCGGTTCAGAGGCGGTGATTCAACCGCACCCGTTGGCGTCGCAGCTCTCGGCGTTGCACCGCTTCCGGGTCTACGTTGACGTCGCGGTTGTCGTCGTGGTGTTGGCATTGACCAACCTGATCGCGCATTTCACCACGCCGTGGGCGGGCATCGCCACCGTTCCAGCGGCAGCGGTCGGTCTGTTGATCCTGTTGCGGTGCAACGGTCTTGGCTGGGCTGAGCTCGGACTCGGCCGTGAGCATTGGAAATCCGGCGTGGGCTATGCGCTGGCCGCGGTGCTGCTCGTGGTGTCGGTGGTTGCCGTCGGGGCGCTGCTGCCGGTGACGCGCCCGATGTTTTTGAACAACCACTACGCGACCATCTCGGGTGCGGTGATCGCCTCGATGATCATCATTCCGCTGCAAACCGTCATCCCCGAAGAGTTGGCGTTTCGCGGTGTGCTGCACGGCGCGCTGAACCGGGCGTGGGGGTTCCGCGGTGTCGCGGTGGCGGGTTCGCTGCTGTTCGGCCTGTGGCACATCGCCACATCGTTGGGTCTGACCAGCAGCAATGTCGGTTTCACCCGGTTGTTCGGCGGCGGCGTGGTCGGCATGCTGGCCGGCGTCACCCTGGCCGTGTTCGCGACCGGGGCGGCCGGGTTCGTGTTCAGCTGGCTGCGTCGGCGCAGCGGCAGCCTGATCGCCCCGATCGCTTTGCACTGGTCATTGAATGGGCTGGGCGCCCTGGCCGCGGCGTTGGTGTGGCAGCTGTCCACCTGAGCGACAAGCCGCTTCGGCATGGGCAGGGCTACACCAGCAGCACGGCGGCGCCGGCGATGCGGCCCTCAGCGAGGTCAGTGAGAGCCCGATCGGCTTGTGCCAGCGGGTATTCGGGTGTGGTCACTTGGATGTGGTGCTGCCCGGCGAAGTCCAGAAAGGCCCGCGCGTCGGCGCGGGTGTTCGACGTCACCGACCGGACCTGACGTTCCTGGAACAGGTGCCGCTGGTAGTTCAGG
The DNA here is from genome assembly GCF_001672775.1 of Mycobacterium kyorinense. Classification (GTDB taxonomy): domain Bacteria; phylum Actinomycetota; class Actinomycetes; order Mycobacteriales; family Mycobacteriaceae; genus Mycobacterium; species Mycobacterium kyorinense_A. Next base: position 8,018 of record NZ_LZKJ01000173.1, on the reverse strand, counting down.
CTGGGGATATCGCTGAGATGGATGCCCGCGATCGCCAGCGTGCCGCCCCGATCCAGCGCTTCCAGCGCGGGCAACACCAGGTCGCCGACCGGGGCGAACAGAATCGCCGCGTCCAACGGCACCGGCGGCGGCTCGGCGGCGCCTTGGGCCGATGCGGCGCCGAGATCCAGAGCCAGCTTTCGGGCGCGCTCGCCGCGGGTCATCACGTGCAGCTCGGCCCCTTGGGCCAGCGCGACCTGGGCGGTGATGTGGCCGCTGCCGCCGAAGCCGTATAGCCCCAATCGGCCGCCGGGCGGCAACTCGGCACGCCGCAGGGAGCGGTAGCCGATAATGCCGGCGCACAACAACGGAGCCAGTTCGCTGTCGCGGTAACCGCTTGGCAGGTGATGCGCGAACGCCGCAGGGACCGTGGCGAATTCCGCGTAGCCGCCGTCGGCGTCCCAGCCGGTGTAGCGCGACTGCGGGCACAGGTTCTCCTCGCCGCGGCGACAGTACTGACACACGCCGCAGGTGTGGCGCAGCCAGGCGATCCCGACTCGGTCGCCGACGGCGAACTCGTCGCCGGCGTCGGGGCCGACCTCGACGACCTCTCCCACCACCTCGTGTCCGGGCGTCACCCGCTCGCGGTGCACGGGGAGGTCGCCCTCAGCGACATGCAGATCGGTGCGGCACACCCCACACGCCTGCACCGCGACCAGCAGCTCGGAGGCTCCCGGACGCGGCACCTTGGCAGTAACCCGTTCCAGCGGACCGGTGTTCATCGGGCCGGGCTGGCGCACCTGCCACGCGATCATCGCGGTGGCGGTGCGCCGATTCCCCACGGCTGCAACGGGTTTAGCCTTGCTAACTCCCGCGGCGGACCAACCCGACGAGCCACAGCAGGATCACGGAGCCCAAGATCGCGGTGAACAACGTGAACCACCAGCCGCCCGAGGCGGTGTCGACGAAGAAGCTCAGAACAAAGCCGCCGATCAATGCGCCGACGACGCCTATCACGATGTTCATCAGGATGCCGGCACCGCCGCCCCGCATGATCTTGCCGGCGATCCAGCCGGCGATGGCGCCGATGATGATGTAGCCGATCCAGCCGACGCTGGTCAGCGTGGATGAGCGAGCCAGAATTTCGGTAGCTGCCGTGACGTCCATCCGGATCTCCTTGCCTCAGCTGGTCAAGCCCTCTACTGGACTGTCAATTCGGTATACCGCGTCAGCGTAACGATTCGGGCGCCCTAACGGACACGGTCGTTTAACTCAGGAAACCACCTGGTGAACTGTCCTTAGGTCGAGACCGTGCCGCCCGTCGACGCCGCAGTGACCGGTCCGCCTGCGGGCGCAGGGGCAGGAGCGGGCGCAGGGGCAGGCGCCGGTGCGGGTGCTCCCGGAGCCGGTGCCGGTGCGGGCGCTGGTGCTCCCGGAGCGGGCGCGGGGGCCGGGGCGCCCGGGGCTGGTGCCGGAGCCGGAGCCGCCGGAGCCGGCGCCAGCGGGCGGATCGACTCGGCCAAAATCTTCGCCGCGTTCTGGTCCACCGGGTTGTTGGCGGTCCCCAGCCACACCACGAACCACCGCTGGGCCGGGGCGCCGTTCGCCGCGGGCGCACCGACCACGCCGGTCCAAATCTGGCCGTTGGGCTTGGCCGCGTCGCTGAACTTGACCTCGTAGTAGGACGCGCTGCCCGCCACACCATTGGCGTTCAGCGGGGTGTTCGCCTGGTTGATCCGGGTGCCGGGATATGGCATGAAGAACTCACCCATATCGGATGCCAGCCGTGTCGCGGCCTTCGTGTTGTCGGCTTCGGCACTGGCGTAAAGCTTTTGGTCCAACCGGCCAAGAACGATGCGGGTGTCGTTGGCCACTGCCGGCGGTTGGTCGGGTGCGGGCGGCGGGGCGGTCTCCTTGCTCAGCAGCGCCGACCCGTAGTCGAGGTGGGTGGCATCCGACTGCACCCAGCCGGCTGGAATGACGTAGCTGAATCCGCCGGCCGGGTTGTCCACCCGCCCCGGTTGGGGCGCGTTCGGGTCGGCCACCGGCGGCGGCGCGTTCGGATCGGTTCCGGGCGGCACCGCTACCGGGTCGGCGGCCGGCGGCGCCGCTACCGGCCCGGCCGGGCCAGGTGCTGCATCCGCCGGCGGGTTAGCCCCGGCGGGGGGCGGCACTGGCTGTCCGGGTCCCGGCGGGACCACCGGATCGGCGCTTGCTGTGATCGTCGGCATCGCGAGGGTCACGGCGCTGGCGCCGGTCACCGCGGCGATTGCCAGCTTTGCCCAGAACCCCCTAGGCCGAGTCGGAGTTGAATCCACCTGCCTCATGGCGACGAACCTACCGTGTTACAGCCGTGACGCAAGTGTGGATTGCTGACATTGTGATTTGTTTGCCAGCCGTTATGAACGCGGCTGGCCATGCGGGGCGGTGTGCAGCGCCAATTCCTGCGCCTTGACGGTGAACCACACGCGCTGCCCGGGGGTCAACTGAAGCTCGGCGGCCGCGTCGACCGTGATATCGGCAGCAAGACCCGGCGCGCCGTCTGATTGCTCCTCGCCGCGCACCCGGACCACCGGGCCGCGGCTATCCAGCTCGGCGACCGTCACTGCGACGCTGTTGCGCGGGCTACCGCGCGGCGGCTCGCTGAACACCGCCACCGCGGCCGGGTTGAACACCGCCACCGCGTGCTGTCCGGTGGCGAGATCGTCGACCGCGTCGCCGTGCCACCGCGAGCCCGAGCGGTCCAGCAGCGTTCCCTGAGCGCACATCGTTCCGTTGACCAGGTTCACGCCGGCGATGCGGGCGCCGAAGTGGCTGCGTGGCGAGGCCAGTACCTCGGCCACCGGTCCGATTTCGGCGACCTGCCCCGACTCGAGCACCAGCACCCGATCGGCCAGCGTGATCACGTCGAGCAGGTCGTGGGTCACCAAGATGGTGGCCCGGCGGTTTTGGCCGACCACCTTGCGCAGCAGCACGCGGATCCCCGCAGCCGCTGCGACATCGAGCCCGGACAGCGGCTCGTCGAGCAGCAGGACGTCGGGGTCGGCGGCCAACGCCCGCGCGATCGCCACCCGCTGAGCCTGACCACCGGAAAGCTGGCTCGGTCGACGATCAGCCAGGTGCTCGGCATCAACCTCTCGCAGCCAGCGCAGCGCCGCCGTCCGGCCGCTGCGGTCGCCGGCCCACCACGCGCGATGACGGCTGCGTGGTCCGAAGCCCACGTTGGCGGCAACGCTCATGTGCGGGAACAACAGCGGGTCCTGAAGCAGCAATCCGACGCGGCGTCGGTAGGTCGCCACGTGGACGTCGGCTGCGGTGTCGGTGAGCACGCGGTCACCCAGGCGGACCGCACCGCGATCGGGCCGCATCAGGCCCGCAATCACGTGCAATGCGGTCGACTTGCCTGCTCCGTTCGGCCCCAACACCGCCAGCACTTCGCCCGCGGCCACCGAGAACTGCACGTCCAACTGGCGGTCGGCGACGACGGCGCGAAGCTGCAATTCGCTCATGCTCGACTACCCGACGCCCACCCCGGACAACCTGCGGGCGCCCACCCCGAGCACGACGACCGCGGCGACCGCCACTAACAGGATCGACAGCGCCACCGCCGCGTCAGCGTCGGCGACCCGTTGCAAATAAATCTCCAACGGCAGCGTGCGGGTGATGCCCTGGCGAGACCCGGCGAACGTCAGGGTCGCCCCGAACTCCCCCAGCGAACGCGCAAACGCCAACACAGCGCCGGAAACCAGGCCCGGCACCAACAGTGGCAGCGTCACCCGCCACCACACCATGCTCGGTCGGGCCCCCAACGTCGCTGCCACAATTTCGTAGTCGGCGCCCGCGGTGCGGGCCGCGCCTTCAAGCGCGATGACCAGAAACGGCAAAGACACGAAGGTCTGCGCCAAAACCACTGCGGTGGTGGTGAATGCGATGTTGAGACCGGCAGCCTCCAGATACCGCCCGATCAGCCCGAGTCGGCCGAACGCGTACAGCAACGCGATGCCGCCGACCACCGGCGGCAGCACCAGCGGCAGCAGGATGACCGGCCGCAGCCAACGCACCAATCGCGTGCGACTGCGCGCGAGCACCAGCGCCATCGGCACGCCGAGCACCACACACAAGACGGTGCTGGCGGCCGCGGTCTTGATGCTCAGCAGCAGCGCAGTCCGCGACGACGTGCTGGTGATCAGCGACCAGAAATGCGGCCAATCAACTTTGACCGCGACCGCCACCAGGGGCGTCAGCACGAAAATCGTGCCGACGGCTGCGGGAAGGTAAACCCAGCGCGGCAGCCCGGATGGCGTCTTCAATGCTGCTCGTCAGGGCTTCTTGAAGCCTGCCTGATCCAAGATCTTCTGGCCGGGCTCGCCGGTCACCAGATCCACGAACTTCTGGGCCAACGCAGGCTGCGCCGCATTCTTGAGCACGGCGATCGGATACACGTTCACGGCGTCGGCAGCCTCCGGAAAGTCGACCGTGGTGACCTTGTCGGCGGCATTGGCCGCGTCGGTGAGGTACACCAGGCCGGCGTCGGCCTGGCCGGTGGTGACCTTGTTCAGCACGTCGGTCACATTCGGTTCCTCGCTGACCGGGTTGAGCTGCACGCCCGTTTTGTCTTCGATGCGCTGCGCCGCGGCTCCACAGGGCACCGGCTGCTGGCACACCACCACGCTCAACCCCGGCTTGGTGAGGTCGGCGAACGACGTCACACCCTTCGGATTGCCCGGAGCCGTGACGATCGCCAGCGTGTTGGAGGCGAAATTGACCGGTTTCCCGGTGGTCAATCCGGCGCCGGCGACGGTGTCCATCTGTGCGGTGTCGGCCGACGCGAAAACGTCTGCGGTGGCTCCCTGAGTCAATTGGGTGGCCAGATCCGAGGAGCCGGCGAAATTGAAATCGACGTTCGCGCCGGGATTGTCGGTTTTGAAGCGCTCGCCGATCTGAGTGAACGTCGGCTTCAGTGAGGCGGCGGCGAACACCACGATCGACTGGGTCGCCGGAGCCGGCGACCGCGACGGCGGCGACGGGGCTTTCGAGCCACAGCCGGTCAGACCCGCCATCGGGGACAGCACAACACAACAGGCCAGCACCCATATCCGACGCATGCGTCAAACCCTAACCCGGCCTGCCGACAAGAGCCGGGGTGCGGCGTGGCGACACGCAACCGTTACCCAAATGGTGTGCGAGTTGTTCCGCGTCTGGAGTTTCACCGCTAGCTACCGTCCAGTAACATCGACGGAAGTCCGTGAACCGGGCTCAGCCTTGAACACGAGGAGGTCATGGCAGTGGAGGTGCTGGTCACCGGAGGCGACACCGAACTGGGTCGCGTCGTTGCCGAGGGCTTTCGGGATGCTGGTCACCAGGTCACGATCGCCGGCGCACGACGCGACGACCTCGAGGTGGCGGCCAAGGAACTCGACGTCGACGCGATCGTCTGCGACACCACCGATCCGGCCAGTCTGACCGAGGTTCGGGGGTTGTTCCCCCATCACCTCGACACGATTGTCAACGTGCCGGCGCCGAGCTGCGCCGCCGGTGACCCCCGGACCTACTCAATTGCCGACCTGGCCTCCGCCTGGCGCAACGCGCTGGACGCCACGATGCTTTCAGCGGTGCTGACCGTGCAGGCGGTGGGCGATCACCTGCGCTCCGGTGGCTCGATTGTCAGCGTGGTGCCAGAGAACCCGCCAGCCGGCAGCGCCGACGCCGCAATCAAGGCGGCGCTGGCGAATTGGGCCGCCGGTCAGGCAACGGTGTTCGGTACACGTGGGATCACCGTCAACGCCGTCGCGGCCGGCCGCAGCGCCCAATCGGGATACGAGGGTCTGACCAGCATGCCGCCGACGGTTGCCGCTGAGGTCGCCCGGATGGCGTTGTTCCTGACCACTCCGGCGGCCCGGCACATCACTGGTCAACTGCTGCACGTCAGCCACGGCGCGCTGGCTCACTTCGGGTAAGGCCCGTCGGCCGCGTGATCGTCGATCAGCTCGACTTCTTGCCGCCTTTTCGGCCGGCAGCCTTCTTCTGAGACTGATTTCCGCCGCTGCCGCTACCGCTGCTGCGGCTGCTTTGACTGCTGCCGGAGCTCTTGCCGCCGCGACTGGACGAACCCGGCGAATTCGAAATCGCCGCGGCCCTCGACTTGCTCATCCCCTTCTTGCGTAAACCCTCGTATTGCTTGTCGTTCTTGACGCTGGAACCGTGATCCTTTGCCACTGTGCCTCCTCTGACTTCCTTTGCTGCGGTTACCCGATCGCCGCGCCGGGCACACCAGTAACTGCGGCCGCCGGGACGGCGCGTCACACCAGACGGTTGCGGTGTGGCTGATCACACAGCGTCGGCGTCGATTAGGGCCCGGGCGGGCGACTACCGTGTTAATGAACGCAGCCGCCGTCGAGGAGCAACCCAAACCCATGAGTGCCCAACCCGAAGACACTGCTGCATCAGGTCGTCGCCACCAGGTCGTCGTCATCGGATCCGGATTCGGCGGACTCAACGCGGTCAAGAAACTGAAACGGGCCGACGTCGACATCAAGCTGATTGCCCGGACCACCCATCACCTGTTCCAGCCGATGCTGTATCAGGTGGCGACGGGCATCATTGCCGAAGGAGCGATCGCGCCGCCCACCCGGGTGGTGTTGCGTAAGCAGCGCAACGCGCAGGTGCTGCTCGGCGACGTCACGCACATTGACCTGGCTGGCAAGTTCGTCATCTCCGAACTGCTCGGCCACACCTACCAGACGCCGTACGACAGCCTGATCATCGCTGCCGGCGCCGGTCAGTCCTACTTCGGCAACGACCATTTCGCCGAATTCGCGCCCGGCATGAAGTCGATCGACGATGCCTTGGAGTTGCGGGGCCGGATCCTGAGCGCGTTCGAGCAGGCCGAGCGGTCGAACGACCCGGAGCGCCGGAAGAAGCTGCTGACGTTCACCGTCGTCGGAGCTGGTCCCACGGGCGTCGAAATGGCCGGGCAGATCGCCGAGTTGGCCGAGTACACGCTCAAGGGCGCCTACCGCCACATCGACCCGACCACGGCACGAGTGATTCTGCTCGACGCCGCCCCCGCGGTATTGCCGCCGATGGGCGACAAGCTGGGCAAGAAGGCGGCGGCGCGACTGGAGAAAATGGGCGTCGAGATCCAGCTCGGAGCCATGGTCACCGATGTCGACCGCAACGGCATCACCGTGAAGGACTCCGACGGCACGGTCCGGCGCATCGAATCGGCCTGCAAGGTGTGGTCGGCCGGTGTGTCGGCCAGTCCACTCGGCAGAGACCTGGCCCGGCAGTCGACGGTCGAACTCGACCGTGCGGGCCGGGTGAAAGTGTTGCCCGATCTGTCGATTCCGGGACATCCGAACGTGTTCGTGGTCGGCGACATGGCCGCGGTCGACGGCGTGCCGGGCGTGGCGCAGGGCGCCATCCAGGGCGCCAAGTACGCTGCGAGCACGATCAAAGCTGAACTGGCGGGGGCCGATCCGGCAGAACGCGAGCCGTTCCAGTACTTCGACAAAGGTTCGATGGCCGCCGTGTCGCGGTTTTCGGCCGTGGCCAAGATCGGCCCGCTGGAGTTTGGCGGCCTGATCGCCTGGTTGGCCTGGTTGATGCTGCACCTGGTTTATCTGATCGGATTCAAGACCAAGCTCACCACCGTGCTCTCCTGGACGGTGACGTTCCTGAGCGGCCGTCGTGGGCAGCTGACCATCACCGAGCAGCAGGCCTTCGCCCGCACTCGACTCGAGCAGTTAGCCGTGCTGGCCGCCGAGGCCCACCAAGGTGAGGCCGCCAAGGCGGCCAGCTAGCCGCTATTCCGCATACGGATGGCGCACCCGCGGGCCCGCTATTTGTAATGAGGTCCAATAGCAAATCGGGCGGCATTTTGTGAAATCGGATCGGGTTTAACGGCGTTAAATTCACGTTACATATTGTTCACCGCTCGGTGAGCGCGGATGGCTCACCCTAGCCGCCCGATCGGGCCCGCCCCCGATGCTGCCGTGACGCGAGGTGCTTGTGCGCACGTCGCGCCCCCAGGACATCAC
>NZ_LZKJ01000172.1 GCF_001672775.1 Mycobacterium kyorinense | reverse complement strand
AAAGTGCCCAGCACCGGCAGGAGTTCGTCGTGCAGCTCCCGCGCGGCCGCCAGCGCGCCACCCGACGAGTCCGGGTGTTCGATGGGCGCGCCGAAGATCGCCAGCGCGGCGTCGCCCTGGAACTTGTTGACGAAACCGCCGTGCCGACCGACGGTGTCGACCACCACCCGGAAGAACTCGTTGAGCAGGCTAACCACCTCGGCGGGCGGCCGCGTTGCCGCGAGCTGAGTCGAGCCGACCATGTCCACGAACAACACTGCGACATCGCGCTCCTGGCCACCTAATTCGGTGCCGCGCTCCAGGGCTCGGCGGGCCACGTCTTCGCCCACGTAGCGGCCGAACAGGTCACGCAGCCGTTGCCGTTCAGCCAGGTCGCGCACCATGTCGTTGAAGCCGGCCTGCAGCAGGCCCAGCTCGCTGGCGTCGTAGATCTGCATGTGCGCGTTGTAGTTACCGCGCTGCACCTCGCCGAGGGCCCAGCGCAGCTGACGCAGTGGGTCGGCGATCGACATGGCCACCAGCAGCGTGCCGAACAACCCGATTCCCAGCGCCGCCAAGGCCAGCAACAGAATCGGGTTGAACAGCTTCTCCGGCGGGGCGTGCAGAAACGACGCCTTGTCGGCCACCACGGCCAGCACGATCGCCAGTAGCGGCACCGCGGTGGACAGGGTCCAGGCCAGCATCTGTCGCCCGATGACACCGGATGCCCGGATGTTTTCCGGCAGCCCGCCGCGCAGTGCGGCGACCGCCACCGGTCGCAGTACCCGCTCGGACTGCAGGTAGCCGATGATCGCGGTGGCCGCGGCGCCCAGCGCCACGGCGACACCCACCACCGGCGCCAGGTGACTGGTCTCTCGCCAGCTGGCGATGATGAAGACCGTTCCGCCGATCGACCAGTAGCCCAGGGTGATCAGCGTGCGGTAGAACGGCATCCGCAGCGCCCGGCTGCGGGCCACCTCGGTGGCTGCGGGGTCGGTGTCGGTGAGCAGGCCGTCGCGGCGCTGCCAGCGGAACACCGGCACCAACAGCCGGAAGCTCAGCATTGACCCGCAGCCGAATAACACCACCAGCGCCGCCGCGAACGACGCCAGGTTGACCCCCGGCAGGTCCTGCAGTTGGATGCGGTCTTCGGGCGGCAATCCGTAGCGCAGGAAGCCGAACACGAGCAAGGCGCCGATGATGTCGGCCTGCAGCACGCTCAGCAGAAACACCGGCCACGGCGTGCGCACCACCCACTGGAGGAATCCACTGATCCGCCCAGGCAGTGCGGTCGCGGTGCTCACCAGCCCACCGTATCGGTCGGCGGGGACCAAAAAATAGCGGAAAACGCCGGTGCGCGGCTGCCGGGAACATCGCCGTGTCAGCGCTGGCCACTACTGTTGCCGGTGATGTCCGGGGTATTTGCGCGGCTGGTGGGCCAGGAGTCGGTGGAAGCGGAGCTGGTGGCTGCCGCGCAAGCCGCCCGCGGTGATTCGGCTCACAGCGCCGCTTTCGAGGGCGCGATGACACACGCCTGGCTGGTCACCGGTCCACCCGGCTCGGGTCGTTCGGTCGCGGCGTTGTGCTTTGCGGCGGCGTTGCAGTGCACCTCTGCGGAGTTGCCCGGCTGCGGTCAGTGCCGCGCCTGCACGACGACGATGGCGGGCACCCACGCCGATGTGCGCCGGGTCATTCCCGAAGGGTTGTCCATCGGGGTGGACGACATGCGGGCCATCGTGCAGGTTGCTTCCCGGCGGCCCAGTACCGGGCGCTGGCAGATCGTGTTGATCGAGGACGCTGACCGGCTCACCGAAGGCGCGGCCAACGCCCTGCTCAAGGTCGTCGAGGAACCGCCGCCGTCGACGGTGTTCGTGTTGTGCGCGCCGTCGGTGGACCCCGAGGACATCGCGGTCACGCTGCGGTCGCGCTGCCGGCATATTGCGCTGGTGACTCCGTCGGCGGCTGCGATCGCCCAGGTGCTGGTCGACAGCGACGGGCTGGCGGCCGACACGGCGGCCTGGGCGGCGTCGGTCAGCGGTGGACATGTCGGTCGGGCGCGGCGGTTGGCGACCGACCCCGACGCGCGTGAGCGACGGCAGCGGGCGCTGAGTTTGGCCCGCGACGCGGCGACGCCGTCGCGGGCTTACGCCGCCGCCGAAGAGTTGGTGGCCGCGGCCGAAGCCGAAGCAAAGGTGCTCACCGCCGAACGCGACGAGGCCGAGACCGAAGAACTCCGCACCGCGCTGGGCGCCGGCGGCACCGGCAAGGGGACCGCGGGTGCGCTGCGCGGTGCGACCGGCGCGATCAAAGACCTTGAGCGACGGCAGAAGTCGCGGCAGACCCGGGCGTCGCGGGATGCGCTCGACCGGGCGTTGATCGACCTGGCGACCTACTTCCGCGATGCACTGGTGGTAGCCGTCGGGGCCGGCGGCGTGCGGGCCAACCATCCGGACATGGCCGAGCGGGTGAGCGCGATGGCCGCGCACGCCCCGTCCGAGCAGCTGCTGCGCTGCATCGAAGCGGTGCTGGAGTGCCGCGAAGCGCTGGCGATCAACGTCAAACCGAAATTCGCCGTCGATGCCATGGTCGCGACCATCGGCCAGGCCCTGCGCTGACTTGGGCAGGCCCGCCGGCCTGCCGTAGACTCATGCCGCCTCCCGTGCAGGGCAGCGTGCCACCTTAGCTCAGTCGGCAGAGCGGCTCACTCGTAATGAGCAGGTCAGGAGTTCGATTCTCCTAGGTGGCTCCCACTTTCCACGCCGAGCGTGCGTGTCCCCGGCCGACACGCCGCGGTAATCCTCGGGTTTGCGCACGCTCGCGATCAACCCGCTGGCACTACATAGCCCACCGGCCCAGCCGCGATGCACACCGCCAGCGCAGCGGTGTCGGCCCGCACCGTGATCGCGTTGCCGGCGCCGGGCAGCCGTACAAAGACGCGGTTGAGCCCCGGACGCACCGGAACCTTGACGCGCGACCCCTCCGACAACGACATCGTCATCGAGCCGTCGCTGTTGGCCAAGTAGTTGATCTCGGCGGTCCAGTCCGCCGGCAACAGCGGCCCGTCGAGCGGAAGCGTCACCGGGTTATCGGGCTGCACGAAGTACCCGCACTGCGGCGCCGGACCGACCGCGATCGTTCGGATCCAGGCCACCCGCGCGTCGACCATTCGGCCAGCACTATCCAACACCCGCAGTTGTGTTGTGGCCGTGGCAAATTCCGGCCGGTCCGACAGCAGCGCGAACATGTGGCTGGCCAGGTTTTCCGGCCAGGCCACCCGTTGCAGCACCAGCGGGTCGACTTCCTGGTCCAGCAGCGGTGCAGCCGACGACGCACGGGCAGCGGCCAAACCCCGGCGCGCGTTCTGCAGGTAGGGCTCTGCGGGGTTGTCGCGCCACGAGGTCAGAAACGTCGCGGTCGAATACCCGCTGCTGGCCACGAACAGCACGGCCAACCCCGTGGCCACCAGGGTGCGGGGCGTCGAGACGTCCAGCCACCGCGACGACGTGCGGTTGGGCGCGCAGAACCCGACCGCGCCCAGCAGCGCCAGCACGACGACCAGGTCGGGGAAATACCGCAAGGTCTGGGCCAACTCCAGCGCGGTGAACCGCGACGAGCGCATCAGATAGATCGGCACCTGGCAGGCCACGACGTATCCGGCCGCGGTCAGCCACACCGGCGCGATTCGGCGTTTGCAGATCAGCGTGACCGCCAGCGCCGCGGCCAGCACCAGCCAGCCCAATATCCGCACAGCCGGCGGCGGAACCGCCCACGGCGAGGCCGGCGCCCAGCGTGCCCAGGCCCACGGCCCGCCGGCCAGCCCCGGCACGATGCCGTGCGATACCGAGCGACGCAACAAGTCCCACGTCATCGCCAAATCGGTGCTCCACCGCTGCTGATCCACCACGACCAGGTAGACCGCGATCCAGGCGGCGGTCAGCGCCAACGACGCCGTCCACAGCCGAACACCGCCACGCCACGCCGTGGCCGCCGCGCGTCGATCACCCTGCACGTAGCACAGCAGCGCGGCGACTGCGAACGCGACGAACGGGATCACCGCGGCCTTTTCAAAGAACAGCAGGCCGCCGAGGTAAACCAGCGCACCGGAAACCGCGTAGCGCTGGTTGCCGGTGCGGACCAGCAGCACCGCGTCGCCGCATACCCAGGCCAGCGCGACCAGCATCGGCAAGGAATTCAGCGCGGCCGCCCACCAGGCAAAACCTGGCACACCCAGCGGCGTGAACAGCGCAAACGTCAACGGGACCAGCAGCACCGCCCGCCACCCCAGAATCACGTGCAGCGCCCGCAACAACGCCAGCGACGCCAGCAGCTGCAACACCACCAGGCTGATCGCAGGGCCGGTCCAGTTCAGCGGCGCCAGCCTGGTGATGGCGCCGGCCACCAGATAGGCGGCCGGCATGACGTGGCCGTCGTGGTCGTCGAACAGATACGACATCGAGAGCACGTTGTGGGTGCCGGCCCGGCCGGCCAGGATCAGGTCGTCCCAGTAGAAGTAGCCCCGAAACGCCACCACACCCCGTATCACCAGCTGCACCGCGACCAGCGCGACGGCGACCGCGGCGACCCGGGATGCCCGTCGGTATGGTGGGCCGGTGCACGCACTGGTCACCGGGGCAGCCGGATTCATCGGGTCGACGCTAGTCGACCGTTTGATCGCCGATCAGCACACGGTGGTGGGCCTGGACAACTTCGCCAGCGGCCGCGCGACCAACCTCGAGCATCTGGCCGACAATCCCGAATTCGTCTTCGTCGAGGCCGATATCGTCACCGCGGACCTGCACGCGATTCTCGAGGAGCACCGGCCGGAGGTGGTGTTTCACCTGGCCGCCCAAATCGACGTGCGGCACTCGGTGGCCGATCCGCAGCACGACACCGAAGTCAATGTCGTGGGCACGGTCCGACTGGCCGAGGCGGCGCGCTGCGCCGGGGTGCGCAAGGTCGTCCATACCTCGTCGGGCGGCTCCATCTACGGCATCCCGCCGACGTACCCGACCCCGGAGTCGGTACCGACCGACCCGGCGTCACCGTATGCCGCGGGCAAGGTGGCCGGAGAGATCTACCTGAATACGTTTCGCCATCTCTACGGCCTGGAGTGCTCGCATATCGCCCCGGCCAATGTCTATGGCCCACGCCAAGATCCGCACGGCGAGGCCGGCGTGGTGGCGATCTTCGCGCAGGCGCTGCTGGCGGGGAAGCCCACCAAGGTATTCGGCGACGGCACCAACACCCGTGATTATGTGTACGTCGACGACGTCGTGGAGGCATTCGTCAGAGCCGCCGGTCCCGCAGGAGGCGGGCAACGGTTCAACATCGGCACCAGCGTGGAAACCTCGGACCGCCAACTACATTCAGCGGTGGCGGCTGCCGTCGGCGCACCCGACGATCCGGAGTTTCATCCGCCTCGGCTGGGCGACCTCAAGCGTTCGTGCCTCGATATCGATTTGGCCGCCCGCGTTTTCGACTGGCGCCCGCAGGTGCACTTGAACGACGGCGTGCGCCGCACGGTGGAGTACTTCCGGAACCTGCACACCGGCTAACGCTTCTCGGGCAGTTGTGCGCTTTCCAGCGCGATGGCGCGAGCCAGTCGGGTGTAGCGCAGTTCGAGGTCCTTGAACCGCAGATATGCGCTCAGCGTCGCGAAAACGAACGCGATGATCAACCCGTACAGCATCAGATCGGCGCCGCGGGCCACCCCCAACCAGTGCGCCACCACCGTGGTGTCGTTGGGCCGCAGAATCGCGTAGCCGGCGGCGAACACGAAAAGCACGTAGCCCACCTTGACCCAGGCTCGCGACTGCGCGCTGCGCCGGGAGCGCAACAGATAGACCAGCAACGCAAAAATCGAAAAGATCAGCAGCATCTGGATCCAGTTCACCGCGGCATCCTTCCTCGCAGGAATCCGTCGAAGATGATGTTCACGCCGTTCAGCAGCGGCTGCCCCTTGGACTTGGAGTAGTCGGTGTAGAGCACCTCGACCGGCTCTTCGGTTACCCGCCAATGGTTTTCACTGATCAGCATGACGAACTCGGTGGCGTGGCTCATTCCGCTCATCGTGATGTCCAGGCCGTCGGCGACGGTCTTATTGAACACCCGAAGGCCGTTGTTGGTGTCGGTCAGGCCCAGACGACGGCCGCGGGGGCTGAGCCAGGCGGCGGTCCGTAGCACGATGCGCTTGAGCAACGGCGGCCTGCTGACGCCCGGCCCGAACCGCGTCCCGATCACCACGTCAACGTCGCCGCGGCCCAGCCTTTCGATCATCGCGACGACATCTTTGATGCGGTGCTGCCCGTCGCCGTCGAAAGTCACGAAGACCTGCGCGCCGGCCTGGCCGCGGGCGTATTCGACACCGGTCTGAATGGCCGCGCCCTGGCCCAGGTTGACCGGATGGCGTACCAAATGAGCGCCGGCCTGCAACGCCTTGTCGCCGGTGCCGTCGTGGCTGCCGTCGTCCACGCAGACGACGTGGTCGAAGACCGAGCGCACATCGGCAATCACCTCGCCGATCACGGTAGCTTCGTTGAAGGCGGGAACGACGATCCACACATCGGGATAACCCATTTCGAATCCACAAGCTACCGCAGATCAGCCGGCGGGACGCGCTAGCGCGGCCAGATGAACCCCGATGCCCACCAGCGGCCCGCACATCAGACCCACGATCGTGCGGGTCTCCAGCGGCAGTGGCAACAGCAGCAACAGCGTCGCGGCCAGCGTGGCGCCCACCCAACCCAGCGCGTACGCGCGATGCAGCGCCGCCGCGACGGTGGCGGCGCCGGTGAGCGTCAACAGGGCGATCGCCACCGCCGCGGCCGTCAACCACGCCAGTAGCGCGCTGCCGGCGTCGTAGTCCGACCCGAACGCCGCCCGCAGGATCCATGGGCCGACCAGACCCGCGGCCAGCACACCGATTGCGCCGATTCCACCGATCAGCAGCGCCGGCCCGATCAATGCCCGCAGCCGCTGGGTGCGCTCATCGACGAAATGCGCGATCAGGTTGCCCTGCATCGCGTTGAGCGGCACCAGCAGCGGCGCCCGGGTCAGCGTGACGGCCAGGATCACCACACCACCGGCAGCGCCCAGCTCGGCGGAGGTGGCCTTGAGTAACACCGGAAAACCCATCACCAGAATCGCGCTGGCGCCCGCTGCGGTGATCGAGTGGGCGGCACCGCGCAGAAATGTCGCAGCACCTCCGCGGGTCAACAGCCGGGCCGCGGCTCGGGTCGTGGGCGAAACAATCAGCATGATCAGCCACGCCACCGCCCCCGCGACGGTGGCCCACAAATACCCCACCAGACCCCAGCTGACCACGAAGGTGGCCACCGCGACCGCCACCCGAATCACCGCATCGGTGACCATCAGCGCCCCGTATTGGGTCCAGCGGTCAGCACCGGCGAGCGTGCCCAGCAGTGTGGCATGCAGGCAGAATCCGGCCAGCCCGACGCTGAGTAGCCCCACCGAAAGCCAGCGGGCGTCGGCGAACACCTGCGAACTCCACAGCGGTGAACTGCCCGCGATGGCCACCGCCGCCACCGCCCCGACCAGCCCGGCCACCCGGAGCGGATGGGTATCGGCGCCCCGCGGCATCGCGATGGGACCGGTATAGCGGGCTGAGCGCACCTCGCGAGTGGCTTCCTGCAGCAGACCATTGGCGGCACCGCTGACCAGCCCGAACGCGCCCCAGAACACGGCGAAGACCGAGAAGCCGGCCGGAGCCAAGTCGCGGGCCGCCAGATAGATCACCGCATATCCGCACAGGGCGGTCAGGGCAGTCGCGGCGCCGACCCGGGCAACGCTGCTGCGCGCGATTGGCCCGGTGGCCGCTGCGGTGCCGCCGACCTCGGTCACAACGACGACAGTCGTCGGGCACGGACCTCCGGTGAGAGCACGGTTCGAAAATACCTACGGCCGATCACGCTCTGGCCATCAGTTCGCAACCCTGAGCTGACAGACTGAAGCCAAAAGGAGTGTTCCTTGCCGCGGTATCACCACCACGTCGTCGACCAACCGACGGCCCGAGCCGCGGACCACTGCTGCTGACCGGAGTTCTCATTGCACGTCTCCGCACTTGAATGGACCGTCACCCTGGGTGTGACGATGGCGGTACTGCTGTTCGACGTGGTGGTGATCGCCCGCCGACCCCACGAGCCGACGACGCGCGAATGCGCGATCGCGCTGTCGTTCTATATCGGGCTGGCGGCCCTCTTCGGAGCTTGGGTGTGGTGGGCTCACGGCGGAGAACGTGGGCTGGAATTTTTTGCCGGATGGCTCACCGAATACAGCCTGTCCATCGACAATCTGTTTATTTTCATGGTCATCATGGCGAGCTTCAATGTGCCCAAGATGTACCAGCAAGAAGCACTGTTTGTCGGAATCGTGATCGCGCTGATCTTTCGCGGTGTCTTCATTGCGCTTGGCGCAGTTGCTATTCAACAGTTCTCGTGGGTGTTCTATCTGTTCGGCGCATTTCTGGTGTACACCGGTTTCAAGCTGGCTCGCGGTCTGGACAACGACGGTGATGCGGACAATGCCGTTGTTCGCTTTGCCCGCAGTCATTTACAGACCACCGACAGCTGGGATGGTCTCAAGCTCTATGTCAAAGACGGCTCGACGCGGTTGATGACGCCGATGTTTCTGGTGATCCTGGCGCTCGGTACCACCGACCTGATCTTCGCCGTCGACTCCATCCCTGCCATCTACGGGCTCACCCGTCAGCCCTATTTGGTGTTGGCCGCCAACATTTTTGCATTGATGGGCCTGCGCCAGTTGTACTTCCTGCTCGGTGGTCTGTTGGAACGGCTGGTCTACCTGTCGCGGGGTCTTTCGGTCATCCTGCTGTTCATCGGGGTGAAGCTGGTGTGGCATGCGTTGCGGAAAAACGAGGTGCCGTTCATCAACGGCGGTGAACACGTCAATCTGCCGGCGATCCCGGCCTTGGCCAGCCTGGCGGTGATCGTCTTCACGCTCGTCGTCACCGCGGCGGCCAGCCTCTACAAGACCCGCGTCGTCGGTGTAGCTGCCAATCCCAGCGGGTAGTCCAACCTTCGCCGCTATGCAGGAGGGTTGCGCAACCATGGGAAATTTCGGCGACTACCAGTACCAGTTCTACAAAGCCGGGGTTCTCAACAAGACCTCTCCGTTTCCATTCACCTTCGCCGAGTGGGAACACCGCGGCCGGGAGAACATGAACCCGCTGATTTACGGCTACGTCAAAGGCGGCGCAGGTGACGAGGAGACGCAGGACATCAACGTCACCGAGCTGCGCCGCTACGGGTTGACACCCAGGATGCTGCGGGATCGCAGCGACCGTGACATGTCGGTGGAGTTCCTCGGCCGCAAACTGCCGTCGCCGGTATTTCTGTGCCCGGTCGGCGTGCTCGGAAACATTCGGCCCGAAGGCGACCTGGACGCCGCCCGGGTATGTGCGGAGCTCGACCTTGTCGGGATGTATTCGACGCTGTCGTCGGCCACCATCGAAGAAGTCGCGGACGCTCGTGGCGGCTCCTTCGGCGCATTCCAGCTCTACCCGACCGCGGACGAGAAGTTGACCGAGAGCTTCGTCAAGCGCGCCGAGCGGGCCGGGTTCGATGCGATCACCGTCACCGTCGACTACGGCACCGTGGGCTGGCGGCCCCGCGACCTCGCCCACGGCTTCCTGCCGATGATGCGCGGCGACTGCATCGCGAACTACACGTCGGATCCGCGTTTCCGCGAACTGGCCGGGGTCACAAACGAAGCCGACCTCAATTCAGTGCATGCCGGCGCGGTGTGGATGGACGTGTTCGCCAACCCGGCATTCACCTGGGATGACATCACCTGGCTGCGGCAGATCACCGAACTGCCGCTCATCGTCAAGGGGATCTGCTTGCCCGACGACGCGGCGCGCGCCAAGAAGCTCGGCGTCGACGTCATCGCTTGCTCCAATCATGGTGGGCGCCAAGCCAATGGCGGCGTTCCCGCCATTTGTCACCTTGAGCAGGTCATCGAGGCCGTGGGCAACATGCCGGTGACGTTCGACTCGGGAATCCGCGACGGCGTCGACGTCCTGCGCGCCTGCGGGCTGGGTGCGGCGCTGGTCGGAATCGGCCGGCCGTATGCCTACGGCCTGGCGGTCGGCGGGCGCGACGGACTTCGCACCGTGGTGTCGCAGATCCTGGCCGAAGCCGATCTCACGATGGCGGTTGACTGCTACACCGATCTAACTCAGCTCGCCGTCGAGCGACTCGACTGATGCTCAGTACTGCTTGACGACGGCCCGCGGCGCGGTTCGCCACATCCGGTCGCCGTTGGACTGCTCACGCGGCGGCTCCAGCAGTAGCACGGCCCGGCCGTCGAGCAGCACCGGGCGCACCCAGTCGCCCAACTCGATGACCTCACCTGATTCGGGTTGGCGATGCATGCCGTCGCGGGCGAGGTCGATGGGTGCAAGCGATCGCACCGCGTCAATGGTGGCTTGGTGCGGCAACTCCTCGATTCCGGGCAAGGTGATGAACAACCCGTCGTTGCCGGAGAGGTGCAGACCAACTGCGGCCAGCGCGCCGAGCACTCCGTCGCGGGTGCCGCCGTGACCAGATAAGTGCACGCCGGTGGCAGCGGCGAGATCACGAGCCTGGCTGGGGCGCAACACTTCTCGTTTGGCTCGTCGCCCGAAGTCCACTAACTGCGATGCGGTGTCGGTCAGCTTGCCTGGAATGGCGACCGCCAGACCCGGGTCGGCGTCGGGTGGGCAGACCCGTTCCAGAAACCGTCCGGCGAGTTCGATGATGTCGGGTTGCACCGCGTCCGGATCGCCGTCCGGGCTGCGCCACGCCAGGCAGGCGCTGGAATTGTGCGACGTGTAAGGGATTCGGTCATCGACGAGGAGTTGGTGTCGGGTCGCGCCCGCCGGAGTGCCAAGCCCTGCCGATGCCAAATCGCGCAGCAGTGCCCGGGCTCGGCGACCTGTTCCCGGACTCCAGTCGTTGTCGGTGTCGTCGATGCCGACGAGTAGATCCACGCCGGCCAGCGCGGCGGCGGGCGTCACGGGTTGACCACCAAGTCGGTGACGTCGCGGACCCACCGGCTGCGATCGAGTTGGGCGCCGGTGAGCTTCAGCGTGCCGCGTTTGGTGACGTTGAGGATGATTTGTCCGGCGAGCTCGACGGCGCTCAGGGTCTGGGCCGGATCGCGCCCCTCGACCCGCACGCCGGTGATATCGGCGGCGCGGGCCGCCTGCAAGATCGACCGCACCGTCGGACCCGTCTGAGTCTGCGCGCCGTGTGACTGCGGCGTCGCGATCTCGACCTGCGGGAGGCCGTTCAATTGCGGAATCGTGAAGCGGGCGAGTATTCGGCTTTGTTCTTGGACGACGAGCGCATCTGCTCTTGTGGACCTGTCGCATGCGCCGATCCCGGTACTCAAGACCACCGCCGTCAGGGCCGCCGCGAACGTGCGAGCGGTGAAGGACCGCATGTCCTCACCCTATGAGGCGCAATATGGCGTATTCAAGGAGCGTATTCCGGGTAGTGTTCCGCATGTGCGGTTGTACGCGAGTGTCGGTTCGGCCTCTCGTGCGCTGACTGGCGTCGTAGGGCAGCCCGCTCACGGCCTCGCAGTGGCCCGAGAGGTCGCGTTTCCGCTGCTTGCTGTCGCCCTGATCGTCGCCTACTGCGACGTCCGGATTCCACTGGGACTGCCCGGGCACCGCGGACTGGTCTGGCTGACGTTGCTCGTCATGGTTGTTGTGGTGACCAGCAGGCGCGAGACGGTCATTGCGGTCGGGGCGGCGTCGACGTTGGCGACGTCAGCCATCGGCGCGGCGGCGGGGCCGTGCCACGGCGGGCAGTATGTTGCCGCCGCGGTGTTGTTGTACGCCGTAGCCGCTGTGGGCGCAGTGCGTCGACGGCGGTGGTTATTGGCGCTGAGTGCCGCCCCGATTCACCTGGTAGCGCTGGCGAGTTCGGTCGTCGCCCTGCTGGGCCGTGGGCAGCTGTTCACGTTCGCGTCGGTCGGAATGGCCGAGCGGGTGGCGTTTCATCTGACTTTTGGGCTGATCGCCGGCCTGCTGGCGTGGACCTTGGTGTGTGGCATGGAGAGGGCGGGCGGAATCCGTCGGAAGGAGTAGGTGTCGTGACGTTGCGAGTTGTTCCCGAGGGGCTGGCTGCGACAAGTGCTGCGGTTGAGGCGATCACCGCACAGTTGGCGGCTGCGCACGCGGGTGCTGGCCCGGTGGTCTCGATGGTGGTACCGCCGGCAGCTGACCCGGTGTCGCTGCAAGCCGCGGCGGTGTTCAGTGCGCAGGGCAGCCAGCACACCGCCGCGGCGGCCCAAGGCGTCGAGGTGTTGGGCCGTGCCGGGACGGGTGTGGGCCTAGCCGGCACTAACTACACCGTGGGTGACGCCGCGGCCGCCTCGACGTATCTCGGTGCGGGCAGCTGACGATGACCGCGCCGGTGTGGATGGCGTTTCCACCCGAGGTGCATTCGACGCTGCTGAGTAGCGGCCCCGGGCCGGGCCCACTACTGGCGGCGGCGGGCACGTGGACGGCGTTGAGCACCGAATACCAGGCTGCCGCAACCGAATTGACGGCGGTACTGACCGGTGCACAAGCGGTTTGGGAAGGCCCGACGGCCGAGCAGTACGTGGCCGCGCATATGCCATATTTGGCGTGGTTGGGCTTGGCGAGCACGCTGAGTGCCGAGACCGCCGCGCAGCACGAGACGGTTGCGGGCGCCTACACGGCGGCGTTGGCGGCGATGCCGACGCTACCGGAACTGGCCGCCAACCACGCCGCCGGCTCCTGCGCCGCTGCCTGCACCAGCACCGCTGCCTGCGCCCTTGGCGCCTTGGACCGCTTGGGTGGTGGCCTGATAGGTGCTCATCGTGGTGGCCGCCTGAGTCCACATCCGCGCGTAGTCGGCCTCGTTGAGCGCAATCGGAATCGTATTGATCCCAAAGAAATTCGTCGCTACCAAGACTTCGTGGATGGCGTGGTTGGCGGTGGCGGCGGCACCGGGTCGTTTCAACTGCCCACGCCTGACGAGATTTGGCAGATGCTCTTCGGCCCGGACGGGGAGCAAATCCCCGGCCAGGGTCAGCCGAACTGGACCCCACAGCAGTATTTGCAGAACATCGGCAATTTTTTCAACGGCAACCTGAAAGCTATTCAGTACCTTCTGGATCCGACGAATTGGACCAGACCGGATTTCATTAGTTATTTCATCGCGTGGCAGGTCTATCGGATCGTCAACTGGACGCTGCGCACGTTGCGGTTCCTGATTCAGGAACTGCCGCTGTTGGTGTCGGTGGGTATGAGCATGGCCATCACCAACTTGGGGTCGGTCGGAAGCTTGGTCGGGCTCGGGGCCCTGGCTGGCCTGGCGCAAGCCCCGGTATCCGCCGCCGCGCCGCTGCCGCAACCGGCCGCGTTGGCTCTCCCCTCGCCGGCGGCGGCGCCCGCGACCGCCGCCCCGTCCGCGGCGGTTCCGACGAGCTCGGTGGCGCCGACGACTCCGACGACATCGGCGCCAGCCGCGGCTACCGTTGCCGCGTCGCCTGCGGCTCCGCCCGTCCCGCCCATCCCTGTCACGGGTGCGGAGGGGTTCGGTTACATGGTGGGTCTGGCTGGTCTCAAGCGAGAAGCCACGCTGTCCAGCCGGTCTAAGGCCAAGGAGCCGACAGCGCAGGACGCCGCGGCTGGAACGGCCGCGACGGCGGTGCGCGGGCAGCAGGACCGGGCGCGCCGACGACGCGGGTCGGTCACCGACCGCGGGCACCGCTACGAATACCTGGACGCCGACGACGCCGACGACGTTGTCGCAGAGCCTGTCACACCGCTGACCGATCGGCCGGTGCCCTCGGATCGACGTAGCGGGCCACTCGGGTTCACCGGAACCTTGCCGAAGTCGGGTGCGAAGGCAGCAGGACTCGCCACGTTGGCAAGTGACGAGTTCGGCGGCGGTCCCAGTGTGCCGATGCTGCCGGAAAGCTGGTGCGAGGACCTCGGAGGGGAGACACCCTGGAACAACTAAGCGATGTGTGGGGTAATCGGTAGTCGGAGAAAGGAAAGACGATGAGTTTGTTGGATGCCCATATTCCGCAGTTGGTGGCGTCGCAGTCGGCGTTTGCGGCCAAGGCGGGGTTGATGC
>NZ_LZKJ01000171.1 GCF_001672775.1 Mycobacterium kyorinense | reverse complement strand
TTGGGCCGTTCTGTGATGAAGGTGTCGGAGTGGTTGGGTTGGCCGATGTTCAAGAGGCTGGATGATGCGCAGCGCCGTCAACTAGGTCTGCCGAAGGCCAAAGGCCCCGCGCCACGGCGGATCACCGAAGCGGGGTCACTGGAGATCCAGGCCTACGACGAGGTCTGCTTCCCCGGGCTGGCAGCCGAATGGACGAAATGGAATGGTCAACGGCCCATTGTCGGCGCGCTGACGATGGAGTTGCCCACAGATGCTGACGACGAAATCGCCTTCTGGATTGGCGCGGGGACACCGCCGATTTTCTTCGGGTTTGGCAGCACACCGGTCAAATCCCCTGCCGACACGCTCGCGATGATCAGCGCCGCCTGCACACAGTTAGGTGAGCGGGCGTTGGTTTGCGCCGGCTGGAGCGACTTCAGCAACCTCCCCCACTTCGACCATGTCAAGGTAGTAAGCGCGATGAATTACGCTGCCGCCTTTCCGGCTTGCCGTGCGGTCGTGCACCACGGTGGCATGGGCACCACCTCAGCGGGTCTGCGCGCCGGGGCCCCCACGCTGGTCTACTGGACGGCGCCCGATCAGGCGATCTGGGGATCGCTCGTAAAGCGACTGGAAGTTGGCTTCGGGCGCCGCATTTCGGCCGCAAACCAAGAAACACTGGTCGCAGACCTGCGCCGGATCCTCGACGCGAAATACCTTGCGCGAGCCCGCGAGGTCGCCAGTCAAATGACAAAGCCTGCCGAAAGCGTTGCCAACACCGCCGATCTCCTGGAGAACTTCGCTCGTTTACGGCGCGTTGGCGGGCGTGGGACGGCTCCGGACCCGCGGGCGGTTCACTGATGTACGGGGAAGTCCAGTCACCTGAGCCGCAAAATCATCCTCTCGGCATCCATGGGCCGGTCTAAGCCCACGTCCCGCGACGCCGGTGAGCCATCGCCACCACCTCGTGACGCAGCTTCAGGATGGACGGCAGGATGACCCGATTAATCTTGTGCAAGCGTTGGTAAGTCTCGAACGCCGCCCGGAAACCCTGCTCACTCGTCCGATACGCGTCGAACACTCTATCCAACGCAGCCTGATCCCAGGGCTCCTCGTGCGCAGCGGCGTGCAGCGCTTCGTCGACCACAGAAAGCCAGTTCGTGCCGAAGGGCTCTGCCACTGGGCCGGTGTGTAGCTGGCGGTGAAGATCCGGTGTGAGGAACTCGTCGATTGCGTCCTCGTCCCGGGCGTTGAGATCGATTCCGAGCGCGACGGAAATTCGCTTTACTTCTCGACGCCAGTCGTCAAGGAGGTTGGCGTAGTCGATGAACACGCGCGGCAGGTTGCGTGTGACTCGCTCCGACAACAAAGAGAATTTCAACCACACCGCACTCCCGAGCTCCGGCGGGATTTGAAATGCAGCCGCGCCCGACGCGATGGACTCCTGCGGGCGGCGCACCGCAATCACGACCGCGATATCGAATCCGGCCTGGCGCGCCGCTTCAAACCACAAGCTGGACAGCAACGTTACATGCGCATCCTTGATGAGCACGACCGGCGCGGCCGGCAACGTGGACAGAAACGCCCCGATTTCGGCGACGCAGCGAGCCTTCTCGTCGGCGTCGAACTCACCGTCCTCTTGTAAACGCAACGACGGGTCGAACGGGGTGCTGTTGTGCCGGCGCAAAATTTTGTTGTTGAGATGGATGGACTCGCGCGGCTCCCAATAGCCACGCTGATTGTTCCGATCGGCGCCCGCCATCTTGGCTGGAAGCGCAGCGCCACATAGCGAGAGGACCCGGGTGAGCGCCGACGTTCCAGACCGAGGCGCGCCCATCACGAACACAACAACGGGGCGGGCCGCCGTGCCGCTCTGACCTGCAGGGATCACGAGCACAACCTCGCGCTCGATGCCGTGGACAGAGCGGGAGCGCGGTGCTCCACCATAAGATTCTCCAACGTGGTTCGGCTCTGGCGCATAGCGGCAGGATAGCCGGGGACCCGGCACTTATTGTCCTGAATCGGTGTATGGCACAACGATTTCGGGACGCGCGTGCTGCTCGCAACTCTAGCCACGAGTTACACGTCTTCGCCGGCGGCGGCCTGCCTGACTTTTTGTGCATGCGCCACCTGCTGCGCGGTGTAGCCGATGAGCAGCGCCACCGAACCGAGCAGGATGACCACTCCCGCCAGCCACAGCAGACCGAACGTCAAGCCGTGATCCACCGCATCCAACTGGGCGGTGTTCATGTGCTCCGGCGGCCCGACGGTGCCGCCCAGCTGCAGCGTGCGCATCGTTATGGCGGCTTGGACGACGACCAGCACCACCGGCCCACCCAGGGTCTGCAACATCAGGGCAATTGCGGTGGTGGGCCCGATTCGGTCGAAATTGACGCTGGCAACCAGCGACAGCATGAGCGGCACGTTGATCATGCCGAGGCCGATAGCGCCGACGACGATCGGCACCACCAAATTCGGGAAGTACGGCATGCCGCGGCTGAACGTCGAGCCGTACAGTAGCGCGCCCACCACCAGGATGGCGCCGGAGATCACCACTGTTCGCGGAGCGAACCGGAAAACCAGCCGCGACGCCAACGCCACCCCGATGCTCGTCGCGACGGCGAACGGGATAAAGCTGACACCTGCGTGCAGCGGACCGTAGCCCATGATGGTTTGCACATAGAGGGAGACGAGCACGGTCAGCGTGAAACTCACCCCGCCCGAGAGGAACATGGCCCCGAACGTGGCCAGCCGGTTGCGGTCAGAGAACAGATTAAATGGCAGGATGGGGTTTTCGGCCGTGCGCTCCACCACCACGAACCCCACCAAGGCGCCCAGGGCCACCACTGCCGCACCGATCGTGAGCGGCGACTGCCAACCCTTCTCCGGCCCAATCGAGAAGCCGAAAATCGTAGCTATGCAGGCCAACATGGCCAGCACGGCGCCGCTGGCGTCGAGTTTCATCCGCTCCTTCAAGGTTTCCCGCAGCGCCCTGCGGGCCAGGAACACCGTCACCAACCCGATCGGCACGTTCACCAAGAACGCCAGCCGCCATGACACTTCGGTCAGTGTCGGACCCACCACCAGCCCCAATACCGCGCCCACACCGTTCATTGCGCCGAACACCGCCGTGGCCGCATTACGGGTCGGCCCCTTCGGGAAGGTGGTGACGATCAGCGCCATAGACGTCGGTGCCACGATCGCCGCGGACGCGCCATGCATGAAACGAGCCAGCACGAGGATGTCCCCGTTCCACGCGATGCCGCACAGGGCCGAGGCGAAGGTGAACACCGCAACCCCGATGAGGAAGGTCCGCTTGCGGCCGATCGCGTCACCCAGGCGGCCGCCCAGCAGCATCAGGCTGGCAAAGGCCACCACGTAGGCGGTAATCACCCAGCTGCGCTCAGCATTCGACAGGGCCAGTTCATTTTGGATCTTAGGAAGCGCATAGACCGCGACGGGGCCATCCATATACGCCATCAGCAGTACGCCACCGATAGCGACAACCACACCGATGAAGCGGCGTGACAGCAACGACGGGGTGGGTTCGGTTCTCGGAGGTTGCGGCATGGTCGGTTCGACGGGCACCGGGGTTGTTTCCTCCGCGCTCTTTGTCACCGGCCGACCGTAGCATCTGGGCCGATGCGCAAATTGCGAAGTTCCCGATCCGGTTAGTGGAAACTCGCAACAGTCGAAGTTGGCTCCTTTAAAGTTTCGAGACAGAGCTCGCAGTACACCGCACTGTCGTGGGTTAGCCGCTATCTACACCTACGCCAAAGATCGGTTGCTCCAGCACAGTTCGCAAACGGCGCGGTTGTGAAGCGGTGCGGAAAGGCCCGCGATGAAAGTTGTGCTCGCAAAGCTATGGAACTTCTATGTGCTGACGAGGTTCGAATTGACGAATTGGGGCGGGGTGAAGGAGTTCGACGACCCGCGGCCTTGGGACGCGTCAATTGACGTGGGCGCGGCTGGCCACCGCGACCGTCGGACCCAGACCTCGGGTCCGGAACTCGACGTTAATCGCCGGGTCGGCATGGTGGGCCAGCGCGCGCAGCGCCGATGCGCTGTATGCACGCAGCGAACTGATGAGCCCGTCGTGTTGCAGAGGGACCAGCCGGGTGAACGGCAGCACGACCGCCAAAACCGCGACGTGTACCGGCGCCGGCGGCCTGCGCAGATCCACGATCAACAGCTTCTTCGCCGCCCGGGTGCCCTCCGCGAACACCCGCACGACCAACTCGGGCGGCAGATGATGCAACGACAACGCGAAGACCGCGAGGTCGTAGTACCCGTCCGGCGCGTCGATCGCGGTAGCGTCCATTTCGCGCACGGTTGCGCGCGGGTGTTTCCCGAGATCGCCGTCGGCCACCGCACCCACGAACTCCGGGTCGATGTCGCTGACCGTCACCTCGGCAGTGGGATGAATCGCCAGCAACTTGCGTGACATTCCGCCGAGGCCGGCTCCGAGTTCGAGGATCTTCGGAGAGCCGAGGTCAGCAACCTCACGAAGCGCCATCCGGGCGCACCGCTCGTAAATGCCGATCCTCCGCCGCCCCCCGGCCCGATCCAGCGCCCGGATGACCTTGCGCTTCAACTCGTCGACGTCGTCGCGGTCCAGATATTCCAGCCGGGTGGTCTGCAACCGCCTGTCCAGCCAGGAAGCTTCCGGCCCGCCCCGAGGCATGCGCGCAATGTCGTCCGCACTGCTATTCATGCGGACCATCATGGATCAAGGCTGCACGACGCACGACGACAAGGTGACCGGCTCGGAAGTTGGCGATGCTCGTGGCGACCTGATAATGGCCCCACATAGCGTCCAGTAAAGCTCGTCCGACGTCTTTGAACGAAAAGCTGCCCAAAAATGTCCAATAATCGCAGAACACGTCGTCAATGAGGTAGGCGCCGCTGTCGGTCAATGCATTGTCGAACAGGCAGCGAAAAGAACTCACCAGCTGGGAGCTCGTTTTGCTACCCGCATCGATAATGACGTCGAACGGGCCGAATTCTGCAGCTACTTCTCTCAGGAAAGAATCGTTCTCGCCACCCATGCGGACGTGAGCGCCTGTTGAATCCTGGATTTTCGCCAGTTTCGAGTCAACATCAATACCGACGATGAGCGAGTCGGGCTGAAGGTATTGCTGCCACATCTGTACCGAGTCCCCGTAGAAGCCTCCGATCTCCAACACCCGGATCGGACTGGTTCGGTCTACGACAGGCTCGTAGATCGGCGAGAAGTACGCCAACTTGTGGACCCTGGGCGTCCGGTTGACCACGTCAGCGGTCTCGCCGCGAAGCTCGGTGTCCACCGCCGACCAGGTGGTCCTGGAAGCAAGTTCTCGCCGCAGCGCTCGCAGCATTTTGCGCCGGCTGCGGTGACGGTAGGGCCGAGCGATGGGAGAAAACTTCAGAACGACGTTCACCAAGGTCCTACTTCCGAAGCGCACTCAAACGGATGTGCCGCATAGCTTTAACGCACTCGTCGCAGATATCCGTCAGGCGCCACGGTGATTTGGAGCTTCTGCGGAATCTGCTGGTCAATCTCGAACTCGGAGTGCGACTTCAAAAACTCCCAGACCGCCGTCTTCGGGTTGTTGCCGGGCCCCCACGGCCGGGTGGGAAACATGTCGTCGGGCATGTCCTCGACGATCGTGTCGAATACCACGCAATAACTGTTCGGCGTCACGAGCGATGCGTAGGCCGACAGCTCAGCGAGGACATGCTCGTGCGTGTGGTTGCTGTCGAGGCACACCAGCGTGGTCCCACGGCCGCGTGCCGCGTCGTGAACCTGCTCGATGATCGCCGGCTCGACGCTCGACCCTTCAATCATCGTGATGTAGGGAGAAAGTGGATGTGCTTCTATCGCCGCACGGTTGTGGGCGCGTATCTCGATATCGACGCCGATGACCTGCCGATTGGAGGCACCCACGTCGAGTGGCCTGTTGGTGGTGATGGCGTCACACAAGTCAAGCAGCGCAAGCATGGAAGCGCTGAGAATCAATGAACCCCCGTGCGCGATTCCGGTCTCGACGATGACATCGGGCTTGACGGTCCAAATCAGCTCCTGTAGGGAAACGACATCCGGTGGGTATTGGATGATCGGCCGGCCCAGCCATTCGAAGTTGTACGAATAGCGGTTCGGGATGCTTCGATTCATCCATTCGGAAGACAGCTGAGCGAACTCTCGGTCTTCAGCGAGGGCTCTCACGTTTTCGGTCACGCGCTGCTGATGGTTCGTCAGCCCCGAGAACCATTCGGCCGCACTCCAACTCGTTGCGTCGACACCCGGCAACATCTGCAACTCGGTGGGATACGACGAGGGATACAGCAGCGCGATCGGAGCGGTATCCAACGCCTTGGCCAGGACAGCCAACTCGGCCGTGCTCACGTCTTTGCGTTTGTGGTTTTCGAACTCGGCGATCGTCGCGCACTCCACGGGGTATCCGAGCGCGTGGGTTCGATCTGACAGCCACTGCTCTGAGCGGGAGCCTCTTAGTCGCCTGATTTCGTCCCCAATTCGCGCCGCCTGATCGGCAGCCCAATCTTTTGCCACGCCGTCAGAGTAGGCGATGACTTTCGGAACACCGTCAGCGCGACGTTAGGATCGACGAGGCTTATACCCAAGGAGGCCGGTGGACAACAGATCGCCAGGCAGCAGTTGGCTGACCACTTCGGCAAACGGCGACACACATCTGACGGAGATCACGGGCTGCGAAGTCTGCGGCGGCAGTCAATTGCTGCCCGTGCTTGATCTGGGCCGGCATCCGCTTTGCGACGACCTCGTCAAGATCGGTGATCCCCGGCAATGCCGCGAATACCCGATCAATATCGGCTTTTGCCCGACATGCGCTACCGCACACCAACGCTTCCAGGTGCCGAAAGAAAATCTGTTCCCAGACGACTATCACTATCGCTCGCGCTTCACGGCCGACGTATTGTCCGGGATGCGCAGCCTGGTGGGCTCATGCGTCGAACGACTCGGCCCGTTGACCGAGAAGCTCGTGCTCGATGTCGGCTGCAACGACGGCAGCCTGCTGGATTTCTTCCGGGATGCCGGGGCGAAAACAGCCGGTATCGAGCCAACCGGCGCCGGCCGCGACGCGGCGGCGAAAGGCCATTTTGTCGTCCAGGACTATCTGAGCCGAGAGACAGCCGCGGCGATCCGCGACGGGGCCGGCACGCCGGATCTCATCACGTTCACCAACGTGTTCGCCCATATCGAGGACTTGTCAGGCGTCCTTTCCGCGCTCGAACTTCTGCTGGGGCCGCAAACCACGATCGTGATCGAGAACCATTACCTGGGCGCCGTACTCGACCGGCATCAATTCGACACCTTCTACCACGAGCACCCCAGGACCTACTCGTATCACTCCTTCGATTTCATCGCGAAGTCACTAGGTCTGGACATCGTGGATGTCGAGTTTCCCGCCCGCTATGGCGGAAATATCCGGATCACCCTCGGGCACGGCTCGCAGCGTGCGGAGGCAACGGCAGCCGACGTCATTGCGCGTGAGCAGAACTTTCAACGAAGTTTCGGCCAACTCGCCCGTGATGTAGAGCTGTGGAAAGACCGCAAGGCGCGCGAGATCAGGCACGTCGTCGCCGAACACGGACCGATCCGCGCCAAGGCGTTCCCCGGTCGCGCCGCCATCCTGGTCAAGCTTCTGGGTATCACCGAGAACGAGATCGTCGCAGTCCACGAGAAACCTGGCTCGATCAAGATCGGGCACTACGTGCCCGGCACGCGGATTCCGATCCTGTCGGACGATGCTCTGTTTGAACTGGGTCCGCAAACCAAGCCCTTGCTGAATCTGGCTTGGCACATCTCCGCAGAAATCCGGCGCTACCTCTCCGATAGCGGTTACCAGGGCCCGGTTTTCGACGTCCTCAGCAGTGACGACTTCCAGGCTTGAGCTTGTTCACGATCCTCGGCTCGGGGTTTGGCAGCTACGGATATCTGCCGGCTCTCGTCGAGGCGGGCGTTGAAGTTGCGCTACCGAGCCGCTATCGGGACGCGGTGAGCGGTCGAGCGGAACTCTCCGGGTATGTGCAACAGGTGGTCTGGTGCAGCGATGTCGACGACGCTTTGGCGAGGTCCAGCGGAGTGGTGATCGCGCTTCGCCCGGAAGACCAGATGCGATGGGTTCCTCGCCTGACAGAGATGCCCAATATCCGTCAGCTGATCCTCGAGAAGCCGCTCGCGCCGACTCCCGGATCGGCCGCTTCCTTGCTCATGGCGGTTGAGAATGCGGGAAAGCGCTACCGGGTGGGATATACGTTTCGCTTCACGCCATGGGCAGGCAAGCTCCGGGAAGCGCTTACCGGATCCGCCGACAGCATTTCCTTCGACTGGAGCTTCTTGGCACATCACTATCGCGTCGGCCTGGACAACTGGAAAAGATTCAGTTCGCGCGGCGGCGGTGCTGTTCGGTTCTACGGGATCCAGGCGATCGCACTGTTGTCCGAATTGGGCTACGACGGCGTATCGACCTCGACAGTCTGTGGAGCGTCAGACGATGAGATCGATTGCTGGGAAGGAACTTTCACGGGGCCTAACCTCTGCCCATGTGTGCTGACGCTCGCCAGTCGGGAGACAAACACGTTCTTCAGGGTTGTCGCACACAACAACGGGCAAGTGGTGCAGACGCTCGCAGATCAGCGTGACCCGTTTTCTTCGGCTGACTCGGGTGCGGTGCAGGGCCAGGATGCGCGGGTAGGCCTGCTCAGGCAGTTGTGCGATTCGTTCTCGGACGGGGACGACGGGAATGCCCAGCGGCACAGGGCGATTCTGGCGCTCTGGGCCGCTGTCGAGGCGAAGTCTCGGCGGGTTCCTATAGCCCACGCCGGCGGCAGATAGCCGCACGTCGTCGGCTCGAATGGGCAACCTAGTTGCTAGACGGCGCCGGTGGTGGTTGGGGTTGGAATGGCTCGTACCACCACCAGTCGGCGCGCTCGCCGCTGGGTCCGGGGTAGGGCCCTACCGCAGGCGGTGGCCGCTTGGGTGGGCGGGCAAGCGATCCGGCGCTGAGTGCTTGGCCGTCGCTGTCGGTCACCTTCAGCTGGTCTGCGGGTCCGGTGATGGCGATGACGCCGCGATGGTGCAGGCGGTGGTGATGAGGACAGACCAGCACCAGGTTGGCCAGTTCGGTGAGGCCGCCGTCTTCCCAATGCCGGATGTGATGGGCGTGCAGGCCGCGGGTGGCTGCGCAGCCCGGAACGGCGCACGTGGGGTGGCGGTGCTCGAGTGCGCGGCGGAGCCGACGGCTAATCGTGCGGGTCGATCGACCACAACCGATTACTTCGCCCTCGCGTTCAAACCACGCTTCACACGTGGCATCACATGTCAGGTACTGCCGCTCGGATTCCAACAGCAGCGGACCCAGATGCAGCGCAGCCACCCGGTCTTTGACGTCGAGATGCACCACCACCGTGGTGCGCTGTCCGTGGGGGCGACGTTGCACCTCAACATCCCACCCCGTCTCGACCAGCCTCATGAACGCATCGGTATTCGTCGGCATCGCAGGGTGTTGGTCGGATGTCTCGTCGCTACTGTCGCGGTCGCGTCTCCACTCGCCCATGAGCGCATCATGATGCGACTGCAGCGCCGCCTCGAACTTGGCCGAGTCGGTGTGCGGGAGTGTGATTCGCCAGAAGTCCATCTCGGCGTTGCTGGTCTTGGTGATCGTTGGCTGCGGTTCAGGCCGCGGACCCGGATCGGGCCGCGGTTCCAACTTGATTGCGGTGCGCAGCTGGCTGACCGTGGCAACTGCGGCCAGCTCGGCATAGTGCGCATCGGACCCCTGGCCTGCCCGGCCCGCGATGACGCCGACCTGATCCAGCGACAATCGACCCTCCCCCATTTCCGCAGCGCAGCGGGGAAACTCGTCTAGCCGGCGTGCGACGGTAACGATCGTGTTGGCGGTTGTCGACGACAAACCCATCTTCCAGGCCAGCAATGCCGACACCGACCGCGCGCCCGTGATGCCGCACAGCTCGTCGCGCTCCACCTCAGCGGTGATCTCCACGATGCGCGCATCGATTGCGTTGCGCTGACCGGCCAACTCCGCCAGCTCCTCGAACAACACCTCGAGGCGGTCCTTGGGGCGCACTTCAACAGCGTTTGACGACCCGATCGAAGACATGACCACATCATCACACCCGGCACCGACAAGTCCCGCCCCGAACCGCATCCGCAGGCGTGGCCGGCTCGGGCCGGCGGGCGCGAACACCTTCTCGGGATATCGACTGTGCTCATGTCGTCGCCCAAACTTGGTCCGCCTCAGCGGCATCGGCAACGTAGGCGGCCAGGTCGTCGGCGCTGATCACGTCATCTGCCTCCAGCAATTGGCGATACCAATGGGCCGTGTGGTGGAGCGTGCTTTCGAGGTTCCAGACCGGGCGCCACCCCAGATGCATCTTTGCCTTGGCGCTGTCGAGGTGCAGCAAGCCCGCCTCGTGCGGCTGGGGACTCGATGTCACTTCCCACCGAAGCTGTGGCCATCCACGAGCAAGGTCTTCGAGCACTTGCTCGACCGTGCGGTTCCCCTCGACATCAGGGCCGAAGTTCCAGGCATCGGCACATGTGGTGTCACCCGCCAGAAGCCGCTGTCCGAGCAGCAGGTATCCGCTGAGGAGGTCCAGCACATGCTGCCAAGGGCGCGTGGCCTGCGGCGAGCGAATGATCAATGGTTCACGGGCGGCGACCGAGCGCACCAGATCGGGGATCAGCCGGTCCTCGGACCAGTCACCACCTCCAATCACGTTGCCGCCCCGCGCGGTTGCCAGCAGCGGCGCGGACGGGTGTTGCAGCAACGCAACTCGATAGCTCGCGGCCACCAACTCGGCGCTGGCCTTGGACGCACTGTAGGGGTCATGGCCCCCCAGGCGGTCTTGTTCTCGATAAGCCCAGGGCCATTCGCGATTCTCGTAACATTTGTCGCTCGTGACCGCTACCACGGCACGCACCTCCGGCGTGTGGCGAACGGCCTCGAGCACATGCACGGTGCCCATCGCGTTGGTGGCCCACGTGGTGACCGGGTCGCGGTAGGAGCGACGGACCAACGGCTGCGCAGCCAAGTGGAAAACCATCTCCGGCCTTACCGCAGCGAAGACCGCGCGGACTGCCTCTTCATCGCGAACGTCGACACGATGGTCGTCGATAGCTAGTTTCAGCAGATCCCAATGGCTGGGCTCGACCGATGGATCCAATGCAAGTCCGCTGACCTCGGCGCCCAACGTCTGCAACCACAGACACAGCCAGCTGCCTTTGAAGCCGGTATGGCCGGTGACCAACACCCGGCGCCCGCGATAAGCGGACCCGAAAACGTTCAACGCCAGCACTTCCACGGTGCCTCGCCGCTACTCCACAATTCGTCGAGCAGGTTTTTGTCGCGAAGCGTGTCCATCGGTTGCCAGAAGCCGGAATGCTCGAAGGCCATCATTTGGCCGTCAGCGGCGAGTCGAGCCAACGGTGGTCCTTCCCAAGGGGTTTGGTCGCCGTCAATGTAGTCGAGTACTGCGGGTGAGAGGACGAAGAAACCACCGTTGATGAGACCGCCGTCGCCGCGCGGCTTCTCGACAAAGCGCGTGACCCGCCCGTCGGCGCACTCGATGGCCCCATAGCGCCCCGGCGGCAGTACCGCCGTGACCGTGGCGTGGCGTCCGTGCTGCTGGTGGAATTCGACGCTCGCTCGGATGTTCACGTCGCTGAGCCCATCGCCGTAGGTGAAGCAGAAGGCCTCGTCGTCCTGGACGTAGGTCGCCACGCGCTTGAGGCGTCCGCCGGTTTGGGTGTCGTCACCGGTATCGACCAGCGTCACTCGCCAGGGTTCTGCGTGGCGCTCATGCACTTCCATGCTGTTGACGGAGAGATCGAACGTCACGTCCGACATGTGCAGGAAGTAGTTGGCGAAATATTCCTTGATGATGTAGCCCTTGTAGCCACAGCAGATAACAAAATCGTGAATGCCGTGGTTGGAGTAGAGCTTCATGATGTGCCACAGGATCGGCCGCCCACCGATCTCCACCATCGGCTTGGGACGGATGCTGGTTTCTTCCCTGAGCCGAGTACCGAGACCTCCGGCCAATATTACGGCCTTCATTCGGCCCGCTTGGGTTTAGTCTTGCGCCACTTCGACCGACTCTTCGGCCGATCGGCTAACCCGGCGGAGTAATTCCCGTTATCTTCGACAATGACGGTCATATATCCGAATATCTCAGCAGGAATGTTGTTCAAATACTTTCTGGTGAGATGCCGAACTAGAAAATAGGACCCCAGCCGCTCGGTGAGAAACCCGACGGCTCGTATCTGAAAAGTGTTGTATTTTCTCAGACGATCGCCGTGCCGATTCAGAAATTCTCTGCCAACGATCTCGATTCCGGACAGAACCTGCACCAGCCACTCTGTCG
Organism: Mycobacterium kyorinense; assembly: GCF_001672775.1. GTDB lineage: Bacteria > Actinomycetota > Actinomycetes > Mycobacteriales > Mycobacteriaceae > Mycobacterium > Mycobacterium kyorinense_A. The sequence goes on along the minus strand of NZ_LZKJ01000171.1, from coordinate 25,295 downwards.
GGAAAATCCCGAGTTCAACGCCACCGGGAATGAAGTACCTTGCAGCCAAGAAGTCTGAAGCGGAGTCGGCATCCAACACGCCCGTCTCGACCGCTAGAGACGCGTAGTCAACAATATCTCTGCGGTGATGAATTGCGGCATAGTGGTCAACTACCGGTTTTCTGAGACGCATAGGCTGCGCAACCAGAAAATCGTGGCCAGCTGTGGGGGTGAATACGGCTAGGTCAGCCTTCCGGCCGAAGTCGTTCAGGCTCAACTCCCGCATTGTCGGATAGATACGGGACTCTATCCCCTCCGGAGAAGGAAGGATTCTCTTTCGGTAAGCACACATTTCGGTGAGCTCAGCATCGTCGGAAGACCTTTCGATCGCGATGGGCAAGACGTGTGATCCTGCGGCGCCGTATGCAATCGGTCTCGCCTCGTGCCAGAACTGATCGAGTTGTCTCACGTGGAACGCGGAGTCGGGTTCGAAATCCCCCAGCGCGATGCAGGTGTCATACCAGCTGTCGGGCAGTAACGGCTTCTCGTGGGTAACGCAGTACCTATGAATCATTGGCGTGAGGCAGGTCCAGATAGTAACCCGCTGAGGGCTGCGCGCCTGCGCGCTCGGAGATCCAGCCTTGCGCGGCCAGCGAGACAACGAGCGTCGACGGTTGCCACCAAGCAATGTTCTTTCGGTCGTTGGGAATTTCAGCACGATAGCGCACTACTCACGCGGGTGCCGCCTTGCTCGCCTGCGAGGCGACTCCACGGATGAAGCCGCGGGTATATGCGGACGCGGTTGTACCGAGAAGTCCATAACAGATTCGGAATCGGCGTTCAGTAGGGTCCATGCTGGTCAACCCCTTGCACCGCTTCGGCTTGCGCACAGCCAGTCCCGTCGATCGGACCGGCGTGCACCGCGGCGAACCGGATTCCACCACCACAGCTCACAGGAACGATTAGGCTACCGACCGGTTCGATCCATTGAGCTCGGATAAGCGGCTGTCAAAACGACTGGGCGAATAACCGCCGGTTTCGGAATTCGGCCGTGCTGCTGAAACACCGGCTGGAAAGAGGTGAACGGCCATGACGGAGGCCACCGTCACTCCCGTCGCAGTAATCGGAATGGCCTGCCGACTCCCCGGAGGGATCAACTCACCGGACGAACTATGGGAGCGGTTACTGCGGGGCGACGACCTGGTCACCGAAATTCCGGCCGATCACTGGGACGTCGACGAATTTTACGACCCCGAGCCGGGCGTGCCCGGTAAGTCGGTGACGCGATGCGGCGGATTCCTGGACGACATTTGGGGATTCGACGCCCCGTTCTTCGGTCTCCGGACACATGAAGCGACCTACATGGATCCCAATCACCGGTTGTTGCTGGAAACCTCGTGGGAGGCCATCGAGCATGCCGGCCGGGATCCGCGCTCGCTGTTCGGGTCCAAGACCGGTGTATTCATGGGGATCGTCCACGACGACCACGTCGTGCTGACCTATGAATCCGGCGCCATCCACGATGCCTATGCCTACCCCGGCAACACTCCCAGCCTGGCTTCCGGGCGCATCGCGTATTGGCTGGGAGTACATGGTCCGGCAATGACGCTGGACACCGCATGTTCAACCGGTCTGCTCACCTTGCACTTGGCCTGCCGCAGCCTGCACGACGGCGAAAGCGACCTCGCCCTGGCCGGCGGCGTCAACACCCTGATTTCCGGGATCATGAACGCGGCGGGTTCGGCGCTGGGGATGTACTCCCCCACCGGCCGCTGCCATTCCTTCGACGTCGCCGCGGACGGGTTTGTCCGGGCCGAAGGATGCGCCGTGGTCCTGCTGAAGCGCCTGCCGGACGCCCTGCGAGATGGCGACCGCATCCTCGCGGTGGTGCGCGGCACCGCGGCCAATCACGACGGTCGCACCAAGACCATTTCCCGGCCGTCGTTGAATGCGCAGGCCATGGCCTACCGGGCGGCGCTGACGGCTGCCGGGGTGGACGGCGCCACGGTCGGCATGGTCGAGGCCCACGGCACCGGCACCCGAGTCGGTGACCCGATTGAATTCGGCAGCCTGGCCCAGGTCTACGGCCTGGACGGTGCGCCGTGTGCACTCGGATCGGCCAAGAGCAACTTCGGCCACTCCGAGGCCGCGGCCGGCGCACTGGGCTTGATCAAGACGACCCTGGCGCTGCAACACGGCGTGGTCCCGCCCTCGCTGCACTTCACCCGGCTACCCGATGTACTCGCCCAAATCGAAACGGGACTGTTCGTCCCGACAGCGGCCACGCCCTGGCCGTCGCGGCAAGACCAGGAACGGCGACGGGCGGCCGTATCGTCGTATGGCTTGAGCGGAACGAACGTGCACGCCGTGTTGGAAGAAGCCCCGGACGTCGCCCCCCACGATGAGGTGTCCCCCGCCGGCCCCCTGGTGTACGCGCTGTCCGCTACCTCGACCGAGGCGCTGCGGCGCACCTCAGCCCGGCTCGCCGAGTGGATCAGCGCGCGCGCCGACCAGCTGGTGGCCGCCGATCTGGCCTACACCCTGGCCCGCCGGCGTGGTCACCGGCCGGTGCGCGCAGCCGTCGTCGCGGCAAGCCTTGCTGAGCTCACCACGCGTTTGCACGAGGTCGCCGACAGCGACATTCCGTATCCGGCCGCGGCCGGCCAGGACGACCGAGGGCCGGTATGGGTGTTCTCCGGCCAGGGTTCACAGTGGGCCGCGATGGGTGCGGCGCTGCTGGCCGCCGAGCCGGTGTTCGCCGCCACGGTCGCCGAGGCCGAACCGTTGATCGCCGCCGAATCGGGGTTCTCCGTCACCCAGGCGATGTCGGCGCCGGAGACCGTCACCGGCATCGACCGCGTCCAGCCGACCCTGTTCACCATGCAAGTCGCACTGGCCGCCGCGATGCGCGCCTACGGCGTCAGCCCCGGCGCGGTGGTCGGCCACTCACTCGGGGAGGCCGCGGCAGCCGTTGTCGCAGGGGCGCTTTCGCTCGAAGACGGTGTGCGCGTGGTCTGCCGGCGCTCACGGCTGTTGAGCACCATCGCCGGCGCCGGCGCGATGGCCTCGGTGGAGTTGCCCGCGCGGCGGGTGCGTGACGAACTAGCCGCCCGGAACCTCTCGGACGTCGTGGTGTCGGTGATCACCTCGCCGGAGTCCACTGTCATCGGCGGCACGACGCAGACAGTTCGTGAGTTGGTCGCGCTGTGGGAGAGCCGCGACATCATGGCCCGCGAAGTGGCAGTCGACGTGGCGTCACACTCGCCCCAGGTCGACCCGATACTCAGTGAATTGGCCGATGCGCTGGCCGAGCTCACCCCGGTGGCGCCGTCGGTGCCGTTCTACTCGGCCACACTGGACGACCCTCGAGAGCAGCGGGGGTTGGACGCGAGTTATTGGGTGACCAATCTGCGTCATCCGGTGCGGTTCGCCGACGCGGTGCAGGCCGCGTTGGAAGACGGGCATCGCGTTTTCGCGGAGCTTTCGCCGCACCCGCTGCTGACCCGGGCGGTGGAACAGACCGCCCACGCAGCCGACGTCTCAGCGCAGGCGCTGGCGTGTATGTGGCGCGAACAGGAGCTGCCGCACGGACTGCGCGAATTCCTGGCGAATCTGCATTGTGCTGGCGCCGCAGTCGATTTCGCGGCGTTGTACCCGACTGGGCGGCTGGTCGACGCGCCGCTGCCGACGTGGACTCATCGTCGGCTGTACATCGGCGCGGCCGGCACGAACCGCCAGGTACACGGCGCCCGGACTATCACCGTGCACCCGCTGCTCGGGTCACATGTCCGGCTCCCGGAGGAAGCGGAGCGCCACGTGTGGCAGGGCGAGGTCGGCACCGCGGCGCTGCCCTGGTTGGGCGATCACCAGGTCCACGGCGTGCCCGCTCTACCCGGGGCTGCCTACTGTGAAATGGCATTGTCAGCGGCCCATACCGTGCTCGGCGAGCAATCCGAGGTTCACGACATCCGCTTCGAGCAGATGCTGCAGCTGGACAAGCAGACCCCGATCACGGCGGTGGCCTCGGCTGCCGCGCCCGGCGTCGTCGAATTCGACGTGGTCACCGATCACGACGGCGAACGCACGCGCCGAGCCGTCGCCGTCTTGTGCGCCGATGAGGTTGAGCCGCAACCACATCCGCAGGACATCAGTGCGCTGCTCGCCGCCCACCCGCGTCGCACCGAAGGCGACGAGCTACGGCAGCGGTTCGACGCACACGGGGTCAACTTGGGTCCGGCGTTTGCCGCTCTGATCGCCGCGCACACCGCCGACGACGGGTCCACCCTGGTGACCGAGCTCGCGCTGCCCAAGCAGCTGCGCGCCCAGCGCGGCGCCTACCGCGTGCACCCGGTGTTGCTCGACGCCTGCTTCCAATCCGTCGGCGCACACCGGGCCATCAACGGCGACGACGACGGCGGGTTGCTGTTGCCGTTGAGCGTGCGACGACTGCGCGTGTGCGACCCGGCGCGCAATCCCCGCTACTGCCTCGTGCGGTTGCACCGTGGGGACGGGTCGGATGTGGAGGCCGACCTCGACGTCCTCGACGAAACCGGAGCCCCGGTGCTGATCATTCGAGGGTTCCGGCTGGGCAGCAGCGCCACCGCGGTCAGCGACGCCGACCGCCTGCTCGCCGAGCGGCTCCTTGCCGTGGAATGGCGGCAGAGCGAGCCACCCGCGTCCCGGGACAGCGACCCGGGCCAGTGGCTATTGATCCCTACCTCCGATACCGACGATTCCCTGACAACAAGGCTCGTCGATGCCATGAAAGCCTCTGGCGCACAATGTGATTGGCTTGAGTGGCCGCAGCGCGCCGACCACGCCGGCTGCGCCGATCAACTGAATGCCCGGCTGCGGGCAAGCGCCGTCACTGGTCTGGTGGTCGTGTTGCCACCGCCGGCAGGCACCTCCGACGAAGCCGGCTTGGCCACGGCCCGCGAGCATGTCGGGCACCTGATTCGGATCGCCCGCGAACTGACCGAATCGCCCGGGGAACCGCCTCGGCTCTATGTACTGACCAGAAGAGCTCAAGCCGTCCACCCTGCGGACCGGGTCAACCTCGACCAGGCCGGGCTGCGCGGTTTGGTGCGCGTGATCGGCGCCGAACATTCGCAACTGCGTCCCACCCAGATAGATGTGGACGACGATTGCGATCCCGAAAAGCTGGCGCTCGAGCTGCTGTCCGGGTCGGCCGAGGACGAAACCGCCTGGCGCGACGGCCAGTGGTACGTCGCGCGGCTGCGGCCCGCGCCCTTGCGCCCGGATGAGCGCCGAACCACCACGGTCCACCACGAGCGCGACGGTATGCGCCTTGGGATCCGCACTCCGGGTGACCTGCAAACCATGGAATTCGCGGCGGTCGACCGCGTTGCGCCGGGGCGCGGCGAGATCGAGGTCGCCGTCACCGCATCCAGCATCAACTTCGCCGACGTCCTGGTCGCATTCGGCCAATACCCCAGCCTTGAGGGCCGCCTGCCCCAACCGGGCACCGATTTCGCCGGCGTGGTGACCGCGGTCGGACCCGACGTCACCAATCATCGGGTCGGCGACCACGTCGGCGGCTTCTCCAAAAACGGCTGCTGGGGCACATTCGTCACCTGTGACGCGCGCGTCGCGGCCCCACTTCCGCCCGGGCTGACCGACGAGGTCGCTGCCGCGACGACCACCGGACACGCGACCGCCTGGTATGGCCTGCATGATCAAGCCCGGATCAGCGCCGGTGACCGTGTGTTGATCCACTCCGCCACCGGCGGCGTGGGGCAGGCAGCGATCGCGATCGCTCGCGCCGCGGGAGCGGAGATCTTCGCTACCGCGGGCAGCCCGCAGCGTCGAAAAATGCTGCAGGACATGGGCATAGAGCATGTCTACGATTCACGGAGCACGGACTTCGCCGATCTGATTCGCCGCGACACCGACGGGTACGGCGTTGACATCGTCCTCAACTCCCTCACCGGCGCCGCGCAGCGCGCCGGATTCGAACTGCTGGCCGTCGACGGACGGTTCGTGGAGATCGGCAAACGCGACGTCTACGCCAACAACCGGCTCGGGATGTATCCCTTCCGTCGCAACCTCACCTTCCACTACGTCGACTTGGCGCTGATGGTCGAGAGCCGTCCGCAGCGGGTCGGGGATCTGCTACGCCAGGTGTATCGGCTCGTGGCAGACGGCGAATTGCCACCACCGGAAAGCACGCACTATCCGCTTGCCGAGGCAGCGACGGCGATCCGGGTGATGAGCGCGGCCGAACACAGCGGCAAACTCGTGCTCGACGTGCCGCGCAGCGGACACAGCACCGCGGTAGTGCCACCGGAGCAGGCTCGGATCTACCGCCCCGATGGCGCCTACATCATCACCGGGGGTCTGGGCGGCCTCGGGCTGTTCCTCGCCGCTGAGATGGCCGCGGCAGGGTGCGGGCGGATTGTGCTGACCAGCCGCTCGCAGCCAAACGCCCAGGCCGAGAAGGCCATAGCGAGTATCCGCGCGACCGGGGCCGACGTCCACGTCGAATGCGGGGACATCGCCGAACCCGCAACCGCCGGACGGCTCGTCGCCGCTGCCACCGCCACCGGGCTTCCGTTGCGCGGAGTGCTGCACGCCGCCGCGGTGGTGGAGGACGCCACGCTCACCACCATTACCGACGACCTGATCGAGCGTGACTGGGTGGCCAAGGTCTACGGCGCTTGGCACTTGCATCAGGCGACGGCCGGCCAACCGCTCGACTGGTTCTGTTGCTTTTCGTCGGCGGCCGCGCTGCTCGGCTCACCCGGCCAGGGTGCTTACGCGGCGGCCAACAGTTGGTTGGACGCCTTCACTCATTGGCGGCGTGAACAACGCCTACCGGCCACCACGATTGCATGGGGTGCCTGGGCCGAGATCGGCCGTGCGGCGTCTTTGGAAGAAGGCCGCACCACGATGATCGCCCCCGACGAGGGTGCGCACGCCTTCCAGACGCTGCTGCGCTATGACCGCACCTACACCGGGTACATGCCGACGGCGGGCACGCCGTTGTTCAGCATGCTCGTTGCGCGCAGCCCATTCGCGGAGGCATTCAAGACCGCCGGCAGTGCGCAGCAACACGACACCGCCGCCGTCCGCACGGAGTTACTGACGCTGCCTCCGGACGAGTGGCCGACCCGGCTTCGTCGCCTGGTGACCGAGCAGGCCAGCCTCATCTTGCGCCGCACCGTCGATCCCGACCATTCGTTCGCCGATCACGGCCTGGACTCTTTGGGCTTCCTTGAGCTCCGCAGCCGCATCGAAGCCGAAACCGGAATCCGCCTGACCCCCAAGGCCATCGCCACCCACAACACCGCGCGTACCTTGGCCCGGCACCTGGCCGATACGCTGATGGCCGAGCAGGCTACGGCCGTCGCATCGTGATGACCTCTGCCGCAACCAGACCCGGAAAACGCACGACTGAGGACCAAGGAGGGCCAGTAGTGGCAGGGCGGATACGTCGTGCACGCGAATCCATGAGGCGCCGCGCATCCGAACGTGATGCGCGCCCGGATAACCGGCTCGCATTGGAGGACGAGGCCTTGTTGGCGGAGCATCACGCCGCCGACATGAACGTGGTCATCCAAGTCACGTGGGTCTATGAGCACGCTGTCGACTTCGAGGCGCTGCAGCGTTTTCACCATCATCTCGGTCAGGGCTTGCTGGGACGGCGCATCGAGCGTCCCGCGCTGCCAATCGCCCGGCATCGATGGGTGGTAGATCGGGGTCCGGCGGATATCGACATTGCTGAACGTGCCCGTCCCCGCGCCGACGTCAGCGACTGGCTCGATGAACGCTCGCAGCTGCCTATCGACCCTGAAGCGGGGCCCGGTTGGCATCTCGGCGTCCTTCCTCTTACCGACGGCTCGACCGCGGTCAGCCTGGTGCTGTCGCACAACCTCATCGACGGCCTCGGACTCGCCCTCGTGATCATCGAGGCGGCCCTGGGCAAAACCCGCGACCTTGGCTACCCACCGCCACAGTCACGCAGTCGGCTGCGCGCGCTGGGTCAAGACACCCGGCAGACCGCGCGGGACCTACCGCAGGTTGCGCGGGCGGTTGTCACGGCGGGCAAGTTAGCCCGGAAACAAGCCCGCGCCAACCGTGAAAGTGGCCGTCCACGGCCAGCACGGCCCGTCGCCGTCACCGACACTGGCGACGATGAGGTTGTCCTGGTGCCGGCTGTCACGGCCTACATCGACCTGGACGAGTGGGATGCCCGCGCGGAGGCTCTTGGCGGAGCGAGTCACACGATGGCTGCTGCGTTCGCTGCGAAACTCGCCGAGCGCATCGGTCGCCGACGAGCCGATGACGGCGCCGTCACCCTGCAAATCCCGATGAGTGATCGCACCGAGGACGACACGCGGGCGATGGCACTGTCGTACGCCCGCGTCAGCGTCGACCCAACGGGGCTCACGACGGATCTCTCCGACATCCGGGCCGCCATCAAGCAGACCCTGAAGACGCTGAAAGAGACTACGGACGAAGCCAAGCAGGTCCTGTGGCTGCCGTCGTTCACGCCGACGCGGGCGGTGAAACGGATGGTCGCCAGGATGCCCGCCGACCCCGACGCCCCGGTGTTTTGTTCGTACCTCGGCGACCTCCCGTCGGTGATCGGCTGCCCCGACGGCACCGTCGCCGAGGTGGAAAACGCGCGCGGCACCGGGCAATGCGAAACCCGCCGGTTCCTGGAGCGGCTCGGCGGTCGGATGATCATTCTGTCCGGACGCATCAACGGCAAGATCTTCATCAGCATCGGCGCCTACCAACCGGGCGCCGAGAACACCAAATCCGCCTTGCGTGAGGTGACCGCGAGCACGATGGCCGACTTCGGCCTGACCGGGGAGATCGACTAACCCGACTTGGCTCACATGTCGTGAGACGACTCGGGCGACACCGCGACAGTCACGGAAGAACGGTGAAGCTCTCGGTATGGCACGGCCGGACGACCGTGAAGTGACTGCGGTCGACGGTCGCGATATCGCTGATACCCAACCGTTCTGCTGTGGTCACCACGGAGGCGTCTACGGTGCCAAGCGGCAAGTCTCGGTACCGCGCAACAAGTTCAGCGATCCGCAGCCAATCTCCCGCGGCCACCGGTTCGACGGCGAACGCCCCATCGGCCAGGTCGCCGAGGAACCGCACCTCAGCTTCGGCGCCCAGCCTGGTGCCCAGCAGGTAGACCACTTCGGTGATGACGAGTGTCGGGACGATCAACGGACCCGGATGGGTCTGTAGAAGTTCCAGCGACGGCGCATGGTGAGCGTCGTCGGCGTCGACATACGCATATAGAGGACCCGCATCGACAACAATTGCCCCTATGGTCCGACCTCGGCTGCCAGGATCTCCTCGATACGCTCGGAGACATCGCTTCGACCGCTACGGCCGGCGGCCGCTGCGTTGAGGCGCCGACGGGCACCGGTCGGGCCAAGGTATGCCTCGAGCGCTTCACGGCTAACGTCCGAGATGGTCAAATTCCGCCGCTTAGCCTCGTGCCGCAGGCGAGCATCCAACGCGTCGGGGATCTTGACCGTCGTCCGCTTCATGTATGCCAGCATACCGTAGCTGTCGATCGTGTGCCCGATCCTCACCAAAGCCGCGCCCGCCGCATACCGTAATACCTGGCCAATTCGGCCTTGATTACCAATTAAAGTATTTTTACCGAAACACTCGCATTCATCGGGCGTCGCGCCTAAGCTCCGAAACACCCGGTTGCTCATCAAAGGAGCGGCGACATGATCTTCCGGCAGTATTTCCTGGCTTCCTTATCCCAGCTGTCCTACTTGATCGGCGACTCGGCGTCGGGCCGCGCGGTCGTGGTCGATCCCCACCGCGACATCGCGGTTTACCGGCATGACGCCGAGGAAGACGGCCTATGCATCGAGCGGGTGATCGAAACCCACTGCCACGCCGACTTCCTCTCCGGGCACCTCGAACTCGCCGCCGCGACTGGTGCCACGATCTGTTACGGCGAAGGCGTGACCACCGATTACCCGATCGAATCGCTGCATGACGGCCAACGCCTGCACCTCGGCCAGGTGGTACTCGAGATTCGAGCGACCCCCGGGCACACCCAAGAATCGATCAGCATTGCGGTGTACGAGCACCGCGACCATGCCATCCCCTACGGTGTGCTGACCGGGGACACCCTGCTCATCGGTGATGTCGGCCGACCCGACTTGTCTTCGGGCGTCGGCTGTACCAGCGCCGACATGGCGCACCAGCTCTACCAATCGCTGCACCACAAACTGTTGACGCTGCCGGACGAGACTCGCGTGTTTCCCGCCCACGGCCCGGGTTCGCCCTGCGCCCGCAACGTTTCCGCCGAAACCTCGTCGACCATCGGCCAACAACGACGGACCAACCAGGCGCTGGCGCTGCGCGACGAGGCACAATTCGTCACCGCGGTCACGACCGGCCAGCCGCCGGCACCCCCCTACTTCTCCTTCGCCGCCCAACGCAACCGCGAGCGGCGTCCACTGCTCGACGAGGCAGCCGCGCCGGCCTCGCTGTCGATCACCGAACTTGCCGCGCAGCGATCCACCGGCGCGGTCGTGCTCGATGCGCGCGATCCCTCGGAATTCGCCGCCGGCCACTTGCGCGGATCGGTCAACGTCGGCCTCGACGGGCGGTTCGCCGAATATGCCGGCAGCGTGCTGCGTCCCGATCAGCGTCTTGTCCTGGTGTGCCCGGAAGGCAAGGAGCTCGAGGCCACGATCCAACTCGGCCGAATCGGCTACGACAACGTCGTGGGTTATCTCGACAACCCGTTGGGCGCGTTCGTCGACCATCCCGAAGCGATCGAGACCAGTTCACGATGCACAGCGGAGGCACTGGCGACGCACCGGGCCGACAACCCGGGATTGGTGGTGCTCGACGTGCGTAATCCCGGCGAACTCAGCAACGGCGTGATCCCCGGCGCCGTACACATTCCGCTGAGCCAACTGGTGCAGCGGGCCCACGAACTGGACCACACCCGCCCGACCACCGTCTACTGCGCCGCTGGATACCGCTCGATGATCGCGGCAAGCTGGTTGACCGCAGCCGGCTTTGGCGATGTGTCTGATCTCGTGGGCGGATACGGCGCCTGGGCGGCGCTGCCGGCATCTGAGCCGGTCGCGGCCCGATGATCACCGCGCTGACCACTCCACCCGTCGATTGGGAGGAGGCGTGCCGTCAGGCCGTCGACGCGGGTTTGCGCGTCCACACCGCCAACCCGCTCAACGCCGAAACACCGCGACTCACCATGCTCGGAGCGGACATCACCCCGACCGACCACTTCTACGTGCGTAATCACTTCCCCATCCCGGCCGTCGACGCAACCGACTGGCGGCTCACCGTCGGCGGTCACGTGCGGCGACGTCGGACGTATAGCCTCGAGGAGTTGCTTGCGCGACGCCCGCATACCCGGGTCGTGACGCTGGAATGCGCCGGAAACAACCGCTCCGCACTGGACCGACAGCAGCCGGACCTGCAGTGGGGGCTCGGCGCGGCGGGCACCGCCGCATGGACCGGGGTCCGACTGGTCGACATCTTGGACGAGGCGGGCCTGGCGGCCGACGCGTGCGAGGTGGTGTTCCGGGGCGCCGACTACGGGCACGTCGACGGGCGCACTGAAACCACATTCTTCGAGCGCAGCCTTGCGCTGGCCGACATCGCCGATAGTGCTGCCTTGCTGGCCTACGAAATGAATGGTGCGCCGCTGCCCCGCCACCACGGCTACCCGTTACGCCTCGTGGTCCCGGGGTGGTATGGAATGGCCTCGGTGAAATGGTTGACCGACATCGAGGTCATCGACCACAGCTTCGAAGGCCATTTCCAGACCGACCGATACCGCTACGAATGGTTGCACGACGGACAGATCCTGAGCGAGCCGGTTCGGCATCAGCGGGTCCGCGCGGTAATCACGCAACCCGTTGCAGGACAACAACTTCAGTGCGGTGAGGTGACGATCCGGGGCCTGGCTTGGTCCGGGGCGGCGCCCATCGCCCACGTCTGGGTCAGCGTGGACGAGCGGCCCTGGCAGCAGGCCCGACTTGCGGGCGCTCCGGTGCGGGGCAGCTGGCGGCAGTGGGAGCTGGGCATCGAGCTCGATGACCCGGGAGCAGTGACGGTGCGCGCGTGCGCCGTCGACCACGCCGGTTGCCGTCAGCCCCGAAAGCCCCGGTGGAACCGGCTGGGGTACGGAGCAAATGCCATGCAAGAAGTCACGATTCACATCGTGTGAGCCAACGAGCACCTTTCGAAGCGGCCCGACCACGACGTGTTGGCTTGACGTTGGGATCGGCATCGTAAACTTGCCGCACCCGACCAGGTTTTATTCGTGCTCGCTATCATCGCGCCGGTAAGGAGGATGTGTGAAAACCACTCCTAAAATGCTGCTGTTCGCCCTTGTTGAGCCGGTGGTGTTCGGCACGATGCTGTTTTTGGTGGCCGGCACCGTGAACTACTGGCAAGCCTGGCTGTTTCTGGCGGTATACGTCCTGTCGACATGGATTCCCAGCACCTACTTGCTACGTACGAATCCCATTGCGCTGCAACGACGAATGCGTGGGGGGCCGACGGCGGAGACCCGCACGGCGCAGAAGGTAGTGATGAGCGGCCTATGGCTGTCGCTGACGTCAATGTTCGTGGTCAGCGCCCTTGACCGCCGCTTTGGCTGGTCGCCGGTACCGACGGCAATCTCCTTGGTCGGTGATGTGCTGGTGGCCGTTGGCCTGAGCGTGATGATGCTGGTCGTCATTCAGAACAGCCACGCGGCCGCAACCGTACGGGTCGAGTCAAGCCAGACCCTCGTCTCCACCGGCCTGTACGGACTGGTGCGCCACCCCATGTACACCGGCAACGTGATCATGCTGGTGGGCGCCCCTTTGGCACTCGGATCCTTCTGGGGATTGATCTTCGTCATACCTGGCGTGATCGTGCTCAGCATGCGCATCCGCGACGAAGAGAAACTGCTCCGGGAAGAGTTGGCCGGATACCAGGAGTACACGCAGAAGGTGCGCTACCGCCTCGTGCCACTGATGTGGTGACCGCCGCGCGTCACGGCGTCGTTGCTATTCGGACGCCGGGCTGAGGTCCGGGATTTCTTGGCTGAGACGGCTAACCGATGGCGCCTCGAACAAGGTGAGCACGCTGAGGTGGGTGTCGAAGGTTGCGTTGATGGCGGCGATTGCGCGCATCGCCGACACCGAGTCTCCGCCCAGGTCGAAGAAGGAATCGTCGACTCCGACCTGGTCTACCCCTAGTACTTGGGCGTAAATGTCGGCCAGGATTTGTTCGACCAGGCTGTCCGGGGCGCGGTGGCGACCGTTGCCGGGGTGTGGCGCTGTGGCTGCTGGGCGCACGGCGTCGCGGTGAGCGAGCAGGTTGGTGGGGGTTGGCAGCGGTTGGGTGGGGCCGGTGGTCATGGCCATGAGCACTTGTTGGAAGTGGTCGGTGAGGGTGTCGATGTCGGTGGGGTCGAAGATGTCGGTGCGGTATTGCACGCGCAGGTGTAGTTGGTGGCCGGGCACGGCTTGGATGGTCAGCGGGTAGTGGTAGTAGTCGCGGAATTCGGTGATGGCCAATTGGTGGCTACTTGAGAGTGCGTTGGTGTCGGTGGGGTAGTTCTCGTAGACGAACACGGTGTCGAACAACTGGGTGTGGCCGCTGAGGTGGTGGATGTCGGTAAGCCCCAGGTGTTGGTGGTCGATGGTGTGGTTGTGGGCGGTTTGGAGTTGGTGGAGCAACTCGGCGGTGGTGGTGTGCGCGGTGGTGGTCGCGCGCACGGGGATGGTGTTGATCAACAGGCCCACCATGGCCTCGGCGCCGGCCAGCTCGGCCGGGCGCCCCGAGACGACGGCGCCAAAGACCACATCGCGTTGGCCGGTCAGCCCCATCAGCAGTTGGGCCCAGGCGGCCTGCAACACGGTGTTGACGGTGGTCTGCTGGGTTCGGGCCAACTGGCTGATGGCGCGGGTGAGCTGCTTGGACAGCTGCAGCGAGGTCGTGTCGCGCGGCCCGGCCGTCCAGCGCTGGGCCGGGGCGAGCAGGGTGGGAGTGTCCAACCCGGCCAGCACCTCACCCCACGCCAGCGCGGCAGCGTGGTGGTCGCGTTCGGTCAGCCAGGTGATAAACCGGCGATACGGCGGCGGTGTGGGCAGCCGCGCATCGTTGTAGGCAGCAAAGATCTCCCCCAGCAGGATCGGCAGCGACCAGCCGTCAAAGACGATGTGATGATTGGTCAGCACCAACCGGTGGTGGTCGGCGCCGGTGCGGATCAACACCACCCGAAAACCCGGCGCGGTGACTAGGTCAAAGACCCCCGCCCGCTCAGCGGCACACACCTGCTCGATCTGCTCCTCGACGCCGGTGCCGTCGATCTCGATATAGCGCCAGGGTGCGACCGGGTCGGCGGGGATGATTTGCACCGGCTCACCCGATCCGGGCACGAATCGGGCCACCAGGTTGGGATGGCGCCCGACCACGGTCTGCACCGCCTCGCGCAGCCGGGCGGCCTGCAGCGGCCCCGCCACATCGATCACGACCTGCACCGCATACACGTCATCACCGCTGGCCTGCGCCAAACCGGCATGAACCAGCAGCCCCTGCTGCAGCGGGGTCAACGGCAACACATCGGCAATGCGGTGCCGGGCTTGCAGGTCATCGAGCTGCTGCCGGCTCAGGCGCGCCGGGGCAACGTCTGAGGGGGTCAACCCGCCCCCGCCGCCGCGCACATGGGCACAAATCCCGGCCAGCGCTTCAAACCACAACCGGCCCAGCCGGCCCACTTGGGCCTGATCCAACACCGAGGGCGCCCATGTCCAGTTGGCGTGCAGCTGCGGGCCGCTATCGGTGTCGACGGTGGCCGCGTTGAGCTCCACCGAATGCGCCAATGTCATCGGGATCGCCGCCGCAGCCGCCGTCAACCCCACCGCCTGCTGATCAACTCGCCACACATCACCTGAGGCATAGGCCGACGGGGCACCCAACCGCCCCAAATAGTTGAACCCGATCGCCGGATCCGAGCCGCCCAGATCCACCTCGGTGTTCAGATACCGCAACAACCCATAGCCCAAGCCATCAGGCAGCGCGCGGAGTTGTTCTTTGACGTCTTTGACCGCGGTGCCCAACGCCGCCTGCCCGGCCAGCACCTGCGCCCAGTCCAACCCGCCAACGCGCATCGCCACCGGGTACTTGGTGGTAAACCACCCCACCGTGCGCGACAGGTCTACGTCTTCGGCCAACTCCTCATAGCGGCCATGACCCTCGACATCAATACCGATCGGCGCGTCAGGATTGCCGAAGAACTCCGCTGCGGCGATCCCGAAGGCGATCAACAACACCTCATGCACCCCGGTATGAAACGCCGCGGGCACCTCACCCAGCAGCATGCCGGTGATTTCGGGATCCAGCTCCATCGTCACGTGCCCGGCACCGGCAAACGTGTCGACTCCGGGCTCTACCGCCGGCAACATCGCAGGAATCTTCGCTACCCGTTTCCAGGTGTCGGCCTGGCCGACGACCTCGGGGTGATAGGCGTGCTGCGCCAGCAGCGCCGACCAGCGGGCAAACGATGTCTCACCGGCGGGCAATGCCACCGGCTGGCCGCTGCGATGCTGAGCCCAGGCGATGTTGAGGTCTTCCAACAAGATTCGCCACGACACCCCATCGACCGCCAAATGGTGAACGATCACCACCAACTGCCCCGTATTCGAGGCCCACACCGCGCTCAACAACACCCCAGTAGCCGGGTTCAACCGCGACCGCGCCGCAACCACCGCCTCATCAGACAACGCCTCCACGCTGATCAAGCACCCGTGCGCGTCCACCGATCCCACCTCGGGCACCCTCAGCGCCCAGCCGCCCGCGCCGTCGTCGTGCACCCGGGCGCGCAACATGGCATGGCGATCCAACAGCGCCTGCACCACCACCACCACATCGGCCTGGCTCACCCCCGCCGGAGCCTGCACCACCACCGTCTGGTTGAACTGCTCAACCGGACCCTCGACGCTGTTCAGCCACCGCATGATCGGGGTGGCCACCACCGGCCCCAACCCCGCATCAACCGGGCCGTCGGCACCCCCGGATATCCGGGCTACCCGGGCGGGCCGGGCCACTCGGGCCAGGCGAGCCACGGTCTGTTCGACGAAGACATCTCGCGGTCGAAACACCAGGCCGGCGAACCGGGCCCGGGCCACCACCTGGATCGACAAAATGGAATCGCCGCCCAACTCGAAAAACGAGTCATCGACCCCGACCCGCTTCACACCGAGCACCTCGGCGAAGATGCCGGCCAGCGTCTCCTCGACCGGATCACTGGGCGCGCGGTAGCGATCGGAGTCCTGATATCCCGGTGCCGGCAGCGCCCGGGTATCCAGTTTGCCGTTGACCGTCAGCGGCAGCGCCTCGAGCACCACCACCGCCGAGGGCACCATATAGGCCGGCAACCGCTCAGCCAACCTCGTGCGCGCGGCGACCGGATCGGCAGTGCCGGTGACATAGCCGACCAGCCGTTTGTCGCCGGGGTGGTCCTCGCGGGCGATCACCACAGCTTGCTTGACCCCATCGCACCGGGCCAATGCGGCTTGGATCTCCCCCAGCTCGATGCGATACCCGCGGATCTTGACCTGCTCATCAGCGCGCCCGAGGTATTGCAGCTGCCCATCGGGATCCCAGCAGACCACGTCGCCGGTGCGATACATTCGCGCCCCGGGCCCGCCGAAGGGACAGGCCACAAACCGCGACGACGTCAGCGCCGAGCGGCGCACATACCCATAGGCCAGCCCGGCGCCGGCTACATACAACTCCCCCACCACCCCGGCAGGCACCGGGCGCAGCCAGCCGTCGAGCACGAAAAAGCCCAGATGCGCCAACGGCACCCCGATCGGGCTGGCACTGCGATCAACATCGGTTTCGGCGATTTCGCGGAACGAGGCGTGCACCGTGGTTTCGGTAATGCCGTACATATTGATCAACCGCGGCAACCCGGGATGATGATCCAGCCAGCCCCCAAGACGCTGGGGTTCCAACGCTTCTCCACCGAACACCACCGTCTCCAGCTTGAGCTGAGCTCCCAACTCGGGAGCCAGCGCGTCGGCGGTTTGCAGCGCATAAAACGCTGCCGGCGTCTGACTCAACACATTGGCCTGCTCGGCGGCCAGCAACGTGTGCAACTCTTCGGGCGAACGCACCACCGCATCGGGCACCACGACCAGCCGCCCCCCATGCAACAGCGCGCCGAAAACCTCCCACACCGAAAAGTCAAACGCCAACGAATGACACTGCGTCCACACTTGTCCTGCCGACAACTCCAGATCGGCGTCCAACGTCTCCAGCAGCGTGATCACGTTACGATGCGGAATCGCTACGCCTTTAGGCGTTCCGGTGGTGCCCGAGGTGTAAATCAGATACGCGATGTCGTCAGGTCTTGGCGTGGGCAGCGCAATGCTTGGTTGGCTGTCCACAGTGGGGTCGTGGACGTCGATGACCGCTACGTGATGGCCAGCGAGTCGTCTGGTCAGCCCAGCGGTGGTGAGCGCGGCGATCGGCGCGGCGTCGGCCACCATGAATCCGATCCGGGCATCGGGATGTCCGGGGTCGATCGCTAGATACGCCGCACCGGTCTTCAGCACCGCCAGCATCGCCACAATCGCGTCGGTGGATCGCTCCATCAGCAGTGCCACACACTGTCCCGCACCGGCACCGTGGTCAACCAGCAAGTGCGCCAACCGGTTCGATGCTTTGTCGAGCTCTCGGTAGCTCAGGGTGCGACCGTCAAAGCTGACCGCCACCGCGTCTGGAACGCGCGCCACCTGCGCTGCGAAGAATCCCGGAATCGACTCCCCATTCGGGATCGGCAAGCTCAATACCGCGCGGTTAGCCCACTCATCCAGATCGGCGTGTTCGTCGGCGCCCAGCACATCGATTGACGAGAACTGCTGCGCTGGGTCCGCGGTCATCGCTATCAACACTCGCTGCAACCGCTCGATCAGCGTTTCGATGCTCGCGGTGTCGAACACATCGGTGCGGAATTCCACCGTGCCGCCGATTCCGGCAAGTTCGCCGGCTTCGGTGAAACGTTCGGCCAGTGAGAACGTCAAATCCATTCGGGCAGTGTGGGTGTCCACGGGCAGCGGGGTCAGCTCCAGATCACCCAAACCCAAACCGGTGACGGAATCCGCGGCGAAGTTCTGCCAGGCCAGCACGACTTGGACGAGCGGGTGATAGGTCAATGACCGGGTCGGGTTGAGTCGCTCGACGAGCACCTCGAAGGGCACATCCTGATGCTCGTAGGCGGCCAGGCTGCGCGAGCGTACCTGCGCCAACAACTCGGCCACCGTGGGATCACCGGCCACATCGACGCGCAACACCAAGGTGTTGACGAAAAAGCCCACCAACTCGTCCAGGACCGGGTCGCGCCGTCCCGCGATCGGGAAGCCCACCGCCACATCAGAACTGGCGCTCAGCTTGGCCAGCAACATCGCCAGGGCGGCTTGCATCACCATGAAGCTGGTCGCGTTGTGCTCAGCCGCCAGGGCACGCACGCGTTGCTGCAATTCGGCAGGCCACTCCACCGCTACACTGGCGCCGCGCTGATCAGCCACCGGCGGATAGGGCCGATCAGTGGGCAGCGCTAACCGCTCGGGAATTCCGGCCAATGCGCCCTCCCAATAGGCCAACTGGGAGGAAATCAAGCTATCGCGGTCTGCCAAATCACCGAATTGCGCGCGCTGCCACAGCGTGTAGTCGACGTATTGCACCGGCAACGGCGCCCAGCCCGGAGTCTGCCCGGCAGACCGACTGGCATAAGCCACACCCAGATCAGCCACCAACGGTCGCATCGACATACCATCGGCAGCGATGTGGTGCACCACCGCCACCAGCACATGTTCCTCGTCGGCAACATGGAAAAGCCTTGCCCGCAACGGGATCTCGGTCGCAAGATCAAATGGTCGACGCGCCGTCTCCTCGATGGCCTCGCGTAGCCGGTTGGCCGGCCAACCGCGGGCATCGATGACGTCCCAACCCAACTCGGCGCGTTCCGCCGGGAGCACTACTTGTTGCGGGAACCCGTCGGGCGCGGCGAACACCGTGCGCAAGCTTTCGTGGCGGGCCACCACATCGGCTAACGCGGCCGCCAATGCCGCGGGGTCCAGGCGTCCGCCCAGCCGCAAGGCCACCGCCAAGTTGTAAACCGGTGAGGGGCCTTGCAATTGGTCGATGAACCACAACCGGTTCTGGGCAAACGACAACGGCACCACCGCCGGCCGCTCACTTGCCACCAACGGTTCCAAGCCAGATCCGCCGGCGGCCAGCCGCGGCGCCAGTTGGGCAACGGTGGGCGCCTCGAAAAGCACCCGCACAGCAACGCCGGCATCCAACGCGGTATTGATTGCGGCGACCACTCGCATCGCCGACAACGAATCCCCACCCAGATCGAAGAACGAGTCATCGACCCCGACCCGTTCGATCCCCAGCGCCTGGGCGTAGATGCCGGCCAACACTTCCTCGACCGGGTTGCCCGGAGCGCGGTAATGGTCGGCACTCTGGTACTCGGGTGCGGGCAGTGCGCGGGTGTCGAGTTTGCCGTTGGGGGTAAGTGGCAGTGCCTCGAGCACCACCACCGCTGCGGGCACCATAAACGCCGGCAACCGCTCAGCGAGCTTCGCGCGCGCGGAGGCCGCATCTACGGTCCCGATGACATAACCGACCAGGCGCTTATCACCGGGGCGATCCTCCCGGGCCACCACCGCCGCCTGCTCCACGCCGTCGAGCGCGGCCAGCGCGGCCTGAATCTCACCCAATTCGATGCGATAGCCGCGAATCTTGACTTGCTCATCGGCGCGCCCCAGATATCGCAACTGACCATCAGCACCCCAGCGCACCAAATCTCCAGTGCGATACATGCGTGACCCAGCACCGCCAAACGGACACGCCACAAACCGCGACGACGTCAAGCCCGACCGATGCCGATACCCGTAGGCCAACCCACCACCAGCCACGTACAACTCACCGACCACTCCGACCGGCACCGGACGCAACCACCCATCAAGCACAAACAACGCCGCGCCCGCCACCGGCGCACCGATCGGCACCCCCGACCCAGGCACCAACGGGGCACTGATCGCCACACACATCGTGGTCTCCGTGGGCCCATAGGCATTGAGCATCACCCGCCCCGGCGCCCACCGATCGACAACCTCAGCCGGACAGGCCTCCCCGACCACCACTAACGCCGCCGACTCCAACCCCTGCGGCGACAACACCGCCACCGCAGACGGCGTCTGCGTCAACACATCAACACGTTCACGAACCAGCAAGGCGTGCAAGTCTTCTGGCGAGCGAGTCACCCATTCCGGCGCCACCACCAACCGGCCACCGCGCAACAGCGCCCCAAAGATCTCCCACACCGACACGTCGAAGGCCAACGTATGCGTCTGCGACCACACCCCCGCGTGCGGCAGACCACCATCCAACGACGCGAGCAGCTCGGTCACGCTGCGATGCGGTATCGCCACCCCCTTGGGCAACCCGGTGGTGCCCGAGGTGTAAATCAAATACGCAACATCATCAGGCCCCGGTGCCGGCAACGCCGTGGAGGGCTGACCGTCCACAGCGGGATCGTCGACGTCGATGACCGCCACCTCATGCCCGTCGAGCCGCCCGGCCAAATCCGCGGTCGTGATCACCGCGATTGGGGCGGCATCGGCCAGCATGAACTCGATCCGGGTGTCGGGATGACCCGGGTCAATCGCCAGATACGCCGCCTGCGTTTTGAGGATCGCCAGCATCGCCACGACCGCCTCGGCGGATCGCTCCATCAGCAACCCCACACATTGCCCGGGCCCGGCCCCGCGATCAACGAGCAAGTGCGCCAACCGGTTCGCTGCCTCATCCAAGTCTCGATACGTCACTGGCGAGCCGTCGCAGCTCAGCGCCACCGCCTCTGGCGCCCGCTCGGCCTGTGCCGCGAACAAGGCTGGAATCGATACCCCGGCAGGCGTTGGCAGGCTCAATAACGCCCGGTTGCCGATCTCATCGAGGCGGCGGTGCTCACTGGCCTCGACCACATCGACCGACGACACCCGCCGCGCCGGATCGGCAGTCATCGCCACCAAGACCCGTTCCAACCGCGCGATCAGCGTCTCGATGCTGAGTGCATCGAAGACGTCGGTGCGGAATTCCACCGCCCCGCCGATGCCGGCAAGCTCACCATCCTCGGTGAAACGCTCTGCCAACGAGAACGACACATCCATCCGCGCGGTGTGCGTGGCTACCGTCAACGGGGACGCATGCACATCACCCAAACTCAGCGTCGCGGGTTCAGTGTTCTGCCAGGCCAACAACACCTGCACCAGCGGATGATGGGCCCGGCTTCGGGCCGGGTTGAGCCGCTCGACCAGCACCTCAAACGGCACATCCTGATGCTCGTAGGCGGCCAGGCTGCGTGCGCGCACCTGGGCCAACAACTCTGCCACGGTGGGGTCACCGGCGACATCGACCCGCAACACCAACGTGTTGACGAAGAAACCGACCAAATCGTCCAACGCAGGATCTCGGCGCCCGGCGATCGGGAAGCCCACCGCCACATCAGGATTGGCGCTGATCTTGGCCAGCAACACCGCCAGGGCGGCCTGCACCACCATGAAACTGGTCGCGTTGTGCTCGGCTGCCAGCGTGCGCACCCGCTGCTGCAACTCGACCGGCCACTCCACGGGCACGCTAGCACCACGGAAATCAGCCACCAACGGATAGGGCCGATCAGTGGGTAGCTCCACGCGCTCGGGCATCCCGGCCAAAGCGCCCTCCCAGTAAGCCAACTGAGAGGCGATCAAACTCTGACTGTCGTCCAAGTCGCCGAACTGCGCGCGCTGCCACAACGTGTAATCGACGTACTGCACCGCCAACGGCGCCCATTGCGGAGCCCCACCGGCACACCGGGCGGCATATGCCACACCTAGATCAGCGACCAACGGAGCCATCGACACCCCATCAGCCGCGATGTGGTGCACCACGGCCACCAGTACATGCTCATCCTCGGCAATGCGGAACAGTCTTGTCCGCAACGGGATCTCGCTCGCCAAATCAAAACAGTGACGGGTCGTGCCCTCGACGGCCTCCTGCAGCCGGCCAACCGGCCAACCACTGGCATCAACGATGTCCCAACCCAACTCAGCGCGCTCAGCCGGAACCACCACCTGCTGCGGAACACCATCGGTCGCGGCAAACACCGTCCGTAAGCTTTCGTGACGGGCGACCACATCGCCCAGCGCTGCACCCAACGCCTCGACGTCCAAACGCCCGTCCAGCCGCAACGCCACCGCCATGTTGTAAATCGGCGACGGTCCCTGCAATTGATCCAAGAACCACAACCGGTTCTGAGCAAACGACAACGGCACAACCGCCGGCCGCTCACCGGCCACCAACGGCGCCAACACGTCTCCACCGGCGGCCAGTCGCGGCGCCAACTGCGCAACCGTAGGCGCCTCGAACAACACCCGCACCGCCACACCGGCATCCAACGATTTGTTGACCGCCGCGATCACCCGCATCGCCGATAGCGAATCCCCACCCAAATCGAAGAACGAGTCATCGACCCCGACGCGCTCCACACCCAACACCTCGGCGTAGATGCCGGCCAGGATCTCCTCGGTGGGGCTGGCCGGCGCGCGGTATCGATCAATGTCCTGATATTCCGGTGCCGGCAGTGCTCGGGTATCGAGTTTGCCGTTGACCGTTAGTGGCAGCGCATCAAGTAGCACCACCGTCGCAGGCACCATGTACGACGGCAACCGCTCAGCGAGCTTCGCGCGCGCGGTGACCGGATCTGCGGTGCCGGTGACATAACCGACCAGACGTTTGTCGCCGGGGTGATCCTCACGGGCAATCACGGCCGCCTGCTCGACCCCCGTCAACCCGGCCAGCGCGGCCTGAATCTCGCCGAGTTCGATGCGATAGCCGCGGATCTTGACCTGCTCGTCAGCCCGGCCCAAGTACTCCATCTGTCCATCGGGACCCCAGCGCGCCAGATCCCCGGTGCGATACATCCGCGTTCCCGACGCCCCGAAAGGACAAGCCACAAACCGCGACGACGTCAACCCCGACCGGCGCATGTATCCATAGGAAAGCCCGGCGCCGGCTACATACAACTCACCGACCACACCCGTCGGCACCGGACGCAACCACCCGTCGAGAACGAAGAAGCCCAGATGCGCCAATGGCACCCCGATCGGGCTGGCGCCGCGATCGACGTCGGCCTCGACGATCTCGCGGAACGACGCATGCACCGTCGTCTCGGTGATGCCATACATATTGATCAACCGCGGCAACCCTGGATGACGCTCCAGCCAACTGCCAAGACGCTGCGGTTCGAGCGCTTCCCCGCCGAACACCACCGTCTCCAACTTCAGCTGCGAACCCAACTCGGGGGCCAGCGCATCGGCGGTTTGCAGCGCATAAAAGGCCGAGGGAGTCTGGCTCAACACACTGACCTGCTCGGCGGCCAGCAAGGCGTGCAACTCCTGAGGCGAACGCACCACAGCGTCGGCCACTACTACCAGCCGGCCCCCATGCAGCAGCGCACCGAAGATCTCCCATACCGAGAAGTCGAACGCCAACGAGTGGCACTGCGACCACACCTGTCCCGACGACAACTCGAGGTCAGCATCCAACGTGTCCAGCAGCCCGACTACGTTGCGGTGCGGGATCGCCACGCCCTTGGGCAATCCGGTGGTGCCGGACGTGTAAATCAGATACGCGATGTCGTCAGGGTCCGGGGCCGGCAGCGCAGTGCTGCGTTGGCTATCGACAGCGGGGTCGTCGATGTCGATGACCGCCACCTGATGCCCGTCCAGCCGACCAGCCAGCCCGGCGGTGGTGAGGGCGGCAATCGGCGCGGCATCGGCCACCATGAACTCGATACGTGCATCGGGATGACCTGGGTCGATGGCCAGATACGCCGCCCCGGTTTTGAGCACTGCCAGCATCGCCACGACCGCGTCAGCCGATCGCTGCATCAGCAGCGCCACACACTGCCCCGGACCGGCACCGTAGTCAAACAGCAAGTGCGCCACCCGGTTCGACGCCTCGTCGAGCTCACGGTACGTTATCGAGCGGCTGTCAAAGCTGATCGCCACCGCCTCCGGGGCGCGGGCTACTTGCGCGGCGAACACCAGCGGGATCGACCCGAAGGTCGCCGCCGGCTGGGTCAAGACCGTTCGATTACCGATCACATCCAGCCTGGCATGCTCGTGTGCGTCGAGCACATCGACCGTCGACACGCGCCGGGCCGGATCGGCGGTCAACGCCACCAGCACTCGCCGCAACCGCTCGATCAGCGTTTCGATGCTCACCGCGTCGAATACGTCGGTGCGGAATTCCACGGTTCCGCCGATCCCGGCGGGCGCGCCATTGTCAGTGAAACGTTCGGCGAGGGACAACGTCAAATCCGTACGCGCGGTGTGGGTCTCTATCGGCACCGGCGTGATTTGCAAATCGCCCAAGCCCAGCCCGGCGACAGGGTCACCGGCGAAGTTCTGCCACGCCAACAACACCTGCACCAGCGGGTGATGGGCGCGGCTACGGGTCGGGTTGAGTCGCTCGACCAGCACCTCAAACGGCACATCCTGGTGCTCGTAGGCGGCCAGGCTACGCACGCGAACTTGCGCTAACAATTCCGCCACGGTGGGATCACCGGCCACATCGACGCGCAACACCAACGTGTTGACGAAAAAGCCCACCAACTCATCTAGGACCGGGTCACGCCGCCCGGCAATCGGGAAACCTACCGCCACATCAGAACTGGCGCTCAACTTGGCCAACAACACCGCCAACGCGGCCTGCACCACCATGAAACTGGTCGCATTGTGCTCACGAGCCACCCGGGCAATCTGCTGCTGCAACTCGACCGGCCAGTCCACCGCCACGCTGGACCCACGAAAATCAGCCACCAACGGATACGGCCGATCAGTCGGCAACTCCACGCGCTCGGGCAACCCGGCCAACGCGCTTTCCCAATACGCCAACTGAGACGCAATCAAACTCTCGCTGTCGTCCAAGTCACCGAATTGCGCACGCTGCCACAACGTGTAGTCGACATACTGGACCGCCAGCGGCGCCCACTGCGGGGCCCCACCGGCACGTCGGGCGACATATGCCACACCTAGATCAGCCACCAGCGGGGTGATCGACCAGCCGTCGGCCGCGATGTGGTGCACCACCGCCACCAGCACATGCTCATCCTCGGCAACACGGAAAAGCCGCGCCCGCAACGGAATCTCGCTCGCCAAATCAAAACAGTGCCGCGTCGAGTCCTCAATAGCCTCCTGCAGCTGGCCAGC
>NZ_LZKJ01000170.1 GCF_001672775.1 Mycobacterium kyorinense | reverse complement strand
CCCGCGCCCTGCTGGCCTCCGGCGACCTAGGTCAACACAATGGGCTGCCGGCCACCATCATCGTGTCCACCACCCTGGCCGAACTCGAAGCCGGCACCGGCAAAGCCCTCACCGGCGGCGGCACCCTGCTACCCATGTCCGACGTGATCCGCCTGGCCTCACACGCCCATCACTACCTGTCGATTTTCGACAACGGCAAAGCCATCGGGCTCTACCACACCAAACGGTTGGCCTGCCCCGGTCAACGGATCGTGCTGCACGCCAAAGACCGCGGCTGCACCTTCCCCCACTGCGATGTGCCCGGCTACCTCACCGAAGTCCATCATGTCACCGACTACGCCCAATGCCACGACACCCACATCGACGACCTGACCCTGGCCTGCGGGCCCCACCACAAACTGGTCACCGCCGGTGGTTGGACCACCCGCAAACTCAAAAACGGCGACACCGAATGGATCCCACCCCCACACCTCGACCACGGCCAACCCCGCACCAACACCTACCACCACCCCGAAAAACTCCTCCGCGAAGACGACGACGACGATCACCCGTGACGCCGCGACGAATAGCCCGTATGGCACGCGCTATCGCATCGGGCATCGGCTGCGGCGGCGCGGGGCACTCATCAACGGTGGTGAGGAACGCATGTGCGTGCTGTGCGGCGGCGGTGAGCCCGGCAGTGCGGTCGGCCCTCGACAGAACTTTAGGTACACAACAAAAGGCCGAGGCTGAGAAAGCAGTCCTTTGCTCGCCCGTTTGTCCTAGCGTTACCAGCGTGGAGGCACACCGAAACCCCGAACTCGTGCCCGTCGAGGCACTGCGCTCAGGTGACCCGATCACCGATGTCCAAGGTGGCGGTCAGCACTACACCGTTCTCGAATCCAAAGCCATCGGCGAGAGTTGCGTTGTCCTTGAACTCGAGTCGAAAGCCAATGACCGGCTTCGGGTAATCGAGATGTCCTTTCCGTCCGGCTACCACATGGGCAGGTCACCTCGTCGAATCCTGTGACGCCGGAAATCAGACCGTTCCGCATCGACGTTCCGAGCCAAGTCCTCGACGATCTGCGGACACGTTTGGCGCACACCCGATGGCCGGAAGCCGAGTGCGTCGAGGACTGGAGCCAAGGCATGCCCTTGGCCTACACCCGTGAACTGGCCGCCTACTGGGCCGACGGATACGACTGGCGGTCTCGCGAAGCTGCGCTGAACCGCTTCGATCAGTTTGTCACCGAAATCGACGGGCTGGACATCCATTTCATCCACCAACGCTCACCGCACGCCGATGCGCTGCCGCTGCTGATCACCCACGGCTGGCCCGGCTCCGTGGTGGAGTTTCACAAGGTGATCGAGCCGATGGTCAACTCGGCAACCGGTCGCCCCGAGGATGCATTCCACGTCATCTGCCCTTCACTTCCCGGGTACGGCTTCTCCGGCAAGCCAACAACGACCGGATGGGGCGTCGACCACATCGCGCAGGCGTGGGAGACGCTGATGGGCCGCCTCGGCTATCACCGCTACGGCGCACAAGGCGGTGACTGGGGTGCGGCGGTCACCACCCAACTCGGCCGCAATCGTGGCGACTGCATCGCCATCCACCTCAACATGCCGATTGCCCGGCCTCCGGCGACGGCAATGAGCGATCCCACCGCCGACGAGCAGCGTGCCCTGGCGGCGGTCGCGCAGCATCGCCGGTGGGGCACCGGCTATTCCAAGCAGCAATCCACCAGGCCGCAGACACTGGGGTATGGGCTCGTCGATTCGCCGGTGGGACAACTGGCTTGGATCGTCGAGAAGTTCTGGGCGTGGATGGACTGCGACGGGCACCCGGAAAACGTAGTGAGCCGCGATGAGCTTCTCGACAACGTGATGTTGTACTGGGCCACGGCAACCGGCGCATCCTCAGCGCGGTTGTACTGGGAGAGCTTCCGAAGTTTCGGTGAGGTCGACCGCGTCGAATTGCCCACCGGCATCGCCGCGTTTCCCCGGGAAATCCTTCCCGCGCCCCGACATTGGTGTGAGGCCGTCTACAACATCACGCACTGGACGACGATGCCGCGCGGTGGGCATTTTGCCGCTTTCGAACAGCCCGACCTCTTCGTCGACGACGTTCGTGCGTTCTTCGCGAACTTCCGATAGCGACGCGTCGGCCGATTCGGGTAGCCGGTTACCCTATTGCGCTTCTACAGACCAGCGCGATACTGGTAGCTCTCCGGCGAGGATTGCCCTGCGGGAGGTGCATGAACGTGACGCAGTCACCCACCAGGGTCAACCGCACAGTGGCCGTCAGCTATGGCGCGGTGAGCTACCTGGCGTTTGTCGCAAGTTTTTTGTACGCGATCGGCTTCGTCGGCAACATCGTGGTGCCGCGCAGCATCGATCACGCTATTGCCGCTCCGATCGGGCAGGCGATGGTGGTGAACCTACTGTTGCTCGGCCTCTTCGCAGTCCAGCACAGCGTGATGGCGCGACCGGTCTTCAAGCGATGGTTGACCCGCATCGTGCCCGAGCCCCTGGAACGAAGCACGTATGTGCTGCTGTCGAGTTTGGTGCTGTTCTTGCTGTACTGGCAGTGGCGATCAATGCCCACCGAAATCTGGGACATCGGTTCTCGGGCCGCCAGGGTGGTGGTCTGGGCGTTGTTCTGGATCGGCTGGTTGGTCGTGTTCGCGGGAAGCTTCATGATCAATCACTTCGATTTGTTCGGCCTACGGCAGGTATATGCCTTCTGGCAGGGAAAACCGCTGAGCGACATCGGTTTTCGTGCGTCGATGCTGTACGCCTGGGTGCGCCACCCGTTGATGCTGGGCTTCATCATCGCTTTCTGGGCAGCCCCGACAATGACGGCCGGCCATCTGCTGTTCGCCGTCGCCACCACGACTTACATTCTGATCGCGGTGCGGTTCGAGGAGCACGATCTGGTGGCGGTGCTGGGCGGGCAATACCGCACCTATCGCCAGGAGGTGCCCATGCTGCTGCCGTATCCGCGGCGACGGCGAAGCCATCCGACGTCGACCATGGCGGAGCCCTCCTAACGTCGCGGGGACGGTATCCGGCCCAGCCGCGGGCGTCGTCCCATCTGCCGAGGCCGTCGCCAACGGGTCTGCAGCCCGCGCCAACCGGCACCGGTACGGCGCGAATCCAACGCGTACGCGCCTCCGCCGATGAAGATCAACAGCAGAAAAGCAAAGCAGTACACGACGGCAAGTTCGCCGTGATTGGTGAGCGGCCAAAATCCGATCGGCAAATGTTGAGTGAAGTATGCGACGGCCATCTCGCCGCAGGCGACGAAGGCAGCAACGCGGGTGAAGAGCCCGACGACGATGAGCACACTGGTGATCAGTTCGATCCAACCCGCGTAATAGACCGGCCATTCGCCGACCGGGATCACCGGCCCGGCCGGCCAGCCGATCAGCTTGGACAGGCCGTGGCATAAGAACAACAGCCCCAACACCACTCGAAACACCGCCACTGCCGACGGTGAACGCGTATTGAGCCGGGTCTCCAGATTGCGCGTCATGCGCCGACGATACGGCTCGATCGGCCTTTCGGATGCGGCGGCGCAGCTATCTTGGAAGCGAATCGCGGTCCAGTCGCGATTTCGTGGCCCAGAGAGAAAGTGTGACACTGTCTCAGATAACGGCAAAGCCGCCGCTACCCGTCCGCACCTCGGTGGTCGCAGCTGTCAGGCAGTGCGGTTCCGGAAAGGTCACGAGATGAAAGCCCTCGGGATGGTGGCGGCAGCTGTCGTGGCTTTCGCACCGTTCTCGGCGGTGGCCGCATCCGGGGTGGCACAGGCGGCTCCATGTGCCGGCCCCGGGGCCAATCCCAAGTTCTGCGACGACTGCCTGCGCTGGGTAGTGCAATATCGACTGCCGTCGTCGCGCTCGTGTTACGAGGCCGCGCCGCCGCGTCCGGCGCCAGCGACCAGGGCGCCCGCGCCGATTCCCCAGGCCCCGCCCGTGCCGATTCCCGTAGTCCCGGTAGCCCCCGCGCCGCCGGCGCAACCCCCAGAAGTCCTGCCAAAGCCGCCGCCGCTGCGGACGATTCCGGGGCCGACGATCAACCCACCGGCCCCTGGGGCGCCACGATACGCGCTGGTGACAGCGCCGAAGGGGCTTGATGCGTCACCGCAGGCGATCGCGGCTGCCAAAGCCGCACCGGCGACGCGGATCGATTTCAGCACACGCAACCCGATGCTGCAGGTCGTGGACTTCGACCATCAAGTGCAGAATGTGGTCACCGCCCACCGCGGCAACGTCGACGTCGTCAAGGTCGGCGATAAGGAGCTGGTGCGTCCCCGCCACTGGGAGTACATCGAGTACGACGAGTACCACCGGCCCACCCTGTACAACCCACTCGACCAGGCGATGACGTTCCGGTACCGGTACAACGGCGAATACCGGGAGGCCTACTTGCCGGCCGGCGGCCGAATCGTGCTCGACGTCGCCGAGCTCGGGCTGTTCCCGTTCACTGCAGTCAGCGACAGCTACGTGGTCTCGGGCAGCTTCTACGGCGGCGCCTGGATACCACCGGAGGGTTGGCAGGGCCCGCCGCCACCGGACTACATCCCGGCGGCGCCGCCGGCGGTGTACCAAAATGTGTCGGCGTATGTCCCGGCCGATGACAAGACCGTGAAAGTCGGCCAGGTGACGGTGGTAGGCCACGACGACACCCAGCCCCCGGGCAGCCGGGACACCTTCCTACTTGACGACTCCACGCTGGCGTGGGGCCAGATCAACGATCCCGACAGCAATGCCCAGATCAGAGTGACCAAGACTCAGTCGCTGCCCGGCGCCGGGCCGACCGACAATGGCAGCTTCCTCGTGGCGCTGGCCGCTGCAGAGCCCCCGCAGCGCAGCCGACCCTGGTGGCCCCAGGCGCTGATCTACGGCGCGTTGGCGATCGCAGTATGCGGTGTGGCCTGGGGGATCAGCCGCGGGAACAGCGGCCAGATCGGACCGCCGGGCCCCTAGCCGGATCAGCAGTCGTAATAAAGCGCAAACTCGTAGGGATGCGGCCGGATGTTGACCGGCTCGATCTCGTTCTCGCGCTTGTAGGAAATCCACGTCTCGATCAGGTCGGTGGTGAACACACCGCCCTCGGTGAGGTACTCGTGGTCGGCTTCCAAATTGTCGATCACGTCGGCCAACTGGGTGGGCGCCTGCGGGATGTTGGCGGCTTCGTCCGGCGGCAACTCGTAGAGGTCTTTGTCCACCGGCGCCATCGGCTCGATCCGCTTCTTGATGCCGTCGATACCGGCCATCAACATGGCCGAGAACGCCAGGTAGGGGTTGCCCGACGAGTCGGGGCAGCGGAACTCCAGCCGCTTGGCCTTGGGGTTGTTGCCGGTGATCGGAATGCGCACACACGCCGACCGGTTGCGCTGGCTGTACACCAAGTTGATGGGCGCCTCGAAGTGCGGCACCAGTCGCTTGTAGGAGTTGATCGTCGGGTTGGTGAACGCCAACAGTGACGGCGCGTGGTGCAAGATGCCACCGATGTAGTGGCGAGCGGTGTCGGACAGGCCGGCGTAGCCCGACTCGTCGTAGAAAAGCGGACTACCTGCTTTCCACAGCGATTGGTGGCAGTGCATCCCGGAGCCGTTGTCCCCGAACAGCGGTTTGGGCATGAACGTGGCCGTCTTGCCGCCCTGCCAGGCCGTGTTCTTGATGATGTATTTGAACAGCATCAGATCATCGGCCGCGTGCAGCAGCGTGTTGAACTTGTAGTTGATCTCGGCCTGGCCGCCGCTGCCGACCTCATGGTGGCCACGTTCGAGGGTGAACCCCGCGTTGATGAGGTTGGTGGTCATCTCGTCGCGCAGGTCGACGTACTGGTCGGTGGGCGCCACCGGAAAGTAGCCGCCCTTGGGCCGGACCTTGTACCCGCGGTTGGGGCTGCCGTCGGCCTCGGTGGCCTGGCCGGTGTTCCACCACCCGGAGACCGAGTCCACCTCGTAGAACGAGCCGTTCATGCTCGAATCGAAGGACACCGAGTCGAAGATGTAGAACTCAGCCTCGGCGCCGAAGAACGCGGTGTCGGCGATACCCGTACTGGCCAAGTAGTTCTCTGCCTTGCGGGCGACGTTGCGCGGGTCGCGGGAATACGGCTCGCGGGTGAACGGGTCGTGCACGAAAAAGCTGAGGTTCAGCGTCTTGGCCGCCCGGAAGGGGTCGATCAGCGCGGTGTCCGGGTCTGGCAGCAGCATCATGTCGGACTCGTGGATCGACTGGAAACCGCGGATCGATGACCCGTCGAAGGCCAGGCCGTCTTCGAACACGCTCTGGTCGAACGCCGAAGCCGGAATCGAAAAGTGCTGCATGACACCGGGCAAATCGCAGAAACGGACGTCGACGTACTGGACCTTCTCGTCAGCGATCAGCTTGCTGATGTCGTCGGCCGTCTTTTCGGACACCGAGGCGCTCTCCTTTACTACGGGCATGGGTGCGACTGCGGTCATTGAAGCGCTCTCCTCTACTGGCCGTGACGGGTGGCCCGATCAGACGCTAAGGAGGCGATGTTGCCCGGCAGTCAACCTCGTGTTGCGCTGACGTTACGCGATCCCGTCGGCGGCCGTCGAAACCGGGTCGGTGCCGACCGGTGCATATTGTGGGGCCATGGCCCGCAGCATCGCATCCTGGCTATCCGGCCCCGGGCCGCTGAATTCCGACGGTCAACAGCGGCAATACCCTGGCGAGACGCTGGATTTGCCGGAACGGGGGCCCGGCTCGCTGGCCCGCATGGGGCGCCGGTTGGCGGCACTGCTCGTCGACTGGCTCCTGGCTTACGGACTGGCTGCGCTCGGCCTGACACTCGGGCTCGTCTCGCCCGGCCAACTCTCGACCACGGTACTGGTCATCTGGTTGGTGCTCGGCATGATCGCGGTGCGGTTGTTCGAGTTCACTCCGGGCCAGTTTGCGCTCGGGCTGCGGGTGAAGTCCGTCGATGGGCGGATGCACGTCGGGCTTGGCCGCGCCGCGTTGCGGGGAGTGCTGATCGCGGTCGTCATTCCCGCGTTGTTCGTCGACATCGACGGTCGCGGCCTGCAGGACCGGGTGACCGGCACGGCCGTCGTACGGCGCTAGACCTGTTGCGGCGCTGGGCGTCAGCGCCTGCGCACCGTGCGTTGGACGCCGCGCATCTTGGCTGCGCTGGGCATCGGGCCCTTAGGCAGGGTGGCGGCCCCGGCGCGTGAACCTAGCGCGGTCAGCCGCGACTCCAGCGAGTCCATCTGCTTGACGGTGATGTTCGCCGGCAGCCGGGTCAGGTGGCGCTCGAGCTTGGCCAGCGGAATCTCGCCGTCGCCGTTGCCGACGACGATGTCGTAGATCGGCGTCTCACCCACCAGCCGCGCGGTGCGCTTCTTCTCCTGCGCCAGCAGCGGCTTGATTCTGGTCGCCGACCCCTCCGCGACCAGGATGACCCCGGGGCGACCGATCACCCGGTGCACGGCGTCGAAGCTGCCGGTAGCGGCGACGCCCGGGGTGACGCGCCACTTGCCGCGCAGGTTGTCCAGCGCCCAGGCCGCCGCGCCGGTTTGCCCTTCGGCCTTGCGATACACCGACCGCTGGGCACGCCGACCGAAGATGATGAACGCGACCAACGCACCCAGCACTATGCCCAGCGGGATCATCATCACCATGGTGAACCCGCCAGCAGAGACCCCGACCGCTACGGACAGGCCTACGACCAGGATGAAGGCGCCGATCATGTAGGGCAGCAGGCGTTTGTCCTCTTTGCGCTGCATGGTGAACGCCTGCCATAGCTGGCTGCGGCGCTCCTTGGCCGCGGCCTTGCGGGCCGCCTTCGCCTCGGCTCTGGCGGCCTTGTTCGCCGCTGCGTTACGGGATTTCGCCATGGACTCAGGATACGGGCGGGCTGAACGGGCGCGCCTGCATAGCCTGCTGGTAGAGCCGCCCGGCCCGGTATGACGATCGCACCAGCGGACCGGCCAGCACCCCGCTGAACCCAAGCTGTTCGGCGTGGGCAGCAAGGTCGACAAACTCTTCTGGCCGGACCCAGCGTACGACCGGATGGTGGCGCGCCGACGGCCGCAGATATTGCGTGATCGTGACGATCTCACAGCCGGCGTCGTGCAGGTCGGCCAGCGCGGTGCGCACCTCGTCGATCGTTTCGCCCAACCCGAGGATCAAGTTGCTCTTGGTCACCAGGCCGAACGTCCGCGCCGCGGTGAGCACGTCGAGGCTGCGCTGATAGCTGAATGCCGGCCGGATCCGCTTGAAGATGCGCGGAACCGTTTCGACGTTGTGCGCCAACACTTCTGGACGAGACTCGAACACCTGCTGCAGCCGGGCGGGCACGCCGTTGAAGTCGGGAATCAACAACTCGACACCGGTAAAGGCGTTGAGTGTCTTGATGGCGCGCACGGTCTCTGCGTAGAGCCAGGCGCCGCCGTCGGGCAGGTCGTCGCGGGCCACGCCGGTGACCGTGGAGTAGCGCAGACCCATCGCCTGCACGCTCTCGGCGACGCGGCGTGGTTCGTCGCGATCAAGGGCGGCCGGTTTGCCGGTGTCGATCTGGCAGAAGTCGCAGCGACGCGTGCACTGCTCACCCCCGATCAGGAAGGTGGCTTCGCGGTCTTCCCAGCACTCGTAGATGTTGGGGCAACCGGCTTCCTCGCACACGGTGTGGAGGCCCTCGCGCCGGACCAGGCTTTTGAGTTCCGTGTACTCCGGACCCATCCGCGCGCGCGTCTTGATCCACGGCGGCTTGCGCTCGATCGGGGTCTGTGCGTTGCGCACTTCCAGGCGCAGGAGTTTGCGGCCTTCGGGAGCGACGGTCACGATGCTGATGCTACGCGGGCGCGCCCGGTGGGCTGCCAGCTCAGCGCGAGCCGACCATCCAGGGCGTCGGACACCGCCTCCGCGACCGCCGACCGAACGTCCTCGACGCCGATCCGGCTACCCAATTCGGCGGACAGCGACGTCACTCCGGCGTCGGTGATGCCACACGGCACGATCTGTCCGAACGCGTTCAGGTCACAGTCACAGTTGAGCGCAAAGCCGTGCAGCGTCGTTGCCCGCGACACCCGGACCCCGATGGCGGCGACCTTGCGCGCAGGCCGGCCGCCACCGGCGGGCACCCACACCCCGGAGCGGCCGTCGATTCGCGTCACCGTCAGCCCGAGGCCGGTGCAGACGCTGATCAGCGACTCCTCCAGCCGCCGAACGTAATTGACCACGTCGAGCGGTTCGGTCAGCCCGATGATCGGATAGCCCACGAGTTGTCCCGGGCCGTGCCAGGTGATCTTGCCGCCGCGGTCGGTGTCGACGACGGGTATGCCGTCGGTCGGGCGTTCGTGCGGCAGGGTGCGCCGGCCCGCGGTGTAGACGGAGGGATGTTCCAACAACAGCAGCGTGTCGGGCCCGCCGGCCACTCGGGCCTCGGCCAGTTCGCGCTGCAGTTGCCAGGCGGCCCGGTAGTCCAGGCAGTCCAGCTGCCGAACCTCGATCGGGGCTGGACTGGACCGGATGGAACTCACAGTGGCGAGGCTACTCGGTGCGCCGCTCTCGTTCGCGAGGCAGAAGCTACGGCTGCGATCGGGCCGGCGATCACGACCGTGGCTTCTGTTTCGCGGCGGCCTGGTCAGGCTGCGGCCGGGCGCGTGGTGGCGTATCGCAGCGCCTCACCGATGGTGTTGTGGTCGAACTGGAAACCGGCGCGCTCCAGTGCGCTCGGGATCACCCGCTGACCACACAGCAGGCCCTCGTCGGCGAATTCGCCGAGCACGGCCCGCACCGCGAACCCGGGCAGGCTCAGCGGCGTGGGCCGATGCACCGCGCGGCCCAGCGCGGCGGTGAATTCTGCGTTCGTGACGGGCGCGGGCCCGGTCAGGTTCACCGGCCCGGACAGTGCGCGATTAGCCATGGCGAACTGCAGTGCCCGTACCTCGTCCTCAAGGCTGATCCATGACATGTATTGGCGTCCGTTGCCAAGGCGGGCGCCGAGGCACAGCGAGAATAGTGGTCGCATCCTGCCCAGCGCCCCGCCCGACGGCGCCAGCACCAGGCCGCTGCGGGCCAACACCACACGGACGCCGGCCTGCTGCGCAGGTGCGGTGGCCGCCTCCCAGTCTTCGCACAGCTGCGCCAGGAAACCCTCTCCGGCCGAATCGGTTTCGTTGACGGCGCGATCCTTGGTATTGCCGTAGTAGCCAACCGCGCTGGCGTTGACCAGTACTCCGACGCCGGCTTCAACGACCGCGGCCGACAGCACTTCGGTGGGTGTGATGCGGCTGTCCCGCAACTCCTGTTTGAAGGCGCCCGACCAACGTCGCGCCCCGATGTTGATCCCGCACAGGTTGACCACCGCGTCGACGCCCCGCAGCGCTGACGGGTCGAACTCGCCGCTGTCGGGATCCCAGCGCACTTCGCCGCCGTTGGCCGGCGCTCTGCGCACAATCCGCAGCACTTGGTGATCGGCGCTGCGCAGCGCGGCCACCAGAGCCGAGCCGATCAGCCCGGACGAACCCGCGACCGCGACGACTGATTTGGCCACGACGTCACAACCCCAGGTCGGCCTCGAACGCTCCCTCTTCGAGCCGATGCTTGATGGTGGTCAGGAAGCGTCCGGCGTCAGCACCGTCGATCAGTCGGTGGTCGTAAGTCAATGGCAGATAGCAGATCGACCGCACCCCGATGGATTCGTTACCGGTGTCATCGACGACGACCCGCGGCCGTTTGACGATGGCACCGGTGCCCAGCATGGCGGCCTGGGGCGGCACCAGGATCGGGGTGTCCAGCAGCGCTCCCTGGCTGCCGATATTGGTGATGGTGAACGTTCCGCCGGACAATTCGTCGGGTTTGAGGTCCCCGGAGCGAGCCCGGCCAGCGATATCCGCAATCGCACGGGCCAGCCCGGCCAGTGACAAATCGCCCGCGTTGTGGATGACGGGGGAGAGCAGGCCTTGTTCGGTGTCGACGGCGAAGCCAAGGTGTTCGGCGTCGTAGTAGGTGATCTCCTTGGTCTGCTCGTTGTAGCTGGCGTTGATGTTGGGATGCGTCTTCAACGCGTCGATCACAGCGCGGGCGATGAACGGCAAAAAGGTCAGGTTGACGCCCTCGCGTTCGGCGAACGCGGCTTTGGCTCTGGTCCGCAGCGCCACGATTCGGGTCATGTCGACCTCGTGGGTCTGGGTCAGCTGAGCGGTAGCCTGCAGCGATTCGCGGGTCTTGGCGGCGGTGATCTGGCGGATCCGGCTGGCTTTCGCGGTGGTTCCGCGCAGATGCGCCAGCGCCGGTGCCGGCGTAGGGGCAGGCGGTGTCGGGGCCGCGGTCGGGGCGGGCGCGGCCGGCGCTGGCGTCGGTGCTTTCTTCGCTTCGGCGGCGGCCAGCACGTCCTGTTTGCGGATCCGTCCGCCGACCCCGGTGCCGCTGACTTGTGCAAGGTCAATGTTGTTGTCGGCAGCCAACTTTCGCACCAGCGGGGTGACGTAGGGCGTACCGGGTGTGCTGGCTGCCGGTGCGGCGTCGGGTTGCGGCCGCGCCGGGGTGGGCTCGGGCTTGGGCTGAGGTTTCGGCGCGGGCTCGGGTTGCGGCGCAGCTGCCGGCTCGGGTTTGGGCTGCGGCCGCGGTTCAGGTTTGGGCTGTGGCTGTGGTTCGGGCGCCGGTGCGGCGGCCGGCGCGGGCGCGCCGGTCCCGATCTTGGCCAGCTCCCCGCCGACCGAGACGGTGACGTCCTCCTCGGCGGTGATGCTGACCAGCGTGCCGGCCACCGGCGACGGTATTTCGGTGTCGACTTTGTCGGTGGACACTTCCACCAGCGGCTCGTCGACATCCACGGTGTCGCCAACCTTTTTCAGCCAACGGGTCACCGTGCCCTCGGTCACTGATTCACCGAGTTCGGGCATCAGCACCGGGGTAGTGGTGCCGCCCTCGCCGTTGGACGATGCTGCCGCCGGCTGCGGCTCGGGCTGCGCCTGCGGCTGCGGCTCGGGCTGCGCTTGCGGCTGCGGCTCGGGCTGCGCCTGCGGCTCGGGCTGCGCTTGCGGCTGCGGCTCGGCGGCCGGTTCGGGCGGTGTCTCCGCGGCGGGCTGCTCGCCGGCAGCTTCGTCGGCGCCGCCAATGATGGCCAACTCGCCGCCCACCTCGACGGTGTCGTCTTCCTGAGCGACGATCTTGGTCAATACACCCGCCGCCGGCGAGGGGATCTCGGTGTCGACCTTGTCGGTGGAGACCTCCAACAGCGGTTCGTCGACTTCGACGGTGTCGCCTTCTTGCTTGAGCCAGCGGGTGACCGTCCCCTCGGTAACGCTCTCACCGAGTGCCGGCATCTGGACTGAGAAGGCCATCGTCGTTGACTCCTCGATCGATCGGTCGGTCGGCACGGGGCCACCGCTGGCTTACCAACGTCTGGATAGCCGGGGTGCGCACCCAACTGGATGTCGAAACCATCCTGTCACTACGGCGTTGCCGCCACACGCCCAGGGCAGAATGCGCAGCGAGCGTGTCGGGCGGACACGATTGCGCGATGTCGACTGTCCACTTTGCGGGACGCCGAGTCTGGAAGTCGGACGTCGGCGAGCAAGCACCCGAAATCAATGGCATCTGCGTGGTTAAAAGTCTAAAAGTCGGATCCAAAAGCTGGATAAGCTGCTCGGCGTGTACCCCGACGACACCGGCAAAGACCTCGCCACGGTTCTCTCCTACTTGGCAGGCCGCCCCTTGAGCAGGGAGCAGATCTGGACCGCGATGGAACTGCCGCGGTCCACTTACTACGACCAGCTGGACAAGGGGACGCTGATTACCGCGGACAACCTGCGCCGCGCCGCGGCCAACCTTGGTATCAACCGGGCCGAGCTGCTGACGCGCTACAGGTTCATCGATCCCGAAGAGGTCACCTCGCTGGCCGAAGAGATCGGCGGCCTGAGCTACCCGCTGCAGATCGCTACGGACGCCGCCGTGACCACGGCGAAACGGCGTCCCAGGGTCGAGGAGTATCAGCCTCGTCTCGACGCGCCGCCGCTGTAGAGTTCCGCGGTCGCCATGGCACTCACCGCTCTCATTGGCATCACGCTCGCGGCAATTTCGTGGAGCCTGTGGATACGACGCGTCACCTGGCACTGCCGCTGGGAGGTAGCCGCCACTCTCAACATCGCGTTGCAGGGCTGCGCGGTCGCGCTGATGTCGCCCCTGGCAGCGAATACTCTCGGGGTCGCACTGCATGACATCACCGGCGAGTGGAATCTGCAGAACTACCTCGGGCACGACTGCTATGTCGTCGCCGCCTCGGCGATCGTCTACAACGCCCTCGGCCGCCTCGCCGACGATGACAACCTGCAGGTGGCGTTCAAGCAGTACGTCGAGCGACCGGCCACGTTGTGTATTCCGCTGTTACTGGCCACCTTTTCGGTGAGCTGCGGCAGCAGGACGTATACCCGGGATTTCTTCGCGTTGCCCACCGATTTCTGGCTGAGCGTGTACTGGCTGCTGCTGTGCGCAACGCTTGCCTACCTGCTGGGCTACGGCGCACGCGCTCTGCTGGTCCTGCGGAAGGACCCGCGGTCGAGGCGTATCGCCACGGTCTATCTGCTGGCTTGTGTCAGCGGAATCATGGCGTGCGTGGTGCGGTTCACCACTGCGCTGATTCCGCCGTTCCAATGCCCGGCAACCGCGGGCCTGGTGTGGTTTTTCGCGTGCGCGTGCGGGGCGGTCTTCGCGGTGACCTCCGCATTGGCGTGGAGGGAAAAGGTCAACTGGTTTCAGCGCTCACCGCTGCACCGCTAGCTATCGCAGATCGCGGCGGACTCTGACGCGTCGGAGACCACTGGCGGGGGTATACGCAGGGGTCAACCCAGTGCGAAAGGACCTCCGCGATGATGGCGACACGAGAACTGTCCGCGACTCGAGATGTTCATGCGTCCTGCCAGCGGGTCTGGGAGGTGCTGGCCGACGGATGGACCTACAGCCAGTGGGTGGTCGGCAATAGCCGCACCCGCGCCGTCGACTCGGATTGGCCACAGCCGGGCGCTGCCATCAGGCACTCGATCGGGGTGTGGCCGTTGGTGATCAACGACCAGACGTCGGTCGAAAGTTGTGTGCCGTTGCAGGAGCTGGTGCTGCGCGCGGGCCTGGGCCCGCTTGGCGCAGCACAAATCACGATGCGGCTGGCCGAGATCCCGGATGGGTGCCGGGTGGAGATGATCGAGGTACCCGCCGAGGGGGCGGTCAACCTCATCCCCGACCGGTTGACGCTGGTGGCGATCCATCCCCGCAACCGTGAGTGCATCTTGCGGTTGGCCGCACTTGCTGAACGGCTGGACCCCAGTCAGGTGAAGTGACGCAGACATGGCCGCTGAGCAATT
This sequence comes from Mycobacterium kyorinense, assembly GCF_001672775.1. Lineage (GTDB taxonomy): Bacteria > Actinomycetota > Actinomycetes > Mycobacteriales > Mycobacteriaceae > Mycobacterium > Mycobacterium kyorinense_A. The sequence goes on along the minus strand of NZ_LZKJ01000170.1, from coordinate 17,270 downwards.
CGACGCGGTGGTGGTCGGATCGGGGCCGAATGGGCTTGCCGCCGGCGTGACCCTGGCAGAAGCAGGCCGACGGGTCCTCATTCTGGAAGGCTCAGACAAGCCCGGCGGGGGCACCCGATCTGCGCATGTCACCGGCGACGAATCGGTACACGACATCTGCTCAGCGATACACCCGCTGGCGATGGCCTCGCCGGCCTTTCGACGTTGGCCGCTGGCGGATTTCGGTCTTGAATGGATATTTGCGCCGATCGAGGCCGCCCACCCGCTTGATGACGGCACCGCCGTCCCGCTCTACCGTGACGTCAGCCGCGCCGCCGCCGCAATGGGCGCCGACAGCGCCGCGTACGAAGATTTGCTGACTCCGTTGGTGTCCAAGGGAATTGAGCTGTTCGACAGCATCCTCGACCCCTATCCGCCCAAGCATCCGTTGACAGTCGCCAAGTTCGCCCGGTTCGGGATGGCATCGATCGCCGGCTTCTCGAAGCGCCATTTCACCGACGAGCGGGCGCCGGCCCTGCTCGCGGGCATGGCCGCACACTCGTTCATGCCGCTCACTCTCGTCGGTACCGCTGCGGCGGGTCTCATGTTCGCGATAAGCGCGCACCGAACGGGCTGGCCGATGCCTCGCGGCGGATCGCAAAAGATCGCCGATGCGCTACTGGGCTATTTCGAGCACCTTGGCGGCGAGATCCGCTTGGGTCATTGGGTCAGGCGATTGACCGACGTGCCTTCCCATCGCGTGCTGATGCTCGATGTGTCCCCGACGCAAGTGGCAACGATCCTCGGCGACAGTTTGCCCACCTGGTATCGACGGCTGTATTCCAACTACCGGTATGGTCCGGGCCTCTGCAAGGTCGACTACCTCCTGGATGGCCCCATTCCCTGGCGGGCCGACGAATGCAAAGATGCGGCAACCGTGCATCTTGGCGGCACGCTGCAGCAGGTCGCCGCAAGCGAGTCGCTGGTGAACAAGGGTCGGCATGCGCCGAAACCTTTTGTCCTGCTTGCCAATCAGAGCCGCTTCGACTCGACGCGGACCTCGGCCGGTCAAGAGACGGTATGGACGTACTGTCATGTCCCCAATGGATCGACGGTGGACATGTCCGACGCGATCGGCGATCAAGTCGAGCGGTTCGCGCCCGGCTTCAAAGACAGGATCGTCAAGAAGGTGACGACCACCGCCAAGCAGCAGGAGGCCCACAATCCGAACATGTGCGGCGGCGTGATCAACGGTGGCTTGCAGGATCCGCTGCGATACATCGTGAACCTGGCGACCCGGCTACGGCCCTACCGGTTACCCCGCCGTGGCACGTACCTGTGTTCATCCTTCACACCGCCCGGCCCGGGAGTTCACGGGATGCCCGGCTATTTGGCCGCTCGCGGTGCCCTGCGGACCGACTTGGGCTGAACAACCCCGTCGAATGTGGGCTTATGGCACGGTTTTTCGATCGAAGCGTGACATAAGCCCACACTCGCGGGCTGTTAACCGTTCGCGGCGATGTCTTCCAGCACCGCGAACATAGTCCGGGTCGGCACCCCGGTCCCGCCTTTAACGGTGTAACCCCACGGGCTGCCGGTGTTGTACGCCGGGGCGGCCACGTCGATATGCGCCCAGGCCACCCCGTCGGCGACGAATTCACGCAAGTACACTCCCGCGACCAGCATTCCGGCGAAGCGCTGCCCACTGACATTGGCCAGATCAGCCACCGTCGACTTCAAGTCGTCCTTGAGTTCGTCGGGCAGCGGCATGGCCCAACCGTTTTCCCCGACCGCCTGCGAGATGGCGGCCACCCGATCGCGGAACTCGTCGCTGCCCATCACGCCGGGAGTGCGGGCACCCAGCGCCACGGTCTGCGCGCCCGTCAGCGTCGACGTCTCGATCAGATAGTCGGGGTCGTCCTCGCAGGCCCGGACGATGGCATCGGCCAGGATCAGCCTGCCCTCGGCGTCGGTGTTGAGCACCTCCACGGTGGTGCCGCCGTATTGGGTCAGCACGTCACCGGGACGCTGCGCGGTCGCCGACGGCATGTTCTCCGCCATCGGCACGGTGGCGATCACCTCGATAGGCAACTTCAGTTGCGCGGCAAGCGTCACCGTCGCGATGACGGCTGCGGCACCGCCCATGTCGGAGGTCATGTGGTGCATGGACGCCGCCGGCTTGATCGAGATGCCGCCGGTGTCAAAGGTGATGCCCTTGCCGACCAGGGCGACTTTTTTAGCCGGCTTGGACGGGCGGTAGCGCAGCCGCACCAGCCGCGGCGGGCGCGACGAGCCCTTGCCGACCCCGATCACCCCGCCGTAGCCGGCTTTTTGCAGCGCCTTCTCGTCGAGCACTTCCACCTCGAGGCCGACCGACTCGCCTAAAGCCTTTGCCCGGCTGGCGAATTCGGCGGGAAAGAGGTGACTGGGCGGGGTGTTGACGAAGTCGCGAGCGGTGGCCACGGCGGTCGCGACCGCCGTGGCGTGCGAGGCTTCGGTTTTGGCGGCCTTGGCCGTAGAGAGAACGGTGAGCTTGCGCAGACCACGGTCTTTCGGCGCCGTCTTGCCGCTGCGGAAGTCGGTGAAGCGGTAACCGCCCAGGATCAGCCCTTCCACGGCGGCGGCCAGGTGCAGCCCGCTCAGGGTGGTGATGACGGCCTCGGTGCCGCTCAGCGCGCGCGCCGCCGCGCCCGCGGCACGGCGAATCACCTCGGCGGGCCACTCGTCACGACGTTTACCCAGACCGACGGTGAGCACACTGGCCACTGGCAGCGACTTCACCACCAGCCGATGGGTCTGCTCGTTAGCGCCGGTGGCGTCCAGCGCTCGCAAGGCGCCCTCGATCTCGCTGATCGCGTCGGCGTCCAGGAACGGCTCGGCCGCGGCGATGACCGCGCCGGGCCTGTCCTCGTCACCGGTCGAGACGACCGGCACGACCAAGACGGCCGACGCGGCGCCGCGCTGCGGCAGCGACGACGCGACAGTGACTGCGGGGGACTGGTAGCCGGGTTCGGTGCTCACAGGGCACCACCTTAACGACCGGTGGACAGGCTCACCTCGTACGCCGTTACTGGTTCGTCGAAACCTTTGAGCGTCAACGGTTCCTGTTCGATCACCGGCCAGTCCGGCAGTTCGGCATGGACATCTGCGGCGCTGAGGACCTGTCCCGGGGAGGCGGCAGCAACCAACCGGGCCGCCAGGTTCACCGCATTGCCGTAGTAGTCGCCGTTGATGGCCAGCACCGCCCCGTAAGCCAGACCGGCACGCACCTGTAGCCCGGTTTCCTGCGCCAGCGGGTGACCGACGAGGTCGACTGCCGCCCTGGCCAGCCGTTCAGCGCTCGGGCTCACCCACATCACGGCATCGCCGATGAACTTGACGACCCGTCCACCGTCGGCGTGCACTACATCGGAGACCGTGGCAGAAAAGCCGTTGAGCAGGGTCGACAGCTCGGCGGGCGTGAGCAGTTGAGTCAGCGCAGTAAAGCCGGACAAATCCAGGAAACCCACGCCGCACACCATGCTCGCCGACGGGCCCCCGCCGAGACCTTCCAGGAACGTTCGGGCACTGACCAGGTGGTGGCGGTGCACGGCGTCGATCATGGCGCCGATGCGGGGGATGAGCTCGGTGGTCGTCCGCCAGGCTCGCGCAGTGGCGAGTTCGTCTTGGGTATGCCCCAGCCACACGTCGGGCAGGCTGACCCGGATCATCGACGACTCGGCCTCGGCCAGCCGGGCCATCGTCACACCGAGCACCCGCAAAAAGCCGTCGACGGGCTCGCCGAACTGCGCCCGCATCGCAAACCACGTGCCCAGGCCGTCGACATCGGCCTGGCTCAACGCCGGCGTGTCGCGGCCCCCGACGCACAGGCCGAGCATCGTCCAGGCCTGCTCGACTTCCTCGACCGCGACGTTGAGCGCGTCGGCGGCGCTTTGCAAGCTGTAGATCGGCGGGCCCGACCATCCCAGCACGTCACCGGCAAGGCCGAACAGGCGCCCGCGACGCTCGGCTTCGACCATGTCGTCCGCGGTGAACCCCAGGTCATCGAGGTATTGGATGAGCGACGCCCGGTTACGCGCGTCGGCGAGTCCGGCAGCTTCCAGCGCATCGAAATCGACCACCTGATTAGTGTGGGGCATCGTGCGCGCCGCGAAGCCGGGGACGCGCGATTAGGAGGAGCGGCGCAGAATGCCCGAAGAGTTGCAGCACGGACCGCTGGAAGACCGCCACCGTGAGCTGGGCGCCAGCTTCGCCGAGTTCGGCGGGTGGCTGATGCCGGTGTCGTATGCCGGCACGGTCAGCGAGCACACCGCCACCCGGACGGCCGTCGCACTGTTCGATGTCAGCCACCTTGGTAAGGCGTCGCTGCGCGGGCCGGGCGCCGCGCAATTCGTCAATGCCGCACTCACCAACGACCTGGGCCGCATCGGGCCGGGCAAGGCGCAATACACGTTGTGCTGCACCGAATCCGGCGGCGTCATCGATGATCTGATCGCCTATTACGTCGCCGACGACGAGATCTTTCTGGTGCCCAACGCCGCCAACACTGCCGCGGTGGTTGCCGCGCTGCAGCAGGCGGCCCCGGCGGAGCTCACGATCAGCGACGAGCACCGCAGCTATGCGGTGCTGGCGGTGCAGGGCCCGCGCTCGACCGAGGTTCTCGACGAACTGGGGCTACCGACCGGCATGGACTACATGGGATATGCCGATGCGGAATTCTCCGGGGTGCCGGTGCGGGTGTGCCGCAGTGGATACACCGGTGAGCACGGTTATGAGCTGTTGCCGCCGTGGGAGTCGGCGGGTGTGGTGTTCGACGCGTTGGTGGCCGCGGTCCGCCGAGCCGACGGCCAACTGGCCGGCCTGGGTGCCCGCGACACGCTGCGCACCGAAATGGGTTATCCGTTGCACGGCCACGAGTTGTCGGCCGACATTTCGCCGTTGCAGGCCCGCTGCGGCTGGGCGATCGGCTGGAAGAAGGAGGCTTTCTTCGGCCGCGACGCACTGCTGGCCGAGAAGTCGGCCGGTCCTCAGCGGGTGGTGCGCGGGCTGCGTGCAGTCGGCCGTGGTGTGCTGCGGCCCGACCTGACGGTGAGCGACGGTGACCGCAAGGTCGGCGTCACCACGTCGGGAACCTTTTCACCGACGTTGAAAGTCGGTATCGCGCTGGCGCTCATCGACACCGACGCAGACGTCCAGGACGGTCAGCATCTGAGCGTCGACGTCCGTGGCCGCGCCGTCGAATGCGAAGTAATCCGACCGCCGTTCGTCGAACCAAAGACTCGCTAGCGCCCGGATATACAATCGCCCCATGACCAGCGGCCGCCTCGAGTTCACGGTTTCGCGCACCGCAAACCCGACCAGCGACCAGGTGCGCCAATCGATCCTGGCCGATCCTGGGTTCGGCAGGTACCACACCGACCACATGGTGTCGATCGACTACACCGACGGCCAGGGTTGGCATGACGCGCAGGTGATCGGTTACGGCCCCATCGAACTGGACCCGTCGGCGATCGTGCTGCACTACGCGCAAGAAGTGTTCGAAGGGCTCAAGGCGTATCGGTGGGCGGACGGCTCGATCGTGTCGTTTCGGCCCGATGCCAACGCCGCCCGGATGCGGGCGTCATCGCAGCGGATTGCGATCCCCGAGCTTCCCGACGAGGTGTTCATCGAATCGCTGCGGCAACTGATCGCCGTCGACGGGGGATGGGTGCCCCCCGCCGGTGGCGAGGAGTCGTTGTATTTGCGGCCGTTCGTGATTGCCACCGAGCCGGGACTGGGTGTGCGCCCGGCCAAACAGTATCGGTATCTGGTGCTGGCCTCGCCGGCCGGCGCGTACTTCCCGCGGGGGATCAAACCGGTCACCGTGTGGGTGTCGACGGAATACGTCCGGGCCAGCCCCGGCGGCACCGGCGCGGCCAAATTCGGCGGCAACTACGCCGCGTCGCTGGTGGCTCAGGCCCAAGCCGCCGAGCATGGCTGCGACCAGGTGGTGTGGCTCGACGCGGTGGAACGCCGCTACATCGAAGAGATGGGCGGGATGAACATCTTCTTCGTGTTCGGCAGCGGCGGATCGGCGCGCCTGGTCACCCCCGAGCTGTCCGGCTCGCTGCTGCCGGGCATCACCCGAGATTCGTTGCTGCAGTTGGCAACCGATGCCGGCTTTGCCATCGAGGAACGCAAGATCGACATCGACGAGTGGCAAAAGAAGGCGGCTGCAGGTGAGATCACCGAAGTGTTCGCCTGCGGTACGGCCGCCGTGATCACTCCGATCGCACACGTCAAGCACGGCGACGGCGAGTTCACCATCGCCGACGGCGAACCCGGCGAAATCACGATGGCGCTGCGCGACACGTTGACCGGCATTCAGCGCGGCACGTTCGCCGACACCCATGGGTGGATGTCGCGGCTGGGCTAGCCTGCCGCCAGCAGCACCGCACTCACCGTCGTGGTCAGTTCGATCGCGGCACCCAGGACATCACCGCTGATGCCACCGAACCGGCGCACGCAGTGGGCCACCAGAACCGCACTCGCGCACAGCGCCACCAGCACCGCCACCGGCCCCTGCCACAGCCGTGGCGTCGCCCACAGCGACGCCACCACCAGCACTGCAATCCAGACCAGCACCGCCGCCGCGGGCTGGGTGGCGGCCACCCGGGCGCCCAGCGTGCTGCCCTCGGCCGCGGGCACCGACCGGCGGCAGGCCAGCACCGCCGCAACCCGGCCGGCGGCCACAGCGACGACAATGCCGAGCGCGCTCGACGACGCAAAAGCCAAGCCTTGCAACATAATCACCACGACGACGGCGGCGATACCGAACGGGCCGGTCGACCCGTCGCGCATGACCTGCAGCGCGCGTTGCGGCGGCCCATAACAGCCCAGCCCGTCGGCAGTGTCGGCCAGGCCGTCGATGTGCAGCCCACGGGTGGCCGCGAGCAGGGCAACTACTGCGAGCAGACCCGCCAGCGGGCTGCAAGCCCCGAACGCCAGCCCGCCACCCCACGCCACGCCGGCGGCCAGGCCCCCTAACGCGGCGCCGACCACCGGCAGCGCGCTCACCGCCGCCCCGCCCACCGGCCGGTCCGCCGCACCAGGCAGCGGGACGACAGTCCCGAAGCCGAAAGCGGTTGCCAGCGAGCGGATCACGATGGATGCTTGTCGGCGCGGCCGGAAACGCCGGCAGTTGCGAAGGTCGCCATCGACGACAGGGCGGCGACCGAGGCTCGCAGCACCGGCAGCGCCGCCGCTGCCCCGGTGCCTTCCCCTAACCGCATGCGCAAGTCGAGGATGGGCTCGAGTTCCAACTGAGCCAGCGCCAGCTGGTGCGCCGGTTCGGTGGACCGGTGACCGGCCTGCCACCACAACCGCGCGCCCGGCGCCAACCGGTCGGCGATCAGCGCGGCCGCGGTGACCGCGAGACCGTCCAGCATCAATGGGGTGCGCCGGACCGCGGCCTGCGCGCAGAAGCCGCTCATCGCGGCCAGGTCGGCGCCGCCGCAACACCGCAGCAGTGCAACCGGATCCGAGCGCACCCGCTGGGCGCGGAACAGCGCGTCGCGGACCGCCGCCGTCTTGCGCGCCCAGCCGGCATCGTCGATGCCCGTTCCGTAGCCGACCGCCGTGACCGGCTCGGTCCCGGTCAACGATGCCACCAAAACGGTTGCCGCCGTGGTGTTCCCGATACCCATGTCGCCGACGATCAACAGGTCGGCGCCGGCGTCGACCTCCTCGTCGGCGATTCGCCGGCCGGCGTTGATCGCGGCCGTGGTTTCCTCGTCGGTCAACGCGTCCTGCACCGCGATGTCGCCGCTGCTGCGGCGCACCTTATGAGCGCCGATCTGCGGCGACAGCGGATCGGCGTCCACGGCGAGGTCGGCGACCCGCACGGTCGCCCCGGCGACCTCGGCGAAGGCGTTGATCGCCGCGCCGCCGGCGTCGATATTGGCGACCATCTGGGCGGTCACCTCCGGCGGGTATGCCGATACGCCCGACCGCGCCACACCGTGGTCACCGGCAAAGACGACCACCCGGGCGCGCTCGAATTGCTTTGGCGGACAATGGCCCTGGCACGACGCAACCCAGATCGCCAAGTCCTCGAGGCGACCCAGCGACCGCGCCGGCTTGGTCAGGGTGTCCTGTCGCGCCCGGGCCGCCGCGGCCGCATCCTCGTCGGGGGGCGTCACCGGCGGAAAGGTCATCAGAACCCCGAGGGCTTGCTCGGCACCGGCGGCGGTCAGGCGACGCTGTCGCCGCGCTTGACCTGAGGCCGAGGAGCTCGCATCCGGCGCATCTGCGAAGCCCGGCCCGCCGCGTAAAGACCTAACTTCCAACGGCTTTCGGTGTTGTCAGGGAATTTCTCGTCAACCATCCTGGTGACCTTGCGGCCCAGGATGACCCCGTCGATCATCATCAGAGCCATCAACGCCAGCATCGCGGGCGACATGTACAGTTGCAGCTGCGGTACGCCGAACATGACGAACATCAGCGTCAACGCCAACGGCATGAACAACCCCAGCACGTTGCGCCGAGAATCCACCACGTCGCGGGCGAACCGGCGCACCGGGCCCCGGTCGCGGGGCAGCAGATAGGCCTCGTCGCCGGCCATCATCCGGTCCCGCCGATCGGTCATCTGCGCGCGGCGTACGGTCCGCTCAGCGCGCCGCTCCTCGCGGGACAGCTTCGGGCCGGCCATCGCCTTGCGCCGCGCCCGGGCCTCCGCAGCGGTCATCGGCGCCGGCGCGACCGGGCCGCGCCGCTTGTTGGTTCGTTTGGGCGTGGGCCGCCCCTTGGGCGCGGTGGTGCGGGATTGACGAGCGCTCCCAGCGGTGACGACGGTGTCGGGGTCCGCCGGTGCCTCGTTGTCCTCCGCGGCGACACCGGCGTCCTTCTTGCGGCCCAGCAGCTTCACAGTCGCCAGGCTACTTCGCAGCCGGTTTCGATCGGTAAACAGTCGTCGACGAGCAGATCTGGCAGTGAGCCCTTACGCTCGCTGAGATGAGCGGCCCGGATGCGCTGCGCGTGCTGATCGCCCCCGATAGTTATGGCGACACGTTGACCGCCGTGCAGGCCGCAGCTGCCATCGCCACCGGCTGGAACCGGACGCGGCCACACGATCAGTTCACGATCGCGCCACAGTCCGACGGCGGGCCGGGTTTCGTGACGGTATTGGCCGAGCGGCTGGGTGAGCGGCGCCGGCAACGGGTCGCCGGCCCGCTAGACGACGACGTCGACGCCGACTGGGTATTCGATCCGGCATCGGCGACCGCCTATCTGGGCTGCGCGGAAGCCTGCGGTCTGGCACAGCTGGGCGGTCCGCCGACACCGCAGACCGCGCTGGCCGCCGACAGCAAGGGAGTCGGCCAGCTCATCGCGGCGGCGCTGGGGGCCGGCGCCACGCGCGTCGTCGTCGGGCTGGGCGGCAGCGCGAGCACCGACGGTGGTCGCGGACTCATCGACGAACTCGGCGGCCTGGATGTCGCGCGACAACGGCTGGCCGGGGTGGAGCTGGTCGCGGCCTCGGACGTTGAATACCCGCTGCTGGGGCCGTGGGGCGCCGCGCGGGTTTTCGGACCGCAGAAAGGCGCCGACGCTGAGACGGTCGTCACGCTGGAACAGCGGCTCAGCGACTGGGCGGCCGAACTGGATGCGGCGGCCGGACGCCAGGTGAGCGCCGAGCCGGGCGCCGGTGCGGCGGGCGGGATCGGGGCGGCATTGCTGGCGCTGGGCGGGCAACGCGAATCGGGGGCCGCGATCATCGCCGAGCACACCGGGCTGGCCGACGACCTTGCCGCCGCAGACGTCGTCGTCACAGGTGAAGGCCAGCTCGACGAGCAATCACTGCACGGCAAGGTCGTCGGGGCGCTGGCCGCCGCCGCCCGCGCGCGGCAGATCCCGGTGCTGGTACTGGCCGGCCAGGTGGGTCTCGACGGCTTCACGCAGCGATCGGCGGGCATAACGGCCGCGTACGCGATCGCCGACTACGCCGGGTCGGTCCGGCTTGCGCTTGTCGACGCGGCCAACCAGCTGATGGGTTTGGCGTCGGAGGCAGCCGCGCAACTCGGGAATAGCGGCCGAACAAGGTACCTTTGACTAGGTGGGTTTTTTTATCGGGCGCTCAGCGCCGACCGGACCCATCCCAGTGATTTGGCACGTAGGCAGATATAGGGAGACGCAATGACTGTTCAGGACCAGTCGACCGCCACTACCCACGGCGTGATCTTGACCGACGCCGCCGCGGCCAAGGCGAAGTCACTGCTGGACCAGGAGGGCCGCGACGATCTGGCGCTGCGTATCGCGGTTCAGCCGGGCGGGTGCGCCGGTCTGCGGTACAACCTGTTCTTCGACGACCGTTCCCTCGACGGTGACCTGACCGCGGAGTTCGGTGGGGTGACGCTGGCTGTCGACCGGATGAGTGCTCCCTACCTGCAAGGTGCCTCGATCGACTTCGTCGACACGATCGAAAAGCAGGGCTTCACCATCGACAACCCCAACGCGGGTGGTTCGTGCTCCTGCGGCGACTCGTTCAACTGAGGCCGTCGTCGTCAGTGGGTTAGTAGCTACCCGCTGTTCGCAGCACGTATGAGCACACCCGGACTTGGTTGTGCTGGTACAACAACTGTGCGATGCCCTGCACCTCGTCGCGCGGCGGCCCGCCGGTCGCTGGGGTGACCCGCATGGTGAACAGCACCTGCGCCTGGTAGTTCGACCAGTAGACGATCTTGTCGATCGAGGTCACCTGGGCGGCGGAGAACTGCTTGCGGAACGCGTCGCTGGACAGTTTGGCCAGCGCCTCGTCGGGCCGTCGGTCCCGGACGGCGTCGTAGATGCCGCACAGCGTGTTGCGGGCGATCGCTTCGGTATCGCGGTGCTGCAGCGCGTCCAGATAGCCCTGGATCGCCGTTCTAGCCGTCGCCTCGGAAAATACGGCTCCGCTGGTGGCCGATTTGTCGCTGCGTACCCCGTACACGATCGCTGCGGTCATTGCGGCGATCAGCGCCCCGGCCACCACCGCGCCGATGACCCAGCGTCGCCGCTGGCGCCTCGGATAGGGCACCGGCGGCGGCAGTTGGCCCGGGTAGGCCGCCGCGGGCGGTGCTGCCTGAGTTTCTGAGCCGGGCTGCTCGGGCGGCATGGGAATCGGCTGACTGGGATGCGGATCGGTGAACGGCGGCCCGTCGGCGCCGAGAGGATGGTTCGGCGAGTAGGGACCGGGCATCAAAGGTTCTCCTACGCTGTGGATGAGACCGCGGACGGTCGCCGTCAGCAGCCATCGGGTTGCTGTAGGCAGGCTAACGCACCCCCGAGGGCTGGCCACGGTGTAACGGCCACCGCTACCGCGCGTAGTCTTCGCTAGACGAGCTTAGAAATTGAAGGGTGGATTTTTCGTGACGATTGCGGTGACCGGTTCGATTGCAACTGACCATTTGATGCGCTTTCCGGGCCGGTTCTCCGAACAACTGCTCGCCGACCACCTGCAGAAGGTTTCGCTGAGCTTTCTGGTCGACGATCTGGTGATCCACCGCGGCGGGGTGGCCGGCAACATGGCGTATGCCATCGGCGTGCTGGGCGGTGACGTCGCGCTGGTGGGCGCGGCCGGCGACGACTTCGGCGACTACCGCGAGTGGCTGCAAAGCCACGGCGTCAAGTGCGACAACGTGTTGATCTCGACCACGTCGCACACCGCGCGCTTCGTCTGCACCACCGACACCGAGATGGCCCAGATCGCCTCGTTCTACCCGGGCGCTATGTCCGAGGCGCGGGACATCTCCCTGGCCAAGGTCGTCGACGACATCGGCACACCGGAATTGGTGATCGTCGGGGCCAACGACCCGGAGGCGATGTTCTTGCACACCGAGGAGTGCCGCAAGCTCGGGCTGGCCTTCGCCGCCGATCCGTCTCAGCAGTTGGCCCGGCTGACCGGCGAGGAAATCCGCCGGCTCATCGACGGCGCCACCTACCTGTTCACCAACGACTACGAATGGGATCTGCTGCTGTCCAAGACCGGCTGGACCGAGGCCGAGGTGATGGCGCAGGTCGGCCTGCGGGTGACCACGCTGGGCGCCAAGGGCGTCGACATCGTCGACCGCGACGGCACCACCATCCACGTCGGTGTGGTGCCCGAGACCAGCCAGGTCGACCCCACCGGCGTCGGCGACGCATTCCGGGCCGGCTTTTTGACCGGCCGCAGCGCGGGCCTCGGCTTGGAGCGTTCTGCTCAGCTGGGATCGCTGGTCGCGGTGCTGGTGTTGGAGTCGACCGGCACCCAGGAATGGGACTGGGACCGCGAGACCGCGGTGAGTCGGCTGGCCGGTGCCTACGGCGACGAGGCCGCCGCCGAGGTCGCCACAGCGCTTTCGCGTTGACTCTGCACACATTAGGCAAAAGTGCGAGTAGGACGCCTGGTGGACGCAGAGTCAACGGCTATAGCTGCACCGGGTAGTGCGGCTCGGTGATCTGCGGCACGACACTGTGCTCGACGAAGATCGCGTGCCACAGCATGAAAATCAGCACGGTCCACAGTCGGCGGCTGTGATCGGTTGTGCCGCAACGATGTTCGTCGAGCATCCGGCGCACCGCGGCGCGGTCGACGAGTTCGCCGGCCTGCGACGAGTCGGTCATCGCATAGGCCCACTCGAGTAGTTCGCCGGCGCGCAGCCAGTGCCGGATGGGTACCGGGAAACCCAGCTTGGGCCGGTTGAGCACATGCGCCGGGACGACGGACTCCAGTGCCCGGCGCAGCGCGTATTTCGTTGTGGTGCGGGTGATCTTGGCTTCCAGCGGCAGCCGCGACGCCACCGCGAACACCTCGGAATCCAAAAACGGCACCCGCAGTTCCAACGAGTTGGCCATCGTCATCTTGTCGGCTTTGACCAGGATGTCGCCGCGCAGCCACGTGAACAGGTCGATGTGCTGCATGCGGGCGACCGGATCCCAACCGGCCGATTGGGCATAGATCGGCCCCGTCACGTCGGTGTGGGTCCAGTCCGGACGAAAGCCGGGCAGTACGGCGCGCAGTTGCGCATCGGAGAAACTGCGCGCGTTGCCGTAGTAGCGCTCCTCCAGCGTCAACGATCCGCGGTGCAGCAGACTCTTGCCGCGCATGCCGTCCGGCAGCGGTTTGGACACCTTGCCCATCGACCGTCGCAGCGGGGCGGGCAGATAATTGAAGGGCTTGAGCGACAGCGGCTCCCGATAGATCGTGTAGCCGCCGAACAGTTCGTCGGCACCTTCACCGGAGAGCACCACCTTCACGTGCTTGCGGGCCTCGCGCGCGACGAAGAACAGCGGCACCAGCGCCGGGTCGGCCACCGGCTCGTCGAGGTACCAGACGATCTCCGGCAAGGCGGCGACGAACTCTGCCGGGCTGACCACCTTGGCGATATGCCGTGCACCGATTGCCTCGGCCGATGCGACGGCAACGTCGATCTCGGAGAATCCTTCCCGCTCGAAGCCGGTGGTGAAGGTGATCAGCCGCGGGTTGTGCCGGATCGCCAGCGCCGCGATCGCCGTGGAGTCGATGCCGCCGGACAAAAACGCACCGACGGTGACGTCGGCGCGCATGTGCTTGGCCACCGAATCCTCCAGCACCGCGGTGATCTCGTCGTAACGCGCCTGCGCGGTATCCCGGGTGATCGGGGTAGCGGCGAACCGTGGCTCGAAGTAGCGGGTGACGGTCGGCGACTCTGTTCCGGGGCGCAACCGCAGATAGCACCCCGATTCGAGCCGGCGCACCCCGCGGTGCAGCGTCTCAGGCTCGGGCACGTACTGCAGCACCGTGTAGTGCTGCACGGCCCGAGGGTCGATTCGGGTGTCGAAGCCCACCAAGTCGGCCAGATCCAACAGGCACTTCTTCTCACTGGCCACCGCGGTACCCCCGGATCCGGTCGCCACGAACAGCGGCTTGATACCGAATGGGTCCCGGGCGCAAAACAATTCGCGGGTGACGGTGTCCCACAGCGCAAACGCGAACATGCCGCGCAACCGCGCCAACGCGCCGGGACCCCAGTGGTGGTAGGCGGCGATGATGGCCTCACCGTCACCATCGGTGGTGAACGTGACGCCGTGCTCGGCGGCCAGCTCTGCGCGCAACTCCAGGTAGTTGTAGATTTCGCCGTTGAACACCAGCACATACCGGTCGGGTGTCTCCGGTGGGCCCCAGCGCAGCGGCTGGTGCGAGTGGGCGATGTCGATGATCGACAGCCGGTTGAAGCCCAGTACGACCGTCCCGTCGGGGTCGGCCCACGTCCCCGGCTCGTCAGGTCCGCGGTGACGCATCAGATGCGAGGCGCGGGCGATCGCGTCGGTGGCCCCGACGGCGCCGTCGGACGCGGTAGAACCGGGGGGAACACCGCCGGCCGCGGCAGCCACGAAGGCCAGCAGTCCACACATCGCGCCCAAGTATGCCGCACGCCGGCGAACGGGCTGATCGGGCGACGGGCCGGGGGCAGCGCCAGCACAAAGCGGCGCCGGGGGAGTCTGCGCGGCTCCGCCAGGACGCGTGGTCTACGCTGCGTAGTAGTATTCGACAGCTGCGGCGAGTCTGCCGACTCCCGTCGGCCCAGCTTGTGATACAGGAGGCGCCAACGTGACACTCCGCGGGCCAAGCCGTTCTGCAGGCTCCCGCCGGCTTCGGCTGTTGGTCTTGGCCGGCACGCTGGGCATGCTGGCCGGCACCCTGAGCGGATGCAGTTGGCAGGAGGCGCTGGGATTGGGTTGGCCGCGCGGGATCACTCCCGAGGCCGAGCTCAACCGGCAGCTGTGGGTCGGCGCGGTGATCGCCTCGTTGGTGGTCGGCGTCATCGTGTGGGGCCTGATCTTCTGGTCCGCCGCCTTCCACCGCAAGAAGGCCGGTGACACCGAGCTGCCACGTCAGTTCGGCTACAACATGCCGTTGGAACTGGTGCTGACGGTCACCCCGTTTTTGATCATCTCGGTGTTGTTCTACTTCACCGTGGTGGTGCAGGAAAAGATGATGCACCTGGCGTCCGACCCCGAGGTCGTCGTCGACGTCACGTCGTTCCAGTGGAACTGGAAGTTCGGTTACCAAAAGGTCGATTTCAAGGACGGCACCCTCAAGTACGACGGGGCCGACCCGGCGCGCAAAGCGGCGATGGTGTCCAAACCCGAGGGCAAAGACAAGCACGGCGAGGAACTGGTCGGCCCGGTGCGTGGTCTCAACACCGAGGACCGCACCTACCTCAACTTCGACAAGGTCGAGACGCTGGGGACCAGCACCGAGATCCCGGTCCTGGTGCTGCCCGCGGGCAAGCGGATCGAGTTCCAGCTGGCATCGGCTGACGTCGTGCATGCCTTCTGGGTGCCGGAGTTCTTGTTCAAGCGTGACGTGATGCCCCACCCGGAGGCCAACCACTCGGTGAACAAGTTCCAGGTCGCCGAGATCACCCAAACCGGTGCGTTCGTCGGCCGCTGCGCCGAGATGTGCGGCACCTATCACTCGATGATGAACTTCGAGGTCCGGGTGGTGGCACCCAACGACTTCAAGGCCTACCTGGACCAGCGGATCGCCGGTAAGACGAACGCACAGGCGCTGCAGGCGATCAACCAGTCTCCCGTCGCGGTCACAACGCACCCGTTCGAAACCCGCCGCGGACAGCTGTCGCCGGCGGCGAGCAAGTAGGGACACCTATGCATATCGAAGCCAGGCTGTTCGAATTCATCGCCGCGTTCTTCGTCGTGGTCGCCGTGATCTACGGCGTGCTGACGACGTTGTTCGCCACCGGTGGGGTGGAATGGGCCGGCACCACCGCGCTGGTCCTGACCGCCGGTCTGGCGATCATCGTCGCGACCTTCTTCCGCTTCGTGGCACGCCGGCTCGATACCCGCCCGGAAGACTACGAGGGCGCTGAGATCAGCGACGGCGCAGGCGAATTGGGGTTCTTCAGTCCGCACAGTTGGTGGCCCGTCCTGATCGCTCTGGCGGGCTCGGTGACCGCCGTCGGTATCGGGTTGTGGTTGCCGTGGTTGATCGCCGCCGGGGTGGTGTTCGTCCTCGCGTCGGCAGCCGGCTTGGTCTTCGAGTACTACCTGGGTCCCGAGAAGCACTGACCAGGTCGCTCACAAGGTCACAATCAGGGCATCAGTTGACCCGTCACCAGGTCGCCGGGAATGCCGTGCACCTGCCGGTTGGGTAGGGTTTGCGAGGCACGATGTGGAATTGCGGAACGTGCGCTGGGCAATGCAGGCGCGTTGTCGCCTGCACTGGTGACGTAGTTGGACAGGACAGACGAACATGAGCGGGCCGAATCCCCCAGGACCGGAACCTGACGAACTGGAAACCGGCAGCGAGCTCAGCGACGACGACAACGAATTCAGCGACGAGCACCTGGGAGAGCAGACCGGCGACGCTGACCAGACCAGCCAGACCGACGCCTATTCGCAGGCCTATTCGGCTCCGGAGTCTGAACACTTCACCAGCGGACCTTATGTGCCCGTCGACCTCGACCTCTACGACTACGACAGCTACCACGAGGCCGAGGGGGACGAACCCCACCCGCCACGCTGGCCGTGGGTGGTCGGCGTGGCCGCAATCGTCGCGGCGATCGCCCTGGTGGTCTCGGTGTCGCTGCTGTTTGCCCGCACCGACACGAAGGATCTGGCCACGCCGGAGACTGCGCCCTCGTCCGCACCCCCGATTCAAGACGAGATCACCGTCACCACGCGGCCACGCTGACGCCGATGAGCACCAGCCAGACCGCGGCGCAAACCCCGACTAGAACGCGATCGGCCGTGGTCGACGACGCCATAGTCCACCCGCCTCGGCTGTCCGAATATCTGTTGACCATCAGCAGTTCGTCTGCGGTGCGTTGTTTTCGTTCGACGACAGCACCGCTCCGTCGCTGGTGGTGATCGTGCAGTTGAGCCTGCTGACCCGGAAAAGGCTTGACGCCTCCACTGAGCCGACTTCAGACTGCGAGATCGGCGTGACGGTGATCGACCACGGGATATAGACGTTGTGCTGGGTGCGCCGCCGGCCAGAGGCATCGATGTAGGTCACCGAGATGATGTCCCCGGGCGCCTTGGTACCGGTCACCGAATACGTGACCTGTCGAGGACCGGCCGGAGTGGTGCTCGTCGGTGGTGGCGGCGGTGGCGGAGCAGCTGCCGGCGGCGGCTCCGGTGCCGGGGCCGGTTCCGGCGCAGGAGGCGGCGGAGCCTCGCTGGTGGGCGGTGGCGGCGGCGGAGGCTCACTGGTGGGCGGCACCTGAGCCGCCGCCGGCAGCTGATCCGCGACCGCCCCAGCCACCTCCTACGACACCACTCCGGCCGGTCCTCGA
>NZ_LZKJ01000169.1 GCF_001672775.1 Mycobacterium kyorinense | reverse complement strand
GTAGCCGAGCCAAGCATCGTCGGCCGGTGTGCTGCGATCGCCCTCGGTGTGAGCTCTGGGTCGAATGCGTCGAACAGCACCAGTCGCATACCGGTGAGCAGGCTTGCCGCCAGCATCGCCGCACCGCCGATGTGCGACACCGGAAATGCGATCGGATTGACGTCACTGTTCGAGGCGCCGAACATCCCCACCACCCCGGCCGACCCGGCGATCACCGAGCGATCGCAATGCCGCACGCCCTTCGGGGCCGCGGTGGTGCCCGACGAGTAGTAGACCCACCGAGGCATGGTCGCCGCCGTCGGAGGAGCGGGTAGCGACACGGGATCACCGGCAGGAAGCCGCAGGCCGTCGCCGATGGGGGTCGCGTGATCGACGACGACGACGGTCATCGGCTGATCCCTTGCGAGTTCATCGGCAAGGGCAACATGGTCGAAGCCGCGCCATATGCCCGGCACGATGATCATCTCGGTGCCGAGTTGCTCTGTGACGAAACGGACTTCACTTTCACGCCAGATCGGCAGGATGGGGTTTTGCACGGCGCCAAGACGTGTCAACGCCACCATCACAACCATCGTCTCCAACGTCGTCGGTAGCTGCCAGCACACGACGGACCCGTCACCAACCCCGCGTTCGAATAGTGCCGCTGCTGTGCTCGCCGCTGCATCGTGCAGCTGGGAACTCGTCAGGCTGCGGCCGAAGTCGTCGACGAGGACGACCCGGTCGGGATATGTCTCGGCCGCCGCTTCGACAAGGTTCCAATAGGTTCCGGACATCAGCGGCTCGGCAGCAGCAGCCGCCGCTTCGCCAGGATGTTGCGCATCATTTCGTTGCTTCCGCCGGAGATCGTATAAGCACGCGACCACAGCCAGCATTCTCGCAGACGCTGTTTCGCCAGCTCGACACTCGTGTCGGCGGCCACGGTGCATACGGTCGCGGCGAGTTCGGTGCCGTAGGCCGAAACCCGGTGATACGTCTCGGAGAAGCTGAGCTTGGCGATCGAACCGTCGCCCGGTTGTTCCGCACCGACGATGAGCCGTTCGACGTGATCGTCGATGAACGACTTCGCCACTTCGACGTCGACGGCCAGCTCGGCCACTGTCTGCCTGATGTCATCGTGCTCGAACACCGGGACGCCGTCGAGGGTGGCATTGCGCGCCACCATGACCAGGTCATCGATGAGCAGCTCCAGCAGGATGACGTTCCCACCGATCCCGAAGCGTTCGAAATCCAGGCCCGCCATGATGATCGACCAGCCTTGGCCGACTTCTCCGATCAGGCTTGCCGCAGGCACCGTGACCGCATCCAGAAATACTTCGTTCACCTCGATCGCCTCGTTGATCGTCCGGATCGGGCGGACCTCGATGCCAGGCATCGACAGTGGCACCGCGAACACCGAGAGGCCGTGGTGGCGCGTTGAAGCGGGATCCGTTCGGATGAGGGCCAGCCCCATATCCGCCCAGTGCCCGTCGGAGATCCAGGTTTTCTGACCGTCGATCACCCACGTTCCGTCGGGACGCTCGACAGCCCTGCTGCGGACCGCGGCGATATCGCTGCCGGCATCAGGTTCGCTGAGCAGCTGGCACCACACGTGCTCGCTGCGGCGAATCGGCGGCAGCAGTTCGGCCTTCTGCTCGTCCGTCCCGAAGTGCAGCAGCACGTGGGCCGCAAGGTTGACCTGGTCGACGGGCCGCGGAGCGCGGGCGCGCAGGATCTCCTCGCTGAGTATGCGGTCATGCAGCGGGTGGTGATCGGCACGTCCGCCGTGCTCGACGGGCCAGTCTGCGCCGACGAAGCCGGCCTCGAACAACGTGGCGAACCAGCTGCGCAATTGCGCTTCCCGCTCAGGGTTTTCCGGTGCACGGTGCCCTTCTCGCGCGTCGAATCGGGGTGCGTGTTCGGTGATATGCGCCCTGACGCGATGTCTGAACTCGGTCAGCTGTGCTTCGCTGGGCCTGGCGGGTGCGGCGCTCACCAACCCGACCTCTGGGCGAGAAGCGCACGACTGGAGCGAGCGGTTCCGAGCAGATAGCCGTTCGTGAACACCCTGCGCAGTTCGTGGTGCAAGGGGTACTCCCAGGTGAATCCGATGCCGCCCGACAGCTGCATGCACTCGTCGACGGCAGCGGCTGCCTTCGCAGCGACGAATGCGTGCGCCGCAGCGGACAACGCGATCGCGTCTTCCGAAATTTCGTCGGCCTCCAGGGCACGGGCGGCCTTCATGATGACCGCGCGCGCCTTCGCCTCGAAGACCAACAGATCCACCAACCGGTGTTGCACCGCTTGGAAACTCGCAATCGGCACACCGAAAGCGATGCGCTCCTTCAGGTAGGCGACCAGCCGCTCGAATGTGGTTGATAAGGCTCCCAGCGAATCCGCGCTGAGCAGAACCCTGGCGACCGCGAGCAACCGATCAGCTTGTTCGGGTCCGCCGATCAGGACGCTCGCGCTCCCGGAGAGATCAACGCGCCATGCCGCGCGGCTGACATCCAACAACTCGTCATCGCGGCTCCTCGGCATTGCGTCGGACATCTCAAACAGACTGATTCCGTTGCGCCCCAATGTGACCAGGATGTCGATGACATTGCCGCTCGCAACCCGGACCGTGTCGTCCGCCAGCGTACAGCCCGCCGCCGCGGTCCCGTCGAGCATCGCGGGTAACCATCGGTCGCGCACCTCGCCGGGCGCCGAGGCCAACGCCGCGGCAGACAGCACACATCCGAACCATGTCGACGAATTCAGTGCGCGGCCGAGCTCCTCGGCGATGACGGTCGTCTCCACTGGCCGCCATCCGCTACCGCCGAGCTTTTCCTCGACGAGCAGCCCCGTCCAATCCATTGCCGCGAGCTCTTTGACCGAATCCTGCGCGACCCGCCCGCTCAGGAAGTCGCGCGCCGCTTCGCGCAACAGCTCGAGGTCGACGTCATCATCTGCCATCGAGCGCCTAGCTCCGCCCTATTAACTGATCCGCATTGTCCCGCATGATTCGCTTCTTGGCGGCGTCGTCGAGCGGATCGAGCAACTTGACGAAGTCAGCGGGCTCGGCCAGCCCTTCTGCATGCGGGTAATCGGAGCCCATCACGAGACAGTCGTCGTAGCCCAGGCTGGTGACGATCGCGGGCGTATCGTCCTCGGGATACGGCACCACCCGAACGTGCCGCCGGAAGATCGCAGACGGCTTTTCCGTCAGTTTCCCGCCGATCCACGGACCATTTCGGCCCATGCCGCGGCTCTTGTCCATGTGTTTCGTGAAAAAGGGCACCCACTCGGCACCGTGTTCGGCGACAAGCACATTCAACCCGGGAAATCGGCCGAAAAGGTTGTCGAAGATCAGCGCCGAGAGGGTGTCCTCGATCGGGCGTTGACCGTAGACGTTCATCCACTGCCAGGCCGACATGTGCCACGAGGCAGGATCTGCGCAGTGCCCCCAAGCGGGTGAGATCGCATCGAAGTACCAGAAGGGCATGATGTGGAACACCAGAACGCAGCCAGCTTCCTGAAGTCGGGCGTAAATCGGATCGAAGTAGGGGTCGCCCGGGGATCGGCCATATGCCGGGCCCGTCGGCAGCAGGACGAACTTCGCACCCTGCGCGATCAACGCATCGGTTTCGGCCACGGCCGAGTCTCGGTCGCGAAGCGACAGCAGCCCGGTCGCGTAGATGCGGTCCTGGTAGTTGAAGCCCCATTCCTCGTCGAACCATCGATTGAACGACCGGAGATTCGCGTACAGCGCGGCGGTGTCGTCAACGTAGTGTTCGGCAGCCAGAGCCATTCCGCTGGGATAGATGACCATCCGCTCGACGTTTTGCTTCTCCATCACCGCGAGCCGAGCTGAACGCTCGATGTACTCGGGCTGCATGGGCTGCGGTTCGTAGGACTCCTCTGGGTTGCCGGATCCCATCTGTCTCAGCATCTCTTTCAGCGATCCGGGGCGGTATGCAACGTCCAGACCCAACCCTCCTTCGCTGTTGAAGGTCGCGACACGGTGACCGGCGAGGATTACCTCGACCCCGTCCGCTCCGCGCACGGTCGTGATCGCCCGATCTTGGAACTCCTTGGGCAGGTACCGAGTAAACGCATCCCGCGTCTCGTAGCAGTGCGTGTCGCAGTCGATGATCCCGTAGTCGAGTTTCGTCGTCACCGTGCGGCTCCTTCTTGCGAGAATGATGATTCTCTTATTTCAGGAAAGATACTATCCTCTTTCGGCAATGCCTATCCCGGGTCCGGGTCGGGCAGACCCCACACCAAAGGAATCCGCGATGAGTGAGGCCGACGAGCTCCGGCAGGCGGTGCGGGAGTTCCTGGAGGTCACGTCGCCGTCCGGCCGGGTACGCGACCTCATGTCCACCACGGAGGGATATGACGAATCGGTGTGGAGCCAGATGGCCAGCGAGCTCGGGCTGCACGGCATCGCCGTACCCGAGGAGTACGGCGGGGCGGGTGCCACGATGTCCGAACTCGCCGTCGTGTTCGAGGAGATGGGCGCCGCGCTGCTGTGCGCGCCGTTCTTCTCCACCGTCGCACTCGCCACGCAAGCGATTCTCTGCAGCGGCGACACCGCCGCGATGGGCGACTATCTACCGGGTCTCGTCGACGGGTCCAAGACCGCAACGGTGATCCTCAATGAGAGTCTGGGTGCGTGGGATCCGCAAGCGGTCACACTGACGGCACGCGCCGATGGTGCCGGTCACCGGATTCATGGCGATGCTGGTCTCGTGTTCGACGGCCACACCGCGGATATTGTTCTGGTCGCGGCGAATACGAGCGCAGGTACGTCGCTGCTCGCAGTCGCGGCGGACGCCGACGGGCTCACCCGTGAACCACTCGCCACGCTGGACCGCACGCGAAAGGTCGCGCATCTTCAGTTTCACGACGTTCCCGCCCGGTTGATCGGAACGGACGGGGACGCGGCCACGGGCCTGGCCCGGACCAGCGACCTCGCGATCGCCGCGCTGGCCGCCGAGCAGGTTGGCGCCGCCCAACGCTGCCTCGACATGGCCGTGGGCTATGCCAAGCAGCGAATCCAGTTCGGACGGGCCATCGGCAGCTTTCAAGCCGTCAAACACCGGTGCGCGGACATGCTGGTGCTGGTTGAGGGTGCCCGCTCTGCCGCCGTTCATGCCGCGGAGTGCGCCGACAGCAGCGACCTGCCGATGGCTGCGTCAGTAGCGAAGATGGCCTGCTCGGAAGCCTTTCTCCAAGTCGCGTTGGACAACATGCGCATCCACGGCGGAATCGGATTCACCTGGGAACACGATGCTCACCTCTACGTTCGGCGCGCCAAGGCCACGGAGCTGATCTTCGGCAGCCCCGACAATCACGCCCAACGCTTGGCAACCCTAGCCGCACCATGAAAGGACGATTGTGACCATCTCGTACTCCCTCGAACTGCCCACCCACCGGGTAGAAGCGCTATCCGAATTCGTCACCGCCGAAGCGATCTCCGAAATCGCGCGCATCGGCGAGGCGAGCGGATTCGCCGCACTGCACGTCACCGACCACCCCGCCCCCGACGCGAAATGGCTCGATCACGGCGGACACCACGCCCTGGACCCGTTCGTCGCGCTGTCGTTCGCGGCAGCCGCCACAACGGACGTCAAGCTGCTCACCAACGTCTACATCGCCGCTTACCGCAATCCTTTCCTGGGCGCAAAGTCGATCCAGAGCCTGGCCGTGCTCTCCGGCGGCCGGCTGATACTTGGCACCGCCGCAGGCTACCTCAAACCCGAATTCAAAGCGCTCGGAATAGATTTCGACAATCGCGGAGCATTGCTCGACGAGGCGCTCGACGTGCTGGGCAAGGTGCTCACCGGTGAGGACACCGCCTACGAAGGCAGCTCATTCGCCGCTCGAGGTGTGCGACTGCATCCCGTACCGGTGACTCCGCCACCGATTTGGGTCGGCGGCAACAGCAAGCCCGCGGTACGCCGCGCGGTTGCCCGCGCACAGGGGTGGGCGCCGTTCAACACATTCGGCTACGCGATGGCGTCCCGGACCGCGGAGATTTCCACGCTTGAAGAACTAGCTTCGGCAATCGTCTGGGCCAAGAAATACGCGGCGGAGATCGGCCGTACCGCACCGCTGGACATCTGTTTCTCGGCAGGCAACCTGCTCGACGACAGCAAGTCGACCGACGAACGGCACGCTGCGATCGCACAGCTGGAAGCGATGGGCGTGACCTGGCTGACCGTCGCGCCCCACGGAGATACCCGGGCCGAGTACGTCGACCTCGCGCACGCTTTCGCAGCGGAGTTCATCGCATAAGGCTGTCGGGTGCGAAGGCGTCCACGCTGATGCGCCGATGCGCGAACAGCCACCGGCCGTCGAGTGGGACGAGAACGTCGCGATAGCGTCCCCAGTGGTCGAGGCCGATGTCGGTGTGGACGGCGAAATAGCTGCTGACCTCGACCCGATCCCTGGCCACAGCGCCAAACCGAATGCTCGAAACGTGATGGCGCACATGTGTTGGCGCTTGTCCCTTTGTGTCAGGGTCTCTGGACACGGCGGCGCCGAGTCCCGCCTCGATCTCCGCAGGACCGGTGAGTGGTCGTGCTCCGCCGGTGAACTCGAGGACGCCGTCGGGTGCGAAGCAGGCGGCAAGGCCGCGGAGATCGAACCGGTCGGTGGCGGCAGTGTAGTCGGCGAGCGTCTGGCGCACCGACTCGCGGATGTCGAGTTCCCAGGCCTCCATCTGCACTCCTCGGTCAATTAACTGGAAATTGCGTTCTCACACACGATAACGTCTATTCTCATGCCGCAACCGAGCCTGCTCGACCTGTTGACCCCCGCCACCACTGCCCTGGTCACCCAAGAATGCCAGGGCGGTGTGATCGGCGCCCAGGCCGGCCTGCCGATGCTCGCCGAGGAAGCTAGACGGGAGGCGATCCCCAACATTGTCAGGCTCCTTGGCGCGGCTCGCGCGTCGAGCGTCTCGGTCGTGCACTGCCTGATCCAGAAACGCCCAGACAACCGAGGGTCCAACACCAACGCCAGGCTGTTCATGGCTGGGAAATCGTTCAGCGCCGATTTGACTCCGGGCAGCCCCGGCGGCTCGGTACTGCCCGAGCTCGGCCCGGATCCGCGTGATCTGGTCCTCACCCGCACACACGGTGTCGGACCGATGACTGGTACCGACCTCGACTCGGTGCTGCGCAATCTCGGGATCAAGACCATTGTCGGCGTCGGTGTTTCGGTCAACATCGCGATTCAGAACTTCGCGATGGACGCGGTTAACCGCAGCTATCAGTTCGTGCTGCCCCGTGATGCGGTATGTGGTTACCCGCGCGAATACGCGGAATCGATCATCGACAACACGTTGGCGCTGTTGAGCACGGTGACCACTACCGAAGCAGTCGTCAAAGCGTGGCAGGAACTCGCGGGAGGTAGCCCCGCATAGCTGTTGCGGAGCGTTGGTGATAACGTCGTTTTCACATAGCGTAAATGATCATATTCGCTGCTCTGGAGGGATTAGCCACATGTCTACCCGGTCCTTGCCCTACCCGATCTTCGACATCGACAACCACATGTACGAGACGACGGACGCGCTCACCAAATACCTGCCCAAGGAGCACCGCGGCAAGGTCGGCTATGTCGAGGTCAACGGACGGCCCAAGCTCGTCGTGAAAGATCACATCAGCCACATGATTCCCAATCCGACGTTCGAGCGGGTGGCGAGGCCGGGCAGCGCCGAGGACTACTTCTTGGGCAACAATCCAGAGGGGCTCAACTTCCGCGAGTTCATCGGTGAGGCAATGAATGTCATCCCCGCCTACCAGGATCCGGGTCCCAGACTAGAGCTGATGGATGAGCTCGGCATCGACCAATGCGTCATGTACCCGACCCTCGCCAGCCTCATCGAGGAACGCACCACCGACGACGTCATCCTGACCCACGCGATCATTCACGCCCTCAACGAGTGGATGCACGAACACTGGACGTTCAACTACCACGACCGTATCTTCGCGACGCCCGTCATCTGCCTGCCACTCGTCGACGAGGCCATCAAGGAGCTGCACTGGTGCCTCGAGCGGGGAATGAAAACGTTTCTGGTCCGCCCTGCTCCGGTGCCCAGCCGCTTCGGCGGCTCGCGGTCGATGGGCCTGCCCGAGTTCGACCCGTTCTGGGAGGAAGTCGTCAAGACCGGCATTCCGGTGACCATGCACGCCTCGGACAGCGGATACCAGAAGCACCTCATGGAATGGGAGGGCGGCGACGAGTACCTCTCATTCAAGCCGAGCGCACTGCGCGAGGTGGTCATGGGGCACCGCGCCATCGAGGACACCTTGGCCGCGATGATCTGCCACGGTGCGCTGTCGCGCTTCCCCGACCTGAAGATCTTTTGCGTCGAGAATGGCAGCGGTTGGGTGCGCAATCTCCTCGAACAGCTCAACACCGCGTACAAGATCATGCCCAAGGAGTTCGACGAGCATCCCGTCGAGGTGTTCAAACGCAACATCTACATCCACCCGTTCCTCGAGGACGACGTCAAGGGGATCGTCGACATCATGGGTGATGACCACGTGATGTTCGGCTCCGACTTTCCCCACCCCGAGGGCATCGGCGATCCGTTGAGTTTTGTCGACCGGCTCGACGGCATCTCCGATGCCGCGAAGGCGAAGATCATGGGCGGCAACGCCATTGAGCAGCTAAAGCTCAAGGTCCCGGCATGACACAGGCCTCCCCCACCGTCTACGAGGGCATCTCCGGCTTCGAATCCCACGTCGGCGAACACCTCGGCTACAGCGGGTGGCACGAGGTCACACAGAAGGAAATCGATCTGTTCGCCGAGGCGACCGGTGACCACCAGTGGATCCATGTCGACGCGGAGCGGGCGGCCAAAGGTCCGTACGGTAGGACGATTGCGCACGGATATCTCACGCTGTCGCTGGTTCCCATTCTCGTGCAACAGATTTACCGGGTGTCAGGGCTGTCGATGCAGATCAACTACGGTTCTGACAAGCTCCGCTTCCCTGCCCCGGTGCCGGTCGACTCGCGCATCCGCGCCGGCGCCGAACTGATCAAGCTGGAACGCAACGACAAGGGCGGCAGGGCTACCGTGCGGGTCACCGTCGAGGTTGAGGGATCCGAGCGGCCGGCATGCGTGGTCGACACCATCGCGGCCATGGTCGATGCCTGAACCTACGCGTTGCGCAGGCGTTCGCCGATCACCTGATTGTCGCGCAGCTTCGTCAGCTCATCGTCGGACAAACCCAGGGCGCCCAGCACCTCGTCGTTGTGTTGACCGAGCGTCGGCGACGGTGTGCGGTGATGCCGAAGGGGTCCGGGCGTGATCCGAAATGGCCAGCCCGGGAACCTCTGTCGGCCAGAGAGCGGATGCTCGAGCTCCTGATAATAGCCGCGCGCCGCGAGCTGGTCGACGTCGTACATCCGGTCCGCGGTGAGGATCCGCTCCGCGGGCACACCGCGGCGACGGAGCGCCTCGGCGATCTCGTCGGGCGGTCGACCCGCCGTCCATCCAGAAAGGATTTCGTCGAACGCCTCTTGGTTGTGCAGCCGTGCCCGTGCTGAGGCGAACCGCGGATCGTCGCGCAGTTCGGGTCGGCCGATCATGTCGACGACGGCGGCCCAGTCGGAGTCATCACGTACCGAGATGGCCACCCACTCGTCGTCGCCACTGCCCGGGTAGACACCTTGTGCATAGTTGCGGTGGCGGTTGCCTTCTCGCTCGTACGCCCGGCCCGTGAGCGAGTATTCGATGACCGGCTCGGCAGTCACCGCGGCACCGACCTCGATCTGTGCGACCTCGATCAGTTGGCCTTCACCGGTTTTGCGCTTGTGCTCGAGCGCGGCCAGCAGTGCGACGGTCGCGTGCACGCCGACGATCGGATCGGCAGGCCCTTGCAGGTTGCACGGTGGACCGTCGCGGTAACCCGTGGCTGCCGACATCCCCGATATCTGCTCGAAGTTCAGTGCCCACCCGACGTAGTCACGCCATGGACCTTCGAGCCCAAGGCCCGGCATGCGGACCATGATGACGTTCGGATTCACCTTCACCAGCGAGGCGTAGTCCAAACCGAACTGCTCCACCACGCGCGGCGAGAAGTTCTCCACCACGACGTCTGCCTCGGCGGCCAGCTTGAGGGCCAATTCGTGGCCGGTTTCGGTGCCGAGATCCAAGGTGATATCGCGCTTGTTGAGGTTGGTGCCCTGCCACATCGGTCCTATCTCGTACCAGTCATCGCTGCTGCGCAGCAGCGAGCCCGAATATCGGTGACCGTCCGGACGCTGGATCGACTCGACCTTGACGACATCGGCGCCGAATGCACCCAGATAGCAGGTGAGGTAGGCGCCGGACCAGAAAGTGCTCAGGTCGAAAACCTTGAGATTCGCGAAGGGCATTGTCACATCGTCAACTTCGATTGCGGCGGGCTTCGCTCGTCGACCGTGCAATGAAGCTGCCGCTCGATCGCCGAGCTGCGGCGCTGGCCCCGGTGGCTCAACCGGCGTGCGGGCCAACCGGAACGGAGCGCCCGGCCGGAGGAAGCGCCGGCCCGCCGATTCGCTCTCGATGAAGAAACCGCGCTCGCGGTACTGGGGACAGTCGAGGATGGAGGCTCCGTCGTTGACCGGTGCCGCGGGGATTCGCATCGCCTGGCTCAACTCGACCAGATCGGCCACCGTCATCGAATCGATCCACGGCTGCGCCTTCGCGAAGAACTCCTCACGTTCGGGCCCGCCCAGCATGATGGCTATCTGGCACTCTCCGAATTCCGGCAGCCCTACCATCGCGCAGACGTCCAGCCAGTGCTGCCCGGTCAAGCAGTTGATCCCAATCCAGCCGTCCGCGGCGCGCACGATGCCGAGCATAGGACCCGCCTTTGAATTCGCCGGAAGACCAAGGCCTTTCAAACGCTCAGCCATCAGCATCGGATACGCCAAGGTTGACAACAGAGACTCGAACGCCGAGACATCGACCTCGATCACCCGCTCAAGACCCGCATCCGCGACCCGCAGGGCCGTCAGGGTCCCGAGAGCGGCGTAGCTGCCGGCGATGTACTCGGGGATACGGACGCCGGCCTGCACCGGCGTCCGGCCAAGTTCGCGAGTGTTGACCCATCCCGACGCGGCCTGCAGGGTCAACGACGTCGACTGGCGATTCCGGCGTGGGCCCTCCTGGCCATAGTCGGATATGCGGACGACAACGAGATTCGGATTGAGGCGTTGGAGAGCTTCGCGATCGAGCCCCCAGTGCAACCTGTCGGCCGATCCGACCGGCAGATCCTCGACTACCACGTCTGCTTTAGCAAAAAGCTCAGCAAGCGCACCGGGGTGTTCCTCAAGATCAATTGTTATCCCGTGCTTTCCACTGTTCAAATACTCGAACAGTCCGCTCGACGCACCCCAGCTTCGCAGCGGATCCCCGGCCGGCGACTCGACCTTGTAGACGTCGGCGCCGAGGTCGACGAGCAGTTTGGTGCAATACGGTGCCGCGATGTCGGTGCCGACTTCCACGACTCGCAACCCCGACAGAGATCCAGTCACGCAGGAACTCCGATTGCCTTCGGTTCCATGTATGCCCGCAGCCCCATTACGCCGCCTTCGCGCCCGATTCCGCTCTGTTTGAACCCGCCGAAAGGCGCGTCGCCGGGTATCGTTCCGTTGATCGAGATCTGACCGGTCCTGATCCGTCGGGCAAGTCCGACCGCTCGTTCGATGTCGGTGCCCCACAACGCGCCACCGAGGCCGTACGCGGAATTGTTTGCGATGCCGACCGCTTCGTCATCGTTGCGGTAACGCAGCACCGTCAACACCGGACCGAACACTTCCTCCTGCGCGATGCTCGACTCGACGGTGGCATCGGCCAGAACCGTAGGCTCAAAGTAGAATCCGCGATCGCGCCCGTTCGGCCGCCTACCGCCGGTGACAATTTTGGCGCCGTCGCTTTCGGCGCGCATGACGAAACCCTCGACCCGTTCCAGATGTTGGCAACTGATCAGCGGGCCCATGCCGGTCGCATCATCGGTGGGGTCTCCCACTGTGATGTTGCGAGCCCGTTCGGCCAGGCGATCGACCACGTCGTCGTGCAGCTTCTCCGGGACCAGCAGACGACTGTTGAGGATGCACGCCTGTCCCGCGTGCATCGTGCAGCCTTCGAACAGAAGCCGTTCGAACAATTCGTCGGTCAGCTCGACATCGTCGAGCAGAATGCTCGCTGATTTGCCACCGCACTCGAGCAGGATTCGCTTCATTGAGGTTGCGGCGCCAGCCATTACATCGCGACCGACAGCCGAGCTTCCGGTGAAGCTCACCATGTCGACCCGCGGGTCCAAAGTCAGAGTCCTGCTGGCCTCGACGCTGCTCGGGGTGACGATGTTGACCACGCCGGGTGGAATATCGGTCTCCTCGTCGATGAGCCGCGCGAGCGCGAGACCGGCCAGCGGAGTCAGCGGCGAGGGCTTGAGGACGAGCGTGTTGCCGGCGGCCAGTGCGGCGCCCAGTTTCATCACGTTCAGCGTGTGCGGGAAGTTCCACGGCGTCAACGCCGCCACCACGCCGAGTGGCTCGTAGCGCAACAATGTGGTGCCAGCCGCGCCCCACGCGTCCATCGGTGCCTCGGCCGGCTCCATCGCGAGTTCCGCGGCATGACCGACCATGAAGGCAGGCCCCTCGACATGGATCAGGCGCTCGTTTGCTGTACAGCCCCACTCGGCCTGCGCGAGCGCGTAGATCTCCTCGCTCCGGGCGAGCAGCGCGTCGCTGAGCTGCTGAAGGCAGCGAGATCGCTCGGCAGGATCCGCCGCCGCCCACGGCCCAGAATCGAACGCGGTGCGCGCCGCGCTGATCGCCCGCTCGACTTGACCGATCCCAGCATCCGGCGCCGAGGCGATCACCTGTTCGGTGGCCGGGTTGACCACGTCATATCGCCCGCTGTCCGATTCGACCCATTCGCCGTCGATGTAGACGCCGTAGCTGTCGACGAGGCCCGACTCGGCCATTACATCACTGGACCTTCCTGGTTGGTCTCCGAAGTCTTCGATGTCGCCCGATGCCGGCGCAACAAGTCCGACAATTCATCAGATTATGTACACCTGCAAAGCCTGCGCCGTCAACACTATTGATTTTCAACTGGGAAAAGAGTGATTGACACGGTCGATGCTGGTGCTGTAGACACAGCATCACTGGACAGATAGAGATTTGATGTCCGGTCAGCCCTGTCTCGAGGAAGGCCCGCAGTGTCCGCTAACTCCACCTCCAGACCAACGTCCGTGCTGCCTCTGCACTCGCCGGACTACTACGCCGGCGACCCGTATCCGGGTTATCGAGAACTGCGCAACAGCACCCCGGTCGTCTGGAACGACGTAACGAGTTTCTGGGCGCTGACGAAGTACGAGGACATCCGCCACGTCTCCGGCCACCCGCAGACATTCTCGTCGACGAAGGGCATCACGATCCCGGACCCGTCCATGCCCACCCCGGTGCAGGAGGGAAACCTGATCTTCACCGACCCGCCGCGGCACCGGCAGCTGCGCAAGCTGATCAACTCGGGCTTCACCCGACGGCAGGTCACGTTGCTGGAACCCAAGGTGCGCGAGATCGTCAAAGGCATTCTTGACGGCGTCGACCCATCGCGGGAGTACGAGTTCGCCGAGGAGATTGCCGCGCCGCTGCCGACCCGGATGATCGCCGAGATGCTCGGCGCGCCGCCCGAGGACTGGGAGCAGTTCCGTACCTGGTCGGACGCGGCCGTGGGCACCGCCGACCCCGACATCGAGCTGGACAACATGGTGGCACTCGGCGAACTGTACGAGTACTTCACCAAACTGATCGATGCGCGGCGCTCCGGCAAGGTCACCGGTCAAGACGATCTGCTGTCCATCCTGGCCGCCGCCGAGGTAGACGGCGAGCGCCTCACCGATGCGGACCTGCTCAACTTCTCCTTTCTATTGCTGGTTGCGGGCAACGAGACGACACGAAACCTGATCTGTCTTGGCACGCTGGCGCTGCTGGACCACCCTGATCAGTTCACCCTGCTTCGCTCGAAGCCCGAGCTTCTGCCACTGGCGGTCGAAGAGATGTTGCGGTTCACCAGCCCGGTGACCCACATGGCACGCGAGGCTACCCAGGATGTCGAGATCCGCGGCCAGCAGATCAGGGCGGGCGAAACGGTGGTCATGCTCTACGGTGCGGCCAACCGCGACGAGGAGATCTTCGGCCCCACCAGCGAGGAGTTCGATATCACCCGAAACCCTAACCCCCACATAGCGTTCGGGGCGGGCGAACATGCGTGTCTGGGCGCCCAACTGGCACGGCTGGAGGCAAGGGTGATGTTCGAGGTGCTGCTGGGCACCTATCCGAGCATCGAACTGACCGGCGATGTGACAAGGCTGCGCGCCACGATGGTGCCGGGCGTCAAGCGCATGCCGGTACGGATGCGAGCGGGCGTCTGATGGATTTCGACTACACCCCCGAGCAGGAACAGCTCCGACAGAACTATCGCGAACGCCTCGAGGCTGTCATGACCCCCGAACGGCGCAAGGCCGTCGCGGGGATGATGGAGGGCGGCGTGGCGGTAGCCGAGTGTCGGCGTGCGCTCGGCGAGGCCGGATTGCTCGGTGTGGCATGGCCGGTCGAATACGGCGGCAGCGGCTTGACAGCCCTCGAGCAGTACATTTTCGGCGAGGAAGCGCGCCGAGTCCATGCGCCACTGCCAATGATCACGCTGAACACAGTTGGTCCCACACTCGTCCAGTACGGGACCGAGGAGCAGAAGCAGAAATTCCTTCCGGCAATCCTCAAGGGTACCGTCGAATTCGCGATCGGCTACTCCGAAGCCGGTGCGGGAAGCGACCTGGCCTCGTTGCGAACCAGTGCGGTACGTGATGGCGACGAGTTCGTAATCAACGGCTCCAAGATGTTCACCAGCGGCGCGGAATTCGCCGACTACATCTGGCTGGCCGCTCGCACCGATCCGGAAGCCAAGAAGCACAAGGGCATAACGGTATTCATTGTGCCCACCGACTCCCCCGGCTTCTCCTGGAAACCCCTGCATACGATGCCTGGTGTCTCCACGTACTACACCTTCTACGACGATGTGCGCGTCCACGAGAGCGCCATCGTGCTTGGTGAGAACCAGGGCTGGAAGCTAGTCACCAATCAGCTGAACCTCGAGCGCGCTGCCCTGGGCAACCTCGGTGCGCTGGAGCCGTTGTTCGACAAGACGCTGGAATGGGCCAAGACCACCAAGCTCGACGACGGGTTCGTCATCGACCAGCCGTGGGTGCAACAGGCTCTGGCGCGGGTAGAGGCGCAGGTCGCAGCCTACCGACTGCTCAATCTGCGGGTGAACACCAACATGAGCTCCGGTGCGCTGGGTATGGGTAAGGCTTCGGCAGCAAAGGTTTTCGGCACCGAGCTCACCCAGCAGGTGGCCCGTGAGCTGCTCGACGTGGTCGGCCAAGCAGGCCTGCTTAAGGGTGCGTCGGCCCCACTCAAGGGCGAACTCGAGAGCGCCTATCGACTCGCCGTCATCAACACATTCGGCGGCGGCGCCAACGAACTGCAACGCGACATCATTGCGATGGCCGGCCTCGGAATGCCGCGCGCACCCCGCGACATGCGAGCCTCCTGAAAGGATTACCCAACCCCGTGACCGAATTGACCAAAGATGAACTGCGCCGGCGCCTCGACGCGCTGATCGGCACACCCACCGACGGCGTCGGCAAACCTTCACGCGCGCCGGACCCGGTAAATGCCGCCATGATCCGCCACTGGGCCCACGCGTTGGACGACATGAACCCCGCCTACCTCGATGAGGAATTCGCCCGAAACTCTCGCTACGGCGGCTTGGTCTCCCCGCCGGTGATGCTGCAGAGTTGGACGATGCCGGCACCGAAGCTGGTCGGTATTCGCGAGCGCGGCGGTGTGCCGATCGAAATCAAGAGCAACCCGCTGCAGTTCCTGTCCGACGCCGGCTATACCGGCATCATCGCGACGAACTCCGAGTTCGAGATCGAACGCTATCCCCGGGTAGGAGACCAGATCACCGCCGAGACCGTGTTCGACTCGATCTCCGACGAAAAGAAGACGGCGATGGGCGACGGCTTCTTCGTCACCTGGGTGACCACCTACCGCGATCAGAATGACGAGGTCATCGGCCGCCAATGGTTCCGCACGCTGCGATTCAGGACGGGAACCTGATGGCCAGCAGACTCGCCCCCTCCGTCAGTCCCGACACCGAATTCTTCTGGTCGGGCCTGAAAGACCACGAACTTCGCATTCAGCGCTGCGGGGACTGCCAAACGTTGCGCGTACCGCCACGGCCGATGTGCGGCAAGTGCCAGTCACTGAAGTGGGACTACGTCGTGGCTTCCGGTCGCGGCACCGTGTACAGCTTCGTGATGCCCCAATACCCGCCGCTGCCGTTCCTCCAGTACCCATACGTCGCCGCGCTCATCGAACTCGACGAGGGTGTACGCATCGTGTCGAACCTCTGCGACATCGAACCCGCCGCCATCGAGGTCGGCATGCCCGTCGAGGTCTTCTACGAGACCTTCGAAGCCCTTCCAAGTGGCGACGAGTTGGTACTGCACCAATTCCGCCCAGCCGGCTGACCAAAGGCGATCGGGGCAATGGATTTCACCTTCACCGAAGAACAAGAGACAGTCGGTAAAGTCGCGCGGCAACTGTTCGAACATCGCGCCACACCCGAGCACTTAACCGAACTGGAGTCCGCCGACGTGCGTTACGACGCCGGACTATGGAAGGAACTCGCGTCCGCCGACTTGCTCGGCATCGCACTACCCGAATCCGTGGGCGGCAGCGGTGGCGGATTCCTCGAATTGGGCATTTTGCTCAGCGAGGTTGGATTCAGTGTTGCGCCGGTACCCGTCTATGCCACCCTCGTTCTGGGTGCAGACACCATTGCGCGGCACGGGAATTCCGCGATGCAACACCAGTATTTGCCCGGTGTGATCGACGGCAGCACGATCCTTTCCGCGGCGCTCATCGAACCGGGCAACTCTTCTCCGACCGCACCGCGTACCACCGCACGCTCCGAGGGCGACACGTGGCGGCTTGACGGCAGCAAGGAGCTCGTCCCCGCGGCGCAACTCGCATCGGCCGTCGTGGTGTCGGCGCAGACCGACGACGGCCCCGGGCTGTTCATCGTCGACACCGCAACCGATGGGGTGGCCATTACACCGGTGTCCACCACCAACGCTGAACCGCACGCCGAGCTCGGTTTGACCGGCGCGGTCGGCCGCCGGCTCAGCGAGCACAGCACAGGTAACATCGTCGGCTCGCTCTACAACCGGGCACTCGTCGGCCTGTGCGCGATCCAAATCGGCGTCGTGGATAGGGCTTTGAAACTGGCTGCCTCGTACACCAGCGAACGTGAACAGTTCGGCCGCCCCATTGGGTCATTTCAGGCCGTCCAGCAGCGACTCGCCGACGCGTTCATTGACGTCGAAGCTATCCGGTGGACCACATGGCACGCAGCATGGTTGATCGCGCGAGGACGACCGGCCGATCGCGAGGCCGCCATCGCCAAGTTCTGGGCCGCCGAGGCGGGCGCCCGTGTCACGGCCTCGGCCCAGCAGGTGCACGGCGGCATGGGAATCGACGTCACCTACCCGCTGTCGCGTTATTTTCTGTGGGCCAAGCAGAACGAACTCGCGCTCGGGTCCGCCTCACAGCAGTTGGTCCGGCTCGGTAATACATATGCGGAAGGAAACGGCACATGACCTCCACCGTCAAGCGCGCAACGACCCTGGCTTGGAACGCCATTAATGTGGATGACGAGGTCACACCCATGGACGTGCCGGTGACCACCACGCTGATCGTCGCGGGCGCCATCGCCTCGCGTGATTACATGCCGGTGCACCACGACCGCGACTTCGCCAATTCCCAAGGCTCCAAGGACATCTTCCTCAACATCCTGACCACCAACGGGCTGTGTGTGAAGTTTCTGCACGACTGGGCTGGACCCGAGGCGATGATCAAGAAGCTTTCCGTTCGCCTAGGTGTGCCCGCCTACCCCGACGATCCCCTGCGCTTCGAAGGCAGCGTCACCGGCAAGTCGTCGGCCGACGGCGAGGGCTTGGTCGAGGTCACCTTCAAGGGCACCAACAGTCTGGGCGACCATGTCTCCGGCACCGCGGTGCTGAGCCTGCTCGCGGGAATCGATACATGAGCGCGAGCATCAGTGGGAAAGCGGCCCTCGCCGGTATCGGTCAGACCGAATTCTCCAAGGAGTCTGGGCGAACCGAAATGCAACTGGCCTGCGAGGCGGTTAAGGCGGCCATCGACGATGCAGGCTTGCAGCCCAGCGATATTGACGGCATGGTGACGTTCACCGTGGACGAGAACGAGGAGATTGAGGTCGCCCGCAACGTCGGCATCGAGAACCTGTCGTTCTTCACCAGGGTGCCGCACGGGGGCGGCGCCGCTGCGGGCACCGTGATGCAGGCCGCGATGGCTGTCGCGACTGGCGTCGCGGATGCGGTGGTGTGCTATCGGGCGTTCAACGAGCGCTCCGGCTTCCGGTTCGGTGGTGCTGGACGCCAACCCGGTGTGACGCCGTTGTGGATGGCTCCGTATGCCCCATTCGGTCTCATGACGCCCGCCGCGTGGGTCGCCCTGCACGCTCAGCGGTACATGTCGACGTATGGGGTCACCAACGCCGACTTCGGCAAGATCTCGGTCATCGACCGCAAACACGCCGCGAACAATCCGGATGCCTGGTTTTACGGCAAGCCGATATCCCTTGAGCATCATCAGGAGTCGCGCTGGATCGTCGAACCGGTACTGCGTCTGCTGGATTGCTGCCAGGAAAGCGACGGCGGCGTCGCGATGGTAGTGACAAGCGTCGAGCGGGCGCGGGATCTGCCCAAGCCGCCTGCCGTCATCACCGCGGCCGCCCAGGGCGCGGCCTACGACGGCGAGGTGATGACGAGCTACTACCGCGAAGAGATCACCGGGCTACCTGAAATGGGTGTGGTCGGCAACAAGCTGTGGCGCGACTCCGGGCTGAAACCGGATGACATTTCGACGGCGTTCCTCTATGACCACTTCACTCCGTTCGTGTTCACCCAACTCGAGGAACTCGGGTTCTGCGGACGGGGCGAGGCGAAGGATTTTGTGTCGATCGACGAGTTGTCGTTGGGCGGGCGGATGCCGATCAACACCAACGGCGGGCTACTCGGCGAGGCCTACATCCATGGGATGAACGGGATCACGGAGGGAGTCCGACAGGTCCGCGGAACGTCCTGCAACCAGGTCGACGGCGTGGAGCACGTCCTGGTCACGTCGGGGACCGGGGTCCCGACCAGCGGACTGATCCTGGCACCCGACCGGTGAGCGGCAGCACCGCTACTCTCGTCGGGAGACCAGAAAGGGGACCTCAATGACGCAGGCAACCGCGACCGATACTCGCAGTGTGATCATCTCGGCGGCCTTCGCCTGCTTTCGGACCCAAAGCCTGGCTAAGACGACCATCGTCGACATCGCCCGGGCCGCCGATGTATCGCGCAGCACCTTCTACGAATACTTCCGGGACAAGGAGACAATCGTCGAGGCTTGCGCCGAGGCGGCGTCACAGCGGTTCTACCGCAACATGGCGAAGGCGATCGACCGTCGAGGCGGTAGCACGCTGGAGGGCCGTCTCGTGGAAGCCGCCGTCTTCGTCAGCCAAGCACGGCGCGTCGTCGAGCCGGAGGCGTACTTCGACGAGGCGGAAGTCAGCCTGATGATGACGAAAAACGCGGCGATGCTCCTCAAGGAATGCACCGAGTTCCTGGCACCCTACGTATCGGCAGCCAGGTTGACGGGCGAGGTTCGGAGTGATCTCGACATCCCCACGGCGACAGAATGGTTTGCTCGAATCCTGTTCTCGCTCTTCACGACCCCGTCACCATCGATCGACATGCGCGACGACGACGCGGTCGCCGAATTCGTGCGCGCCTATGTCGTTAATGGATTCGTCGACGGCCGCGCGCGACGGCGATAAACGGCAGCCGAGGAAGGCGGAGGTGGACTGACTGTGGCATCTGCGATGCACGATCCCCCGACACGACCCACTCGTGGACGTCAGGCCAGCCTCGGCAGAGCAACCCCGCACAGACTTCTGGTGCTCGGCATGGATGCGGCCGACATGATTTCCGGTGCGGGCGGACTCATTTGTGATTCAGTTCGCACCGGGTTATATGTGGACGTCTATTTGCAGACCGTTGGCGATGAAATGGCGCTTCAGATCCTCGGTGTCTGCGCACAGACCTTGCCGGCTGAGTTTGACTTCGGGGCAGACTGGCCGGATGCGATCGTCGTCACAGCCGCGTTGCAAGCGCAACACCAAGGTGTGCGCAATCTCGTCATGGATGCGGCTCGAGCTCGACGTTCCGAATTGGCGCTGTGGGGCGGAACGCGGCCGACGAACTTCGAAGCCAGTACCGAGATCGAACATCGACTCAGTACTGCCGCGCAGGCGTTCAAGCGTCACGCGATGAAAGCCGTTGGAGCGGCTTCGGAAATGACATTCACGGAATCGTTCCACGTCGGCAAGAACCGGACAGCCGGACCTGTGTCGCCTCTGCTCGCCAGATAGCTGGCCTTCTCGTCAGTCCTCAACCGATCCTGCGCACGGGAACATTAGACCAGCCACAGACATTCGCCATCGCCACCCGCTGCAGCCCGTCGCGGTCGACTTCGTACATGGGAAGGAGGTCCAACAGCGCGTCGAGTGCGATGCGGCTCTCCATGCGCGCCAGCGCCGCACCGAGACAACTATGTATGCCGTAGCCGAACGCGAGGTTGAAACCCATCTTGCGGTCTCGATCGATGTCCAACCGGTCGGGGTCATCGAACATACGCTCGTCCCGTGTCGCCGACCCTGTGACCAGTAGCACGGCACTGCCAGCCGGAATCGTTGTCCCGTAATAAGTTACGTCCCGCGTCGCGGTCCGAACCTGATATTGGGAGGGAGCCTCGTAGCGCAGCAACTCCTCCACCGCGGCCGGGATCTTGCTTCGGTCGTCGCGAAGCTTGCGCCACTGGTCGGGAAAATCAGCGAAGGCGACCATCGCATTGCCCACCAACTTGGTGACTGTTTCAGCGCCCGCCCCGCCGAGCATCGTTGCGAAACCGGTGATGTCGACGTCGGTGAGCTTTTCCACCACCCCATCGCGTTCGATCTCCGTCTCGATCAAACGGCTGATCATGTCGTCTTCGGGTCGGGCCCGCCGCTGCTGCACCAGGTCGTAATAATACAGACCGGTGTTCACCGACGCCTGGTAGCCCCGCTTGGTGGTAGCGATCTCGCCAGGATGGCGCTCAAGCAGCAAGTCCAGCCAGAGGCGGATCTGGTCGCGGTCCTGTTTCGGCACACCGAGCATCGTCGTGATGACCTCGTTGGGAAACAGGGCCGAGAAGTCGGCAACGACATCGAAAGACGCGGGATCCAGCGCCTCGACACGCTCATAGACCTTCTCGCGCACCATGTCTTCCAACGTGGCGATCGCCCGCGGGGTAAACACGTTGCTGACAAGCCTGCGCATCTTCTGATGCTCGGGCGGATCCATGGAGATGATCACCTTCGGCACCGGGATGGCGTCGTCATGGGCCTTGACCATGTCCAGCGTCGCGCCCTTGGCCGACGAAAAGGTTTCGTGGTCTTTTGTCGCGTGAGCTACATCCTCATACCGGGTGAGCGCCCAGAAATCCCACTTCGCGCTGTAATAGATGGGCGTCTCGTCGCGAAGCCGTCGGTAGGTGTCGTAGGCGCCGTTGAAAAAGTCCGCGGAGAAGGGGTCGAATTCGATGGAGATCGCGGAGCTCACAGGATCGCCCCGGATTCCTTGTACTTCGTGATCGTATCCCAGTCCATGCCCGCATCCATCAGAACTTCCTCGGTGTGCTGGCCGTGCTCGGGTGCGCCTGGCGGGATGACCGCCTGTTCGTCGAATTGAACAGGGTTGGTGGGCAACGAAAATGGCGCACCGTTCACGGTTTGGGTGAGGGCCACGTAACCGTTAGCGACGACGGCGGGGTCCTGACACAGCTCGGCCGGTGTCTGGACGATTCCCCACGCCCCGGAGAGCTCCGCAAGAGTCTTGCGCCATTCGGCCAACGTGCGCTTGGCAAACGCCGCGTCTAGTAGCGCGACCAGGCTGACACGGTTCTCGAACCGCGAGGCGGGATCGGCGAACCGCGGATCGTCGACCAACTCGGGAAGACCGATCACCCGCATCGCCTCTGCGTAGAACTTGTCGAGCTGCAGCATCATCAGCTGCACGTAGCGGTCGTCTTTTGTGCGGTAAGTGGCCACCAGCGGATTGGGCGAATCGGCGTGCCCGTACTTGGGAATGGCGCTGCCACCGTGTATCTGGCTCACCGCGACGTCGGGACTGAGATTCCACGCGGCCAATCCGAGAAGGGAGACGTCGACCACCGAGCCCTTCCCGGTCGTTGCCTTTTTGTAGAGGGCGGCGGCGATCCCTCCCGCGATCGTCATCCCGCCGAGCAGGTCTCCGAACGCGGGCCGCGAGCGCACCAGCTCGTCGGCATCCTCGGTAAGAACGTTAGCGATTCCGCCACGCGCCCAGTAGGAAACACCGTCGTAGCCAGGGTTGTCGGCATCGGGCCCCTTCGGCCCGTGCCCTGATCCCCGGACGTAAACGATGCTCGGGTTGGCCGCTCTGATGTCCTCGACGTCGATGCCGAGCTTCTTGCGGCGCTCCGGCAGATAACTGGTCAAGAACACGTCGCAGGTCTTGGCCAGTTCGCGCACCACTTCCTGACCGCCGGGGGTGCTCAGGTCTACCCCGATAGATTTCTTGCCCCGGTTAGGAATTTCGATCATGTAGTTGACCGATCCGCCGCCCGCGTCAACGATTCCCATCGTGACCAGGCCGCGCTGCGGATCACCGCCGTCGCGCGGCTCGACCTTGATGACTTCTGCGCCCCACTCCGCGAGTACCGCGCCGGCCGAGGGCACGAAAGTCCACGCGGCGACCTCTAGCACACGAACTCCGCTGAGCACCCTCTCCTCGGAAATGACGCCTCCCTGAACTTGCGATAACCGACATTTACGTAAATGAGAATGTCACTTTCGATCGGTATTGTAAACGGACTACGGGCGCCGCGAGAGCCGCCCGGGTTGCTCGGGTTCTCCGTTCTCCCAGAAACGCTCGCCAACGCGGCATCCGGTGCGGCACGGCCGCGCGAAGCGGCACGTCCGTCGACGGCGGGGTATTCCGAGAACCGGTGTTCTCGTTTGCTGGAAAGCCAACTATCCTGTTGAAGCTCAATGAACGTTCGTCGCGAGGATGCCAGGGAGGACCCGGCCATGCCCTTCCCGACCATAATCCCGACGATCCCCGCGCTGGTGAGATCGTCTGCGGCGCGGTTTGGTGACAAACCGTTCCTCATCGCCGACGGGCACGTTCTGACGTACGCCGACCTCAACCTGCGTTCCTCGCAATTGGCGATCGCGCTGCTCGCCGAGGGCATCGGAAAGGGTGACCACGTCGGGATTCTGATGCCCAACAGCGTGGAATCGGCCCTCGCCTGGTTCGCCGCCACACGCATCGGCGCCGTCGCCGTCCCGCTCAACACGTTCTACAAAACGTCCGAGCTGGCCTGGACCGTCCGCCACGCTGACCTGAAAGCGATCCTGGCGTGGTCGGCCTTCCGCAACCACGATTTCGTCGAGCGACTCGAGGAGGCCTTGCCCGGCCTTGCCGAACAGCGCGAACCGGGTCGCATCGTCCTGCCCAAGACGCCGTATCTGCGCACGATCGGGGTGTGGGGACCCTGTGATCGAACCTGGGCGGCCACATTCGAGGACAAGGAACTTCCGACCAGCATCGATGCGCGATTCCTCGTCGATGTTGAGTCGTGCGTGACGCCGGCAGACGAAGCGGCCATCATTTACACCTCGGGCAGCACTGGTGATCCGAAGGCGCCCGTGCACACCCAGGGCACCCTAGTTCGCCACACCTACAACCTCACCTTCCAGTACGGCATCATGCCCGACACTGTCTTGTTTACCGCAATGCCGTTCTTTTGGGTGGGAGGGTTGATCACCGCGTTGCACGCCGTCATTCACCACGGCGCCACGCTCGTCACCCAGCCGGCGTTCGACGCGGCGAACGCCTTGGAATTGATGGAGCGCTATCGCGCGACCATTGCGCTCGGTTGGCCGCAGCAGGGCAAGTCTTTGTCGGAGCACCCCGATTTCGCCGGGCGCGACCTGAGTTCGGTGCAGCGCACCAGCATGCCTGCGATCGTGCCGCTGGACCAGCGACCCAAAGGTCCGAACGCGTTGGGCATGACCGAACTGTGCGGCAACCACATCGGAGTCGATCCGTATTTGCCCCAGCCGCCGGATCGCGCGGAGATTGGCGGATTCTCCGTCGAGGGCCTGAGCCACATCCTCGTCGATCCCGCGACAGGAATACCGGTCCCGGTAGGAACGGAAGGCGAGATCTGGGTGCGCGGGTACTCGCTGATGCAGCGCCTCTACAAGCGCGAGCGTGAAGAAGTGTTCACCGCAAACGGTTACTATCGCACCGGTGATTGCGGTGTCGAGTACGACGACGGCTGGATCAAGTTCACCGGCCGGTTGGGCGATCTAATCAAGACGAGCGGGGGCACCAACGTCACACCCACTGAAGTTGAGCTAGCGCTGACAGAATGCGAAGGCGTGCTCGAAGCCTACGTGGTCGGCGCCGAGAATGGCGCTAACGGAACGGTGGTTGCGGCGGCGGTGGTGCCGCGCGGGGAATCAGCACTCGACGATGAGTCATTGCGAGCGCAACTGCGCGGCAGACTCGCCGCATACAAGGTGCCGAAGTTCATCTGGGTCACCTCAAAGCAGGAGCTTCCGTTCACTGCGACAGGAAAGGTCAAGAGGGCGGAGCTGGCGCAGCAGCTCAGCGGATTGCTGTTGCGCCGCTAGGATTCGTCACGCCGCTTCCAGGTCCCCGGTGGTCTCGCTACCCTCGCAGAGAATTCTCATTCTCCCGTGCGAGAATTATTTCAACTACGGCGCAAGGGGAGCGATTCATGAGCGACCGGCACTCCAGCATTGCAGGGACGCGAATGCTGATCATCGGGGCGTCATCAGGTATCGGACGGGCGTTGGCCATTGGTGCCCAATCCCGGGGCGCTAACGTGGCCCTGGCCGCACGACGAGTGGACCTGCTCTCGGAACTGGCCGATCAACTCCACGGATCGGCGCACGAGCTCGACGTGTCTGACGCGCGCGCCATCGAATCCGTCGTCGGAGAGGTCGTCACCAAATTCGGCAAGCTCGATGCAGTGGTGTTCACCAGTGCCGTGGTGCCGTTCGCGCTGATCGAAGATACCGAAGTGGAGACCTGGCTGCATGCGTACGCCATCAATGCGGTTGGCGCCTCGCACGTATTGCGCGCGACCCTGCCCCATTTGTCCGACGACGCCGTGGTCATCGTCGCGTCGAGCCACGATGTTGGCCGACCTCGTGCAGGGGTGGCCGCCTACCATGCGAGCAAGGCGGCACTCGACGAGATCCTGCGGTCCTGGCGAGCCGAGCATCCCAATCTCGCTGTGATTCGAGTCAGCGTTGGCCCGACCTGTGACACCGAGATCCTGCGCGGAGCCGATCGGGACCTACTGGCGGATCTATATCGGGCCTGGGCGCACGAAGGCCAGATCCCAGATGAGATGTCCACGGTCGAAGACGTGGCGAATGCCATGCTTTCACTCATCGCCATTTCGCGCGCCTATCCCACGGTGGTCAGTGAGATCGTGCACCTCGCGCCCCGAATTACCCAGGCCCAACCGGCTTTCACCGGCAGCTGATCAGGGCAGGACCACGAACGGACCTAGGCTCGCGTGCCAGGATGGAACACCTGTACATCGGACCGCGAGGCGCTCCCCGGACCTCGTTGCCGCTGCTGGTCAGTTCCTCGATGTGGAGATAGCTCTGAGTGGTGGCAGCGTCGGTCAGCCCCGGTCGTACCGCGTTGACCCGAATACCGCGCGGCCCGAGTTCCGATGCGGCGACGCGGATGAGCATTTCGAGCGCGGCCTTGCCCGGACGGACCTAGATGCGCGACTGGCGGCTGACGATCGACGGTCCCGACAGCGGATTGGCGATCACACCCGGCGCGGCGTCGACGACGTCGGGAACCGCGTTGACCGCGGCCATCGCCGTGACCGCGATACCTGGGTTCACCGGGTCGGTTGCCGACTGCTCAAAATGCAACTCCAGGCTCATACTGGGACTGCCCTCGACACGAAAAACCATTCCGCCCTCACCTTCACGGGCAGGCTTCGGCCAGCGATCCGGCCATGGCGTGCTGCTCACTGTCGCGAAGTATTGCACCGCGACAGCCGGCCTCGTGGCGACCACTCCGGCGAGTTGCCAGCGATGGGCGCAAATCGTCCCCTTGGGGATGACCCCTAGCGCGGTCTCCAGATCCGACGGTGCAAGCAGCGTCTCCCACTCCAGTTCTATGCGGTCGAGCTCGAAGCCGAGGATGTCAGCGATGTAGCGAACCACGGTGTCCCAGTCTTTGTTCACCTTTCCTGAGGCGATGCGAGCCGGCACATGACCGTCTGGCTTCCCGAAGCCCATCGACTCGTGCAAGACATCCCAGATCGGATAGGCCTTGTCCAGATCAACCGC
Source organism: Mycobacterium kyorinense (assembly GCF_001672775.1). Classification (GTDB taxonomy): domain Bacteria; phylum Actinomycetota; class Actinomycetes; order Mycobacteriales; family Mycobacteriaceae; genus Mycobacterium; species Mycobacterium kyorinense_A. The sequence continues at coordinate 21,326 of NZ_LZKJ01000169.1, read as the reverse complement.
GTACTCGTCCATCCGATACGAGTCGACCCGACCTGCGCCTGCGAGAAGAGCAGTGGGAATGTTCAGGCTGATGAAACCCGGCTCACTGCCAGTGGCGTAGAACGTCGAGCTACCCTTAGCTGCAGCGCTTTCCAGAACTGCACGCCATTCGACTGGAGCTGCCGGAGGATAGACCATCGGAATCGTCGAGAATGTCACCACGTTGATGCCCGCCTCAAGATAGGCGGCAATGTCTGCGATGGCTTCCTCTTCGCGGCGGACCGCTGTCGCGCAGTATGCGACACAGTCCGGAGCCAAGGCCAAGACTTCTGATAGGTCGCCGGTCGCCGCGATGCCGACATCCGTCTTCCCGCATAGCTCGCCCGCATCCACGCCGCACTTCTCCGGCGTCGACACTTTGACCGCAACGAGGTCCAGCGCGGGGTCGTCGATGATCGCCCGCAACGCCTCACGGCCGGTCAGTCCGGTACCCACGTGGGCCACCCGGTAGCGTCGCTTAACCTTGTTCCCCAATGTCCAACTACCCCTGACTAGTTCGGTACTACGCTGGTGCGAATCACCGGTAGAAAGGCCCCGGCTTGCCGGCGTTCTGCAGATCGCCGTACGGATCGTAGACTTTCACGCTCGGATAGGGGTTCTGGAAGTAGGCGGGCTCGGATAACCCCGCCTCCCGCAAGCCCGCGAGCACCGCCAGCGGTACTGCGGATAGGGCGCAGGGCCAGGGAGCGGATTGGTCCTCGTCGGGTCACCGTGCAGACCCGATTGGATCGTCGCGATGGTGATGATCGCGAAGGCCAGGTAGGTGATGATGAACAGCTCCCACCCCGCCCGTGCGGGCCACGACGACAACCGGCGCTGGGTCACGGCGGCGGCGCCGGAATCCGAGGCACAATCAACGGTATTCGTCATGTCACCCGTGCTGGCAGGGTCGCCCAGCCCCTGACACTTGTGGTGTGAGCGCGCTTCGCCTTGTCGTAGTCGACTTCAAAATCGGGCCACCTGGTAAGCACTTCCTCGAGCGCAATGCGTGCCTGAAGCCGAGCAAGCGCCGCACCCAGGCAGAAATGGATGCCGTGCCCGAAGGACAGATGAGCGGCCTGCCGGTGGATGTCGAATCGGTCGGCGTCGGCGAACTGCCGCTCATCGCGGTTGGCAGATCCATTGAGCAGCAACATCACCGACCCCTGGGGAACGGTCTGCCCATAATGTTCGACATCACGCGCGACATAGCGCGCCTGCACGGGTGACGGAGCTTCGTAGCGCAGCACTTCCTCGACCGCCCCGAGGATAAGGCTGAAGTCCGCTGCGAGCTCGCGGCGCTGGTCCGGATGATCGGACAACAGCTGCCCGGCGAAGCCGATCAGCCGCGTCGTCGTCTCGTTGCCGGCACCCACAACGGTGCCCGCGTAGGTCAGCACCTCCGCTCGGGTCAACCGCCTGCGGCTACCGTCGGTTTCCTCAACCTCCGCGTTGACCAGATCGGTCATCAGATCATCGGAGGGGTGGTCGTAGCGCCAATCGATGAATTCTTCCAGCATCGAGCCTTGCCGCGTCAGGATGTCATCGGCGACCTCGACGAAACCCCCGTCTTTCAGTTCGAGCATCCGGTCCGTGTTCTGCCGGATCGCGACCTGCCTGTCCTCCGGTATCCCCAGCAGGTATCCGATGGTACGCATCGGCATCCAAGCGCCGAGGTCGGTAATGAAGTCGAACGTATCGGAGTCCGCAATCGGTTCCAGTGCGCGCCTGCAGAACTCCCTGGCCAGCGGTTCGATGGCCGCCATCCGGCGCGGCGTGAACACCCCCGACAACAACCGCCGGTGCAGGTCGTGAATCGGCGGATCCTCGAACAGGATGATCCCGGGTGGAACGTCGACCCCGTTGAGGATGATGTCGATGGTCGTGCCTTTACCGGACCGATAGTCCGTCCAGTTCACCAGCCCGCGGGCGACATCTGAGTGCCTGCTCAGCGCGTAAAAGCCGTACTTGTCGTTGTGGTACAGGGGCGCGATATCACGCAACTGCGTCCACACGGGATACGGGTCGTCATCGATCTCGAAGTCGAAAGGGTCGTAGTACGGGTCAACCTTCACCCTGTATGTCACACGACGAGAATAGGCGTTATCCTCTGCCGTAAAGGCTTTTTGCCTTACTAAGGTCATCACCGCCGGTACCTGGAGTTCTGCGGAATGATCATGAAGGGAGTCGATGCGTGACGGCCAGTACCCGTCCGTTACGAGTCATCCAGTGGGCCACCGGCGCCGTGGGTACCGAGATGGTCAGGACCATCCTCGATCACCGACCGGACATCCGATTGGTGGGCGCCCGGGTCTATTCCGACGCACCGTCGCCATGCAGGTCGTCAACGCGATTCCGGCCGTGTGCGCGGCGCCGGCGGGCTTCGCGACAATGGCCGATCTCCCACTGATCCGGAGCTACACGGGTTTCGGCAATCGAACCCCGGAAGCGCCCTAGCTACACCAGTGCGCGACGAATGGTGCGATCGTGGAAAGGTCGTAAAGGCCCGGATCGGCCGCGATTACCGTCGGGATCGCGTTGATCGCATGCATGGCAGTGGCCAAGCAGGCCTGTTCGGAGTGATCCTCGTCGTGCGAGCCGATCACGAGTTGGATCCTCAAGTTGGGCTCACCGTCGAAGGTCACCTCGTATCCGATCTCCGTAGGCCAGTCCGGTGCGAGATCATCGGCCATACGGGTGAGGTGCTCGACCACTAATGTGGTTGCACCGCAATCGACCTCGACACCGAACCGCATCGCGCCGACCGTGCCCGCGGGGATCTCGCCGGCGGCGACTGTCAGCGCCCGCGGCGTGGTCGCGACTTCGCGGAACCCCTGCACCGACCTGATCTCAAGTCCCAACGACTGCGCGAGCAGGGTGGCACTGCCGATCCAGGCGCTCGCCGCGTAATCGGTGTTACTCAGTAGCGGCGTCGTGTCGTCGGGGGGATGGCCAAAACCCATGGCATTGAAAACCAGATCATGGCTGGCGTAGGTCGAGTAGTTCAGCACCTCACGGATGCCGATTCGCCCGGCGCGCGCGGTGAGTCGCGACAGGATGGGCGCCAGTGATTCGCCGACGAATCCCGGATATAAACCAAGCCCGAGAAATGAGGATTGTCCCGTGCGACAGGCCTTCTCGATGCCATCTGCCAACGATGAGTGGAGCGAACGGGGATGGATGAACCGGCTTCCGGTGGCCACGACGTTCTTTCCCGACGCGAGCAGTTCGCAGACGTCGGCAAAACAGCCCGGTGTATCGGTCTCGACCTTGCCCATGTAGAGCACCACGTCCGCGTCGGTACTGACGATTTCGTCGCGATCAGCAGTGGTACGAAGTCCGACTTCGCGGGCACCGCACAGCGTCCCTGCGTCCATCCCCGCCTTGGCGGGGTCGTACACGCGCACCCCGGCCAGTTCCAGATCCGCCCGGCCGATCACGTGACGAAGCGACATCATCCCGGTGACGCCGGTCGCCCACTGGATCACACGTGTCATCACATACCTCTCTTAGTCCCACACCACGTCGAGGTGGGGCGGGGAACGGAACATCGTGCCGGTGATGTACGGGGGCGGTGCGTCCGGGTCGAGCCGCAGACCAGGGAGTTCGTCGAACAGCGCGTTGAATATTTTGGTGGTCTCGAGCCTGGCCAAATGCATACCGAGGCACACATGTGCTCCGTGGGCGAAGCCGATGTGCGGCTTGCGATCCCGGAAGATGTCGAACTGCTCTGCTTCGTCCCACCGCGTCTCGTCGTGATTCGCGCTTCCCAGATTGAGCATCATGGTGGCGCCCTTGGGGATCTGCACGCCACCGATCTCGGTATCGCAGGTGACCTCGCGCATGAAGTTGAGCAGCGGGGTTTCCCAGCGGATCCCTTCCTCGATGGCCTGAGGCAGCAAGCTGCGATCGTCGCGGACGGCGTCGAGTTGGTCAGGGTGCGTCAACAGCGCCATGGCGAGGTTGGCCGTCGACCGTGACGTCGTCTCCGCGCCGGCCGGCAGCAGGTTGCGCATGAAACCGTAGATCTGCTCGTCGGACATCTTCACGCCGTTGACTTCGGCACCGGCCAGGATCGAAACCATGTCGTCCTTAGGGGCCTTGCGCTTGTCGGCAAGTACCCCGACGAAGTACTCCTTCATCTCGGCCGATGCGCGCAACGCGCATTCCATATCCCCGCGGAAACCCAGCAGGTCGATCGCGAGTCGGTGGAACTGGAGCACATCGGCTTCCGGAAGGCCCAACAGAGCCGCGATGACCCGCACCGGGATCGGCATGAAGACCGCGTCGACGAGATCGGCGCGATTGGCGTCCTTGAATTTCGTGATGGTTTTGTCCACCAAGGGGCCAACGAGTTCGGTGTCCCAGCGCTTCATCGAAGAGCGGGCGAAGGCGAACTCATGAAGTTTGCGGTAGACCGCGTGTTCAGGTTCCTGCATCTCCAGAATCGTCGGACCTTGGAGCGGCCGGACGACATCTTCGTAGCAGCGCGTGCTGAAGGTGGTGTTGTCGGTCAAGATCGCCTTGACGGTGTCGAATGTGTAGGCGGTGAAGGTCGGCGGGCCGTCACCCGAATTGCCGAGCATCCCCATCTCTGGCCAGCCGGCGTGCACCGGGCTCTGTGCACGAAGTTCCTTGAGCATCGGGTACGGCGACGCGTCGCCGTCGGCGCCCATGCCTTCGTTGAACCTGTCCTGAGCATCCCGAATGCTTTGTTCAAGCTCTTCGACAGTCGCCGGCTCGGCCATGTGACGGCTCCTCACTGTGCACGGCTCACGCAACATACATATTGCCGGTTGATAACCTACATGATGTAGGTTGAACGTGGCCAGTAACCTCAAATACGCGAAAGAGCAACCAGGAGCGTTCGATTGGCAACTCGAGTGGTGCAGTGGGCTACCGGCGCCGTTGGTCGCGCGGCCTTGCAGGAACTGATTGAGAATCCCGATTACCAGTTGGTCGGCGTGCTGGTGTACGACCCCGACAAGGCCGGGCAGGACGCTGGAACATTGTGTGGGCTGCCAGCCACCACGGGAGTGCTCGCCACCTCGGACAAGGAGGAGATCTTCGCGCTGGGCGCCGACGTCGTCATCCACGCCGCCAGCAAGGCCCATGCCGTCGAAACCAACGCCGAAGATATCTGCCTACTGCTCGCGTCGGGAACCAGTGTCATCACGACCACCTCATACAACCATCTGCCCACCTACGGGACGGAGACCGAGCGCGCCTTTGTCGAAGCCTGTCGCGCAGGTGGGTCTCGCTTCCACGCGGCAGGTGAGAATCCGGGCTTCATGTTTGAACGCCTGGTCGCCACGGTGACGGCGCTGTCCAAGACCATCGACCGGATCGATCTCTACGAGGCCACCGACGTGTCGGCAGTCGACAGCAAGCCGATGCTCGTTGACCTGATGGGCATGGGTCGACCACCAGAAGACGTCAGCGTGAATTCGCCAATCATCAAGAAGCTCGACCTGGCCTATCGCCAGGCACTCAATGCCACCGCCGACGTACTTGGGGTCACGCTCTCCCATGTCGACGTGTCGGTCGACGCCACGACGCTCCCCCACGACCTCGAGGTCCGCGCCGGCACTATCGAGGCGGGAACCGTCGTCGGACAACGATTCTCGTGGGTAGGCCACTGGTCTGACCGGCCACTGCTCGCCATCCACGAGGAGTGGGTCCTTACCCGCGACCTCCCACAGTGGGGCCTGAAGCCCCTCGCTCCCGGCGAGAAGGCGCCGTTGATCCGGGCCGTCATCAAGGGCAAACCCAGTTTCGACCTACAGCTGGACGTCGGATGGGACGACAAGCCGCCCACCGGAACGCACGCCGAGCCGGGGCATCTCATGATCGCCATGGGGGCGGTGCGCGCGATTCCCGACGTGCTGGCTGCACCACCGGGCGTCGTAACCGCCCCGGTGTTCGGCGCGATCCGATTAGCGCGGGCCGACACCGACTGCTCGTGAGATGTGGTCGCTGGGCGCAGCATGAAACACGTGCGCCGAGCCGTCGGGCAGCACCCGCCGCGCGATCAAATAGTCCGTACCCATCCAGCCCTGCCGGATGTAGCGGCCGAAGCGCAAGAAAGTTCCCGGCGCCCCACTGGCCGACGGGACCAGCTTGACCTGCTCGATACCGTGCTTGACGCCGTCGCCGGTCAACGGGCGCGCCGCCGCGAGCCCGCGCGCGATCACCGTCGCCACGTCGTGCGAGAGGCCAGGCATCGAGTGTTTCGGCCTGCGGCCGTAGCGAGCCTCGAAACGATCCAGGAACGCCTGCCCCACGAGATTGCGCTCGTCATAGCTGTCCAGCCCGATCCAGCCCGACAGCTGCCGCATCCACTCGGCGTTGATGTGGGCCATCTCGAATGCGGTGGTGGTGTACCGCGGCGGATCCCACCCCGCCGCCAGCAGCGCATCGGTGAAGCCCCACAGCCCGTGACCGAACCCGACGTGCACCAGCGCGTCTGGCTCGGCGTCGCGCAGCTCGTTGACCACCTGCGTTTTGTCGGATTCCACCTGAGGTATCGCCACTGTGGTGACGACCTTCAATCCGGCAGCCGAATAAGCTTTTTCGGCGAATGCCAAGTACTCCTTGCCGATCAGAGATGCTTCGTAGGCGATGGCTATCCGGGTCCGGCCGTCACCGAGCATCACCGCGGCAAGCATCACTGGCTCTTCAGGCATCGATCCGTTGTTGAGCGCGAACGTCCATTCGCCGAGTACTCCCTCGGAGCCCGACAAAACTATGTTGGGAACCTTGGCTACTCGATCGGCGTGTGCGGCTAATGGCACCGCGTTGTCCGAAACATACGGACCGTAGATGACCAGACACCCCTGGGCGACCAGTTCGTCGTATGCGGTTTCCACGGCGTGGTAGGTGCCGTTCGGCAGGCCGATCACATGGCGCTCCACCAGTTCTATCGGCCGGTCGACGAGGCCGGCGGTGACCGCCTCATCGAAGACCATCCGCAGGGTGTCGAGCGTGTCGTTCTCGGTTCCCGTCTTCGTCGGATAGTCATTGAGCAAGCCGACTTTCAACGGGGCCACCAAGCCGTACGCGCGAACCTGTTCGTCTGCCATTAGGGCAACATACAATACGAAGGTTGCTACGATGCTGGCATGGCCAAGCGCGGTGGCACCGATGTCGAGCGGCGGGCTCGTGGGGATCAGACTCGGCGCGACCTCGTTGACGCCGGCCGGGCATTGTTCGTCGAGAAGGGATATTTCGGAACCAGCATCTCGGACCTGGTGACGAGGTCCGGCGTGGGCACCCGCGGTGCGTTTTACCACCACTTCAAGGACAAGGCGGAATTGTTCCGCGCGGTGTTCGAAGAGGTCGAGCGTGATCTGACGCTGCGTTCGCTGGCCTCACCCCCGCAGGGCGCAGACGCGTGGGAAGTGCTGTCCGCCGGGATGCGCGGATTCCTCGAATCGGCACTCGAGCCCGAAGTGCAACGCGTCATGCTCATCGACGGACCGGTGGTGCTGGGTTGGCAGACGCTGCGGTCCATCCAGAAGAGCAACAGCATCGCCTTGATCAACGAGATGGTGGACGAGGCCATCGCCGAGGGCATCATCGACGACCACCCGGTCGGCGAGCTGACCCATCTACTGGTGGCGGCCGTCGAAGAGGCGGCCCTGCTGGTGGCGCACGCCGCCCGCCCCGCCAAGGCGCGGGAGAGGGCGGCCAGGGTCCTCGACCGACTCCTGCTGAGCTTTGCGCTCGAGCCGCGAAAAGTCCTGCGACGATAGTCTTCTAGCCCCGAAATCGGCATCCTTGTGCCCGTGCGAAAATGATCGTTTTCGGCAACTGAATATCGTGCTTCTACCGAACTGATAATGTTCCTCTCGACTTCTTCTAGGAGAGCCGATGCCTGACACGCCACCGCTGAGAGTTGCCGTGATCGGAGCGTCTGCAGGTCTAGGCCGGTGCATCGGCATGGGCCTGGCCGATAGGGGTGCGCGGGTCGCTTTCCTCGCCCGGCGTCGTGACCGTCTGGAGCGCGCTGCCAAAGAGGCGGGCAACGGAGCAGTCGCGGTCGCCTGCGATGTCACCGACGGTGCGTCATGCCGGCAGGCGATCGCCGAGGTCGTTGATACCTTCGGCGGACTCGACGCGCTCGTGTACACCACGGGCGTCGGTGTGCTCGCACCGCTCACCGACGTCAGCGCCGAGCAGTGGGGGAAGCTGTTCGCCACGAACGTGACCGGTGCATCACTGATCACCGCTGCCGCCGCGCCCCACCTCGCCGCGAGCGCGGGATCTGCGGTGTACCTCTCGTCGCTGAGCGCCTCGTATTCTGCACCGTGGCCGCTACTCGGCGCCTACGCGGTGTCGAAAGCGGCGCTGGACAAACTCGTCGAGGCGTGGCGCATCGAGCATCCGAACATCGGTTTCACTCGGCTCGCAGTGGGCGATTGCTTTGGTGGCGAGGGCGACTCGCAGACCGAGTTCAACAAGACGTGGGACCCCCGCGCGCTGGAGGACGCCATCCACTACTGGATGGAGCACGGCTACATGCAGGGCGGTCTCGTCGAGGCCGACCATCTCGTCGACGTCGTCCATTCCGTACTTCGCTGCGGTAACAGCAGCTTTATTCCGAATTTGACCCTGGCGCCGCGGCCGTCCGGCGCCGTAGCCGAGCTTCGGCAATGGTGAAGGGCCCCCAACGAAAGAGGCGCGATGAAGTCTAAGGCAGCGGTGTTGCGCGGTGTCGGTGTGGACTGGGAGGTCACCGAAGTAGAGCTCGACCCGCCCCACGCCGGCGAAGTTCTGGTCAAAATGGCGTACGCGGGCATTTGTCACTCCGATGAGCACTTCTACACCGGCGACAGTGTCCCGACTTCGGAGATGGAAGAGATGATGCGGGCGTCCGGCGTTCCGGTACCCGAATGGTTCCCCATGCTCGGCGGCCATGAAGGCTCCGGCGTCGTCGAAGCAGTGGGCCCCGAGGTGACAGCGCTCAAACCCGGTGACCACGTTGCCATCTCGTTTCTGCCCGCCTGCGGAAGCTGCCGTTGGTGCGCCACCGGCTACACCTACCTGTGCGACGTGGGCGCCGACATCTACAACAAGGCAATGACCACCGACGGCACTCCACGCCGCCATCTCGGAGATGAAGACCTCATGGCGATGATGCAGGTCGGTACCTTCTCCGAGTACGTGGTGGCATCTGAGCGCTCGCTGGTCAAAGTGCATGACTGGATTCCGTTGGAGGCCGCTTCCCTGGTTTCCTGTGGTGTGACAACGGGATTCGGTTCGGGCTCGGTAGCAGCCGGTACCCAACCGGGCGACACCGTCGTCGTGGTCGGGGTCGGCGGGATCGGCATGAACGCCGTTCAGGGAGCGAAGCTGGCCGGCGCCAAGCACATTGTCGCCGTCGACCCCAACGAGTTCAAACGTGAGATCGCGCCGACGTTCGGCGCCACCCACACCGTCGCCGACATCGGAGCCGCGCTGGAACTTGCCAAGGAGACCACCTGGGGCGTGATGGCCGACCGGGTTGTGCTCACACCCGGGGTCGTGCCCGCGGACATGATATTGACCGCAATGATGTTGTTGCGCAAGGGCGGAACCTGTGTGCTGACCGGGGTGCCGAAGATCACCGACCTGATGGTGCCAATCGTCCTCACGGACATGATCAGTTCATGCAAGACGCTCAAGGGCGTGCTCTACGGCGAGATGAACCCGCGCGAGGCCATGCCGAAACTACTGTCGATGTACGAGGCCGGCCTGATCAAGCTCGACGAGCTGGTCACGCAGAAGTACAAGCTCGACGACATCAACGAGGCGATGAAAGACCTTCGCGCGGGCAACAACATCCGCGGTGTCATCGCCTTCGAGTGAGTGAATCAACGACTCGAAACAAGTGTGATGCGGTGGTGATGAGCACGGTACCAGCCGACGGCTCGTCACAGCCGGTTGCCGTGCTAGGACCGCAGCGCCGGCGAGGCGTCGCACTCGTCGGGGTTGCGCATCCGCAGATGCCGAACCTCCTCAGATGTGAACTGTGAGCGGAGCATCCGCCGGTGTTCAGATTGCACCCGACGAACGAAGCCGTTCCATTCCGGCCGCGTCGTAGCCCGCCAGCGCGCCGAGTAACTCTTCCGTATGCTGCCCGACGTGCGGTGCTGCTGGCGGTGCAAATCGTTCGTCGGGTTTTGTCTTGATGCACGTCCCAATCAATTGCTGCGACGTCCCGTCCGGATGAGCCTGCTCGTAGATGAGTCGGCGAGCCTTCGCGTGGTCGTCGTCGAACAGGTCTGCTCCCAAAAATGCTGGTGCTCCTGCGATGTCAGTCGCAATGAAGAAGTCGGTCCATTCCCTGCGCGTGCGGCTCGCAAAAATCGCTGTCAACTCCTCGCGTAGCCGGGACTCTGCCTCGACATCCTGCCCCGGCTTCTGGCATCCCGGTTCGTAGAGATCCATCCTGTCGAGCGACTCGCAGAATCTCAGCCAGAACTTGTCCTCCAAGGCGTTGAACACCACATAGTTAGCGTCGCGAGTTCGGTAATACTGGTAGCGAAGCGATGCGCGGATTCCCTCACCGTAGGCCGGTTGACCGTTCGCCAGTGCTGTGAGGTGTTGAAAGTTCCAATTGATCGCCGCATCGACCTGCGCTACTTCGACGTACTGCGGCTTGCCGTCGCGTCCGGCGGCATGTAGCGCGGCGAGTACGCCCATCGCTGCGTACAGCGGCCCCGCCAGAACACCTGTCGTCCCTGTCGCCGCCCCCGAAAGGCGTGGCGTTCCATCCGCATCGATGATCGGCGGACTCAAGCCGGCGAAACAGTCGAAGGAAAGCCCGTGGGTGGCTAATCGGGTGTACGGTCCATAGCTGCCCATGCCATTGAGCACGCAATAAACAACTGTCGGGTTGACTGCGACGATGTCGTCATAGCTGAAGCCCAGCCGCTGCGCGGTTCCGTAGCGTAGTCCGTCGATCACCACCGCCGATGTCGCGGCCAGCCGGCGAAACGCCTCTTGACCCTCCCGCGTTTTCAGGTTTATCGCCACACTCTTTTTGCCGCGATTCCAGTGCGAGTCCTGCAGCTCGCCGCCGGAAACCGCCGCACCGCGGAAACCGCCGCCGCCAGGCGGCTCCACCTTGATCACCTCTGCGCCGAGGTCAGCCAGATGCCCGCCTAGTGCATCCGCGGAGAAGAGGGCCACCTCGAGGACGCGGACACCCTTGAGAAGTTCCATCACGCGACCTTTCCATCCCGGATTCCGGACGCAACGCGGTGCGGCGCGTCTTCAGAACTGCGGTGCGACTACATCATCGTGATTGATTTCAGCTCGGTGTATTCCTCAAAGCCCCAGCGCCCCTGCTCTCGGCCAAGTCCGCTTTGCTTGAAGCCGCCGAACGGCCCCCCGCCGTTGAACATGCCGCGCGCCGGCAAAGACCAGCCGGGGCCCTGCCCGCCACCCGGATTGGCTCCTAGATCGACACCGGGTGCGACAGTCTGCACCATCATGGTGCCGGTTCGGATCTGCCTGGCGACGTTGAATCCCCTTGCGGAATTGCGGGTCATCACCAGACCCGCCAGACCGTAGATGGAGTCGTTCGCGACGCGGATGGCCTCGTCTTCGGAGCTGTAGGTCATCACCGCCAGTACAGGGCCGAACACCTCTTCCTGGCATAAGCGCATGTCGCTGCGACAGTCGACAAATGCCGTCGGTTCGTAGTAGAAGCCGCGTTCGAGATGTTCGGGACGTTTGCCGCCGACCACCAGCCGCGCGCCGTCTTGTAGGCCCGCCTGAACGAAGGATTCAACTCGCCGACGCTGCTGATCCCTGATCAGCGGACCAACAACAGTCGTGGGATCACGCGGGTCCCCGACCGTGATCATTGGGGCCATGGCTTTGAGACCCTCGACATAGGCGTCGAGCAGGTGCTCAGGCAACAGAAGTCGCGACGTGACGGTGCATGCTTGTCCGGCATGCATCAGCACCTGTCCGAATCCTATTCCCGCAACGTCACTTTCGGTGACGTCGTCGAGGACAATGTGCGCGCTCTTGCCGCCTAGCTCCAGTTGTGCGCGTTTCATCGTTGCCGCCGATAGCTCGCGGATGCGCCGACCGGTGGCCGTCGAACCGGTGAACCCGATCATGTCAACGCCTCGGTGCCTACACAGCTCCTCCCCCACGTCGGCACCGCCCACAACCACATTGAACACTCCCGGCGGGAGGCCCGCTTCCTCGCCAACCTTGGCCAGCTCCAAGGCGTTCATCGGAGTCCATGGGTGAGGCTTGAGCACCACAGTGCAGCCGACGGCCAACGCGGCCAGGCACTTCTGAATGTTGATCGAGAAGGGAAAGTTGAACGGCGTGATGACGCCGACCACCCCGACCGGTTCACGAACCACCGTCACGCCGCCCAGGCCAGTCGGCGAAACTATCGGCCCGCCCGGTGTCTCCACCCACGTCACATCGTGTTCGACGAACTCGCCATAGTAGTGGGCCGCCTCGATGGCGCCGCCAACCTGAATCAGGTCCGTGATGAAGCCGGTCGAGCCAATCTCGGCGACGACCAGCTCTCGAAGCTCCGCTTTGCGCTCATCGAGGATCTCAGCGAATCGCTTGATGATCTTCGCCCGTTCCCGGACGGACATCCACGGCCACGGACCTTCGTCGAAAGCCCGCCGGGCAGCCTCGATCGCCAAAGCCGCCTGCTTTGGCCCACCATCGACGACTCGGCCGATCAGCTCCTCATTGGACGGATCGATAACATCGATCGTGCCGAGAGCGTTGTCGCTCAGCCACTTACCGTCGATGAAACTCTGGTACTCACGCATCAGGGGAAGCCGTCAGCCGTTGACTACGCCAGCGCCGGATACGGGGCGGGCTCAAAGTCGAAGACCCGGCGAGCGTTACCCTGCAGCACCTTGTACTTGTCGAGGTCGGACCGGCCGTCGAGTGCCTTGTGAGCGGCCTGAAGAGAGTTGGGCCAGAGGCTGTCGGTGTGCGGATAATCCGTTTCGATCATCACATTGTCGACGCCGATGGCGTCGAGGTTAGCCGCCCCGAAGTCGTCCTCAATGAAGCAGCCGTACATGTGGTCGTGGAAGAGCTGGCGCGGTGACTTCGGAAAAATCTCGGGGTCGGTGGGCACCGGGGTCAAGCGCATCGTGGCCGGATCAACCGCCCAGTTGTTGGCGCGCAGGTACTGGTAGTCGGTGGCGACATGTTCTGCACGCTCGATGAGGTAGGGGATCCAGCCAATGCCGCCCTCAGCCAGCACGATCTTCAGGTCGGGGTACTTCTGTAGCTTGCCCGAGAACAACCAATCCGTGGTCGAGTTCGCGAGATTGAGGTTGATGTTGACCGCCTGAACCCCGAAAGGTGCGTCAGGCGACGTAGTGGGACTAACCGACGACGAGCCGATGTGTGTGCACAGCGGCATCTTCGTCTCGTTTACCACCGCGAAGAAATCGTCCCATGCTCCCGAATGGATGGACGGAAATCCCAGCGGGTGCAAGTTTTCCGCGAAGGCGATGGCTTTGGCGCCCTTGCCGGCGCACCGCAGCGTCTCCTCGAGTGCCAGTCGGGTATCCCACAACGGGACGATGACCATGGGGATGTAGCGGCCGGGCGCCGCCGCGCACCACTCATCGATGACGAAGTCGTTGTATGCACGCACGCACTTGAGAGCTAGGTCGCGGTCGCCGAGGTGGGCGAACATCTGACCACAGAACCGGGGGAAGAACGGAAAGTTCAGTCCCGCGATCACGTGATCCTCGTCCATGTCAGGGATGCGGGCAACCGGGTCGAAGTAGGCACGGGGCATCTCGTCGTAATTCACTGGCAGCGGGGAGTACTCGGCCGGCCTCTGGTGAGCCGCGACCAAGATGCCCAAAACCGACGCGCGCGCTTGGTCGTAGATCCACGTATCGACGCCGTCGATGCGCTCCACGTGTGGCACTCGATCGCGGTCGGCGGCCGATGCGCGGTCGACCCACAGGTTCGGGGGCTCGATGATGTGGTCATCGACAGAGATCATCCACTGAAGATCTTGCTTGTCCACGACTTCCTCCCTGATATCGCTATTACGTTGGCTGCGAGACGATGTCGGCGGTCGGCCGCCGCGTCTCACCGACCGATGCGGCCACCCGGCGTGAAGACGACGGGCAGGGCGCGGTAGCCCCGGGTGACCGAGTTCCCGTGGAAATCAACTTTTGCTCCAGGCGGGATGACGTAGTCGGGTATCCGATTCAGGGTCTGTTCGACGCCCACCCGAAACTCGAGCCGGGCGAGATTGGAGCCCAGACAGCGATGGACGCCGGCTCCGAACCCGAGGTGGCGGTTTGCCTGCCGGTCGAAAATGCACCTGTCCGGCTCGTCGAACTCGCGCGCGTCGCGGTTGGCGGCCGCAAAGTTCACCACGACCGTCTCACCGGGACAGAACTTGTGGTCGCTTAGTTCAACCTCCTCCGCGACTGAGCGATGCAGACCGTGGACGGAACCGGCGAACCGGATGAATTCCTCTATCGCCCTCGGCAGCAACCCCGGTTCGTGTATGAGTCGGTCGCGTTCCGAAGCATGGGTGCCCAGATAGAAGAAGGCGAATGACATTGCACTAGAGGTCGTTTCGAGCCCCGCTTGCACCAGCAGCATCACATTCGCGACAACGTCGTCGAAGCTCAATTTCTCGCCGTCGATCTCAGCGGCGAGTAAAACATCGATCAGGTCGTCACGCGGCGGTTCACCACGACGTTTGTCGATCTCCTCGCGTACGCGGAGGTACAGATTCGTCATCGAACCGTTTCGGATCTCTTCGCTCTCCCCATTGATCGCGAGGTCAGCTGTCTCGATGTAGAGCGGTATATCCTCAACGGGCATGCCGAGTAGATACCGGAAGAACACGATCCCAGGTTGCTGCCATGCAACGTCTGCGAGATCGCCGCTGCCCAATTCGATGAAATTGTCGATCAACCCATCGGTGACCGCGCGCACCTGGGGCTCTAGCTCCTTCATCCGGCCCGGCGAAAAATATGGGTTGAGAACTTTGCGGAGCTCCTGCTGGCGCGGCGGATCCGCGGTGATCACGATGTCGCCCAACGACATCGGGTGGCCTTCCATCCCAAGGGGCTTGCTGGAGAAGCTGCCCCAGTCCCGCAAGATCTCGTAGCAGTCGTCGTAGCGGGTGGCGATCCACGCGCCCCCCGGCGTGGGGCCCAGGAATGGCACGTCTTGGTGACTGAACGGTCCGTTCTCCCGCATCACCGAGTAGACCTCGTAGAGGAATTCTTGATCATTGAAATCCTCGTGACGAAGGTCGAGGTTCCGGGCGTGTTCCTCTGGTGATTTGCTCACCATGGCTAGTCCTTCCCGCCCGCGAAAGCGGGCACGCCGACCTCGAGACACCGCCAGCGGTCAGCCCGGCTAGACAGCCACCACCGAGGGGCCGACCACATTCCAGGCACGCCGCAATCGTGCCGCCGTTCACGTGCCATTTGCGCCGGCCCTCGGATTTCTCGCACTCGCCGAAATTTGCTTTGGCAGAACAGTAAATGGTCGACTGGGCGGAGTCAAGTCGCACTCGATAACTACCTGAAAGCACTGAGGATCGACGCGCCCGCGCAGTGCGCGCGAACGGGCGGCACGCGTGCAGGCCTCCCCTCAGCCGACGGCTGCTCGCTAAAGTATGTGTGATGACCACAGGCGCGCGGCGGCGAGTCCGCGACAAGGACGGCAAACAACGAGCCCTCCTTGAAGCAGCCGCTGAGGTGTTTGCCGAAGCGGGATACGCGGCCGCGGCGACGAAGGAGATCGCCCGTCGCGCGGACTGCTCGGAGGCGATGCTGTTCCACTACTTCGTAGACAAGCGAGGCATCTTCGAGCAGGTCGTTTCTCGACAGATCGCGGACCTGGTCAGTGAGGCAGAAGAGCAAGTCGTGGCGGACCTGCCTACGCGCTTCGAGGACTATATCGAGCGCCTTTTCTTTGCGAGATTGAGGATCGATGACCGGGCCAGCGGCGTTCCCGGCTGGGACATCTCCGGTCGGGCGTTGTCAGATCCCGACTTCTCGCTGCGAGTGCTGCAACCCAATCACGCACGCCGTACAGCCGTGATCGCCGAAGGCGTTCGCCACTACCAGGCGGCGGGGCAGATCCGGGCCGACGTCGACGCCGACCTGTTCGCCGAACTGCTGGCCAATTTCATCATCTTCACGACGAGCCTCGGACCACGCTGGTTTGGTACGGCGGAGTCAGACATCCGCGCGCAGATCGAACTGGGTTCGCACATCCTCGCCAAAGGGGTAAGCACGTCGACTACGAAGCCGCCCGCCAAACGCAGCGGGCGGGTCCAACGGTCCTCCAAGGTGCGCGCGGCCGACTGAAAGCCCCAACGACTCAACTGCGGCCAGGATTATCGAGTCGCACTTGACACGTCAGCTTTCCCGTGGCTAGCGTCGTTGCCAACCAAGCCGCAGCCATGCGGATGCAGAACACGGAAAGCCGCACGATGATCGCTCTGCGCGGGGTTCGTGTCGTCGAGTGGGCGACGGAAATTTCAGGCCCGTACTGCACCAAGTTGTTCGCCGACCTCGGAGCGGAGGTCATCAAGATAGAAAATCCGGACGGGGATCCATTCCGCCGCAGGACGTTTGGCGATCGCCACGACGCCGGCGCGCTGTTCAAATTCTTGAACGCCGGCAAGCGTTCGGTCGTTGGCACTTCGTTGGCCGACATGGAGCCTCTGATCGTTTCCGCCGATGTGTTCGTCGATTCTCTGGGCCCCGGAGCACTCGACCGCGAGGCCCTCCTACGGCGAGCGCCGCACCTGGTGATCGTGACGCTCTCTCCTTACGGGTTGACCGGACCGTACCGGGACCGACCCTCGACGGAGTTCACGATCCAGGCCGAGAGCGGAACCCTGGCGTTACGAGGTCGTCCGGACCAACCGCCCATTCAAGCCGGCGGTCGAGTCTTCGAATGGGTAATGGCCAGCTACGCCGCCGTCGCGGCGCTTGGCACATTGCGGCGAGTTCAACTCGGCGGCGCAGGCGAAATCGTGGACTGCTCATTGCTGGAGACGTGTCACCTCAGCGCCAGCGGATTCGCCGACCTCTACCACGAGTTGGCCGGCCGTCCCCCGCTGACCGTGCCGGCGCGACAGGTTGAAATCCCTTCCATCGAACCAACGGCGGACGGATGGGTGGGCTTCAATACCAATACCCGCCAACAATTCGAGTCATTCCTCGCGATGATCGGCCGGTTGGATCTACTCGACGATGACCCGGCGTGGGCCCTCGCCACGACGCGGTGGGAACGGCGGGACGAGTGGAATCGGATTGTGCGGGAATGGACGACGCAACGTTCCACAGACGAGATCGTCGCGCTGGCCTCCGATCTGCGGATCCCCGTCTCACCGGTCAACAATGGCCAGACCGTGTTGGACCACCCGCAGTTCGCGGCGCGCGGCGTGTGGGGCACGTATGCCGACGGCAGCTTCACCCACCCGTTGGCGCCCTACCGGATCAGAGGCCGACGACCCTCGCCCACCGCCGGCGCTCCCCCGCTCGGCGAAACCACAGAAGTACCCGACCACAGCAGGATTACGATCGCTGCCGACCGCGCACCGCGACTTCCTCTGGAGGGCATACGAATTCTCGACGCGACAGCGTGGTGGGCGGGCCCCTCCTCCACGCACATTCTCGCCGCGCTCGGCGCTGAGGTCATTCACCTGGAGTCGACAAAACACCCTGACGGCGCGCGGATGGCCGCCGCAGCGTTCGCCGATCAGACTCAGTGGTGGGAACGGTCTGGGATGTATCTGGCGACTAACACCAATAAGCGAGGGCTCACCCTCGACCTGTCCTGTCCCGAAGGCCGGGAGCTGTTTTTCGGACTCGTCGCGCGCTCGGACATTCTGGTCGAGAACTTCTCGCCCCGCGTCTTCGACAATTTCGCCATCACGTGGGAGGCCGTCAGTGAGCAGAACCCCCGAATAGTGATGGTCCGCATGCCTGCGTTCGGCCTCGACGGGCCGTGGCGCAACAATGTCGGTTTCGCGCAAACAATGGAACAGATGACCGGAATGGCTTGGGTGACCGGCCACGAGTACGACCAGCCGCGAATCCCCCGCGGCCCCTGCGACCCGCTCGCAGGGATGCACTCCGCATTTGCGATGCTCGCAGCACTCCGGCAACGTGACCAGACTGGCCAAGGGTCTTTCATCGAAGTATCGATGGTTGAGTCCGCGCTCAACGCAGCCGCCGAGCAGGTTGTCGAATTCACCGCGTACGGCAACCTGATATCGCGACTAGGGAATCGCAGCCGTGACGCCGCCCCACAAGGGCTCTATCAATGTGTGGGGACCGAGCGGTGGCTGGCGATTTCGGTCGCCACGGACGAACAGTGGCGCCAATTGAAGTCGGCTCTGTGTGAACCGGACTGGGCGAACGACACCGCGTTGGACACTCACGAAGGACGGGTACGGGCACATGATCTGATCGATAAGCACCTCGAGCAATGGACTGCCCAATACGATTCCGCAGCCGCCGCACAGTTGCTCGTTGAACGTGGTGTTCCGGCTGCGGATTTGGCAGACGCCAGGGTCGGTTCAATGCACCCTCAGCTGGCAGCGCGGGGCTTCTTCGAAAGCCTCGACCATCCCATCGTGGGACGGCATCACGTGCCGGCGATTCCCTTCAGGTACCGCAGCGTTGAGAGGTGGTATCGGTCGGCAGCGCCGACCTTAGGGCAGCACAACGCGAGCGTCCTCGGCGACCTACTCGGCCTCGACACCGCGTCGATTGCAGCGCTCACAGAAAAAGGAGTCATCGGGGCCAGCCCAGGCGGATTGGACTGAGTGGTGAAACTTCGTGTCGACTCAGAAGTGTGCCAAGGCCACAGCCGTTGTTACGCCGCGTATCCCGAATTGTTCGACATCGACGATGAAGGGACCGCCTTCGTGACCATGGAAGATATCCCATCCGGGTGGGAAGACCGGGCGCACAACGCAATCGCGAACTGCCCGGAGCGTGCCATACATATCCTCGAGGAGTCGCCATGAAGACCAAGGGAGCAGTTCTGTGGGGGCTGAACGAGAGGTGGTCGGTGGAGGAGATCGAACTCGATCCGCCACAGGAAGGCGAGGTGCTCGTCGAGTTCGAAGCCACCGGTCTATGTCACTCCGACCACCATATCCGCACCGGCGACATGTTCGGGGTGAGTTTCCCCTTGATAGGTGGGCACGAAGGGGCGGGCGTCGTTCAGGAGGTTGGTCCAGGGGTCCGCGATCTGGCGGTGGGCGACCACGTGGTCACGTCGTTCCTGCCGGCATGCGGCCGCTGCCGCTGGTGCGCCACGGGGCGTCAGAACCTCTGTGATTACGGGGCGATCATCCTAGCGGGGGTCCAAGCCGACGGCAGCTTCCGGCGCCGAGCCAGAGGACGGGGCATCGGGGCGCTCTCGGGCGTCGGCAGTTTCGCGCAGTGGGGTGTGTTGTCGGAGGCTTCCGTCGTCAAGATCGACGACGATGTGCCGCTGTCGCGCGCATGTCTTCTCGGTTGCGGCATCACCACCGGCTGGGGTTCGGCCGTGAATACCGCCAACGTCAGTCCCGGCGACGTGGTTCTCGTGGTCGGCTGCGGAGGGATCGGCAGCGGTGCCATTCAGGGCGCGCGGCTGGCAGGAGCGGAGCATATCGTCGTGGTGGATATCGAACCGAGCAAGCGCGACAAAGCGTTTCAGTTCGGGGCCACGCACTTTGCTACCTCGATGGAGGAAGCAACCCAGTTAGTTGGTGAGATCACGCGCGGGGTCATGGCCGACTCGGCCATCCTCACGCCAGGTGTGCTCGAAGGCGCGATGATCAACGACGCGCTCAACGCGGTGCGCAAAGGCGGTGCCGTGGTGGCCACCGCGCTGGCATCGATGTCCGACGTGACGCCGACCCTGCCGCTGACGTTGTTCACGCTGTTCCAGAAACGCCTCCTGGGCAGCCTCTACGGCGAAGCCAACCCGCGCGCCGACATCCCTCGACTGACCAGCCTCTATCGAAGCGGCAAGCTATTGCTTGACGAAGCCGTCACCACCGAGTACAAGCTCGACGACATCAATGAGGCCTACGACGACATGCTCGCCGGGCGCAACATTCGCGGGGTGATCATCCATGAGCACTGATGTGGCGCGAGGCAGATCCGCATCATCTTCCAGCCCGCGCAGTTGATTCACCTACGCGCAGAAAAGGATTCATTTCATGTCTTCGCCAGCCGATATCGTCCGCCACTTCTGCGCTTTGATGGAGAATCGGGACGCCGAAGCGTTACGTCCCCTCCTCGCCGAAGGGGCCGTTTATCAGAACGTGGGAATGCCTGCCTTCACCGGACCGGACGCCATCGTGGAGAACATGGCGGCCCAGTTCGCTATGTTCCCGGAGGCCTACGCCTTCGAGATCGTAAACCTCGCCAGCGAGGGTTCCGTGGTGCTCACCGAACGCCTGGACTACATCCAGACTCCCGATGGACGCAAGCCGGCCATCCCCGTAATGGGGACCTTCGTCGTCGATGGCGACGGGAGGATCACACGCTGGACCGACTACTTCGACCTGAATTTGACGTTCAAGCTGCTTCAAGGCGAGGACATCAGCGCGCTGGTGCCCGCGACCGCATGAGTTGGCACATCGATGATTCGAACTTAGCTGAGGATGAGGAGCCATGCGGGTACCAAGGGCCGTCGCCAAATTCAATCGTCGAGTCACCAATCCAGCGGCTCGGTCGATAACGCCGTGGCTTCCGTACCAAGGGACGCTCGAACACATCGGACGCAAATCAAGCAGGCGTTATCGAACACCGCTATTGGTCTTTCCCACCCCCGACGGCTTCGTCGTCCTCATCGGATACGGGCTGCATTCGGACTGGGTGAAGAATGTTTTGGCCGGCGGACAGGCGGTATTGCACAGGCGCGGCAGGAGTATCGCGCTGGTCAATCCTCGTCTGGTGAGTAAGGCCGAGGGCGCAGCGATCGTTTCGGGGCCATCAGGGATGTTCTACCGCCTGTTTCCGTACAACGAAGCGGCGATGGTGTTGACCAAGGCCGATTCCGCGCAGTGACTTCGGGATCAAAACTACCCAGTCCAGACACCAGCCGCCGCGGTGCCCCAATACCGACGCGGAAGCCGCAGCTCCAAGAGGCTCGCTGGGAGCGTTAAAGATCAGCCGAAACCGCTGTAATCATCAGCCGAAACATTGTCACCCATCAGCCGAGGTCATACACCTCTGTCGGTTCCGGTCGAATCCTGAGCAGTTTCTTCCGGTCGAAAATTGAGCAGGTGTGTTACGGGGTTGAGTCTGCCT
>NZ_LZKJ01000168.1 GCF_001672775.1 Mycobacterium kyorinense | reverse complement strand
CGATGAGCCCGCCTCGTAGCGACAACGCGGCGTATGGCCAGGTGGCGCCGCGGCGCCGGAGTCACTTTGACCACTCCTGTCTTGGTTTGCCACACCTGTCACGGCCTGACCCGGTGTTTCGGGGTGCCCGCCTATCAGCGACAGCGAACGGGTTGTCGGACGTCCATGCGACGGTCGGCCGATGAATGAGTCGCTGCTACTGCGGGGGACCGAACTCCGCTACGTACTGACAATGCAGTTATTTCGCCATGGGCCCGCCACCGTCGGCGAGTTGGCCGAGGCGCTCGCGCAGCACGGTTTTGCCGTGGGCGGACGGACATCGAAATCCATCTCGGACGCGTTGCGCTGGGAAATGGGCCACGGCCGGGTGCGCCGGCTGAGGCGCGGTCGATATGGACCCGGCTGGATGCCGCGTGGCACTGAGCACCGAATCCACACGCGTGAGCTGGCGCTGCGCGACCAAGCCAAGTGTCGCTCGGAGCCGGGCACCCTGCCACCAGCGACAACTGGGCCACTCGCGTGACTGGCGTGGCGGAAGTGTCCCCAGTGAACCATTTGTTGCCGCGTCGCCACGCCAAATCCTCAGTTGTCGCTACGAGGCGGGCACATCGGCACAACCATCCCGGGAGTGACCGGTGTGACGCCTGGGGCGGCGGCTAAGC
>NZ_LZKJ01000167.1 GCF_001672775.1 Mycobacterium kyorinense | reverse complement strand
TTGGCGGGCACCGACTGCAGTGGCTGCGCACTCGTGCCAGCGGCCGTCTCGGCGGCGTGAGCAACCGCAGCGGCCTGGCCGGCCTGCCCCATCGGGTTGGTGGTGGTCGGCGGCTGGTCGAACGTCGTCAACGCCGACGCGGCCGCTGAGGCGCCGGCGTAGCCATACATCGCCACCGCATCCTGGGCCCACATCTCCGAGTAGTGCGCCTCGGTCGCGGCGATAGCCGGAAAGTTCTGCCCGAAGAAGTTCGTCGCGATCAGCATCATCAGCTGCGCCCGGTTAGCCGCGATCACCGGCGGCGGCACCGTCATCGCAAAGGCGGCCTCATAGGCAATCGCGGCGGCCTTGGCCTGGACCGCCGCCTGCTCGGCCCGTGCCGCGGTGGTGGACAACCACGTCACATAGGGCGCGGCGGCGTCGGCCATCTGCGCCGACGCCGGGCCGCGCCACTCACTGGTCAGCTGCGTGATCACCCTGTCGTAATCGATTGCGGCGGACTCCAACTCGGCGGCCAGCCACCGCCAGGACGACGCCGCGGACATCATCGCCGCCGACCCCGGTCCGGCATACATGCGAGCGGAGTTGACCTCTGGCGGTAACGCCCCGAAATCCAGCACTACGTCTCCTCTAGCTGGTCGCGGCGGCGTTGGCGGCTTCCGTGGCCGCGTACGAACCGGCGCTGGTGCCCAGCATGTTCACGAACATGTCGTGAATTGCCGCGGCTTGGACGCTGGCCGCCTGATACATCCGGGCATGCGTGGCGAACTGTGCCGCCGTCAGCGCCGAAATCTCATCGGCTGCCGGCGGCACTATTCCCGTCGTCGGGCCCGCCGCAGCCGCATTCTGCGCCGCCACTGACGCGCCGATAGCCACCAAATTGCGAGCCGCAGCGGATAGCACCTCCGGCTGGGTTTCTACGAACGCCACGCTGATTTCTCCTCAGTGCTCGGTCTCAACGGCCTTCACGAGCCGCTCGCTAGCGACGTTAGATGGCCGGGAGCCGACTGTGCACTACCAACGACGAGTGTTCACCTAAAGATAGAAAGAGTTCATTACTGCGTACCGCTGACGCCTCTGAACGCCTTATATCTTCATTAGTGAACTTATGTCTCAGATAGTGGATCGCAGCCGTCGCCGATGGCGAGGAAGGGCATCGCATTCGTGACTACGAGGTCGAGTAGATCGGCAGGCTGTAGCGACCGACGAGGCCAGGACGTCAAGTAGTGGATTACGGAGCATTACCGCCGGAAGTCAACTCTGGCCGGATGTACGCCGGCGCGGGCGCGGGACCGATGTTGGCGGCCGCCGCTGCCTGGGACGTGTTGGCCACCGACCTGTACACGACCGCGTCCTGCTACGGCTCGGCGATCTCCGAAATCAGTGGCCTGTGG
>NZ_LZKJ01000166.1 GCF_001672775.1 Mycobacterium kyorinense | reverse complement strand
AACGTGCAGCCGCGGTCTTTGGCGTGCAGCACAATTCGCTGACCGGGTGAGGCCAGCCGTTTGGCGTGGTAGAGCCCGATCGCTTTGCCGTTGTCGAAAATCGACAGATAGTGATGGGCATGCGATGCCAACCGGATCACGTCGGACATGGGTAGCAGGGTGCCGCCGCCGGTGCGGGCTTTGCCGGTGCCGGATTCCAGTTCGGCCAGGGTGGTGGACACGATGATGGTGGCCGGCAGCCCATTGTGTTGACCCAGATCACCGGAAGCCAGCAGGGCGCGGGCGGCGGCGAGCAGCGCGTCATGGTGGCGTTGGGCGGTGCTGCGGGTGTCGCGCTCGATGGCCTCTTGGGACGGGGTGCCGCTCACACACGGGGTGGGGTCCTCAGGGTTGCACATGCCGGGGGCGGCCAGCTTGGCCCATATCGCTTCGATGGCCGCCCCCAGCTCAGGCGTGACCCAGCCGGTCAGCTGCGACATCGCATCGGGGTGCTGATTGCCCAGGGCCAGGCCGCGGCGTCGGGCCCGGTCGGTGTCGGTGTAATCGCCGTCGGGGTTCAGACAGTCGGTGAGGCGGTCGGCGAGCTTGGCCAAGTCATCGGGGCGGTGTTCGCCGGCCAGCTGGGCGAGGTGGGCTTCGGCGCGTTCGCGGGTCTCCACGTCCACGGCATCGGGCAGTCGGTGACAAAAGCTGCGGATCACCGCCACGTGCCCGGCTCCGAGGTGTCCGGCGCGCTGCGCGGCGGCGGTGGCGGGCAGCAGCGGTTCGAGCGGTTCGCCGGTGATCGCGCGGCGCGGCCCCAGATCGGCGGCCTCGCCGATACGGCGGGCGGCGTCGGCGCGGGTGATGCCCAGCCGTTCGGCCAGCGCGAACCCCAGCTTGCCGCCCAGTTCGGCTTCGCTGGCCTGGTCGGCGAGTTGGTTGATCAACGGGTGTTCGACGGCGGGCAGCTGGCGGCGCAGCGTCTCACAGCGCTGCAGCATGACCAGGCGCTCGGGAGTGGTCAGCCCGTCAAAGCACAGGTCCAGGGCCCGTTTGAGGTATGCGGTCAGCCCATCGAAGACCTCATCGATCTCGTCGCGGCAACTCGAACGCATGTTCGAATGATATCAGGTCGGGCGGACAACTGCCATAGTCGTCCACAGGTAAAACTGTAGTGACACAAGTGGTTTGAGGGACACCAGTGGCTAAACAACCAAAGCTGACGGCTATTCCAATGGGCGGCGCTGAACGCCTGGCAAACGCGAAGGCGGGCGGCTGGCCGGCCCCGCGCATCCGGCGTTGGCGCTGGACCCCGCAGCCCGACATAATGACGCCAAGTGTGCAGGTGAGCGGCATAGCGGCCAATGTCCGACACACCGGGCACGGCAACCCAGTCACAGAAGCAACACCAGGCACACTGGTAACAACAACGATGCCGGAAGGGTGTTGCCGTGTACCGAGTTTTTGAAGCCCTGGACGAACTGGGCGCGATTGTCGAAGAAGCCCGCGGGGTGCCGATGACGGCCGGCTGTGTGGTGCCGCGCGGCGACGTGCTGGAGCTGATCGACGACATCAAGGACGCCATTCCCGGCGAGCTGGACGATGCTCAGGATGTGCTCGACGCCCGCGATTCGCTGCTGCACGACGCCAAGACCCACGCCGACTCCATGGTGTCCTCGGCGACCACCGAATCCGAGTCGATGCTCAACCACGCCCGCTCGGAGGCCGACCGGATCCTGTCCGACGCCAAGTCGCAGGCCGACCGGATGGTGGGTGAGGCACGCCAACACAGCGAGCGAATGGTCGGCGAAGCTCGCGAGGAGGCAGTCCGCATCGCGGCCTCGGCCAAGCGTGAGTACGAGGCCGCCACCGGCCGGGCCAAGGCGGAATGCGACCGGTTGGTCGAGGAGGGCAACATCTCCTACGAAAAGGCTGTGCAAGAGGGCATCAAAGAACAGCAACGGCTGGTCTCGCAGACCGAAGTTGTGGCGTCGGCCCACGCCGAGGCCACCCGGCTCATCGACTCGGCGCACGCCGAAGCCGACCGGATGCGCGGCGAGTGCGATATCTACGTCGATGCCAAGCTCGCCGAATTCGAGGACTACCTCAACGGCACGCTGCGCTCGGTCAACCGCGGTCGACACCAACTGCGGACCGGTGCCGGCACCCACGACTACGCGACGCGTTAGTCGGGATACCTGGCCGGCGACCCGCCGCGCCCGGCTTCGCCGCACTTGCGATCGCCGGTGGCGGCGACCCGCCCGTAAAATCGCGGACATGCCCAGGCAGCACAGTTCGACACGCCACCGGCACACAACGTCGCCTCTCGCGATCAACGTCGCGCGGCTGCCGCGACGTCCGGGAGCGATGTTTTCGGTCCAGGACACCGTGGCCAGCCCGTCGCGCATCGGGCTGGACTTGATCGCCATCGACCGCGGGGCGCCGATGCAACGGGACCTGCGAGTGGAGTCGGTGTCCGAAGGTGTGCTGGTGACAGGCACCGTGGACGCGCCTACCAGCGGCGAGTGCGCCCGTTGTCTGAGGTCGATCACCGGGCACGTGCACGTCGATTTGACTGAGCTGTTCGCCTACCCCGATAGCGCCACCGACGCGACCACCGAGGACGACGAGTTCGGCCGCGTCGTCGACGACATCGTCGACCTCGAGCAACCGGTCATCGACGCCGTCGGCCTGGAACTGCCGCTGTCGCCGGTGTGCCGCACGGATTGTCCCGGGTTGTGCCCGGACTGCGGGGTCCCGCTGGCCACCGCAGAACCCGACCACCACCACGACCAGATCGACCCGCGCTGGGCCAAGCTGGCCGGCATGGTGCGCCCGGACGAGGACGCGGCGCAGTCGTGAACAGCCTGCTCGAGGCGCTCGGGGCGGACCTGCCCGACGAGCTGTTGACATTGGCGCTGACGCACCGCAGCTACGCCTACGAGCACGGTGGGCTGCCCACCAACGAGCGACTGGAGTTCCTCGGCGACGCGGTGCTGGGGCTGACCATCACCGACGAACTTTTCCGCCGTCACCCCGACCGCTCGGAGGGCGATCTGGCCAAGCTGCGGTCCAGCGTGGTCAATACCCAGGCGCTGGCCGACGTCGCACGCGGGCTGACTGACCAGGGGCTTGGCGCGCACCTGTTGTTGGGCCGCGGCGAGGCCAACACCGGCGGCGCCGACAAATCGAGCATTCTCGCCGACGGGATGGAGTCGCTGCTGGGCGCGGTCTACCTGCACCACGGGATGGATACGGCCCGGCAGGTGATCCTGCGGTTGTTCGGTGGGCTGCTGGACGCCGCGCCAACGTTGGGCGCCGGTCTGGACTGGAAGACCAGCCTGCAGGAGTTGACCGCGGCGCGCGGCTTGGGCGCCCCGTCGTACCAGGTCACCTCCACCGGGCCCGACCACGACAAGGAGTTCACCGCGGTCGTCGTCGTCATGGACACCGAGTACGGGACCGGCGTGGGTCGATCCAAGAAGGAAGCCGAACAGAAGGCCGCTGCAGCAGCCTGGACCGCTCTCGACAGCGCGTGATCTAGATGCCCGAACTACCCGAAGTCGAGGTGGTGCGGCGCGGGTTGGCCGACCATGTGGTCGACAAGACGATCACCGCGATCCGGGTGCATCATCCCCGCGCGGTGCGCCGCCACGAGGCTGGGCCGGCCGATCTCACGGCGCGGCTGCTCGGCACACGAATCACCGGCACCGACCGGCGCGGCAAATATCTGTGGCTGACGCTCGACAGCGACGAGGCGCTGGTCATCCACCTGGGGATGAGCGGACAGATGCTGCTCGGCACGGTCCCCAATGTCAGCCATCTGCGGGTCGCCGGGGTGCTCGACGACGGGACCACGATGAGCTTTGTCGACCAACGCACATTCGGGGGGTGGCTGCTGGCCGACTTGGTGACTGTGGACGACAGCGTCGTTCCCGCGCCGGTGGCACATTTGGCCCGCGACCCGCTCGACCCTCGCTTCGATGCTGCTGCCGTGGTTAACGTGTTGCGGCGCAAGCATTCCGAGATCAAACGCCAGCTGCTCGACCAGACTGTGGTGTCGGGCATCGGCAATATCTACGCCGACGAAGCGCTGTGGCGCGCCAAGGTCAACGGCGCGCGGTTCGCCGACGGATTGAGCCGACCTAAGCTGACGGCGGTGCTGGCAGCGGCCGCCGACGTGATGCGTGACGCGTTGGCGCAGGGGGGCACCTCGTTCGACGCGACGTACGTCAACGTCAACGGGCAGTCCGGCTACTTCGACCGGTCGTTGAATGCTTATGGTCGCGACGGCAAACCCTGCCCACGCTGTGGTGCGGCGATCCGCCGCGACAAGTTTATGAACCGCTCGTCGTTCTACTGTCCGCGCTGCCAACCCCGCCCGCGGCGCTAATCCTTGGCGCGAGCGCGCGTGTCCCCGGGCGACACGCCGGGCAAAATCCCGGGAACACGCACGCTCGCGCCAGGGCCCGGCAACGTCAGTCGAAGATGTCGCGGCGTACCGGTCCCGGCGGCGCGTCCGGGTCGACGAACCATTCTCGGGCAAACAACAGGCCGAACACCTGAGGTGGCAGGCGTAGTAACACCCCGAACACGCGCGCGGCCGCACCGGTACTGCCGATCTGCGAGCGATGAGCTGCCAACGCGTCCCGCTTCTGCCGCGCAAAACGGAAAACACCGATCCGGTGGGTGATGGTTGCCCGCGGAGCGTATGCGGTGCGCACGACGTCCGGCTCATACGGCGCCGGCAGCCGCAGCATGCGAGCGAGATCGCTGATGCGGCACAGCGTTTCCCGCGGCATCGTCACCTCGAGCACTCGCGGCGTGCCAGCGAGTTCGGCGGCGCGTTTGCCGACATGGTGGACCTGCACATGGTCGCGGTGGCGGTAGCCGCCGTTGGATTGGTAGTTCAGCAGCAGGTCTGCGTTTTCGGCGCGAAGTATCGTCGCCAGTCGTAGCGCCGCCTCCTCGACATCCGCTCGCCCGAACCGGACTCGTCCGGGCGGGTCGGGATAGAACTGCGGCCCGTATCCGCTGTCGGCATAGCCGAGGCACTCGACTCGATGCGCTCCGAGAATGCTTGCGCTCAACCGCAATTCGTCCAGACGAGATCTTTCTTCGGCATTGTCCATGTGGCCATCGGTGGCCGTGACGACAACCACGCGGTGCCCTGCTGCCGCCGCTCGGGCCAGCGTGCCGCCGGTCAGGATCACCTCGTCGTCGGGGTGGGCGTGGAATGCGACGACCGTGGCCATGGGTTGCAGTATGCCTGCCTACGGCGCTTTCTCGGTGCGGCGAGATCGACGTTAGCGTCACGTCCACTCGAACTTTTCCGCGCTACCGTCGATCTCGACGCGAAACGTCGCCCGGTAGCACGGTAGAACTGACCCATGACGCAACTGTGGGTGGAACGCACCGGGGTCCGTCGCTACACCGGACACAGCTCGCGGGGCGCAGAGGTCCTCGTCGGGTCCGAGGACGTCGACGGAGTGTTCACACCGGGCGAGCTGCTCAAAATCGCGCTGGCGGCCTGCAGCGGAATGGCCAGTGACCTGCCGCTGGCCCGTCGCCTCGGCGACGACTACCAGGCGGTGGTGAAGGTCTCCGGCCAAGCCGACCGCGACCAGGAGCGCTATCCGTTGCTGGAGGAGACCCTCGAACTCGACCTGTCGGGGCTTGACGCCGCCGAAAAGGAGCGGGTGCTGACGGTTGTGCAGCGCGCCGTCGACCAGGTCTGCACGGTCGGGCGCACGCTCAAGTCGGGCACCACCGTGACTTTCGAGGTGACCAGTGGCTGAGGTTCGGCTCACCGCCTGGGTGCACGGCCGGGTGCAGGGCGTCGGCTTTCGGTGGTGGACCCGCTGCCGGGCGCTGGAACTGGGTCTGACCGGCTACGCCGCCAACCGGCCCGACGGACGGGTTCAGGTCGTCGCGCAGGGATCACGTGACGCCTGTGAACAGCTGTTGCAGCTGTTGCAATCCGGCAAAACACCAGGCCACGTCGACAAAGTTGTCGCGGATTGGTCGCAGCGCGGCGAACCCATCAACGGCTTTAGCGAACGGTAGTCTGCACGCCGTGTACCTCAAGAGTCTGACGCTCAAGGGCTTCAAGTCCTTCGCTTCGCCGACGACTCTGCGTTTCGAGCCGGGCATCACCGCTGTGGTCGGGCCGAACGGCTCGGGCAAATCCAACGTGGTCGACGCCCTGGCGTGGGTGATGGGCGAGCAGGGCGCCAAGACGCTGCGCGGCGGCAAGATGGAAGACGTCATCTTCGCCGGCACCAGCTCGCGGGCGCCGCTGGGCCGTGCTGAAGTCACGGTCACCATCGACAACTCCGACAACGCGCTGCCGATCGAATACTCCGAGGTGTCGATCACCCGGCGGATGTTCCGCGACGGCGCCAGCGAATACGAAATCAACGGCAGCGGTTGCCGTTTGATGGATGTTCAGGAGTTGCTCAGCGACTCCGGCATCGGCCGCGAGATGCACGTCATCGTCGGGCAGGGCAAGCTCAACGAAATCCTGGAGTCGCGGCCGGAGGACCGTCGGGCGTTCATTGAGGAAGCCGCCGGTGTGCTCAAGCACCGCAAGCGCAAAGAAAAAGCCGTCCGCAAGCTCGAGGCGATGTCGGCGAATTTGGCCCGGCTGACCGATCTGACCACCGAATTGCGTCGCCAGCTCAAGCCGCTGGGCCGCCAGGCCGAAGTGGCCCGTCGCGCCCAGACCATCCAGGCCGATTTGCGCGACGCGAAGCTGCGACTGGCCGCCGACGACGTCGTCACCCGGCAGGCCGAGCTCAACGACACCAACGAGGCCGAAACGGCGTTACGCCGCGAGCACGACGAGACCGCCACCCGCTGTGCGGTGGCCTCCGACGAGCTGGCCACGCACGAGAGCGCGCTGGCCCGCCTTTCTGAACGCGCTGAACGCGCACAGCAGACCTGGTTTCGGTTGTCCGCGTTGGCCGAACGGGTCAGCGCGACCATACGCATCGCCAGCGAGCGAGCGCAGCACCTCGACGTCGAGCCCGCTACCACCGGGGGCCCGGACCCCGACGCGTTGGAGGCCGAAGCGCAACAGGTGGCCGCCCAAGAGCAGCGGCTGCTGGCGGAGTTGGCCGGCGCTCGCACCGGGCTGGAGGCCGCCCGGGCGGAGTTGACGCACCGTGAGCGCAGCGCCGCCGACGCCGAGCAGGCACACCTGGCGGCGGTGCGCGCCGAAGCCGACCGCCGCGAAGGTCTGGCCCGGCTGGCCGGCCAAGTCGAAACCATGCGTGCGCGGGTCGAATCGATCGATGACAGTGTCGCCAAGTTGTCGGAGCGCATCGAGGAGGCCGCTACCCGAGCACAGCACGCGGTGGCGGAGTTCGAAACCGTGCAGAGCCGCGTGGGTGAGCTCGATCAGGGCGAGGTAGGCCTCGACGAGCATCACGACCGGATGGTGGCGGCGCTGCGACTGGCCGACGAGCGGGTCGCCGAACTGCAGTCCGCCGAGCGCGGAGCCGAACGTCAGGTGGCATCGCTGCGGGCCCGCATCGACGCGCTGTCGGTGGGACTCGAACGCAAGGACGGCGCCGCCTGGCTTACCGAAAACCGCAGCGACGCAGGTATTTTCGGCACTATTGCAAAGCTGGTCCGGGTTGAATCCGGCTACGAGACGGCGTTGGCCGCGGTGCTGGGCGCGGCCGCCGACGCCGTCGCCGCCGACAGCTTCGGTGCCGCTCGCTCGGCGGTGACCGCGCTCAAGCAGGCCGACGGCGGTCGGGCGGCGATCGTGCTGGGCGACTGGCCGGCCGGCGAGCAGGCCTCGACCGTCACAATTCCCGACGGCGCCCGCTGGGCCGTCGACCTCATCGAGGCGCCACCGCGGCTGCGCGGCGCAATGACTGCGATGCTTTCCGGTGTCGCAGTCGTCGCGGATCTGAGTGCGGCGCTGGATCTGGTGGCGGCAAGCCCGCAGTTGCGCGCGGTCACCCACGACGGCGATCTGGTCGGGGCGGGCTGGGTCAGCGGCGGATCCGATCGCAAGCCCTCGACGCTGGAGGTGGCCGGCGAAATCGACAAGGCCAGTAGCGAACTGGCCGCCGCTGAGACTCAGGTCAGCCAACTGTCCGCCGCGCTGTCGGGTGCGCTCAGTGAGCAGGCCGCGCGGCAGGACGCCGCCGAGCAGGCGCTGGCCGCGCTCAACGAATCCGACGCCGCGATCTCGGCGATCTACGAGCAACTGGGCCGGCTGGGCCAGGAGGCCCGCGCCGCCGAGGACGAATGGCGCAGGCTGTTGCACCAGCGCGAGGAACTGGAGGCCGGTCGCGTTCGGACCCTCGAGGAGCTCGGTGAGCTGGAGACCCGGCTGCGCAACGCCGAACAGACCCAACACGTATCGGCCGCCCAACCCGTCGACCAGCAGGAGATCGCCGCGGCCCGCACTGGTTTGGAGGCCGCCCGCACCGCCGAAGTGGAAGCCCGGCTGACGGTGCGCACCGCCGAAGAACGCGCCAATGCCGTTCGGGGACGGGCGGATTCGCTGCGCCGGGCCGCCGCGGCCGAGCGGGAGGCCCGGCTGCGCGCCCAGCAGGCCCGCGCCGCGCGGGAGCACGCCGCGGCGGTGGCGGCTGCGGTGGCCAACGCCGGCCACCTGCTGGCCGGGCGGCTCGACCAGGTGGTCGGCGCCGCCTCGCGCAACCGCGACGCGCTGACCACCGAGCGTCAGCAGCGGTCGACGGCGGTCACGGCGGTTCGCGACGAGGTCAACACCCTCAACGCGCGGATCGCCACGCTGACCGAGGCGCTGCACCGCGACGAAGTGGCCAAGGCGCAGGCGGCGCTGCGCATCGAACAGCTCGAACAGATGGTCCTCGAACAGTTCGGCATGGCGCCCGACGACCTGGTCGCCGAATACGGCCCCGAGGTCCCGCTGCCGCCCACCGAACTCGAAATGGCCGAATACGAGCAGGCCCGCGAGCGCGGCGAGCAGGTCACCGCGCCGGCGCCGATGCCGTTCGACCGGCCCACTCAGGAGCGGCGGGCCAAGCGCGCCGAACGTGAGCTGGCCGAACTGGGCCGGGTCAACCCGTTGGCGCTCGAGGAGTTCGCCGCGCTGGAGGAACGCTACAACTTCCTGTCCACTCAGCTCGAAGACGTCAAAGCCGCCCGCAAGGATCTGCTCGACGTCGTCGCCGAGGTCGACGCCCGCATCCTGCAGGTGTTCACCGACGCCTACACCGACGTGGAGCGCGAGTTCCAAGGGGTGTTCGCCAGCCTCTTCCCCGGTGGAGAAGGTCGGCTGCGGCTGACCGATCCCGACGACATGCTGCACACCGGCATCGAGGTGGAGGCCCGCCCGCCCGGCAAGAAGATCAAGCGGCTGTCGCTGCTGTCCGGTGGCGAGAAGTCGCTGACCGCCGTGGCGATGCTGGTCGCGATCTTCAAAGCCCGGCCGTCGCCGTTCTACATCATGGACGAGGTGGAGGCCGCGCTCGACGACACCAACCTGCACCGGCTGCTGCAACTGTTCGAACAGCTGCGCACGCAGTCGCAGCTGATCGTCATCACTCACCAGAAGCCGACGATGGAAGTGGCCGACGCCCTGTACGGGGTGACGATGCGCGACGACGGGATCACCGCGGTGATCTCGCAGCGATTGCGCGGCCAGGAGCTGGTGACCGCGGGCTAGCGCCGCCAGCGACCGGCCCTCCGCGGTGTGTGCGGCCCCTGGAACAATGGCGTGGTGTCTGAAGGTCTGTGGATCGCCATCGCGATCATCGCTGCACTGGTCGTCATCGCCGCACTGGTCTTCGGCCTGGTTCGCTACCGCCGGCGACGGATCAGCTTGTCGCAACAGCCAACCGCGCTCGACCGCTCCGGCGGCTACACCACGTCAGCGGGCATCACCTTCAGCCAGACAGCCCCGCCGGTCCAACCGGCCGAGCGCATCGACACCACCGGCCTGCCCGGTGTCGGCGACGACGCGACTATCCCGCGTGACGCCCCGAAGCGCACCGTCGCTGATGTTCAGCTGCCCGAGCCCGAAACCGAAGCACCGCCGGCACCGCCGGCTCCAGCTGAAGCGCCCCCAGCTCCGCCCGCGCCCAAAGCCCCGGACCTCGAGGAGATTGCCCCGGCCGAAGGCCGGTTGGAGCGGCTGCGCGGACGGCTGGCTCGATCGCAGAACGCGTTGGGGCGCAGCATGCTCGGCCTGCTGGGCGGCGGAGATCTCGACGAAGAGTCCTGGGAGGAGGTCGAAGAGACGCTGTTGGTGGCCGACCTGGGGCCGACGGCCACCACGTCGGTGGTGTCCCGCCTGCGCAGCGAGCTCGCCAGCAAAAACGTCCAGACCGAGGCCGAGGCCCGCGCGGTGCTGCGGGACGTCCTGATCAGCGAGCTGCAACCCGGGTTGGATCGCTCGATCCGTGCGCTGCCCCATGCCGACCATCCCTCGGTGTTGCTGGTGGTCGGTGTCAACGGCACCGGCAAAACCACCACGGTCGGCAAATTGGCGCGGGTCCTCGTCGCCGACGGCCGACGGGTGGTGCTCGGTGCGGCCGACACGTTCCGGGCCGCTGCCGCCGACCAGCTGCAGACCTGGGCCGCCCGGGTGGGCGCCGAGGTGGTCCGTGGACCGGAGGGCGCCGACCCGGCCTCGGTGGCGTTCGATTCGGTGGACAAGGGCATCGCCGCGGGTGCCGACGTCGTCGTCATCGATACCGCCGGGCGGTTGCACACCAAGACCGGGCTGATGGACGAACTGGGCAAAGTCAAACGGGTGGTCACGCGGCGCGCCGCCGTCGACGAGGTCCTCTTGGTGCTCGACGCGACCATCGGGCAGAACGGGCTCGCGCAGGCGCGGGTATTCGCCGACGTCGTCGACATCACCGGGGCAGTGCTGACCAAGCTGGACGGAACCGCCAAGGGCGGCATCGTGTTTCGGGTGCAGCAGGAATTGGGGGTGCCGGTCAAACTGGTCGGCCTGGGCGAAGGACCCGACGATCTCGCGCCGTTCGAGCCCGCCGCCTTTGTCGACGCGCTTCTGGGCTGACGCCGGCACCGGTGCGATCGCCAGCGCGGCGCAGCCGGGCGCAGCGGGTCGCACCCATCATCACCGGTGAGCATCCTGTAACGCTGGCGAAACCACGCCGCGTCGGAGCCGAAACAACGACTGCGCATTGTTTGACCAGGTCATTGGTGGCTTCGGCGAAGGAGGTCTGAGCGCGTGGACCAATATCCGATCATGGGGGTGCCGAACACCGGCGATACCGCCTGGATGCTGGCCAGCGCCGCGCTGGTGCTGTTGATGACACCGGGCCTGGCCTTCTTCTATGGCGGCATGGTCCGCGCCAAGAGCGTGCTGAACATGATCATGATGAGCATCAGCGCGATGGGCGTGGTGACGGTGCTGTGGGTGCTCTACGGCTACTCGCTGGCTTTCGGCGACGACGTCGGGTCGATCGCGGGCAATCCGACCCAATACTGGGGCCTGAAGGGACTCATCGGCGTCAATGCCGTCGCCGCCGACCCGGCCGGTCAGTCGGCGGCCGTCGAGATTCCACTGGCCGGGACCGTGCCGCAAACCGTGTTCGTCGCATTCCAGCTGATGTTCGCGATCATCACAGTCGCGCTGATCTCCGGAGCGGTGGCCGATCGGTTGAAGTTCGGCAGCTGGATGCTGTTCGCCGCGCTGTGGGCGACCTTCGTGTACTTCCCGGTGGCGCACTGGGTCTTCGCGTTCGACAAGGTGACGGCGGCGCACGGCGGGTGGATCGCCAACAAGCTGCACGCCATCGACTTCGCTGGCGGTACGGCGGTCCACATCAACGCCGGCACGGCAGGTTTGGTGCTGGCGATCATCCTCGGCAAGCGCCGCGGCTGGCCCGCCATGCCGATGCGGCCGCACAACCTGCCGCTGGTGATGCTCGGCGCCGGTTTGCTGTGGTTCGGCTGGTACGGCTTCAACGCCGGCTCGGCGCTAAGCGCCAACGGCGCCGCCGGCTCGACGTTCATCACCACCACGGTCGCGACGGCCGCGGCGATGCTCGGCTGGCTGCTGACCGAGCGGATCCGCGACGGCCACGCGACGTCACTCGGGGCTGCGTCGGGCATCGTGGCCGGGCTGGTTGCGATCACACCGTCGTGCTCGTCGGTCAACGTAGTCGGCGCACTGGTGATCGGCGCGGCGGCCGGCGTCGCATGCGCATTGGCCGTCGGCCTGAAATACCGATTCGGCTTTGACGATTCGCTCGACGTGGTCGGGGTGCATCTGATCGGAGGCCTGGTGGGCACCTTGCTGGTGGGCTTGCTGGCGGCCCCAGAAACCGTTGCCATAGCCGGCGTCGCGGGCGTCTCGCCGGGTTTGCTCTACGGCGGCGGTTTTGATCAGCTGTGGCGGCAGACCATCGGCGCAGGCGGTGTTCTCGTTTATTCGGCTATCGGCACCGCTATCTTGGCTCTGATCGTGAAATACACGATCGGACTGCGGCTGGGTGCAGAGGATGAAACCTCGGGCATCGACGAAGCTCAACACGCCGAAGGTGGCTACGACTTCGCTGTCGTCGGCAGTTCGGTTCTCGCGCATCACGACTTAGCGGACGGAGCAGAGGGACACCACGATGAAGCTGATTACCGCGATCGTCAAGCCGTTCACGCTGGAAGACATCAAGGCCAGCCTGGAGGAGGCGGGACAACTGGGGATGACGGTCAGCGAAGTCCAGGGCTACGGACGGCAGAAAGGTCACACTGAGGTTTACCGCGGTGCCGAATACTCGGTCGACTTCGTGCCGAAGGTGCGCATCGAAGTCTTGGTGGACGACGTTGCCGCCGACAAGGTCGTCGACAGTATCGTGCGGGCCGCGCGCACCGGCAAGATCGGTGACGGCAAAGTGTGGGTCTGCCCCGTGGAAACCGTTGTACGGGTACGCACCGGCGAGCGCGGGCCGGATGCGATATGAGATTCGCGATGAAGTCCTGCCCGCGGCCGGGCAGCAATGACATCACGTCGTCCCGAGCCGCCAGGGCCGGGGGAGCGCCAGCTGGCGAGGAGCGAAAGTCCCGGCGCGGCAACCGATTTAGTCGCCGCCAGGACTGAGTTACTCGCCGCCGCGCCGGATCAGCTGGACTCGCGCGCCCTGCGCCAAGCTTGGGGGGAGCTGCACGAGTCCTGGCTGGCCGCCAAGGCAACCGAGATCGGCATCACCGGCGGCAGCGGGTTCGCCGTCGTCGCCACGGGTTCTCTGGGCCGTCGTGAACTGTTGCCGTATTCCGACTTGGACCTGGTGCTCATGCACGACGACATGCCGGCAGGGATCGTCGAGCAGACCGCAGAGTCCTTGTGGTATCCGCTGTGGAACGCCAACATTCGTCTAGACCACAGCGTGCGCACGGTCGGCGAAGCGCTAGAGGTCGCGGGCGCGGACATTTCGGCGGGCCTGGCGATGCTCGACATTCGCCACATTGCCGGCGATCAGCAGTTGTCGGCCCGGCTGGTCGACGCCGTCCGGCGCCATTGGCGAACCGGAATCCGTTCTCGCTTCGACGAACTCGTCGAGGCGACACAATCACGGTGGCATCGCAGTGGCGAAATCGCACACCGCGCCGAACCCGACCTGAAATGCGGCCGCGGTGGCCTACGTGACGTTCAACTGCTCGACGCGCTGGCCATCGCCCAGCTGGCCGACCGCTTCCCATCGGATAGTTCGACCGACTCACTGACCGGTGCATACCTCAGCCTGCTCGACGTTCGCACCGAGTTGCACCGGGCCTCGCGCCGCGGGCGTGATCTGCTGCTGGCGCAGTACGCCGACGAGATCGGCGCGGCGCTGCACGTCGGCGACAGATACGACCTATCGCGCATGTTGTCCGACGCGGCGAGGACCATCAGCTACCGCGTCGACGCCGGGTTGCGGACCGCTGCCAACGCGTTGCCGCGTCACGGGATGTCGAGCGTGCGGCGGCTGCTACGCCGGCCACTGGATGACGGCGTCGTCGAGCACGCCGGGGAGGTCGTGCTGGCCCG
The DNA here is from genome assembly GCF_001672775.1 of Mycobacterium kyorinense. Taxonomy (GTDB): domain Bacteria; phylum Actinomycetota; class Actinomycetes; order Mycobacteriales; family Mycobacteriaceae; genus Mycobacterium; species Mycobacterium kyorinense_A. The sequence continues at coordinate 97,722 of NZ_LZKJ01000166.1, read as the reverse complement.
CCAAGCCCGGCCCGAACGTGATCCCGGTCTGGTGTTGCGAGCGGCGGCAGCATCGGCCGTCACAGGATTACCGATCGCGGCGTCCACGCTGAACCGGCTGGCCCACACTGCAGCCGAGCTGCCCACGCCGTGGCCGCGCGAGGCGCTGGACGACCTCCTGGTTCTGCTGACCGCCGGCCCCGCGGTGGTCACGACAATCGAAGCGCTCGATCGCACCGGGCTGTGGGGCCGACTGTTCCCGGAATGGGCCGCAGTCCGCGACCTGCCGCCGCGTGACGTCGCTCATGTCTGGACCGTGGACCGACATCTGATCGAAACCATTGCCCGGGCAAGGATTTTCACCACCCGGGTGGCGCGGCCCGACCTACTGGTGCTCGCCGCGCTGCTGCATGACATCGGCAAGGGCCGAGGCGCCGACCACAGCGTGGTCGGTGCCCAGTTGGCCACGCAGGTCGGTACCAGGCTAGGGATGTGGCCCTCTGACGTCGGGATGCTTTCGCGGCTGGTGTTGCATCATTTGCTGTTGTCGAAGATCGCCACCCGCCATGACCTGAACGACCCGGAAGTCGTTTCCACCGTTGCGGACGCCCTCGACGGGGACCTGGTACTGCTCGACGTGCTGCACGCGCTCACCGAAGCCGACGCGCTGGCCACCGGCCCCGCCGTGTGGAGCGATTGGAAGGCATCGCTGGTCGGCGAGTTGGTGCGAGCCTGCCGACTGGTGATGGCCGGCGAGCCGCTGCCGCAGCCCGACCCGATCGACCCCGACTACCTCGCGCTGGCAGCCGACCACGGAGTCCACGTCGAGATCGGCAGCGGCGGCGGTCGGCGCACCTACCGGGTGACGATGATCGCCCCGGATCAACGCGGCCTGTTGTCGAAAGCCGCTGGCGTGCTGGCACTGAACAGGCTGCGAGTGCATTCGGCGTCGGTGAACATCCACGACGGTTCGGCGATCAACGAGTTCGTGGTCTCGCCGCACTTCGGGGCGCCGCCCGCGACTGGACTGCTGCGCCAGCAGTTCGCCAGTGCGCTGGACGGCGGTCTCGACGTTCTCGGCGTGCTGGCCCAGCGTGACGGCGACGCCCGGCCGGTCCGTGACGTGCCGACCGCAGTTCCCGCCGACCTGTCGACCGCCCCGCCGCGGGTTTTGTGGTTCGACGGCACCGGCGACCGGCTGACCGTCGAGATCCGGGCCACGGATCGCGCCGGCTTGCTCGCGCGGGTGGCCGGGATGCTGGAGCGGGCCGGAGCGGACATCATCTGGGCAAAGGTCGCCACCCGGGGCTCGACGGTGGACGACACGTTCTGCGTCGTGCTGCCAACCGGCACGGCCGGACAAACCGCCCGCCTGCGCACGGCGATCGAGCGGGAACTGGTCGCGATGCTGCGCGGCGATGCCGCTGAAATTCCATCGACCGTCTGAACCCGGCCGACACTAATTTCTGGCCCACTGCTCGAAGTGAAAACCATATTAAGGTCGTCACGCTCGCGACACACGACGAGCCAAATCCGGTAAATCTTCGGGGCCGCCCGTTAAAAGACAGTTACCCACCTATTCATTGGCGAATTCGGCGGCAAAACTATGAGCAGAAATGGCTAGCTATCCCGCGTCATCGGCGGGTTTATCAGAAGGAGTCCATGACGTTATGACTACACAGCCCGAATCGTTGTCGGCAGCAGTCAAGCAGTTACGGGACACCGGCGTGGCCATGGCGGCGCAGAACGCCGCCGTGGCCATCCCCACAAGCGCAGTACATCCGGCCGGTAGCGACGCGGTGTCGGCAGTGGCCGCGGCGCAGTTCGCCCTGCACGGTGAGATGTATCAGGCGGTCAGCGCCCAGGCCAAAGCCATTCACGAGGTTTTCACCAGCATCCTGGCCCAAGCCGCCAACACCGCCGTCGACAGCTAAACGTGTGCTGGCCGCGTGGGGCGCAGCTTGCCCCACGCGGCTGGCCCGACTATCCGCCCTCAGACGAAGACCGATTTGGGCATCACCGTGGGTTTGACGCCGTAGCGCGGAGCGCCGAAACCGAAGCCGCCCCGCCCGGCCGAGGCCACCGACGGCATCCCCGCTGGCACGGTGGCCACAGCGCTTTCTTCCGCGGCGGCAGCCCAGCCGGTGCCCGCTAGCGTCGCAGCACCAGTGCCGGCCGGGGTCGCCGCAGACCAACCCGCCGGCACCGACAACCCGCCGACCGAGGACGCCTGGCTCAGGCCGGCCACTATCGGCGCCCCGCCCAAGCCGACAGAGCCCGCTGGGCCTGCTGCGCCCGCGAGCATCGTGCCCAAGCCCGCTCCCAGACCCTCCGCACCCGCGGCCTCGGCGGCGACAGCCGCGGGCGCGCTGCCGGCCAGGGTATGTCCCAGTGATACCGCGTTCGGAATGGCAGCCATCACGAACCAGGCGGCGGTGTTGACCGCCCCATTCGTAGCGTTCGACACGAACGGGATGCCCAGGAAGCTGTCGATCGAGCCCAGGAATCCGGTGGTCCCCGCCGTCGCCGCGATGGGGGTGGCCAGTTGCTGCACAGTGGTGGGCAAGGCGGTGACGAGCTGGGAGAGACCGGTTTGGGTGCTGGCGGTAGAGGCTTGGGTGACCGCCGCGGCTTGGGCTGCCAGGCCGACGGGATTGGTGGTCGGTGCCGGCGAGGTCAGCGGTTGCAGAATCCCGGCGCTGGCCGAGGCGGCGGCATAGCCGTACATGGCGGCGGCGTCTTGCGCCCACATCTCGGCGTAGAGGGCTTCGGTGGCTGCGATCGCCGCGGTGTTCTGGCCGAGGAAATTGGTAGCGATCAGCATGGCCAGCTGAGCCCGGTTGGCCGCGATCACCGGCGGCGGCACGGTCATCGCAAAAGCGGCCTCGTAGGCGGCCGCCGAGGCCATGGCCTGGACCGCAGCGTGTTCGGCCGCAGCGGCGGTGGTGTTCATCCAAGCCAGGTAGGGAGCGATCGCTGCGCCCATCGCCGCCGCGGCCGGGCCCAGCCATTCCTCGCCGGTGAGCATGGCGACCACCGACTCGTACGACGCCGCGGTGGTGGCCAACTCGGCACCCAGGCCGTTCCAGGACGCCGCGGCGGCCATCATCGGTGCGGGGCCCGGGCCGGCGTACATGCGGGCGGAGTTGATCTCGGGGGGCAGTGCGGCGAAATCCATGGTGTGCCTCGTTTCTGGGTCGGCGACGCGGAGTGGGTGCCTAGACGACGGCGGGTTTGGGCATGACGGTGGGTTTGACGCCGTAGCGTGGCGCGCCGAAACCGAAGCCGCCCCGGCCGGCGCTGGCCGCCGACGGCATCCCGGCCGGCATCGTGCTCACCGGGGTGCTGTGCGGCGCAGCGCCGGTCCAACCCGCCCCGGTCAACGTCGCCGGGGTTGCGCCCGACACGGGCCCCGTGGGGCCGGCCCAACTCGGCGGCACCGACAGCATGCCGACCGAAGAGGCCTGGCCCACCGCAGCCGACACCGGCGCCGCGATGCCTCCGGTCCCCGTCGGCGACGCCACGCCTGCCAGGAGCGTCCCGTCCAAGCCGCCTGCCAAGCCGCCTGACTCGGCGTCGGCGGCCACCTCGGCAGGGGCATCAAAGAGCCCGCCGCCCGCCATTCCGAGCAGGTTGGATCCAGCAGAAGCCCAGTTCCCGGTCCCGATGTTGAGGATGTTGCTGAGGTTGCCCGACAGGCCACCCGGCCCGGTACCCCCGAGGAGGTCGGTGAGCCACGACAACGGGCCCGAGCCTGACGACGACGACGTGCCCAGTCCACCGAGAAGGCCCGAGAGCCCCGACGAGGTACCGGCCGCGACCGAGTTGGCGGTCTCGGTCTCGCCATACGAACCCGCGCTGATGCCCAGGGTGTGCACGAACATCTCGTGAATCGCCGTGGCTTGGGCGCTGACTTGTTGGTACAGGGCGCCGTAGGCGGCGAACTGGGTCGCCTGCAGCGCCGACACTTCGTCAGCGGCGGCCGGGACCACACCCGTCGTCGGCGCCGCCGCTGCCGCGTTCTGCGCCGCCATCGCCGAGCCGATGCCCTGCAACGTGCCCGCCGCGGCGGCCAACGCTTCGGGATGTGTCGTCACAAAAGTCATGCAATTCTCCTCACAATGCGCGCGGTTCGAAAATGGGAGGCCCGCTGTTGGCGCTCGACCCATTGCACGGTGATGAGGTTTCCGCAGATTGGCAGCCGAGAATGGTGCGGTAACGGTCTCTTAACGGCGATGCCCGGAACTTTAACGAAATCCGACGAGCTGTGAGAATTCGGCAATTGCTCTTTAAACGCCGCGACGCAGAACAGTAACCGTCAGATTTCTTTTACTCCTCAGTTACATTCACGGCGTAGGCCTTATTGTTGGGAATTCGCAACCGCAGCCCCGGCCAGCATCGGACGGCTGTCGCCGTCCCGGCCAGCATCGTCGCCCGGTGGCGTCCAGCTAGCATGGCGGCGTGTTTGAATCGCTGTCCGACCGCCTCACCGGTGCACTGCAGGGGCTGCGCGGCAAGGGCCGGTTGACCGACGCCGACATCGACGCCACCACCCGCGAGATCCGGCTGGCGCTGTTGGAAGCCGACGTGTCGCTGCCGGTGGTGCGGGGTTTCGTCAACCGGATCAAAGATCGCGCCAAGGGCGCCGAGGTCTCCGCGGCGCTCAATCCCGCGCAGCAGGTCGTCAAGATCGTCAACGAAGAACTGATCGGCATCCTGGGCGGTCAGACCCGCCAACTGGCCTTCGCCAAGACGCCGCCCACCGTGGTGATGCTGGCCGGTCTGCAGGGCTCGGGTAAGACGACGTTGGCCGGGAAGCTGGCCGCGTGGCTGCGCGGCCAGGGCCACACCCCGCTGTTGGTGGCCTGCGATCTGCAGCGGCCGGGCGCCGTCAACCAGCTGCGCATCGTCGGCGAACGCGCCGGCGTCGCGGTGTTCGCCCCGCATCCGGGCACCTCCGCCGAAGCCGACCCGACACAGCAGGCCGGCCCCGGTGACCCCGTGGCCGTCGCCGCGGCCGGGCTCAGCGAGGCACAGTCCAAACATTTCGACGTCGTCATCGTCGACACCGCCGGACGGCTGGGCATCGACGACGAGATGATGACCCAGGCCGCCGCCATCCGCGCCGCAGTCGACCCCGACGAGGTGCTATTCGTTCTCGACGCGATGATCGGTCAGGACGCCGTCACCACCGCCGAGGCGTTTCGCGAGGGCGTCGGATTCACCGGTGTGGTGCTGACCAAGCTGGACGGCGACGCCCGCGGTGGCGCGGCGCTGTCGGTGCGCGAAGTCACCGGTGTGCCAATCCTTTTCGCGTCCACCGGCGAGAAACTGGAAGACTTCGACGTCTTCCATCCCGATCGGATGTCCAGTCGCATCCTGGGCATGGGTGACGTGCTGAGCCTGATCGAGCAGGCCGAGCAGGTCTTCGATGCGCAGCAGGCCGAAGCCGCCGCGGTCAAGATCGGTTCCGGCGAGCTGACGTTGGAGGACTTCCTCGAACAGATGCTGGCGATCCGCAAAATGGGTCCGATCGGCAACCTGTTGGGCATGCTGCCCGGCGCCGGCCAGATGAAGGACGCGCTGGCCGCCGTCGACGACAAACAACTCGACCGGCTGCAGGCCATCATCCGGGGGATGACCCCGCAGGAGCGGGCCGATCCGAAGATCATCAACGCGTCGCGTCGGCTGCGCATCGCCAACGGCTCCGGGGTGACGGTGTCAGAGGTCAACCAGCTCGTCGACCGCTTCTTCGAAGCCCGCAAGATGATGTCGTCGATGGTGGGCTCGATGGGAATCCCCGGTCTTGGCCGCAAGTCGTCGTCGCGAAAAAACAAGGGCGGCAAAGGGAAAAAGAACAAGAAGCGCGGCCCCACGCCCCCCAAGGCGCGCAGTCCCTTCGGGCCCGGGATGCCGGCGATGCCCGCCGGCTTCCCCGACCTGTCCCAGATGCCCGAGGGCCTCGACGAATTGCCGCCCGGCCTAGCCGATTTCGACTTGTCCAAGTTGAAGTTCCCGGGCAAGAAGTAGCCGCATGCGGCTCCACGTCCGCGGCCGCGGATTACCCGATGGCGAACCGGTGCAATGGTGGATCGTCGACGGAAAGCTCAGCGCCGAACCGGTCCCCGACGCGGACACCGTTTTCGACGACGGCTGGATCATCCCCGGACTCGTCGACGCGCACTGCCACCTCGGCATTGGTCCCGACGGACCGGTTGAGGTAGACGAGGCCATTCGGTACGCCGAGACCGAGCGCCGCGCCGGGGTGCTGCTCCTGCGTGACCCCGGGGTGCCCATCGACACCCGCAGCCTCGACGACCGTGACGACCTGCCACGCATCATCCGCGCCGGGCGTCATCTGGCCCGGCCGAAACGCTATATCCCAGGCTTGCCGATCGACATCGAGGACGAAGCGCAGCTTCCTGCTGCGGTGGCCGAACAGGCGCGCGCCGGCGACGGGTGGGTCAAGCTGATCGGCGACTGGATCGACCGCGGCATCGGCGATTTGGCGCCGCTGTGGTCCGACGACGTGCTCAAGGCGGCGATCGACACCGCGCACGCCCACGACGCGCGGGTGACCGCCCACGTCTTCGGCGAAGACGCGCTGCCTGGACTGATCAACGCCGGCATCGACTGCATCGAGCACGGCACCGGGCTCACCGACGACACCGTCGAGTTGATGCTCGAACACAACACCGCCCTGGTGCCGACGCTGATCAACGTCGAGAACTTCCCCGGTATCGCCGATTCGGCCGGGAAGTACCCGGTCTATGCCGCCCATATGCGTGACCTGTATGCGAAGAGCAAGCAGCGGCTGTCCGCAGCGCGCGAGGCCGGTGTACCCATCTACGCCGGCAGCGACGCAGGGGGCATGGTCAGCCACGGCCGCATCGCCGACGAGGTCGACGCGCTCACCGGGATCGGGATGACGGCCACCGAGGCGCTCGGCGCCGCCTGCTGGGACGCCCGTCGGTGGTTGGGACAACCGGGACTGGAGCACGGCGCGCCGGCAGACCTGTTGTGCTACCGCGAAGATCCCCGCCGCGGGGCGGCCGTGCTGACCCGGCCGGACGCGGTGATCCTGCGTGGGCGGGTGTTCTGACCGGCGCACCCGGTGACGGCCCGTTAGCATCGAGGCATGTCGTTGGCCACCGGCGCGACGTTTGCTGGATACACCATCCAGAAAATCCTGGGCTTCGGCGGGATGGGCGAGGTCTACCTGGCTCGGCACTCCACGCTGCCGCGCGAGGTCGCCTTGAAGGTGCTGCCCGCGGCGGCGTCAGCCGACCACGGGTTGCGCCAGCGGTTCACCGCCGAAACGCCGACGGTCACGACGCTGTATCACCCGAACATCGTCGAGGTAGCCGACCGCGGTGAATCCGACGGCCAGCTGTGGGTCGCGATGGATTACGTCAACGGAATCAGCGTGGCCCAGCTCGTCGCCGACCAATACCCGGCCGGGATGCCGGCCGGTGAAGCGCTTACGGTCGTCGCGGCCGTGGCCGGCGCGCTCGACTACGCACACCGACGGGGGATTGTGCACCGCGGCGTCAAACCCACCAACATCGTGCTCAGCGATCCGCGGGATGGTGAACAACGGATCCTGTTGACCGACTTCGGACTCGCCCGATATTCGGGGCAGCACCGCGAAACGGCCGCCTACGCGGCACCAGAACAGTTGACTGGTCAATCCATCGACGGGCGCGCCGATCAATACGGCTTGGCGGCCACCGCCTACTACCTGTTCACCGGTGGACCGCCGCCGCATCTCGGCTTCGCGCCGCCGAAGCTCAGCGACCGGCGCCCCGACCTGGCGCGGCTCGACAACGTCTTGGCCACCGCGATGGCCAACAACCCCGCCGATCGGTTCGGTCGCTGCAGCGAGTTCGCCGCGGCGCTGTCCGAGCGGGCCGGCGGGTGGCTCGGCGATCGCAGCCCCGAAGCCGCCTTCACCGTCGTCGACTATCCGGACGACCCGGAGCCCGAAACAGCCGCTGCAACGGCGCCGCCATCGTCAAAGCGCATGCGGCGCTGGGGTTTGCTCGGGTCGGCGGTCGGCGCGGCGCTGCTGCTCTTGGTCACCGGCCTGCTGGCCGGCATCATGATCGGCCGGAAGCACGACGCGTCGCCTCCACAGGCGGACGGCCCCTCGCTGCCTCAGGCTCCGGCGGCCATCCCGACGAGCAGCGCCCCCGCGCTACCTCCGGCCGGCCGACAGCTCGATGGCACCTACCAGGTGGACGTCAACCGTGCCCAGCAGACGTTCAACGATCGGCCTGATCCACAACCGCCCAACGTGACGACATGGTGGGCATTTCACTCGTCGTGCACGCCGACGGGTTGTGTCGCCACCGGGATCCAACTCGACGACCAGGACCACCAGAGCCCACACCAGTCAGCCGGCCTGCGGCCACTTGTCTTCGATTTCCGCGACGGCGCCTGGCAGTCCCGCCCGGAAACGCTGCAGTTTCCGTGCGTCGGACCCAACGGAGCGGCGGACAAGCAGACCATGACCCAGGTGTTGTCACTCGAGCCGCAAAGTCACGGCCCGTTGCGGGGCGTGATGACGGTGACGGTCCAAACCGATGAGTGCGGCCAGCAGGGCGGCCACATCGTGATCCCGGCAGTGGCCGGACGGCTGGGCGCGGTGCCGCCCGCGGTCACGGTGCCCGGCGTCCCGCCAGTCGCCGAATCCCCGACGCCGAGTCCCTCGAGCCCACCCCCACCGGCCAACCCGACTCCGCCCACGCCGGGCCGCTGAACACACCGGACTCAAAAGATTGTGAGTACTTACTATCTATGTTACGGTGGCCGATAACGGCAGCCTGGACGACGCAGAGGAGCGACGCTGTAATGACGTATGACGTGATCGTGCGCGACGGCTTGTGGTTCGACGGCACCGGTAGCCCACCGCAGATCCGGACGCTGGGCATCCGCGACGGCGTCGTGGCGACGATTTCGGCGACCGCTCTCGACGAGACCGGCTGCCCCGAGGTGATCGACGCGGCCGGCAAATGGATCGTCCCCGGCTTCATCGATGTGCACACGCACTACGACGCCGAGGTGCTGCTGGATCCCGGATTGCGGGAATCGGTGCGACACGGTGTCACCACAGTGCTGTTGGGCAACTGCTCGCTGTCGACGGTCTACGCCGACTCCGCTGATGCCGCCGACTTGTTCGCCCGGGTCGAGGCGGTGCCCCGCGAATTTGTGCTCGGCGCGCTGGACGACCACAAAACCTGGTCCGGGCCCGCCGACTACGTGCGGGCACTTGAAGCACTGCCGCTGGGCCCGAATGTGGGCTCGCTGCTGGGGCATTCAGATCTGCGGACGGCGGTGCTGGGACTGGACCGCGCCACCGACGCCACCACCAAGCCCACCGACGCCGAACTCGGCCGGATGGCGGCCATGCTCGACGAGGCTCTCGACGCCGGACTGCTCGGCATGTCCGGGATGGACGCGGCAATCGACAAGCTCGACGGTGATCGCTACCGGTCACGGGCCTTGCCGTCGACGTTCGCGACCTGGCGCGAGCGCCGAAAACTGATCAATGTCCTGCGCAAGCGCGGCCGGATTCTGCAGAGCGCGCCGGACGTCGCCAACCCGCTGTCGGGACTGTTGTTCTTTTTGTCCAGCAGCGGAATGTTCGGCCGTCGCAAGGAAGTTCGGATGAGCTTGCTGGTGTCGACCGACGCGAAGTCGATGCCGGGAGCAGCCATCGTCTTCGGGCCGATCATCCGGCTACTCAACGCGGTCCTTGACGCCAAGGTGCGGTTTCAACACCTTCCGGTGCCGTTCGAGTTGTATTCCGACGGCATCGACCTTCCGGTCTTCGAAGAGTTCGGGGCGGGCACTGCCGCGCTGCATCTCCGCGACCAATTGGAGCGCAATGCGCTGCTGAAGGACACCGCATACCGTCGCAACTTCCGCCGCGAATTCGACCGCCGTAAGCTCGGGCCGACGTTGTGGCACCGCGACTTTCACGATGCGGTGATCGTCGAATGCCCTGACAAGGCTTTGATCGGCAAGAGTTTCGGGCAGATCGCCGACGAGCGCGGCCTGCACCCGCTCGATGCATTCCTCGACGTCCTTGTCGACAACGGCGAGCGCAATGTCCGGTGGACCACCATCGTCGCCAATCACCGGCCCAAGCAGCTCGACAAGCTGGCCGCAGATCCCAGCATCCACATGGGCTTTTCCGACGCCGGTGCGCATCTGCGCAACATGGCCTTCTACAACTACGGTGTGCGATTGCTCAAGCGCACGCTGGACGCCACGCAGGCCGGCGCGCCGTTCCTGACCGTCGAACGCGCCGTGCATCGGTTGACCGCCGAGGTGGCCGACTGGTTCGGTCTGGACGCCGGCACGCTGCGTCAGGGCGACCGTGCCGACTTCGCGGTGATCGACCCGGCCGGTCTCGACGAGTCGGTGGACGGCTACTACGAAGAAAAGGTGCCGTTCTACGGCAATTTGAGCCGGATGGTGAACCGCAACGACGCCGCCGTCGTCGCTACCGGGGTCGGCGGTGCGGTGGTGTTCCGCAACGGCCGCTTCCGCGACGGCTACGGCACGACGGTCAAGTCCGGCCGTTTCCTGCGGGCGGGCACCCGTCAACTCCAGCAGGCGTGAGATGGCCCGAACCCAGCAGCAGCGCCGCGAGGAGACGGTTGCGCGGCTGCTCGACGCCAGTATCGCGACCATCACCGAAGTCGGCTACGCCCGCGCGTCGGCCGCGGTGATTACCAAGCGCGCCAACGTATCTGTCGGCGCGCTGTTTCGGCACTTCGACACCATGGGCGATTTCATGGCGGCCACCGCCTACGAAGTGATGCGCCGTCAGCTCGACGAATTCAGCAAAAAAGTCGCCGAAATACCGTCCGACAAGCCGGTTCTGGAGGCTGCGTTGGCGATCCTGCGCGATCTCACGGCGAATTCCACGAACACCGTGATGTACGAACTCATGGTTGCGGCGCGCACCGACGAAAAACTCAAAGCCACCTTGCAAAACGTCTTGGCGCAGTACGGCGCCAAGATCCACGACGCCGCGAAAGCGCTGCCCGGCGCCGACAGCATCCCCGAAGATGTCTTCCCGGCGCTGGTGGCGGTGCTGACCAACACCTTCGACGGAGCCGCCCTGGTGCGCGCAGTGCTGCCGCAACCTGAGATCGAAGCTCAGCGGATCGCGCTGTTGGCGTCGCTGCTGAGCGGAATGTACGTCGCCGACGCCGCGGCGGACTAGGGCCCGGCTAGATCCCGGACAGCCTGCTCAGCGCATCGTCGAGCGTGCGGCACAGCGACATGATCTCGTTGAGGCCCAGCAGCGTGAGCGGCCGATGGGTGGCCGGCCCGTCGGCGACGACGGCGAAGCGGTTGGTGTCGCCGATGTTTTCGTGGGCGGTGATGATGACACTGATCCCCGCCGACCCGAGGAACTCCACACGGGACAGGTCGACAACCAAGCCGGCCGGGCTTTTTGCCAGCGCGGCATCGAGCGCCTCGGTCAACCAGGGCGCGCTGAGCATGTCCACGCTGCCGCTCACCGAGACCACGGCCAGCTGATCAACCCAGTTCTCGTCGACGTTGAAGTCGTTCTTGCCGGGCTGCGGTGTGGAACCCGGGGGAGCCTGCTGGTGTTCGGCCATCATTTTCCTCGTTCCTTGCACGCTTCTGCGCGCCTGCTTGCGGCGCCGGCATGTTCGGCCGTGGGCTGTGGCCTCAACCCGGTAACCAGCGCCGACGGCTGCCAGCGCATGCCGCACATCCGACTCGCGTACAACAGGATGCCGCGGCATCAGAAGACTAGCCCACAAACCTGCACCCCACAGGGGAGGGGATGGGTTTTCGGAGCGTCGCCGCAGACTTAGCCTCGATCCACCGATGGGCTGCGTTGAATTGAGGGCGCAGGAATTGATCTTGGTTCCGGTGGGTGGGCGTAGGCGATCTGCTGGTCTGCCCAGCTTTCCTGTGGAATCGGGTCGCGCCTTTCACCGGCGCGGCCAGATCGGTGCTGATGCGCCAGATTGTTGCTTCAGGAACATCAATCTGGTGAGTTCAGGCTCAGCCGTCGGCAAGTTTTCTCAGCGCGTCGTCCAGCGTGCGGTACAGCGGCATGATCTCGTCAACACCCAGCAAAGTGAGCGGCCGGTGCGTGGCCGGCCCGTCGGCCACCACCGCGAAGTGGCCTGATTGCGCAATGCCGCTGTGAGCAGCGATGAGAACATTAACCCCGGCTGAGGCGAAGAAATCGACATTGGAAAGGTCGATGATCACGCCGCTCGGTCCTTTGGCGCGCGCGGCGTCGATGGCCTCGGTCAGCCGCGGAGTACTGGCTATGTCGACATCTCCGCTGACGGATACCACGACCAGGTGATCAACCCACGTCTCATCGACTTTGAAATTGCTGTCGTCCAACTCTGGGTGAGAACTCGGTGTAGAGCCGTCTTGTTCGACCATCATGGATCCTCGTGTTCGTTGGGTGTCTCAGCGGGTCTTTCGGCAGGCTGACACCTCACACCGAGGCTATGGCTCAACCCCGTAGGGCAGACGCGGCAATGCGCAGCGCACGCACCAATATCGGCTACTGCACATAAGGATGCCATGGCGTGGGCCGAGCAGCCAATGATGGCAGACCGCAGCCGGGGTACGCGCCGCCGGCTTCGTTCGGTGTCAGCGCGCGGTGAACGCGAGCAAGGCGACGTCGTCGGAGGGCCGCAGCGTCGGAATCAAATCCGCGAATTCCTCGAGGAGTCCAGGAGCGGGCAACCGGACGTGACGGGATGCGAACGCGACGAGCCGATCTTCCCCGAACGAGTTCTCACCGTCGGGGCGTGCCTCGATAATTCCGTCGGTGTAGAGCAGGAGGGTGCAGCCGCGACGCAGACGAAGCGAGCAGGCGTCGAAAACCGCGTCGGCGACGGCTCCGACAAGCATTCCCCGCGCGGATCGCACTTTGTTCACCTCGCCGGAAGCGGCATCGAGCAGTAAGGCCGGCGGGTGACCTCCGGTGGCCACGGCGATCTGGGCTCCATCACCATCCGGCGAGGGCTCTAGGACGCCAAACAGCACAGTGCAGAACCTATTTTCATTCGGATCTCGAACCAGGACGGCATTGAGTTCAGCGAGCGCATCTCTCGGGTCACGGAAACGTAGCGCAGTGGCGCGAAGCGTGTAGCGGATAAGCGATGTGAGTGCGGCCGCTGCGGCACCGTGTCCTTCCACATCGCCGAGGAAGAAGGCCCATCGTCCGCCCCCCAGCGGAAACACATCGTAGAAGTCGCCTCCGACCTGCGTAGGTGACGCCGGATAGTAGTGCGCGGCGAGTGTCAACCCGGGGATATCTGGGAGAGTCGGTGGCAGCAGCGAGCGTTGCAGCACCGCAGCGTAATCCGCGATGGTGTTCCTGTCGCGTTCCGATTGCTCGCGGCGTTCACGTTCGCGGCGGAGCGTATTCAATGCGGAGAGCCGCAGTTCGAGTTCGTCCATGGTGATAGCGGCGAGCTCTGCCAGCGTGGCCATTGCCTCGTCGGTCGGTTCCTGCGGTTCGGTGTCGAGGACATTCACCGTGCCGAGGCGGTGGCCGTCAGCCGTGACGATTGGCGCCGCAGCGTAGAACCGGATGCCCATCTCCCCGTGCACCAGGGGGTTATCTACCGTGCGGGGGTCGGTGAGAGCGTCGCGGACGAGGTAGGTCGCATCGTTGAGGATCGCCGAGGCGCACAGCCCGGGATCGCGACCTATCTGGCTGACGTCCGTCAACCCGTGGGTAGCTTTGAACCAAATGCGATCCGTGTCGACGATGGTCACAGTCGCCATGGCGGTATGGAAAACCCGCGCGGCAATCCGTGCGATTCGGTCGAAGGCGCCATCAGGCGGCGTGTCGAGGATGGAATACCGGGCGACGGCACGCATTCTCGCCGCCTCGACTCGTTCGGCGTCCGACTGCGGAAGCGTCTCTTCGGTAGTCATCTTCTCGTCGCCGCTCCAGCCCCGATCACCGGTGCACGTTCGCCGCTTTCCCACCGAGACCACGCCCCGTCGCGGCCCTGAATGAAGGGTACTTCGCGTGATAGCTCGCCGCCGACTTAGCCTCGATCCAGCGATGGGCTGCGTTGAACTGTGGGCGCAGGAATTGATCTTGGTTCCGGTGGGTGGGCGCGTAGGCGATCTGCTGGTCTGCCCAGCTTTTCCTGTGGAATCGGGTCGGACCTTTCGGCGGGGTGGTCAGGCGGTGATGTCGACGAAGGCCCTGAGTTCAGGCTCAAAGAGCACCGATACCCGACTGGGGGCTCAGCGCAAAGCCCCAGTCGAGCAGGCTGGCGGCCTGATCCCAGTAGGTCGGCCCGCCCTCGCGGACCAGTCCGTACATCATCGCGATCACCAACCGGCGACCGTCGCGCGCGGCGGCGCCGACGAACGTCTTGCGGGCGGCGTTGGTAAAGCCGGTCTTGCCGCCGATCGCGCCCGGATACCGGTAGAGCAGCTCGTCCTGGTTGACGATCTGGTGTTCGCCGTCGTTATCGGTGGGGAACATCGCGGACGGCTGGGCGGTGATCTGCGCGAACACCGGGTTGGCCAGCGCCGCGCGGAAGATGACGGCCAGGTCGTGCGCGGTCGAGGCGCCCGAACCGCCGGGCCCGTCCAGTCCGGACGGCGTTGCCGCGTGCGTGCTGGTCGCGCCCAGGGCGCCGGCCTTGGCGTTCATCTTGGCCACCGCGGCCTGTTGGCCGCCGAGCATGCGCGCCAGCGTGTTCGCGGCGTCATTGCCCGACACCAGCAGCAGACCATCGAGCAACTGGCGTGCCGTGTAGGTGCGGCCGGGCTTGACGCCGACGCAGTTGCACTCGACGTGGGTGTCGGCCTCGTCGGCGACCGCGGTGGAATCCAGGCTCAGCTCGTCAAGAGCGACCAACGCCAGCAACACTTTGATCGTGCTGGCAGGTGGGTGCCCGACGTTCTCGTCGCGCGCGGCCAGCACCCGGCCCGAGTCCAGGTCGGCCACGATCCACGTCTGCGCCGGGCCGTCCGGGACCGGTACCGAGCCGACCGGCTGCACGCTGGTATCGGCCCACGCCGTCATGGGGGAGGCGCTCAGCGCGGTGAGCACAGCCGCGATCGCGGCGACAAGCCTGCGCATGGGCGGTCAGCCTAACGGCCGCCCCACGACGATGCTGGCGGAACGGCAAGGAGTGGGCAATTGGGTCCGGTCGCGTCGTGTTCAATCAATCTCATGTTGAGCCAGGCGGAAGTCTCCGACCGATTGGAGATCCAGCAGCTGTTGGTTGATTACTCCAGCGCCATCGACAGGCGTCGATTCGACGACCTCGATGCGGTATTCATTCCGGACGCATACATCGACTACCGCGCGATGGGCGGCATCGACGGACAGTATCCGCAGGTGAAGGCCTGGCTGGCGGAGGTGTTGCCCAATTTCGCCAACTACGCCCACATGCTGGGTCTGCCCTCGATCCGGATCGACGGTGACTCGGCGAGCGCGCGGACCTTCTGCTTCAACCCGATGGTGTTCGGTGGTGAGACGCCCAGCACGATGCTGTTGGGCCTGTGGTACGACGACGAGTTCGTCCGCACCCCGGCCGGCTGGCGGATGAGCCGCCGCGTCGAGACCAAGTGCTTCGACCGGCGCCCCTGACGATTTCCACTCAACGTCGGCGTTCTGGCACAATGAGCGGCTGCACACGCGAGGCAAAACCGGATCCCGGCATCCTGCCCGGATCGCTGAATTGCAGCGTGACACGCATAGGAGAAGTCGCTAACCATGGCTGTGAAGATCAAGCTCACCCGGCTTGGCAAGATCCGCAATCCCCAGTACCGCATCGCCGTCGCCGACGCGCGCACCCGGCGTGACGGCCGCTCCATCGAGGTCATCGGCCGCTATCACCCCAAGGAAGAGCCGAGCCTCATCGAGATCGATTCCGAGCGTGCCCAGTACTGGCTCTCGGTCGGTGCTCAGCCCACCGAGCCCGTGCTCAAGCTGCTGAAGATCACCGGTGACTGGCAGAAGTTCAAAGGGCTGCCCGGTGCCGAGGGCCGGCTGAAAGTGGCCGAAGCCAAGCCGAGCAAGCTGGAGCTGTTCAACGCTGCGCTGGCCGCCGCGGAGGGGGAACCAAGCACCGAGGCCGCGACGCCGAAGAAGAAGAAGGCTCCCGCCAAGAAGGCCGACAAGCCGGCCGAGGCCGACAAAGCCGCCGAATCCGCGCCGGCCGCCGAGCAGGCCGCGCCGGCCGAGCAGGCCGAGCCAGCCGAGCCGGCCGCCGAAAGCTGATCATGGCCACCGTCGTCGTAGACGCCGTCGAGCACCTGGTCCGCGGGATCGTCGACAACCCCGACGATGTTCGGGTCGACATGGTCACCAACCGCCGCGGCAGGACCGTGGAAGTGCACGTTCATCCCGACGATCTCGGCAAGGTGATCGGCCGCGGCGGACGCACCGCGACTGCGTTGCGCACGCTGGTGGCCGGAATCGGCGGCCGTGGGATCCGCGTCGACGTGGTGGACACCGACCAGTAGCCCTGATGGAGCTGCTGGTCGGGCGGGTGGCGAAAGCGCACGGCATCACCGGCGAGGTCGTCGTCGAGGTCCGCACCGACGATCCCGAGACCCGGTTCGCGCCGGGAGCGGTGTTGCGCGCCAAAGGATCCGACGGCGAGGAGCGCAGCTACGTCGTCGACACCGCGCGGGCGCACGGCGGACGGCTGCTGGTCCGATTGGCGGGGGTAAGCGACCGCGATGCCGCCGATGCGTTGCGCGGAACCCAGTTCCTCGTCGATTCGCAGGATCTGCCGCCCATCGACGAGCCGGACACCTATTACGACCACCAGCTAGAGGGTCTTCGGGTCCGCACGATCACCGGCCAGGACATCGGCACCGTCACCGAGGTGCTGCACACCGCCGCCGGTGAGTTGCTGGCGGTCCGCCGCGCCGAGGCGGGCGAGTTGCTGGTGCCGTTCGTCGGCGCGATCGTGACGTCGGTGTCGCTGGACTCGCACACCATCGAGATCGATCCGCCTGACGGATTGCTGGATTTGGGGCAGTGAGGGGCGCATCGACATGAAAATCGACGTCGTGACGATCTTCCCGAGCTACCTGGATCCGCTGCGACAATCGTTGCCGGGCAAGGCAATCGAGTCCGGGCTGGTTCAGCTCGGGGTGCACGACTTGCGACGCTGGACCCACGACGTACACCGCTCGGTGGACGATACGCCGTATGGCGGCGGACCGGGCATGGTGATGCGGGCACCGGTCTGGGGCGAAGCGCTGGACGAAATCTGCTCGGAGAACACGCTTCTCGTCGTGCCGACGCCGGCCGGCACGCCTTTCCGGCAGCGCACCGCCCAACGGTGGACCAGCGAAACGCATCTGGTGTTCGCGTGCGGACGCTATGAGGGTATCGACCAGCGGGTCGTCGACGATGCCGCTCGACGAATGCGGGTGGAAGAGGCTTCGATCGGCGACTATGTGTTGCCCGGCGGGGAGTCGGCGGCGCTGGTGATGATCGAGGCGGTCATCCGGCTGCTGCCCGATGTCATCGGCAATCCGCAGTCGGTGCACGATGATTCGCATGCCGACGGCCTGCTGGAGGGCCCGTCGTACACCAGGCCGCCGACGTGGCGCGGGCTCGACGTGCCCGAGGTGTTGCTGTCCGGCGATCACGCGCGTATCGCCGAATGGCGGCGGGCGGCCGCGATGCAGCGCACCCGGGAGCGTCGGCCGGATTTAGTGGCCGGGCAGGGTCCGGCCGACTCCGCCGACGGTTAGATCCGACCGGTCGGGAACATCGTCTTGACCGCCTGGGTGATCGTTGCCCGCGCGGTGGCCTCATCGGCGGGCTGCAGCGACTCAATCACCATGATGTAGCGGCGATCTGCGCCGATAACGCCGGTTGACAAGTGCATCCAGTCACTGCCGATGCAGCACATCCAGCCCTGTTTGACGGCAACCGGCTCGGCGTACAAGCCGTCGGGGATGCCGAACCGTTGCGGATAGCCGTCGACGCCGGTCGGGGTGGACCCGGCCAGGTTCTGCACGATGATGTCGGCCTGCGCCGCCGACAAGCCGCCGGACCCGCTGAGCAGCATGTCGTAATAGCGGATCAGATCGGATGCCGAACTCATGGTGTCCCACCAGCGTCCGTCGCCCGGGGGGGTCGTGGCGGTCAACCCGTACCGCTCGGCGACCTCGGCGATGATCGCCTGGCCGCCCCGCTGATTCCAGAATGTCTCGGCAGCGTTGTCGTCGGAGGAGCGCAGCATGATGTCGAGCGCCTGCCGGTCCTCCGGCGACAGCTGGATCTGACCCTGAGTTTCGGCCCGCAGCAGATCGTCGGCGATGAACAACTTGGCCACCGACGCGATGCCGATCAGCTTGTCCCTGCCGTTGGAGAACATCCGGTTGGTGTGGCGGTCGAAAAGCGCAACCGAGATCGTCGCGCCGTCCGCGGCGGCCTCGTCGGTGGCTTGCTGGATGCGCCGTTGCAGCCCGCCCGGCGCACCGGTCGACTCGGCGAACGCCGATTCGGGCGGGATCAGCGCTTGCACCAGCGGTGCCACCCGGCTCGTCCGGTGCTCCGCCGGCCGAGAGGACGACGCGCCGTACACCTTGGCCTCGCAGCCGGCCACCAGCACGCTCAGCGCCGCCGCGGCGGCGATGAGCAGCATCGGGACCCGCGCTCGCATGCGTCTCCTCGGGAGAGTTGCCAAGAAACACCTGAACATCAGGTCGCCACCAGCCGTCCGGCTGCCGGACGCGGTGGTCAGGCCCCTTAATGTGTACCATTCGCCCACCCGATCGGATGGCAGGCCTGACCGGTGATTTTGCCTGATTTCACTGCGTGCGCGCCATCTGGCACAATTGACCAGTTGTCTCCAGCGGTTGCCGGGCGGCCGGGCTGCTTCCGCCTGCTGCGAGATACGCCAAGATGCCCGAATCCATCGGCTCGGTTGACCGCCCTGCGCCGCCGGCGCAGGCAGAAACCCCGGCCGCGAACCGCAAGGAAGTGTCTTCGGAAATGAACACGCTGGACTTCGTCGACAACGCGTCGCTGCGCGACGACATCCCGGGCTTCAGCGCCGGCGACACGGTCAACGTGCACGTCAAGGTGATCGAGGGTGCCAAGGAGCGCATCCAGGTGTTCAAGGGCGTGGTGATCCGCCGGCAGGGCGGCGGTATCCGTGAGACCTTCACCGTGCGCAAGGAGAGCTACGGCGTCGGCGTGGAACGGACTTTCCCGGTGCACTCGCCCAACATCGACCACATCGAGGTCGTGACACGCGGCGACGTCCGTCGCGCCAAGCTGTACTACCTCCGCGAGCTGCGCGGCAAGAAGGCCAAGATCAAGGAAAAGCGCTGAATCGCGGCCGCTTCGACGTCGGGCGGATGCGGCTGACGGCGGTGCGGGCCACCCTGGCTACGCTGATCTGGTGACCGAAACCACGGACTCGTCCTCCGAGCGCGAACCCGATTCCGGTCCGGCGGAGCCTAATGTCGCCACCCAAGAGCCCGCCGCTGAGGATGGCAAGACCAGCGACGAACCGAAGGGCAAAAAGCGGGCGGCGGCGCTGCGCGAGATCGCGATCCTCGCGGCGATCGCGGTGATTCTCTACTACGTCATGTTGACGTTCGTGGCGCGGCCCTACCTCATCCCGTCGGAATCGATGGAACCCACGTTGCATGGCTGCACGGGCTGCGTCGGCGATCGCATCATGGTCGACAAAATCAGCTACCACTTCGGATCGCCGCAACCCGGCGACGTCGTCGTGTTCAAGGGGCCCCCATCGTGGAACCTCGGATACAAGTCGATCCGCTCACACAACACCGTGGTGCGCTGGCTGCAGGACGGGCTGTCCTTCGTCGGCTTCGTGCCACCCGACGAGAACGACCTGGTCAAGCGGGTGATCGCGGTGGGCGGGCAGACCGTGCAGTGCCGCAACGACACCGGGTTGACGGTCAACGGCGCCCGGTTGAGTGAACCGTATCTGGATCCGGCCACGCTGATGACCGACCCGGCGGTGTACCCCTGCCTAGGCAACGAGTTCGGGCCGGTCACCGTCCCGCAGGACCGGTTGTGGGTAATGGGCGACAACCGCACCCATTCGGCGGATTCCCGCGCCCATTGCACCAGCACCCCGGCCGACGCGATGAAGGGCCTGCTGTGCACCGGCGATCCGCTGTCGGGCACCGTGCCGGTCGGCAACGTCATCGGCAAGGCGCGGTTCATCGTCTGGCCGCCGTCGCGGTGGGGTGGTGTGCGTTCGGTCAATCCCCAGCAGAGTCAGTAGCCATGGCCACCACCTGGCCGCCGCGGACCGTGATCCGTAAATCGTCCGGCTTGCGCACCTTGGAGTCCGCGCTGTACCGCAACGGTTTGGGTCCGGTAGTCGGGGTCGACGAGGTCGGCAGGGGAGCCTGCGCGGGCCCGCTGGTGGTCGCGGCGTGTGCGTTGGGTCCGA
The DNA here is from genome assembly GCF_001672775.1 of Mycobacterium kyorinense. Classification (GTDB taxonomy): domain Bacteria; phylum Actinomycetota; class Actinomycetes; order Mycobacteriales; family Mycobacteriaceae; genus Mycobacterium; species Mycobacterium kyorinense_A. The sequence goes on along the minus strand of NZ_LZKJ01000166.1, from coordinate 77,281 downwards.
GTCGGTTGGAAAGTCTTGCGCTGCTTGATGATTCGAAAAAGCTCACGGAAAAAGCACGGGAGAAGCTGTATCCGCTGATTCGCCGTTATGCGCTGGCCTACCACGTGGTGTTTATCCCGTCGACGGAAGTGGACCGGCGCGGAGTGCACGCGGCCAATATCGAGGGCATGCGACGTGCGGTGGCCGGCCTGCGGGTGCGCCCGGGGTATGTGCTCTCCGATGGTTTCCGGGTGCCGGGACTGCCGGTGCCATCGCTGCCCGTTGTCGGCGGCGATGCGGCCGCCGCCTGCATTGCCGCTGCCAGCGTGCTGGCCAAGGTCAGCCGCGACCGGCTGATGGTGGCGATGGATGCCGAGCATCCCGGTTACGGCTTCGCCGAGCACAAGGGCTACAGCACGCCGGCCCACTCCGCGGCGTTGACCGAGTTGGGTCCCTGCGCCGAGCACCGCTATTCGTTCATCAACGTCCGCCGGGTGGCGACCGGATCGGGTACCCGGGTAGTGGCCGAGTGCCGGCCCGGCGATCCCGGCCAGCCGGACCCGGCGATGGGGCTAGCCTGACGATGCGGTCCACCCAAACGGCCCGGGACAGCCGGGTAATCACATCTAGCCGAGTAAAAGGACGACCGAGCAGATGAGTGCCGAAGATCTCGAGAAGTACGAAACCGAGATGGAGCTCTCGCTCTACCGCGAATACAAGGACATCGTGGGCCAGTTCAGCTATGTCGTGGAAACCGAGCGGCGGTTCTACCTGGCTAATAGCGTCGAGATGGTGCCACGCAACGCCGACGGCGAGGTGTACTTCGAGCTGCGCCTGGCCGACGCGTGGGTGTGGGACATGTACCGGCCGGCGCGGTTCGTCAAGCAGGTGCGGGTGGTCACCTTCAAGGATGTCAACATCGAAGAGGTGGAAAAGCCCGAGCTGCGACTGCCCGAGTAGCCGCGGGTCAGTTACCCAGCGACGGCTGCTCGTCGCTGAACACCGGCTTGCCGCGATGCTCGATGACCGTTCGGGCCACATCGGCGAGCTTGATGTTGAGGTCCTGGGAATAGCGTCGCAGTACGTCGAACGCCTCGTCCTCGGATACCCCGTGTAGCAGCATCAACATCCCCACCGCCTTGCCGATCTCCCGGTTGCTGAGCAAGCCCCGTCGCAGGGTGGCGACGTCCTCGCCCTGAGAGATCGCGTTGATGGCCACGCTGGCGAAGGAGGCCAACACGATCGCCTGACCGGCGGACTGGGTGTCAAAGGCGTTGGCGGTGTCGCTGAACAGGTTCAGCGCGCCGGTCTTACGGCGATCCACCAGGATCCGAAAGCCCATTGCCCCGCGCACCGGCGTCTCGTCGAGCAACCGAGCAGCCAGTTTGGGCCACTGGCACGGCGTGGTGAGGTCGGTTTCGATCTGCGGAGTCTCCTCCTCGATGGCGTCGACGCATGGGCCGTCGCCGACGTCGCGTTCCATGTCGTCGATGTGGTGCGCGATGCGGTCACTGGCGCCGACGGTCACATAGCGATCGCCACGTCGCACCAGCAGGCTGGCGTGATCGCAGCCGGAGACAGTCAGCGTCGCCGCGACGCAGATGGCCGCATACACTTCGCTGGGACCCGAGCCTTGGTAGATGATCTCGGCCAGCGCGGCGAACACCGTCGCGGGGTCGGCTTTGACGGGCTGGGGAATTGCCTCGAAACTCGTGTTGACCTCGTCTGCCACGTTATTCCTCATTTCAGGTGCTGCCCCCATTGAGGAACTCGCACATCGCCCGACGACTGGTCGGCCGGACACCACCGTATACCGGGCGTGGGCCCAGCTGGGTGGATCAGGTGATAACCGTTATGTCATCCCGCGGCCGGCGAGCGGGGTATCACGCTGGTCGGACGCAGCCTTGCGGCGACGTTACTGACGCCACGTCCTGCCAGCGTACCCAGCAGCGCTTCGCCGAACATGCCGGGCGCCATACCTGCTGGGGCCGCCGGAGCCGCCGAAGCCCCCGATAACCCCAGTCCCGTCACGCTGACCGGCGGGGTGGCGGTGGCGGCCCAGGTTTGCGGTACGGACAAGGTGCCGACCAGGCTGGCCCGGCCCATGGCCGCCGATATCGCCGGCCCGCCAATGCTCACCGGACCTGACGACGCCGCCGGAGCACCCCACACCGCCAAAAACGGTCCGATGCCCTGGGCCTCGTCGCGCAGCGCGTTGACCGCCAGGGCATGGTTGGTCACCCCGATCGAGCTTCCGGAAAACGACGCGCTGGTCGTGGAGGCGATCGCGCTCGTGGTGGCCGTCGTATTGGTCAAGACATCAACCGGTGTGACGGCCGCTGGGGCGGCGGCCGCTGCGGCGTTCGCGGCCGCCGCGGTTTGCGCGGCCGTTCCGGCCGGGTCGGTGGTGCGCGGCGGGTCGGTGAATGGAGCCAACCTCGACGCGGTTGCCGACGAGGCGGCATAGCCGTACATCGCGGCGGCATCCTGGGCCCACATGGCGTCGTATTGCGCTTCGGTGGCTGCGATTGCTGGGCTGTTCTGCCCGAAGAAGTTGCTTGCCACCAGCGACTGCAACTGTGCGCGGTTGGCTTCGATCAGCGGCGGCGGGACCGTCATCGCAAACGCCGTCTGGTAGGCGCTCGCCGCGGTCGTGGCTTGGACGGACGTGAGTTCGGCCTGGGCTGCGGTGCTGTGCATCCATGCCACATAGGGCGCGACCGCGCCCGCCATCAGCGTTGACGACGGGCCCTGCCATCCGGCGGTGGTCAGGCCGGTGATCACCGCGCCGTAGGCGCTGGCCGCCGAGGTCAGCTCGTGGGCGAGCTGGCCCCACGCCGAGGCAGCGGCCAGCATCGGGCCAGAGCCGGGGCCCGAATACATTCTGGTGGAGTTGACTTCCGGAGGGAATAGGCCGAAGTCCATGTCTGGCAACCTTTCTCACGTAATAGCAGCGTTGTTTGTTATCCAGCGGCGGGTGAGCGGACGATCACGGGTTTGCTTTTTGCGCGCGGACCGTCGAACCCGTAGCGAGACAGCGTCCCCAACACCGACTGACTGAACGCACTGCCCGGAACCGGGGGCGGCGCGGAGCCCACAGCGGCGGTGTTGGCCCCAGAGCTGGTCAGCGTCAACGAGACTGGGCGGGCCTCGGGTGCTGCCGAGGCCCATGCGGGTGGCACCGACAGCGATCCGACCAGGGCGGACCGGCCCATTGCCGCCGACACCGCTGATCCGCTGATCCGGGCGGGGGCGGTCGCCACCAGGCGGCCACCGAACTGGGCAGTGCTTTCCGCATCTCGGGCCTCTTGGAACGCGAGCCGCGCGTTCTGGATCGCGATGCTTCGGCCGGTGTTCGCGGCGTTGCTGGCCGACATGGCGGTGTTCACCATCTTGGGCACCGACAGGCCGACGCTGTAGGCGGACATCAGCGACGGCGGGTCCGACGCGGAGGCCGCGGCATGGGCGACGGCGCCCGCCTGGGCCACCGTCCCGGCGGGGTCGGTGTTGGGCTGCGGCGAGTTAAACGGCGTCAACTGGGCCGCCGCTGCCGAGGATCCGGCATATCCGTACATCGCCGCCGCGTCCTGGGCCCACATCTCGGCGTAATGCGCTTCGGTGGCAGCGATCGCCGGGCCGTTCTGGCCGAAGAAATTTGTGGCGACCAATGCCATCAGCAGGCTGCGGTTAGCCGCGATCACCGGCGGCGGCACCGTCATCGCGAACGCCATCTCGTAAGCCGCCGCCGCCTCGTTGGCCTGCACCGCGGTTTGCCCGGCACGCGCGGCGGTGCTGTGCAGCCACGATACATAGGGGGCCGTAGCGGCGGCCATCGACAGCGATGCCGGCCCCAGCCAGCCGCCGCCGATCAGCTCCGCGACGATCGACCCGTATGCCGTTGCAGCGCACGACAGCTCGACGGCCAACACATCCCAGGCCGTCGCGGCCGCCAGCATCGGCGCCGGGCCGGGACCGGAATATATTCTGGCGGAATTGACCTCCGGCGGTAAGGCCCCGAATTCCAGCACGGGTGTGCTCTGCTCATCCGGTCGCGACGGCGTTGGCGGCCTCGGTGGCCGCATAGGAGCCGGCACTGGTTCCCAGCGTGGCCACGAACATGTCGTGGATTGCGGTGGCTTGGGCGCTGACCGCTTGATACATCTGTGCGTGGGCCGCGAACTGCGCCGCGGTCAGTGCCGACACCTCGTCGGCAGCGGCGGGAACTATCCCGGTGGTGGGCGGGGCCATCGCGGCGTTCTGGGCGCTAATCGTCGAGCCGATGCTCTGCAGGCTGCCGGCTGCCGCTGTCAACACTTCCGGCTGTGCGGTAACGAAAGACATGACTGTTCCTTTCCCGTAAAAGACGCTGGTCGTTTGACGAAGATGCGGAAAATGTGCCGGAGGTGCACGGGCAGGGACATGCTGCGCCACACAGCATTTCGAGTACCGGGTCAGATCGGAATGTCGTGCCATTGGCCGCTACCCGCCTTCCACCCCGAGTCACTCACGGGTAGAAGCCATCAGCCAGGTGCGGCGGTTAAGGCGAGCTTCATCGCCTAGCGGGATGCTACGCCGCGGCCGACAATACGCGCAATCAGTTGGGGATCAATGCGCAACTGGGGATAACCGGCCGCTGAAGCGCGGTGGGTGACCGGGCCGTGTCAGTGCGGTCGCGCAGGGTGGCTGCATGACGACGTTGACGCGCACCCAGTTGGGAGCCCTCGGCGAGCAGTTGGCAGCCGATCACTTGAGCGGTTTGGGATTACAAATCCTGGCCTGCAATTGGCGGTGCCGCTACGGCGAGCTGGATGTGATCGCCGTTGACCCGGCCGCGCATGCGGTCGTGTTCGTCGAGGTCAAAACCCGCACGGGGGACGGCTTCGGCGGCCTGGCCTATGCGGTCACCGAGCAAAAGGTGCGCCGGTTGCGGCGGCTGGCAGCTGCGTGGCTGGCCAGTCAGGACCGCCGCTGGGCGGCGATTCGCATCGACGTGATCGGCGTGCGGATCGGTCGCCGGCGTACGCCGGAGATCACCCACCTGCAAGGGGTCGGTTGATGGCGCTGGGGCGTGCGTTTTCGGTCGCGGTGCGCGGGTTGGACGGCGAGATCGTCGAGATCGAAGCTGACATCACCTCGGGCTTGCCGGGCGTGCACCTGGTCGGCCTGCCCGACGCCGCCCTGCAGGAGTCCCGCGACCGGGTCCGGGCAGCGATCACCAATTGCGGCAACAGTTGGCCGCAGGCTCGCCTGACGTTGGCGCTGTCACCGGCCACGCTGCCGAAAATGGGTTCGGTCTACGACGTGGCGCTGGCGGCGGCGGTGCTGTCGGCGCAGCGCCAAACGCCCTGGCAGCGGCTGGAGACGGTGGTCCTGCTGGGTGAGTTGGCGTTGGACGGCCGGGTCCGGCCGGTGCGCGGCGTGCTGCCGGCCGTGCTGGCAGCCAAGCGCGACGGCTGGCGAACCGTTGTGGTGCCGGCGGAGAACCTGGCCGAAGCCAGCCTGGTCGACGGCATCGAGGTGTGGGGTCTGCACACCCTGCGCCAGTTGCAGGCCTGGCTCGGCGGGTCGACGCGGCTGGACGAGCGGATCAGCGGCGCGATCCCGGTACCCGAGCCGTCGGCGGACCTGGCCGACGTGGTGGGTCAGTCCCAAGCGCGGTTCGCTGTCGAGGTGGCCGCCGCCGGGGCGCATCACCTCATGCTCACCGGGCCGCCTGGTGTCGGCAAAACGATGCTGGCGCAACGCCTTCCGGGTCTGCTGCCGTCACTGTCCGACAGTGAGTCGCTGGAGGTCACCGCGATCCATTCGGTGGCCGGTCTGCTCTCGGATGCCACACCATTGATCACCCGGCCGCCGTTTGTGGCGCCGCATCACAGTTCCAGTGTCGCCGCACTCGTCGGCGGTGGATCGGGCATGGCCCGGCCCGGCGCTGTCAGCCGCGCACACCGCGGCGTGCTGTTTCTCGACGAGTGCGCCGAGATCGGCGTCAGCGCGCTGGAGGCGCTGCGAACACCGCTGGAGGACGGCGAGATTCGGCTTGCTCGCCGCGAGGGCGTGGCGCGCTACCCGGCCCGGTTCCAGCTGGTGCTGGCGGCCAACCCCTGCCCGTGCGCGCCGGCGGACCCGCGGGACTGCATCTGCGCGGCCGCGGTCAAACGGCGCTACCTGGGCCGGCTGTCCGGGCCGCTGCTGGATCGCGTCGACCTGCGGGTGGAGATGCATTCCGTGCGCACCGCGGCGTTCTCGACGGCGCAGACCGAGTCGACGGCGCAGGTGCGCAACCGGGTAGCGGCGGCTCGGGCCGCGGCGGCGGAGCGCTGGCGAGCACACGGGTTTCACACCAACGCCGAAGTCAGCGGACCGTTGCTGCGGCGCAGATTCCGGCTCGGCAACACGGCGATGGCGCCGCTGCGCGCGGCCTTGGATCGCGGGCTGCTGAGCGTCCGCGGCGTCGACCGCACGCTGCGAGTCGCGTGGACGCTGGCTGATTTGGCCGGCCATGCATGTCCGGGGCTCGACGAGGTGGCCGCCGCGCTGAGCTTCCGCCAAGCCGGAGTGTCGCGATGAGCGATCCGACACTGCAGGCCTGGGCCTACCTGTCGCGCGTTGCCGAGCCACCGTGCGCTGAACTGGCCGGGTTGGTCGAGCGGGTGGGGCCCCGGGAGGCTGCCGACCGGATTCGGCGCGGCCAGGTTGACGACGCCTTGGCGCGGTTCACCGAGGCGAGACGCGAAATCGACCGGGCTGCCGAAGATCTCGAGCTACTTGTCCGTTGCGGCGGCAGGCTGATCACACCCGACGACGACGAGTGGCCGATGTTGGCGTTCGCCGCATTCGGCGGCGCTGCCGTCGCCGCCAAACCGCAGGGCAGAGTGCCGATGGTGTTGTGGGCGATCGGGCCGGAGCGGCTGGATCAGGTCGTGGGCCGCGCGGCGGCCGTCGTCGGCACCCGCGCGTGCACGACGTACGGCGAGTGCGTGGCGGCTGATCTGGCGGGCGGGCTGGCCGAGCGCGACGTGGCGGTGGTGTCGGGCGCGGCCTACGGGATCGACGGCGCGGCGCACCGGGCGGCGCTCGCCGCAGACGGCGTCACGGTCGCCGTTCTTGCCGGCGGCATCGATATCCCTTATCCCGCAGGGCATTCCGGACTGCTGCATCGGATCAGCAGACATGGGCTGCTGGTCACCGAGTATCCACCGGGCGTGCGGCCGGCCCGGCACCGGTTCTTGACCCGCAACCGGCTAGTGGCAGCCTGTGCGAACGCGGCCATCGTGGTCGAGGCCGGTTTGCGCAGCGGCGCAGCCAGCACCGCCGCCTGGGCCAGGTCGCTCGGTCGGGTCGTCGGCGCGGTACCCGGGCCGGTGACTTCCTCGGTGTCGGCGGGTTGTCATGCCCTGCTGCGCGACGGCGCCGAGCTGGTCACCCGGGCAGAAGACATCGTCGAGTTGGTGGGCCGCATCGGCGAATTGGCATCCGAGCCGTCCCGGCCGACCACCGCGCTCGACGGCCTCAGCGACATCGAACGCCACGTGTATGAAGCGCTGCCGGGTCGCGGCGCCGCCTCGATCGACGAGATCGCGGTCGCGGCGGGGCTGACGCCGGCGCGGGCGCTGGGCCCGTTGGCGATGCTGGAGCTCGCCGGGCTGGCCGAGCGCCGCGAAGGCCGGTGGCGCATCGTGCGTCAGGCGGCGCGGCTCGTATAGTCGACGGAGTGGCCGGTCGACCAGTGCACACCTTCGAAGTGGTGCGCAGCGAGGAAGTCACCCCGCACATGGTCCGGGTGGTGCTCGGCGGCAGCGGCTTCGACACCTTCACTCCCAGCGAGTTCACCGACTCCTACGTCAAGCTGATCTTCGTTGCCGACGACGTGGACGTGGCCGGCCTGCCGCACCCGTTGACGCGGGACAGCTTCGCCGAGCTGCCCGCCGAACGGCAGCCCGTCGTCCGCACCATGACCGTGCGCCGCGTCGACTCGGCGGCGCGTGAGATCGCGATCGACATCGTCGTGCACGGTGAACACGGGACAGCCGGGCTGTGGGCGGTCGGGGCCGAACCCGGCCAGCCGGCCTATCTGATGGGGCCCAGCGGCGCCTACACCCCGGACCCGGCCGCCGATTGGCATCTGTTCGCCGGCGACGAATCAGCGCTGCCCGCCATCAGCGTGGCACTGGAAGCGTTGCCTGCCAACGCCGTCGGCAAGGTGTTCATCGAAATCGCCGACCCCGAGGACGAGATTTCGCTGACCGCGCCCGAGGGCGTGTCGGTCAACTGGATCTACCGCGGCGGGCGCGCCGACCTGGTTCCCGAGGACCGCGCCGGTGACCACGCCCCGCTGATCGAGGCGGTCACCACGACACCGTGGCTGCCGGGGCAGGTGCATGCCTTCGTGCACGGCGAGGCGCAGGCCGTCATGCACAACCTGCGGCCCTACATCCGCAAGGACCGTGAAGTCGACGCCAAATGGGCGTCGATCTCGGGTTACTGGCGGCGCGGCCGCACCGAAGAGACGTTTCGGCAGTGGAAGAAGGAACTCGCCGCTAAAGAGGAAGCCGAAGCAGGAGGCTGACCGCCGACTGGCATCCTCACTGTCATGGCATTCGGCGATTACCAGTTCGAGATCTACCTGCAAGGCCTCGCCGGGGTGGTGCCCAAGCTGCCGATGGCGTTCGCCGAACTGGAGGCCAAGGCCCATGCCGCCATGCCGCCGTCGGTGTGGTCGTATGTCGCCGGCGGCGCGGGCGACGAGCGCACCCAGCGGGCCAACTGCGAGGCGTTCGAGCGCTGGGGACTGATCCCACGGATGTTCGTCGGCGCCACCCAGCGCGACCTGTCCATCGAACTGTTCGGGATGACGCTGCCCTCACCGGTGTTCATGGCGCCCATCGGGGTCATCGGGATCTGCGCCCAAGACGGCCACGGCGATGTGGCCACCGCCCGCGCGGCCGCCCGCACCGGCATCCCGATGGTCACCTCCACGTTGACCGCCGACCCGCTGGAGGACGTCGCCGCCGAATTCGGCGACACCCCCGGCTTTTTCCAGCTGTACACCCCGACCGATCGGGAACTCGCCGCCAGCCTGGTGCATCGCGCGGAGGCCGCCGGTTACCAGGGCATCATCGTCACGCTGGACACCTGGGTGCCCGGCTGGCGGCCGCGCGATTTGTCGACCGCCAACTTCCCGCAGCTGCGGGGACATTGCCTGAGCAACTACACCAGCGATCCGGTGTTCCGGGCCGGGCTGCAGCAGCCGCCGGAAGACGATCCGCGAGCCGTCGTGCTGCGCTGGGCGCAGGTCTTTGGTAATTCGCTCACGTGGGACGACCTTCCGTGGCTGCGCTCGCTGACGAGTCTGCCGCTGATCGTCAAGGGCATCTGCCACCCCGAGGACGCTCGCCGCGCCAAGGACGGCGGCGTCGACGGCATCTACTGCTCCAATCACGGCGGGCGGCAGGCCAACGGCGGGCTGCCCGCGCTGGATTGCCTGGCGGCCGTCGTCGATGCCGCCGACGGCCTGCCGGTGCTGTTCGACTCCGGCATCCGCAGCGGCGCAGACATCGTCAAGGCGCTGGCGCTGGGCGCGACGGCGGTGGGTATCGGCCGCCCGTATGCCTACGGGTTGGCGCTCGGTGGAGTCGACGGCATCGTGCACGTGCTGCGCGCGCTGCTGGCCGAAGCCGATCTGACCATGGCCGTCGACGGCTACCCGACACGGGCTGATCTGACTCGCGAGGCGCTGCGGCGCGTCAGCTGAGCCCCACGGTCGCCGTCTGCGACCGTGGGGGAGTGGAGACGGTCCTCGACGAGTTCGACGACTATTTGGCGCTGCAGCGCAATCGCTCGGCGCACACCCGTCGTGCCTATCTGGGCGACGTGCGGTCGTTTTTCGCCTTCGCCGAGGAGCATGCGCCTGGCTCGGGCCTTGGCGCGCTGACCCTGCCGTTGTTGCGGTCCTGGCTGGCTACCCAGGCCGCTGCGGGTACAGCGCGCACGACGCTGGCGCGCCGCACGTCGGCGGTCAAGGCATTCACGGCCTGGGCCGTGCGCGGTGGCCTGTTGACCGCGGACCCGGCCGACCGGCTGCAGGTGCCCAAGGCGCATCGCACGTTACCGTCGGTGCTGCGCCAGGATCAGGCGTTGGCCGCCATGGCCGCTGCGAAATCCGGTTCGCAGCAAGGCGATCCGTTGGCGTTGCGGGACCGGCTGATCGTCGAGTTGCTCTACGCCACCGGGATTCGAGTCAGCGAGCTGTGCGGTCTGGACATCGACGACGTCGACACGGCGCATCGGCTGGTCCGCGTGCTCGGCAAGGGGGACAAGCAGCGCACCGCGCCGTTCGGGGAGCCGGCGGCCGAGGCGTTGACCGCCTGGCTGGCCGACGGCCGGCCCGCACTGGTCACTGCCGAGTCCGGGCCGGCGCTGCTGCTGGGTGCGCGGGGCCGGCGGCTCGACGTGCGGCAGGCCCGCACCGTCGTGCACCAGACGGTGTCTGCGGTGGCCGGGGCACCCGACATGGGCCCGCACGGATTGCGGCACAGCGCCGCCACGCATCTGCTCGAAGGCGGCGCGGACCTGCGTGTCGTGCAGGAATTGCTGGGCCACTCCAGCCTGGCCACCACCCAGCTCTACACCCACGTCACGGTCGCTCGGCTGCGGGCCGTCCACGACCAGGCCCACCCGCGGGCCTGAACGCCATCGCCGAGTGTGGGCTTGTGACACGCTTTTCCGCGAAATGCGTGCATCAATCCCACACCGGCGATCAAGACAGCGGCTTGAGCCGGATCGGCGTCGACGCCAGCAGCCCGAGTGGGTCGACATAGTCGGCTCGGGCCGCCGGGCCCCACATCGCGCCCCAGTGCAGGCACGCCAAGCTTCCGCACCCGGGATGGCCGGGCTGCAATGCGCCGATCACCGTCGAGCTGGCCACCCGTTGGCCGACCTGGACAGCGGCTCGGACCGGCTCGTAGCTGGTATGCAAGCCGCCCGGATGGGCCAGCGACACCACCGGCCGACCGGCCAGCATCCCGGCGAACACCACCGTCGCGTTGCCCGCCGCGTACACCGGCTGGCCGGCGGCTCCGGCCAGGTCAACGCCCCGATGCCCGGGATTCCAGTTCGGCGAGGGCGCATCGAAGCGGTGCACGACTGCCGGGGGTGGCCGCAGCGGCCACTGCAGCCGGACGTCATCGGCCGCTGCCGGGGCGGCGCACAGCAGCGCCAACAGCAGCACCACAAGGAATCGCACCGGCTCAGTCCAGTGCGCAGCGAGCCGGCCCGCCAGCCAGGCTGTGGACAAAGCACCTGCTGAAACCGTGTAAACTCGGCGGCGCAGCTCGCCCGAGCGGGCTGACTTCGCGTGTCTGCAGCCGAACGGATGCCGCGCGGTCCCGTCCGAGAACGGGTCCGGCATCCCGCAGACACCAGGGCCCGGCTTCACCCGTCGCCGGGCGACAACCGACACAACATAAAGGCATCAGCATGGCCGTAGTAACCATGAAGCAGCTGCTGGACAGCGGCACCCACTTCGGGCATCAGACCCGTCGCTGGAACCCCAAGATGAAGCGGTTCATCTTCACCGACCGCAACGGCATCTACATCATCGACCTGCAGCAGACCCTGACGTTCATCGACAAGGCGTACGAGTTCGTCAAGGAGACCGTCGCCCACGGCGGCACCATCCTGTTCGTCGGCACCAAGAAGCAGGCGCAGGAGTCCATCGCCGCCGAGGCCACCCGCGTCGGGATGCCGTACGTCAACCAGCGCTGGCTGGGCGGCATGCTGACCAACTTCTCCACCGTGCACAAGCGGCTGCAGCGCCTCAAGGAGCTCGAGGCGATGGAGCAGACCGGTGGCTTCGAGGGCCGCACCAAGAAGGAAATCCTCGGCCTGACCCGGGAGAAGAACAAGCTGGAGCGCAGCCTGGGCGGTATCCGCGACATGGCCCGGGTGCCGTCGGCGGTGTGGGTCGTCGACACCAACAAGGAGCACATCGCCGTCGGTGAGGCCCGCAAGCTGGGCATCCCGGTGATCGCGATCCTGGACACCAACTGTGACCCCGACCAGGTCGACTACCCGATCCCGGGCAATGACGACGCGATCCGCTCGGCGGCGCTGCTGACCAAGGTGATCGCCTCGGCGGTGGCCGAGGGGCTACAGGCCCGGGCCGGGCTGGGCCGCGGTGACGGCAAGCCGGAGGCCGACTCGGCCGAGCCGCTGGCCGAGTGGGAGCAGGAGTTGCTGGCTGCGGCGACGGCCCCCGCCGGCGAGACCCCTGCGCAAACCGAAACCACCACCACGGAAGGCTGAGATGGCGAACTTCACCGCTGCCGACGTCAAGCGACTTCGCGAGCTGACTGGCGCCGGCATGCTCGACTGCAAGAACGCGCTGGCCGAAACCGACGGCGACTTCGACAAGGCCGTCGAGGCGCTGCGGATCAAGGGCGCCAAGGATGTCGGCAAGCGCGCCGAGCGCGCGACCGCCGAAGGCCTCGTCGCCGCCAAAGACGGCGCGCTGATCGAGCTGAACTGTGAGACCGACTTCGTCGCCAAGAACGCCGAGTTCCAGCAGCTGGCCGACGAGGTGGTCAGCGCTGCCGTCGCCGCCAAGGTTGCCGACGTCGAGGCGCTCAAGAGCGCGCAGGCCGGGGACCGGACCGTCGAGCAGGCCATCGCCGAGCTGTCGGCCAAGATCGGCGAGAAGCTCGAGTTGCGCCGCGTCGCGTTCTTCGACGGCACCGTCGAGACCTACCTGCACAAGCGGTCGGCCGACCTGCCGCCGGCGGTGGGCGTGCTGGTGGAGTACACCGGCTCGGACCAAGAGGCCGCGCACGCAGTCGCCTTGCAGATCGCCGCGCTCAAGGCCCGCTACCTGTCCCGCGACGACGTGCCCGAAGACGTGGTAGCCAGCGAACGCCGCATCGCGGAGGAGACCTCGCGCGCCGAGGGCAAGCCCGAGCAGGCACTGCCCAAGATCGTCGAGGGCCGGCTGGGCGGATTCTTCAAGGATGTCGTGCTGCTGGAGCAGCCGTCGGTATCCGACAACAAGAAGACCGTCAAAGCCCTGCTCGACGAGGCCGGTGTCACCGTGACGCGATTCGTCCGCTTCGAGGTCGGTCAGCAGTAGCATCAGCCGGATGCAACACGTACACGCATTCGGCGACGATGCCCTCGGCGATCTCGACGCGGTTTCCCTGGCAGAGGCCATCCAGGCCGGCAGAGTGTCCCGCGCCGAGGTCATCGAGGCTGCCATCGCCCGCACCGAGGCGGTCAACCCGACCCTGAACGGCTTGGCCTATGAGGCATTCGACCGCGCACGGGACGAAGCGGCCGCGCCCCCGAAAGCGGGTTTTTTCAGCGGCGTGCCGACGTTCATCAAAGACAACGTCGACGTGGCCGGCATGCCGACCATGCAGGGCACCGACGCGTGGGATCCCCGCCCAGCTGCCGCCGACGGTGCCTTCGCCCGGATGTATCTGGCCACCGGGCTGAACTCGCTGGGCAAAACGCAGTTGAGCGAGTTCGGTTTCAGCGCCGCCGCCGAGCATCCCCGGCTGGGCGCGGTCCGCAACCCGTGGAACACCGACCACACCGCCGCCGCGTCCTCGTCGGGGTCGGCGGCGTTCGTGGCCGCCGGGGTGGTGCCGATCGCGCACGCCAACGACGGCGGCGGGTCCATCCGGATTCCGGCAGCCTGCAACGGCCTGGTCGGTCTCAAGCCGTCGCGCGGCCGGTTGCCGCTGGACGACGACTTCCGCCAAATGCCGGTGCGCATCGTCTACAACGGCGTGGTGACCCGCTCGGTGCGTGACACCGCCGCCTTTTACCGGGAAGCCGAACGCATCTGGCCCAACCCCAAGTTGTCGGCGATCGGTGATGTCACCGGCCCCGCCAAGCGGCGGCTGAAGCTCGCGGTCGTCACCAAGTCGATCGGCAGGGAAGCCACCCCGGAGGTGCGTGAGCTGACCTTGAAGACCGCTGCCTTGCTGGAGGAACTGGGCCATCGGGTGGAATACATCGAAAACCCGCCTGTGCCAGCCTCTTTCGCCGACGACTTCCTGCTGTACTGGGCGTTTTTGTCCACCGCGCTGGTGCGCCGGGGGCGGCGCGTGTTCGGCCCCTCGTTCGACAGCACCCGGCTGGACAACCTGACGCTGGGCCTGGATCGCTACGCCATCCGCCGCCTGCACCGGCTGCCGCTGGCCATCGCCCGGCTCGCCGCTTCGTCACGGCGCAGCGCGCGGTTCTTCCGCGGCCACGACGCATTGTTGACGCCGACGCTGGCCACCGAGACGCCGCGCGTCGGGCACCTTGACCCGACCGCGGACTACCAGCAGATCATCGACCGGCTGATGGAGTGGGTCGCGTTCACACCGCTGCAGAACGCCACCGGTGATCCGGCGATCTCGTTGCCGCTGGCCCACACTGCCAATGGGTTACCGCAGGGCATGATGTTCTCCGCGGAGCGCGGCGCCGAGGCCCGGCTGCTGGAGTTGGCCTACGAACTTGAAGAAGCGCGGCCGTTTGCCCGCATTCAGGCCGGGGCCGCCTAGCTTTGGCTTTGCGCCCAGTGTGAAGTTAAGTTCACGCTCGATGCCGAGCGTGAAGCCAGTCTCACGCTCGGCATGTTAGTCGGATCCCAGCGCTTCGAGCATCCGCTTGAACTCACGCTGCTCGGACGCCGACAGCTTGCTCAGTATCCGCGCGTCGGCTTCTCGCACTGCCGCTTCGGCGCGCTTGAGCAGCGCCCGGCCGGCGGTGGTCAGCGTGGCCGGCAGCGCCCGCCCCGACGGCACCGTCGCCGGCCTGGCCACCACGTCGACGTCTTCGAGCTTGCGCAGAACCGTGTTCATCGCCTGCGGTGTGACGTTGGTCTGCCGCGCCAAGTCAGCACTAGACATCCCCGGATACATGGAAAGTATTCGCATGCATACGAATTCGGGCAGGGTCAGTTCGAGTGGGCGCAGTACCGCGGCTACTTCCGGACGCAGCGCGGCGCCCACCCGGTACAGCAGATAGCCGAGTGGTGCATCCTCAATCCGTCCCATGTCAACAATCTTGACATATATCAGGTAAGTTGATATACCGGACGGTATGACTGAAACCAAGAACTTCGATTTCGACTTTGATCCGGCCTACCGCGGCGAGGCCGAGCAGTTCGGCGTGGGCGTCCGGCCGCCGTGGAGTCTCGGCGAACCGCAGCCCGAGATCGCCGCGCTGATCGACGCGGGCAAAATCCGGGGTGACGTGCTCGACGCCGGCTGCGGTGAGGCCGCGCTGGCCCTGCACCTGGCGGCATTGGGACACCACACCGTCGGGCTGGACGCCTCGCCGACCGCGATCGAATTGGCCAAGGCCGAAGCTGCCAAGCGCGGGTTGACCAACGCCTCCTTCGAGGTCGCCGACATCTCGGCGTTCACCGGCTACGACGCTCGGTTCGACACGATCGTCGACAGCACGCTGTTTCATTCGATGCCGGTCGAGCTGCGCGACGGATACCAGCGCTCGATCGTGCGCGCCGCTGCTCCCGGCGCGTCGTACTTCGTGCTGGTCTTCGACCGCGCGGGGATGCCGGACAGCCCGGCCAATCCGGTCACCGAGGACGAACTGCGCGACGTGGTCTCCAAGTACTGGGTCATCGACGACATTCGGGCCGCCCGGATTCACGCCAATTTCCCCGACGGCGTTTCCGCCGAGTTTCCGGTGGTGGATCTGCGCGACGAGGGCAACGGGCGCAAGTCGGTGCCCGGTTGGCTACTCTCCGCGCACCTCGGCTGAGCGGCGGCGGCTCACAACCGCAGCAATTGGCTGAACTCGTCGAGGTGGGCCCACACGTCGAGCGGTCCGGCGTAGATCGCCGCGGCGCCGGCGTGTTCTAGTGCCTCGCGGGCGATTCCGCCGCTGAGCACCGCCGCAGTCGGGACGCCGGCGCGGCGACCCGCCTGTACATCCCATACCGTGTCGCCGAGAAAGACGGCCTGCGACGGTTGCGCTCCGACGCACTCCAGCGCGCTGGCGACGATGTCTGGATCCGGCTTGGCCCGGTCCGCATCAGCAGCCGACGTCACGGCGGCGACCAGGTCTTCCGCGTCGAGCACGCTGCGCAGCAAGGCAAGCTCGTCTTCACCGGCCGAGGTGGCGAGTACCGCGCGCCAGCCCTGTCGTGCGATCGCCTCGAGCAGTTCGCGCGCGCCGGGCAGCGGGCGTAGCGTCGACCCGCTGTCGAGGAAGTAGCGGGTGTGTGCCTTCTCGACCTGTGCGCCGTGCGCGTCGGCCAATTCGTCGCCGAGCAGGATGCGGACGAGTTCGGAACCTGACCGGCCGATGAGTCCGTGGATGCGCCAGCAGGGCACCTCCTTGCCGATGTCGAGAAAGGCGCGATGCCAGGCGACGACGTGATGAAAGTTGGAATCAACCAGCGTGCCGTCGACGTCGAACAAGACAGCCGGTTTGTCACCGGCGCCGCTCTCACGCGTCGGCTCGACCTGGGCGGGTTGCGCCATTACGAACAATCCTTCCGTGGATGGTGGGCCGCCATTGGGTACCCCGTCGGCGGCCGGCCGACGCGGCCGGTAACCCGTCGGGGATTGCCGGGCCTCGACTTCGGGTAACCGGCGTGCGAAACCCGACTCGAGGAGTGGCAGTGGGCGATGTGACGGACATGGCCAAGCGCGCGCGTCAGGAAGCCGATGCGTATCGCGGAGACAGCTCCCGCCCGTTGGGCGGCTACCTGGTGGTTATGGCCATTTACGGTACGGTCGTCACGCTCACGGCGGTGATCGCCGCAATCACCGGCCGCCGGCTGCCCGACCGCTGGCGGACCCAGGATCTGCTGACGGTGATGTGCGGCACCCATAAGCTGTCCCGCACGCTGACCAAGGACGCGGTGACCAGCCCGCTGCGAGCTCCGTTCGCTCACTACGCCGGCACCGGCGGTCCCGCCGAAGTTCAGGAGGAAACCCGGCACTCCAGCCAATTGCGGCACAGCCTGGGTGAATTGCTGACGTGCCCGTTCTGCCTGGACATGTGGGTGGCCACCGGGTTCGTCATCGGGCTGATCTTCGCGCCGAGGTTCACCCGCCTGGTTGCGGGCAGCTTCACCGCGCTGGCCGGCGCCGACTTTTTGCAGCTCGCCTATGCAATGGCGCAGCAGTCCGCTGAGGGTTGAGTACAAGGAGGTCCGTCATGCCCAAGACAACCAAGAGCGGCAAACCCAAGCAGAGCGAGTTGCCGAGCACTTTGCAACGTTCCAGCGCCAAGGCACAGCGCACGTTCTCCAAGGCGCACGACGCGGCCGCCAAAGAGTACGGCAGCGAGCAGCGTGCCCACCGCGTTGCCTATTCCGCGCTCAAGCACAGCTTCGAGAAAGTCGGCGATCGTTGGTTGCCGAAGAAGAAGAAAGGCCCGTCGGACAAGCGCGCCGAAAGCGGTGGACCGCAAGCCAAGGGACCGACGGCGGAGGGCGTGGATGCCAACGCCAGCAAGAAGCATCTGCTCGACGTCGCCCGTCGTCTCGACGTCCGGGGGCGGTCCACGATGAATAAGTCGGAACTCGTCGACGCGATCAAAAAGCACAACCGTCGTGTCCGGGGCCGGTGATCAGCCGGCGCGCAACCGGCTGGCCCGGGCATCGGGCGAGATTTTGTTGTGGTGGGTGGTCACCGCCGTTGTGTGGCTGGCGACGCTGACTTCTCGCACGCCCGCCGAATTGTTGGTGATGGTCGGGTGCACGCTGCCCTGTGCAGTGGCAGCGCGGTTGGCGCGGCAAGCCAATGGAGGGCATTGGCGGTTCCGAATCGGTTGGGCCCGTTGGATTGCCATGGTGGCGCGCGCCGTGCCGGTGCAAGCGATCCAAGCGTGGGGGTATGCGCTCAACGCGCTTCCCGCCGTTCGGGTGCGGCGCCGGCGCGGGGTGATCAGTGCCGTGGTGTTGCCGGTCGAAGCCGAACCCGTGGCGTCGGCGCGCCGCGCGGCGGCGGTATTGGCCTTTGCCACCACGCCGGGAACCGTTGTGCTCGATAGTGATCCGTCGCAAGGGACCGTACTACTGCATCGAGCCCGGCCACGACCTGACCGGCTGTCGGCGGCGGTGCAGCGATGACCGCGGGTGAACTGGCAGCGGTGCTGGTGTTGCTCGGCGTGTTCATCCCCGGCGCGTGGATGGCTTGCCGCGGCCAACCGCATGCCCGGCTGGTGGGCCTGGAGTTCGCCAGCATCGGTGCGACGATCGCCGTGATGCTGATTGCCGTTGGGTGGCAACGTGACTTGGATCTGATCGTGGCGCTGGCGCTGGCAGTGGTGACGTTGCCGGGGACTCTGGTGTTCACCCGGCTGTTGGCGGGTAAGTCGTGATCGCCTGGGTGCTGGTCTTCGCCGGCGTCGCGGTGATGGCCTGTTCGGCGCTGGGGGCGGCGGCATTGCCGCGGGTGTTCGACCGGCTGCATTTGTTGACCGCGACGACGTCGTTAGGGGTGCCGCTGACCGGTATGGGACTGATTGTATCGCAAGGCTTTTCGGAGTCGTCGGCGATGATCGCCGTGACGATTGCGATCATCGTGGTCAGCTCCCCGGTGATATCGGCGGCGACGGCTCGCTTGACGGCACAGCACGAGCGGCTGGTGGACGAGGAGTCGCCGTCGTGACCGTCCTGCTGACGGTTGTGGTGACATTGGTCGGGGTGGCCGGGACGATCGTCGCGCTGACCGACCGGCCGGAGCGCCAGGCGATACCGTTGTCGGTGTTCGGGCTTGCGCTCACAGTGCTGTTCGTGGTGCTCCAAGCCCCTGATGTCGCGTTGTCGCAACTGGCCATCGGTGGCGTGGTCGTTCCGCTGATGGTCATGCTGACGCTACGGGCGGTCCGTCGCCAGGCTTCCGACAGCGACGAGCCCCGACAGCAGGAGGCGGCCCCGTGAGTCGCGGCCTGCGCACCACGCTGTTCCTCGCCGGCGCGGCGGGGCTGGCGATCCTGATGTGGCTGAGCTTCGCCCAGCTGCCGCCGTTCGGCCAAAGCCAGCACCTGTACCGGGATTTGGCGGTGCCGGCGGCCATCTCACGGGCCACCGCCAACGTCGTCGCATCGGTCAACTTCGACCAGCGTGCCCTGGACACGCTGGGGGAGGAGACAATTCTGCTCGGATCGGTGACCGGGGTGATGGCCTTGTTGCGCCCCGCCATGGAAGAACGTGAGTACCACACGTCGGGCCGCCGCACAGCGCTGGACGCAACCCGCGTGGTCGGCTATCTGATGCTGCCGGTGACGATCGCGTTGGGCATCGACATCGTCGTGCACGGCCATCTCACCCCGGGCGGTGGGTTCCAGGGCGGGGTGGTGCTGGCCGCCGGGTTGCACCTGCTGTACATCACCGGCAGCTTCCGGGCGCTGGATCGGCTGCGGCCGGTCAACGTATTCGACGTCGGGGAGGCGCTGGGCGCAGCGGCTTTCGTGGCGATCGGGTTGGCGGGCCTGGTCTTCGGCGGTGTCTTCCTGGCGAACCTGCTGCCCACCGGGCAGCTGGGCAACCTGTTTTCCGCTGGCTCGGTGCCGTTGCTCAACCTTGCGGTCGGCGTTGAGGTTGCGTGCGGGATGACGGTGCTGCTGGCGCAATTTCTGGCCCAGGAGATCACCGTCGCCAAGCGGGGTGACAACTCGTGAGCGTCTACCCATATTGTGTGGCGGGCTGGCTGGTGTTGATCGGCGCACTGGGAGTTATGCGCAGCCGCAACCTGATTCACGCCGTGGTATGCCTGTCCGTCGCTCAATCCGGAACTTATGTGCTGCTGCTGGCAATCGGATACCAGCGTGGTGCCGCACCGCCGATCTTCGCCGGCTCGAACCCGCCACCACCGACCGGCGTGGTCGATCCCGTCGTCCAAGCGATGACGTTGACCGACATCGTCATCCAGGCGACGGTCACCGCGCTGTTGTTGGCGCTGGCCATTCAGATCCATAAACGGCACGGCACTTTGGATCCCGACAAGTTGTCGGCGCTGAGGGGCTGAGCGCGCCGTGCAGACGTCCGCGGCCATGCTGTTGCCACTGCTGGTCGCGGTGCCGATCGTCGCGGGATGTCTGCTGCTCGCGCTGGGCGGACGGGTATCCGGAGCGACAGCCACCTGGCTGACGCTGGCCGTGTCGCTGGCGGCGGCCGCCGGCGCGGCGTTCGCGACGGTGGCGGCCGGTCAGCACATGGTGGTCACCTGGATCGGCGGCTGGTCCATGCAGGGCCACACCACAGTTGGAATTGCGCTCGCCGCGGACCCCCTGTCTGCGGGCCTGGCGACACTGGTGAGCCTGCTGATGGCCTGCGCGGCGCTCTACAGCCGGCTGGGGTTAGATGAGGCCGGTCCGCGCTTCGACGCGTTGATGCTGCTCTTCCTGGCCGCGATGAACGGCTTCGTGCTGGCAACCGACCTGTTCAACCTCTTCGTGTTTCTCGAGCTGATGGGCGCGGTGGCGTATGCGTTGACCGGCATCAAGATCGAAGACAAGTCGGCGATCCAGGGTGCGCTCAACTTCGGCATCATTCAATCGCTGTCGGCGTGCCTTTCGCTGGTGGGGATCGCGATTCTCTACGCGCAGACGGGCCAACTGGGCATGGCCCAGGCCGGGATGGCCCTGGCGCACGGGGCACCAACGACGGTCGCCGTCGCGGCCTTCGTGCTGATTCTCGCCGGTCTTCTGGTGAAGGCCGCCATTGTGCCGCTGCATTTCTGGTTGGCGGATGCGCACGCCGTCGCCCCCGCCGGGGTGTGTGTGCTGTTCTCCGGTGTCATGGTCGAACTCGGCCTGTACGGGATGTGGCGGGTGTATTGGGTGGTGTTCGCCGACGTGCTGCCGCGTAGTGCAGTGATGCACACGTTCATGGCGGTAGGCGTGCTGACTGCGGTGGTCGGTGCGGTGATGTGCCTGCTGCAACGCCATCTCAAGCGACTGCTGGCCTATTCGACGATCGGCCACATGGGCTTGTTTCTGGTGGCCGCCGCGACCCTGCGGCCCGACGCGGTCAGCGGCGCGGCAATCTACGTCGTGGGTCACGCCGGCGCGAAATCGGCGCTGTTTTTGATCGTGGGAATCTTGCTCGACCGCCACCAGACCGTCGACGAGCTGGAGTTGTCCGGCCGCGGACGCGGCCAGCATCTGTTGGCGGCGCTGTATTTGGTGGCGACGCTGGCGCTTGCCGGCCTGCCGCCGTTCGGTACCGCGCTGGGAAAGTCGTTGTGCGAGGACGCTGTTGGGGTCGGGTGGGGTTCGGTCCTGTTCCTGACGATTTCGGCGATGACCGGTGGTGCGGTGTTGCGCGCCGGAGTGCGGTGCTTCACGCGGTGGGGCGACGGCGCCGACGCGCCCCCCGACGCGTCGGAAGCAACCAAAGGCGAGGAGGAACCGGACACCGTGCTGGGTCGGATACCACCGAGCATGTATGTCCCGATCGGTGTGCTGTTGTCAGGCTGCCTCGCGGCTGGCGTCGTGCCCCGCGGCAGCGCGGCCGCAGACGCCGTCGGGCGACGATTCGTCGACACCGCCGGCTATGTCGCTGCGATCCTCGGACGCTCGACTGCCGGCGGGCCGACCGGCCCGGCGCCCGGCTGGTCGGCCACCGGTGTGACTCTCGCCTTCATCGGGGTACTGGCGACGGTCTGCGTGGCGGCTATCGCGTTGCGCGACAACAGCTCGGCACTGCAGCGGGCCACCGCGGCGGTGACCCGGCCGGCAGTCGTCGCACTGCGCAGAGCGCACTCCGGCCACGTCGGCGACTACGTCGCCTGGATGTTCGCGGCGCTGACCGTCTTGGCGGCGGTGCTGAGTGCGCAGTCGCGGTAGCTCACTCGCCAAAGCCTTCCGGCGACGATGCCAGCGGAACCGGGACGGGCGGGCCTGCGCCAAGGCGACTCGCGGCGAAAGCCGCTCCCTGGTCAATCATGCTTCCGTCATCTGCGTACGTTTTGTGGGCAGTGAAATTCATCCCGTCAGAGCAGACCGGGTCGTCGGTGGCGCACACCTTGATCGTCTTCCCCTGATACGCCGGACCGATGACAACCGGCGGCTCGCCGAGGAAGTTCATGGCCCGCACATTCGGCATTCCGAACAGAACGACCGAGGAGACGTGGTTGGCCACGGCGGGGTCCAGTGGTTTGGGGACGGTCGCCGGATCGACGCCGTCGGGGACTGCAGCCGAGGTGACGAAGCCCATCACGGCCGCGCCTTGGGAGTAACCGCCGAGCACCATCTTGGTCTGCGGGCAGGTGTTCGCGGTGGAGACGACGTGAGCACTGGCGTCTCTGATGCCGTCGACACCGGTGTCCCACTGCTCGCTGGCGGGGTAGTTGACGGGATATACGTCGAACGACCGTGCGCCGACCCGCTGGTGCAGGTTGTCGACGAACGCTTGCCCGACGGGGCCGACACCCGGGTCGTCCCCGGTGCCGCGGGCGAATACCACCTGTACATCGGGGCAGGGCTCGGCGGAGGCCGCCGGGAGGGCAGAGTCAGACAAGAACCAAGCGCTGAGGCCCCACCCGGCGAGTGCCGCGGGGCCGAGGAATCGGATGAGGTGACGTGCATTCATGGCGCGGGAGTTTCCCACCAAATCGCGCCCTCAAACCAGAAATTTCGGGCGCAATGCGCGTTCATTTCCGGGCTTTGGCCCGTAGCACGACACCGGCATGACGAGGACGGTTTCGGTTCTGTGTCAGCTCATCCGATTCGAGGAACCTGCGCTACGACGACGTCACGTCTGCGCCCCGCCGCCGGCTTCCAGCGTCCGCTGCATGTCGGGCTTCATGGCCGCCAACTGGCTACCCCAGTAACCCCAGCTGTGGACGCCGTTGCTGTCGATGTTGAACGTCGCGTTGTGTCCGCCGGCCGCTGTGTAGGCGTCTCGGAATGCATCATTGCTCTGCAGGATCACCTGCTCGATCACCTGACCGGGAACACTGCCCTCACCGATGTTTTCGCTAGGCGTGCCGTTGCCGCTGTAGATCCATAGCCGGGTGTTGTTACCGGCGAGCCGGCCGGCCTGCACGGTGGGGTCGTTGCGTTGCCAGCCGGGGCCACCGGCCGGTCCCCACATGTCCTCGGGGTTGAAGCCGCCTTCGTCGTTCATCGCGAACTTGATGAACGTCGGTCCGCTGCCCTGGGAGGGGTTCAGCAATGCCGAGAGTGAACCAGCGTAGGCGAACTGCCCGGGGTGGTAAGCCGCCAAGATCAACGCCGACGACCCGGACATCGAAACACCGACGACGGCGTTGCGGTTCGCCCGCACACCTCGACTCGAGAGGTAGCCGGGCAGCTCGTTGGTCAAGAAGGTTTCCCACTTGTAGGTCTGGCCATTCGCCGACCCGTACCAGTCGGAGTAGAAGCTGGAGCGCCCACCGACCGGCGCCACGACCGATATGCCCGAACCGGCGTAGTCGTTGAAGGCGTTGGTTTCGATATCCCAGCCGCTGCGGTCGTCCCGGGCGCGCAGCCCGTCAAGCAGGTAGACCGCCGGCGCTCCGCCGCCCTGAAACTCGACGGTGATGTCGTGGCCCATCGACGGTGACGGCACCGCAAGGAATTCGGGTGCAGCAGCTCGCGCGGTTGGCGGAGTCCCGACTAGCCCAATCAATCCCGGTAGTGCGGCGGCCGCAATTCCGGCGTTCATCAGTCGACGCATCCAGCGCCTGCTCTCCGCATCCATCTCTATCCTTCCGTCCGATCTGGGTCGTGTTTCAGCTCAACGAAATTCGCTCCCTGGTGTTGAGTGTGAAATCAGGGCGGCCTGAGGCGGCGGATTCCGCCAAGGATTCACACTCAAAGCCAAGGATTCACACCGACGCCAGTCAACAGTGCGCGCGACTAGGGGCCGGGAGAGTGCGATAACACGACTCATGGGCGTTCTTTTCCTAGCGCGGTGCCCCCGAGCGCCGTGATGAATAGTTGCCCGCGGTCTGAAAGACAGACAGCGACCTCTTTTTTCATAACAAAGAAGGGGCAATCTGTCTAGAAGGTTCTTCGGCACGCGGACTGTTGCCGCAGTGGGGTGAAGAGAAGCCCGCGGCTTTGCGGTGTCGGCGCTCGGTCAGCCACCGGTCGGGAATCGGCTCAACGCCCGCGGGATCGCTCCGTTCCGCTGCGT
The DNA here is from genome assembly GCF_001672775.1 of Mycobacterium kyorinense. Lineage (GTDB taxonomy): Bacteria > Actinomycetota > Actinomycetes > Mycobacteriales > Mycobacteriaceae > Mycobacterium > Mycobacterium kyorinense_A. The sequence goes on along the minus strand of NZ_LZKJ01000166.1, from coordinate 53,190 downwards.
CGACCCGTTGCGCTGGGTCACCGCGAGCCGCGGCGTGTTATAGCTCGAGGGCGGCGAGAGCGCCCGAGAGTAGTAGCCGTTGGGTTGCAAGGCGCAACGCTCAGCGATTCGTACCGCGTGGTCGGCGAAGCGCTCATAGAGCCGACTTACCAGTGCCACGCCAACACCCGCGGCGACGTCGTAGGGCCATCGTGGGTCGATAAGTACGGCCAGCAACTGACGATGCAGTTCGCCGATCGCGCTTTCGCTCCGGCAAGCGCGCGGTGTGAGTTGTGGTTCGCGCGACAACAACACTTCTTGGGCAGTCCAGGCGAGCGCCACCGCTAATGCGCTCAGTTCGGCCACGCGTCCGCTCACCTCGGCGGGTACCGCATGACGGGGGTGGTGGCGGCGGGCGATTTCGGCCACGTTCACCGCCAGTTCGCCCATGCGTTCTGCATCTGCGGCGATCCGGATGGCGTTGACGGCCGCACGTAGTTCGGTGGCTGCCGGCGGCTGCAACGCAAGCAAGAGGAACGTGGTTTCCTCCGCGGTCGAACTCGTCGCGGCGATTTCCTTGTACCCGCCGATGACAGCTTCGGCCGTCCCCATGTCCGCCAGCAGCAATGCATGGGTGGCATGGTCCAACGCCTGAGCGGCCATGGCGCACATCTCGGCAAGTTGGGATCGAAGCGCCGTGGTCTCATACCCAACTGCGCTGTTCATAACCGTGAATCAGCCTGGGCGGCCCAAACTAAACCTCGCGGCCCCGCTTGTTACCGAAATGGGACATCGCTGTGCTGCCCGAGCAACTACCGGATGGCGGCGTGATCCTCGGCGATGCGCGACAGCAGCCTGCCGTATCTAACTGAACTGCGCACCAAGCAGATTCGACGGTACGCGGCTCAGTCGCCAAAGCCTCCGGTCCGAGACGCCGCCGGTGCCGACCCGCCGCCACTCGACTGCAGGCGGCTTGCCGCGAAGTCCGCTCCTTGATTGATCAGGTTGCCCTCGTCGACGTAGGTGTTGTGCGCGGCGAAGTTCATTCCGTCAGAGCAGACCGGGTCCTCCGGAACGCACAACTGGAGGGTCTTGGGCTGATACAACGGCCCGATCGTGAGGGGCGGTTCGTTGAGGAAGCTCATCGCGCGCACATTCGGGGTCCCGAACAGCACGACAGCGGCGACGTGGTTGGCGACGTCAGGCGACAGCGGTTTGGGCACCGTCGCCGGATCGACCCCGTCAGGCACCGTAGGCGAGGTGACGAAGCCCATCACGGCCGCGCCCTGAGAGTATCCGCCGAGCACCATTTTGGTGTTGGGGCAGGTGTTCGTCATCGATACGATGTGAGCGCCCGCGTCACGGACGCCGTCCACGCCGGTGGCCCACTCGTCGCTAGCGGGGTAGTTGACCGGATACACCCCTAGCGACTTCCCGCCGACGCGCTGGCCCAATGCATCGACGAATGCCTGACCGGTGGGACCGACGCCGGGCGGCTCACCTGTACCACGCGCAAACACCACCTCCGTATCGGGACATCCCGCGGCCGAGGCCGACGAAAGGGCCTGGCCAGAAAGGACGGTGGTGCTGAGACTGCATGCTGCGACCATTGCAGATCCGACGAGACGTGCCATCATGCCGCAGTAGGTGCCCATACGCTCACTTCCTTAAACGCAAACTTCCCGGCTCAGTTCATCCGCCGCGATTCCGGCCTGTCCGCGGCTGGTTGTCGGCACGCCTAGTGTAATGGGTGAGCTCTCGAATATGTTAAACCTCAGCTCTTTTCGATCCCGGTAGGAGCGCGGCGTGTCTGGTCAGCGGGTGAGCGGTTTGCAACGTGCTACGGGGATACCGACGAGCCGGAAGTCCTCGCTTGTATCGATCTGTGGGTCGACGCCTTTTTGGAACAGGATGATGATGTCGGAGCCGCCGAACTGGAAGTAGCCGAACTCTTCTCCTTTAGCCATGTGCTTGCCGGGGGTCGAGGTCAGCATCACCGACGAAACATGTGCCATCCCCACCGGGATTACCGCGACGATGCCGATGTCGCCTAAGTCGGACTGCGCGGTGTCGATGGTGACCACCCCGCGGGTCTGGGAGAACTCGTATCCGCTGGTGGAGCTGTCGCTGCCCTGCAGCTGATGCTCCTCGATGCCGACACGCATGAAGACTTTGCCGTTGATCCGGAAGGATTCTTTGACCAAGCCGCCGACTGGCAGGTGATAGCGGTGATAGGCCGTTACCGGGAGCATGTAGTGCACGAACGTGCCGTTGGCAAAGCTCTCGCTGTACTGACTGCCTTCGATGAGTTGTTTGATGTTGCCGTACTTTTCATTCTTGACGTTGGTGGCTGGAATGGCGGAGTCGTCGTCGATGTCGTAGAAACTCTTATACATGCAGTCGGCCGGCGAGGTGACGACCAAGTTGCTGGCCGGCTCGGCGATCGGGCGCAGCCCACCGTTGAGTTCGCGGGCGATGAATTGGTTGGCGGTCAACCAGCCGCTGGGTGCATTCGGCGCACCGTCGACCAGCGATTCGTGGATGCCGTACTGCGGCGCGTTGTCGATAAACGACTGCAAGGCTTCGGGGCTGAACGATTCCGGGCTGTCCAGAAAGTCACCCCATTCCCGGGCGAACTCGGTGACCCATTCCCGGAAGACGTCGGAGTTCTGCAGAATCTCGCCGTCGACCTTCTGCGAGAGCAAGAAGTAGAAATGCGCCTGCCGGTCGTCGACCTCTTGGGATTTCCCCTCTTGCTTCCACGCTTCCCCATCCGATTCGTGCGGCACCCACCGCACGAAGCGCTTGAGATAGTCCTCATACTGGCCGATGTCGGTGGGCCATTCCAGCGCCTCGAACAGCTCCGGGCTCAGGTCGGCTTCGGCCCATTGCCGGGCCGCCACCAATGATTGCTCGAGCCGAGCGGCGAGGCCTTCTTCTTTGTCGAGCGCGTCGTGCAGTTTTCGGATGATCGCGTCGGGTTCACTCATGTGCCTCTCCTTTTATTACCTCGACTGTCTCGGTCGCCTTGCACTCGTCGATGTCAGCCGCCCAGCGCCGGCCCGGCGATCGGAGGCAGGCCCATGGTCAGCGTGAGCAGCATTAGCAACAGCAAAAACCAACCCGCGCCCTGCCATGCCCACCAAGGCCTGCCCTCGCGCCACAACCGGAACGTCCGCACGAAGGCCCACACCCCTCCGCCGAACAGAATCACCGGTGCGCCGACTCCCAGCGCGATGCGTATTGCCGGCCCGCACGCCGTCGTGTCGGTATGCGTCGCGCCGTCGCAATTGGCAACCGACACAGCGGCGAGGACGAGGAACGCCACACCGACCGCCGCGATCACCAGAGCGAAAGTGACCGCCGGCCGAACGTTGCGGTCTTCGCGGCCGGGCTCGTCGGGGCGAGGCGGCAGCGGTGGTTCGGCCATTGTCACCGCTGCCGGTCGGAAAGCGTGTCGTCACCGGATTGCCGTGCGCAGTGCACGCAAACGCATGTTGCACAAATCGCCATGCCAGCCGAATCCCCGAATAACCGGGCCGGTAAACGCGGCCGTCGAGGTAGGCGCGGCGGCGATATGTCGTTTGCCCGCTGGGTCATCGCGCACTGCGCGCGCCGAAGCGAAGCCAGCTCAAAATGGCGAGTCGGTTAGAGCAAGGCTGATGAAGGCCACGACAAAACAACAAAGCGTGGTCAACGACGCGATACCCGCGCCAGCACATATGCACCATCGCGTGGCGCGACGCCGGCCGCGCTTGAACTTCGCCCGGCGTTCTTCCCGCATTACTTCGGTCGCGACCAGTGCGAAATTAACGTTCACTAGGTCGTCAGGACCTATCGACCTGCCCGCGGCAATTTCTTGAAGGTGTGCCGGCGGCATTTCGACGCCGACGGCAGCGAAGCGCTGGCTCATGCGCCGGGCTTGTCTGCAGCTGAGTACTTGATCCCGGGCATGTCGGCGGCGTGGCGGTGGTGGTCCCCATTCATCGACAAACGCGCTTGCACCGACGAGCGCTCGACGGTGTCGGCTGGCTGTGGCCATGTTTCACCTGCTTTGCAGCACGCTCAGTAAGGTCGGTGCGCTTGAATCTTGTGCCGACACAACCGCATTACCCCAAACGTCGAGGGGTAAACACGCAATGTCAGCGGCGTGTCGCCCGCGCGGAGTCGCGAACCTGCCGGCGTATGCAGGACCAATACCTCCCGCTCGGGGCGGTTAGCGGCCGGTTTGGTGGGCGCACCGTCGGGTACCTGTTGCCTATGGCGTTTGCACGGTACCAAAATGAGATTTACACGCAGGGGCAAAAGGGCGAAAACCCGTCGTTACCAATCACCTTCGCCGACTTGGAGGCTAACGCGTCCGCTGCGCTGCCCCAGTCGGTATGGGGATATGTCGTGGGCGGCGCCGGCGACGAGCACACCCAGCGCGCCAACTGTCAGGCATTCGAGCGCTGGGGCTTGATGCCGCGCATGCTCGTCGCGCCGACGGAACGTGACCTTGCGGTCGAAGTCTTCGGGGTGAAGTTTCCGGCTCCGGCGTTCATGGCGCCGATCGGCGTCATCGGAGTGTGCGCACAAGACGGGCATGGCGATTTGGCCTGCGCGCGAGCTGCGGCGCGGACCGGTATCCCGTTCATGGCGGGAACACTGTCAGCCGACCCGATGGAAGACGTCGCCGCCGCGATGGGCGATACCGCCGGATTTTTCCAGCTCTACACACCACCGGACCGCGAGATGGCCGCCAGCCTGGTACACCGCGCCGAGGCGGCTGGGTATAAGGGCATCGTCGTCACCCTCGATACCTGGGTGACCGGCTGGCGACCGCGCGACCTGAGCGCCGGCAACTACCCACAGGTGCCTAGTCGTTGTCTTGCCAACTACACCAGCGACCCGGTGTTCCTCGACAGCCTGAAACCCGGCGAGGACCCCACGGAGGCTGCGGTGGAGAAGCTTCCTATCTTCGGCGGGCCGTTCCGGTGGGAGGATCTGGACTGGCTGCGCTCAGAGACCAAGCTTCCGGTGATTCCGAAAGGCATCTGCCATCCTGACGACGCTCGACGCGCCAAAGACGCTGGCGTCGACGGCATCTACTGCTCCAACCACGGCGGCCGACAGGCCAACAGCGGCGTGCCGGCCCTCGACTGCCTGCCCGGAGTCCTCGAGGCCGTCGACGGGCTACCCGTGCTGTTCGACTCGGGAGTCCGCAGCGGGCCCGACATCATCAAGGCGCTCGCGATGGGCGCCGCCGCGGTCGGCATCGGCAGGCCCTACGCGTACGGCCTGGCGCTTGGCGGCGACGATGGCATCGTGCACGTGCTGCGCTCGTTGCTGGCCGAAGCCGACCTGCTGATGGCCGTCGACGGCTACCCGTCCCGCAAGGACCTCACACCCGAGGCGCTGCGGCAGGTCGGATAGCCAACCGTTATGTCGTGCTGGCCGTACCAGGTCGAGGAGCCTATCTGCCGTGAGCTCGTGCCAGTTAATCCTCCTTTGCGGCCCGCGTCAACGCTCGTTGCAGCGTCGGGTGGATGGGCAACAGCCAGCGCAGCCCGCAGGCGGCCGCGGTGCGCGCGACTATCGGCTTTTGGCTGACCAATCGGAGCGTCACACCGCGGCGCCGGCATCGTTCTGCCTCACGCGCCAGCACAGCGAACGCGCAGCAACCCATGAAGTCGAGCTCTCGAACGTCGACGACGACGGGTCCCGGTGGAGCGGCGGTTGCCGCCATCTCGGCGAGCAGGTAGCGCCAGTCGCCTTCATTGCTGGCATCTACTTCGCCGCTGACGGAGATGATCACCGCCGTACCGACGTGGCGGGTCTCCGCCCGCAGGGCGCGCGGCGCATCAGCGGGTTGTGTGCCCGAAATAGCTTGGGAGCGACAAAATTTGATCGTCGCAGCGCTCATGGATGCACTCCGAATCGTGCGCCGTAATCGGCGCATCGGCGGATGCCGGCCCTACGCTGCTGAAGACAGGGTGGTCAATACCCATTAGTAACCTCAACAGCTCGTTCTGTCCAGCGTTTTATGGGGATTTCCTGTGAAAGCCGGCTCAGGCCAGCGCGACCGCGCCGCGCGTTCTCAGCTGTGTCCTCAGAGAATTGGCCGACCGCCGGTGACGGCCACCCGCGCACCGGAGATATAGCTGGCGTCGTCGGAGGCCAATAGCACGTAGATCGACGCCAGCTCGGCGGGTTGACCAGCGCGCCCCAACGGCACGTTCTCGCCGAATGACTTCACCTTCTCGGCGGGCATGGTCGACGGGATAAGCGGCGTCCAGATCGGACCGGGAGCCACGCTGTTGACGCGAATCCCTTTGTCGCCCAACATTTGTGCCAGGCTCGCCGAGAAGTTGGCGATCGCGGCTTTCGTCGCCGCGTAGGGGGCCAGTGTGGGGTTAGGCGTGTCGGAGTTGACCGACGAGCTGCCGATGATCGAGGAGCCGGCGGGCATATGCGGCAACGCCGCCTTGGTGAGATAGAAGTAAGCGCCGACATTGAGCCGGAAGGTGTAGTCCCATTCCTCGTCGCTGACCTCATCGAGCGTTTCGTGCGTCATCTGATAAGCGGCGTTGTTGACCAGCACGTCAATGCCGCCGAACTCCTGGACCGCCCGATCCACCACGGCTCGGCAGTGCGCGGGATCGGACAGATCGCCGGGAACCAGGACGCATTTCCGGCCGGCGTCTTGCACATAGCGGGCGACGTCGCGAGCATCTTCGTCCTCGTTGAGGTAGGCGATCAACACGTCAGCGCCTTCTCTGGCGTAGGCGATCGCGACCGCCCGCCCGATCCCGCTGTCACCGCCGGTGATCACCGCCCGTTTACCGGTGAGCTTTCCGGAGCCGCGATAACTGTCTTCACCGCAATCAGGCACCGGGTCCATTCGTGCCTGTACACCAGGTACCGCTTGCTGCTGCTCGGGAAAACTCATCAGGTGCTCCTGCAAGTATCGAATCGGGTGATGGCGCAGGCGTTATCGCCCCGGCTACCCGGCCCAACCAGCGGCTAACCATTGATTCGGGGCGTTTACGGTGGCGTAAAAGATTGCTGTCAGGACAACATCATTCGCGTCGACCACGTTTGGCACCACCGCGGATGGGTATGGGGGACTGGGTGCGGTGACCTACCTGAGAACTCACCGCTCGAGCGGAAGGCTCGAACGACACGAAAGAGAGGAGATAGCGTGAAGTTCACCGCCACTACTGTGAAAACGGGAATCGGAGCCGCCGCAATTGCGGCCGCCAGTGTTTTCGGGGCGCCGATGGCCTCTGCTGCTCCGCCGAGCATCCAGGGATTCGGCACGAGCCAACAACTCGTCGACGGCCCGTTGGTCACCGATTACACGGTGAGCAATCTGCAGCCCAGCGACATGGTGATACCGGGCTACACCCCGAAGGGTCACCTGTACCAGGCGGACCTGACCGCAAAGTCGGACAGCGGGACTGTCACGCCGGTGGTCTCGGACTTCAACGCCCGGGCGGCCAACGGTGAAACCTACCGGGTGATCGACACGTCCCCGGTGCCGAACGGCATCAGCCCGGCGCCGATCGTTCAGGGTCAGCAATCCAGCGGCAAGGTCTACTTCGACGTGACCGGCGCGCCGCCCAACGGCGTCGTCTACAACGACGGCGTGCAGGATGTCCTGATCTGGACAAGCAACGCCTAACTGCCATAACAGGCAACACATCCTCCCCGCGTCAGCAATGACGCGGGGAGGTGTCGCTTTGTGACGCATTTTCGGGTCGGGCCGGATGGGGTACTAGAAGCGGTATGAGTGCAACCGATCACAGACCGGACGACGTTCGCGAACAAGCCTGCCAACAGGCCGAGCAAGCCCGCACGGCGATGGCAGACCGACGTGACGGGCAGCAGGGCGGGCTGAGCGGCTGGGTGGCCAGCCGGGCCGGCAGGTGGGATCTCAGCGGCCAGGACGAAGACACGCTGCAACGGCAGAAGTTCTTCTGGAATACGTTGGTCGACTACTGGTTCCGAATGGAAATCGACGGCTGGGAAAACATCCCCGAGCCACCGGTGTTATTGGTGGGCATCCACTCTGGCGCCCCGTTCGTGTGGGATGCCTGGACCGTCGGCTTGCAGTGGTGGCGGCGATTCGGCCCGGAGCGCACGCTGCATGGAACCGCGCACGATGCGTTGATGGCGATTCCCGGTTTCGGCCGCTACTTCCGTTCGATGGGTGTACTGCCCGCGGCACCGGACGCTATTGCGACGGCGCTGGCCGAAGGGCGCGACGTCGCGCTTTGGCCTGGCGGCGAAGTCGACTCCCTGCGGCCATGGAGTGAGCGCGACCGCGCCAACCTCGCTGGCCGAAAAGGCTTCGTGAAGATGGCAATTCGTGCTGGCGTGCCGATAGTGCCGATCGCCACGGTCGGCGGCGCGGACGCCATGCCGGTGCTGATCCGCGGCGACAAGCTCTCGCGGGTCTTGCGGTTGGACCGGCTGTTGCGGCTCAAAGTGTTCCCGGTGGCCGTCTCGCTGCCCTGGGGAATAGCGCCCGCCGCGCTGCCGCAGTTCCCGCTTCCCGCCAAGATCCGCACCCGCTTCATGCCCGCCGTCGAACTCGACCACGATGCCGAACGCGCCGACGACGACGACTATGTCGACAGTAAGTACCACGAAGTGCAGAACAGCATCCAACGCGGCATGGACGCCCTGGCGCGCAAGCGCGCCCTACCGCTGTTTGGTTGATCCCGGGCCCAGATAGCCGACAGGCCCGGTCCGTTGCGGACCGGGCCTGTCGATTGGATCGAGCTAATCCTGGTGCGATTGTTGGCGCTTTTCCGCGGCCTCAGCGCTGCCGCGTGCCGACTCGGCTTCGGCTTCCCGCTTGGCCGCATCGCGCTCAGCCTGAGCCTTGTCCTGCTGGGCCTTGCCCTCGCGGGCCATGTCGTCTTGGCCGAGAACGTTGCCTGCGGCTTCCTTGGCCTTGCCCTTCACGCCTTCGACAACGCCCCGAACGCCCTCTTCGGGCCCACTGTTCTTGTCGTCCGCCATGGAATCCTCCTAGTTGGCTGGTGTCACTGGCCGGTGTCTCGACCGGTTGCGGCGCGGCGCAGAGATTCGTTGGTCGCTTGCTCTCCCCGCCGCGTCTCGCGGATTCCCGGGGCACCGCGTGCTCAAACCTTCACGCCCGCCTCGCCCAGCCGCCGCACGGCACGGCCCGCCTTACCGCTGGTGACGCGTGGCGCGGACGCCGCTGTGACGCCGCACACCGGGGCGCCACCTGTTTCGTCGCCCCACGTCCGGGTATGTGGGAGCGATGATGAGATCGCTGTGGCTGGCTGACCGGAGCCGCCTAACTGCTCGAACAAGCCTGGGACCGCTGTCCGCCGACGTCGTGGTGGTGGGCGCCGGGATCACCGGGCTGATCACCGCGGTGCTGCTGGCCAGGGCCGGCAAGGACGTCGTGGTGCTGGAGGCCCGCAGCGCCGGCGCAGTGACCACCGGCAACACCACCGGGAAGGTCAGTCTGCTGCAGGGCACGATGTTGTCGCAGATCGTCGCCCGCCACGGTGCCGACCTGGCGCGCGACTACGTGCGCGGCAACCAAGAGGGCCAGGATTGGCTGCTGCGGTATTGCGAGGCCAACGGGGTTCCGGTTCAGCGGGAAGACGCCTACACCTATGCCCAATCGGCGGGAGAGGTGGCGTCGACGCGCGCGGAGTTGGCTGCGTGCCGGCTGGCAGGCCTCGACGTCGAATGGGACGACGACGCCGGCGCCCCATTCCCGTATCACGGCGGGGTACGGTTGGCCGACCAGGCGCAATTCGATCCAATGCCGTTGCTGGACAGCCTGATCGGCGAGTTGACCGAGCGGGGCGGCCGGCTCGTCGAAGGTGCGCGGGTGCATCGGCTGTCCCATCGCCGCGGTCGCCTGCGGCTGGGGGTGCGTACCTCTGATGGTGAGGTCGACGTCGACGCTGGGCAGTGCGTGCTGGCAACCGGTATGCCGATTCTGGATCGCGGCGGCTTCTTTGCTCGCGTGAAACCCACCAGGTCCTACGGCATGGCGTTCGACGTTCCAGGCACTATCACCCGGCCGATGTTCATCTCCGCGGGTTCACCGACAAGGTCGGTGCGCTACGCACCGGTCAACAGCGGCGAGCGACTCGTCGTCGCCGGCGCCAGCCACATTGTGGGCCGCAAGAGCCCGACCGCCGAATTGGACGAATTGTCGTCATGGGTGCGCGATCACTACCCGGGTGCCGAGATGACCCATCAATGGTCGGCCCAGGACTACACTCCCGCCGACCACCTGCCGTATGTCGGCCCCATCCTTCCCGGCGACGAAAAAGTCTTCACGGCAACGGGGTTCAATAAGTGGGGGCTTGCCGCGGGTGCGGCGGCGGCGCTTTTGCTCAGCGCGCGGATCCTCGGCGGCCGCATGGACTGGGGGCGCGCGTTCGCGGCGTGGAGCCCGCACGAGGTCACCGGCATTCCTACGGCCATGCAGGCCAACCTCGAGGTCGCATTCCACCTCGCCAAAGGGTGGGTGGCACCGATAACCCGGCTCGGCCGTGCCGCTCCAGAAGAAGGCGGGGTGGTCAGCGGCCCGCCGTGGAATTTGGAGGCCCGTTGCACCATTGACGGTGTGCAGCACCGGGTTTCGCCGGTATGTCCACATTTGGGTGGCATCGTGAACTGGAATGACGTCAGCAAGTCGTGGGAGTGTCCGCTGCACGGGTCACGCTTCGCGCCCGACGGAACGTTGCTGGAAGGACCGGCCACCCGGGGGTTGACAGCGTCGTCGTGAGCGCCGCCGCAAGGCCATGTTTGACGGTCAAAGTGCGGGGGAAGTATCTCCCGCATGCCGACTGCCTCGGCAGCAACGTTTTGCTATGACATGTGCACGGCGTTCGTTCGTATAAGGCCCGCATCGCCAACTCGTGCCGGTCAACGCTGACGGCCGCGGTCTGTCGGGTAGGCATTGGCGGGCAGTCACGATCTGCGCCGACTTGAGGCCGGTCGCTCGCCCACGTGACCGCCGACGAACCCCGCTTGGACAGCATCGATGCCGCTGGTCTGCCGGTGGCCACCGCCCGGGATCCCTACGTCGCAGCCCAGGACGCCGACGCCATCGTGGTACTTACGCAGTGGCCGGAATTCAGCGAGCTGGACTGGGAAACCGTTTCTCGCAGTGGCTGCACGGCAGCCGCAACTCGACATTAAGCTTTCACCTCGGACATGCGGGGGTGGGCATGAGGCAGGATGGAAAGTGCCGTGTCCGGGCGCACCGGAATGGCGCTCTTACGCGAGGAGTCTGATGACAGAACCGGAGCCGACGAGCACCAGGGGCGTAGACGCGTTTTTGCCGGATAATGGCTATTCCGCCACCCAATCGGATAATCGGCCCAAGTACTCGCGGGTGCTGCTCAAGCTCGGCGGTGAAATGTTCGGCGGGGGACAGGTCGGGCTGGATCCCGACGTGGTGGCCCAGGTGGCCCGCCAGATCGCCGAAGTGGTCCGCAGTGGCGTGCAGGTCGCGGTCGTGATCGGCGGCGGCAACTTCTTTCGCGGCGCGCAACTTCAACAACGCGGCATGGAGCGCAGCCGCTCGGACTATATGGGCATGCTCGGCACCGTCATGAATAGCCTTGCGCTGCAAGACTTCTTAGAGAAGGAAGGCATCGCGACCCGAGTCCAGACCGCGATCACGATGGGGCAGGTGGCGGAGCCCTACATTCCGCTGCGGGCGCGACGGCACCTGGAGAAGGGTCGGGTGGTGATCTTCGGTGCCGGCATGGGGTTGCCGTATTTCTCCACCGACACCACCGCAGCGCAGCGGGCGCTGGAGATCGGCGCCGAGGTGGTGCTGATGGCCAAGGCCGTCGACGGGGTGTTCGCCGACGACCCGCGGACCAACCCCGACGCCGAACTGCTCACCGCGATCAGCCACCGCGAAGTGATCGACCGCGGGCTGCGGGTGGCCGATGCCACCGCGTTCAGCCTGTGTATGGACAATGGCATGCCGATCTTGGTGTTCAACCTGCTGACCGACGGCAATATCGCCCGCGCGGTCGCGGGTGAGAAGATCGGAACGCTGGTCACCACCTAAGGAGCGGCGAAACAATGATTGACGAGGCGCTCTTCGACGCCGAAGAGAAGATGGAAAAAGCCGTGTCGGTGGCGCGGGACGATCTGTCGACCATCCGGACCGGGCGGGCCAATCCGGGCATGTTCTCCCGGATCGTCATCGACTATTACGGCACCAATACCCCGATCACCCAACTGGCCAGTATCAACGTCCCCGAAGCACGCCTGGTCGTCATCAAGCCGTACGAAAACAATCAGCTACATGCCATCGAGACCGCGATCCGCAACTCCGACCTCGGCGTGAACCCCACCAACGATGGCAACGTCATTCGGGTGGCGGTGCCGCAGTTGACCGAGGAACGTCGTCGCGAACTGGTCAAGCAGGCCAAGCACAAAGGCGAGGAAGGCCGCGTTTCAGTACGCAACATCCGGCGCAAGGCCATGGAGGAACTGCACCGCATCCGCAAAGACGGAGAGGCCGGCGAGGACGAGGTCGGCCGGGCCGAAAAGGACCTGGACAAGACCACCCACCAGTACGTCACCCAGATCGACGAACTGGTCAAACACAAAGAAGGCGAGCTGCTGGAGGTCTAGCGGCCGCTCAGCAACGATGTCCGTGGCAGGCACTGATACCGGTACAGGCACCCCGGCCGAGGAATCGCTGCCGGAACCGCCGCCGAACACGTCGCGGGCCGGCCGCAATCTGCCGGTGGCGATTTTGGTCGGCGCGGTCCTGGGCGGGGCCGTCATCGCCAGTTTGCTGTACGCGCGCTGCGCGTTCGTCGGGATACTCGCCGCCGGTGTGCTGCTCGGCACGCTCGAAGTGGTGCGGCGGCTCAGGGCCGCCGGCTACGTCATCCCGGTGCTCCCGCTGGTGCTCGGTGGCCAGGCCACCGTGTGGCTGACCTGGCCATACGGCGTGCGCGGCGCGCTGGCCGGCTTCGGTGGCACCGTCGTGGTCTGCATGATCTGGCGGCTGCTGAGCCGCCAGGGTCGCCGGGCCGCGCAGGGTCCGGACGCCGCTCCGGCGAATTACCTGCGCGATGTCTCGGCGACGGTTTTCCTGGCCGCCTGGGTGCCGCTGTTCGCCTCGTTTGCGGCGTTGCTGGTCTATCACCAAGACGGCCCCGCCAAGGCGTTCTCGCTGGCAGTCGGTGTGGTGTCCTCCGATGTCGGCGGTTACGCCGCGGGCGTGTTGTTCGGCAAGCACACGATGGTCCCGGCGATCAGCCCGAAGAAATCCTGGGAGGGACTGGTCGGCTCCCTGCTGCTGGGGACCACCGCGACCGCGCTCACTGTGGTCTACCTGGTCGGCAAACCGCCGTGGATCGGCGTGTTGCTCGGTTTGACCGTGGTGGTCACCGCGACCCTCGGTGATCTGGTGGAATCACAGGTCAAGCGGGATCTGGGGATCAAGGACATGGGCAGCCTGCTGCCCGGCCACGGCGGCGTGCTGGACCGATTCGACGGATTTTTGCCGTCGGCGGTGGCCGCGTGGGTCGTGCTGACACTGGTGCCCTGATACTGGACTCATCATGGTGCGACAACTGGTGTTCGCGTCGCGCGGCGCACTGCCGCCGCGGCATCTGGCCGACCTCGACGAGGCGGGCCGCGCCGCGGCCGTCGCGGAGCTGGGGCTGCCGGCTTTTCGGGCCAAACAGCTTGCACACCAGTACTACGCCCGGTTGAGCGCCGACCCGCGGCAGATGAGCGATTTGCCGGCCGCGGCCCGCGACCGGATCGCCGAGGCGCTGTTTCCCACGCTGCTGACCCCGGCCCGTGATGTCGCCTGCGACGACGGCCAGACACGCAAGACGCTCTGGCGTGCCATCGACGGCACCACATTCGAATCGGTGCTGATGCGCTACCCGCAGCGCAACACCGTGTGCATCTCGTCGCAGGCCGGCTGCGGCATGGCGTGTCCGTTCTGCGCGACCGGGCAGGGCGGGCTGAAGCGGAACCTGTCGACCGCCGAGATCCTCGAGCAGGTGCGGGCCGCGGCCGTCGCACTGCGCGACGACTGGGGCGACCGGTTGTCCAACGTCGTGTTCATGGGCATGGGCGAGCCGCTGGCCAACTACGCGCGGGTGGTTGCCGCGGTGCGCGCCATCACCGCCGGCTTCGGAATCTCGGCCCGCTCGGTGACGGTGTCGACGGTCGGCTTGGCCCCGGCTATCCGCAAGCTGGCCGACGAGCGGCTCGGGGTGACGCTGGCGCTGTCGCTGCACGCGCCCGACGACGAGTTGCGCGACACGCTGGTGCCGGTCAACAACCGGTGGAAGGTCGGGGAGGCGCTGGACGCCGCCCGCTACTACGCCGACGTGACCGGTCGACGGGTCTCGATCGAATATGCGCTGATCCGCGACGTCAACGATCAGCCATGGCGGGCCGACCTGTTGGGCAAGCTGCTGCACCGCGCGCTCGGACCGCTGGCACACGTGAACGTCATTCCGCTCAACCCGACACCCGGGAGCGAGTGGGACGCCAGCCCGAAAGCGGCCGAACGCGAATTCGTCCGGCGGGTCCGCGGCCAGGGTGTGTCGTGCACCGTACGCGATACCCGCGGCCGCGAGATCGCCGCCGCCTGCGGTCAGTTGGCCGCCGACGGCTAAGCGGGTAGAGCGTGCCTGGTCGCCCGTCGAACGTGAAGCTGGGTTCACGCTCGACCGCCAACGTGAACCCAGCTTCACGCTCGGCGCCAAAAGCGAAACGGCTCGCCGCCGACGGCTAAGCGGCCGCTACCGCAGCCAGCCGCGGCGGCGGCCCCACCAGTCGCGTACGACGGCGAACAACACCAGGGCCGCGAAGCTGATCAGAAACCAGTCTTCGATATGGCCGACGTGATTGCCCCGCAGCATCAGCAGCAGGAAGCCGACGATGCACAACCCGACGACGTGCCAGGTGCGGTTGTTGATCTTGCTCCAGCCCCAGGCTGCGGACGGCACATCGGCGGTGTACACCCCGGCGTTGCGCTCCACCTCAGTACTGACCACCACGTCACCTCCGGTTGGGATTGCCAGTGCCCCGACATTCTGGCATACCCGAGTCAGGGCGTGGGCGGGGGCGGCGGAGGCATGAGCACCGTGTCGATCATGTAGACCTGCGCATTTGCTGTGCTGATACCTCCACAGGTCACGCCTGCGTCGTTGACCTTGAGGTTGTCGCTGGTGCCCGTGACAGTCAGCGTCGCGTTGTTGTCCAGCGTCTGATGTACGCCGTCGGCCTGTGCCGGCGTCAGCTGCCCGTTGACCAGGTGATAGGTCAGGATGCCGTTCAAAAACGCCGCGTCGGTCTTGAGCCGGTCCATGGTCGCAGCGTCGAGTTTCTCGAACGCCTTGTCGGTCGGGGCGAACAACGTGTACTCGCCCTTGTTGAGGGTGTCCACCAGGTTGACCTGCGGGTTGAGTTTGCCGGAGACCGCTTGGGTCAAGGTGGTGAGCTGCGGGTTGTTCGACGCGGCCACGGCCACCGGATCCTTGCTCATCCCGGAAACCGAACCGGGCCCGGTGGGCACCTGCTGCTCGTATTCGGCGCAGCCGGGACCGACCGGATTGCCGGCCGGAGTCGGGCTTCCGGTCGTCGTGGGCGCCGAGGTGGTGATGAGCACGGTCGTGGTCACGGTGGCCGGTCCGGACTGCGCCGGCTGGTGGACTTCGGTCGTGGTACAGCCCGACAGTCCCATCACTGCGATCGCCGCGAAACCGGCCGCGGCAAGTGCTTTGTGCTGCATAGCGTCCATGGCTGCCATCTCCCGTTTGTGTGGCCATTCGGTGTTCGTCGCCCTTCCCGCTTTGGCCTCGAGTTAAACGGTGTTGGCGTCCAGACGTGGGAACTCGCCGACCGCGCGGCACAATAAGTGGGTGACGAGCCGCCGCAAGGTTCTGGTGCTGGGCAGTACCGGCTCCATCGGTACCCAGGCGCTGGATGTCATCGCGGCCAACCCGGATCGTTTCGAATTGGTCGGGCTGGCCGCCGGCGGCGCCAATCCGCAGCTGCTTGCCCGGCAGCGCGCCGAGACCGGGGTCACCAAGATCGCCGTCGCCGACGAGCGCGCCGCCCAGACCCTCGGTGAGGTCAGCTATTGCGGGCCGGAGGCGGCCACCCGGTTGGTCGAGGACACCGAGGCCGACGTCGTGCTCAACGCGCTGGTGGGAGCGCTGGGATTGCGGCCCACGCTGGCGGCGCTGGATTCCGGTGCCCGGCTGGCGCTGGCCAACAAGGAATCGCTGATCGCCGGCGGGCCGCTGGTGCTGCAGGCGGCGCAACCGGGCCAGATCGTGCCCGTCGACTCCGAGCACTCCGCGCTGGCCCAGTGCCTGCGCGGCGGCACCCCCGACGAGGTCGCCAAACTCGTGCTCACCGCTTCCGGCGGGCCCTTCCGCGGCTGGTCGGCCGCCGACCTCGAGCACGTCACGCCCGAGCAGGCCGGCGCGCATCCCACCTGGTCGATGGGGCCGATGAACACGCTGAACTCGGCGTCGCTGGTGAACAAGGGGCTGGAGCTCATCGAAACCCACCTGCTGTTCGGGGTGCCCTACGACCACATCGACGTGGTCGTGCACCCGCAATCGATCGTGCATTCGATGGTCACCTTCACCGACGGCTCGACGATCGCGCAGGCCAGCCCACCGGATATGAAGCTGCCGATCGCGCTGGCGCTCAACTGGCCGGAGCGGGTGGCCGGCGTGGCCGCGGCCTGCGACTTCTCCACCGCGTCGAGCTGGGACTTCGAGCCGCTGGACAACCAGGTGTTTCCCGCCGTCGAGCTCGCCCGGCGGGCCGGCCAAGCTGGGGGCTGCATGACGGCGGTCTACAACGCCGCCAACGAAGAAGCGGCGGGCGCCTTCCTGGCCGGCCGGATCGGTTTTCCGGCGATCGTGCGCACAATCGCCGACGTGTTGCACGCCGCAGGCCAATGGGCCGCATTACCCGCTACCGTGGATGACGTACTCGACGCGCAACGCTGGGCCCGCGAGGAGGCCCGACGCGGGATTGAGCGATCCACACAGGAGGTCCTGGGCACCCGATGATGTTCGCTGTCGGCATCGTGCTGTTCGCGCTCGCCATCCTGATCTCGGTGGCGCTGCACGAATGCGGGCACATGTGGGTGGCGCGCGCCACCGGGATGAAGGTGCGCCGCTACTTCGTCGGCTTCGGTACGACGTTGTGGTCGACGCGGCGCGGCGAGACCGAATACGGCATCAAGGCCATCCCGGCGGGTGGGTTCTGCGACATCGCCGGGATGACCTCGGTGGAAGAGCTGCTGCCCGACGAGCATGACCGCGCCATGTACAAGCAGAAGACCTGGAAGCGCACCGCGGTGTTGTTGGCCGGTCCCGGGATGAACTTCCTGATCGGCCTGGTGTTGATCTATGGCATCGCCGTCGCCTGGGGGCTGCCGAACCTGCATCCCGACGACCGTGCCGTTGTCGGTGAAACCGCCTGCGTCGCACCGGAACTCACTAAAGGAGAGCTGGGCAAGTGCACCGGCCCCGGACCGGCGGCGATCGCCGGAATCAAATCCGGTGACGTGATCACCAAGGTGGGCGCCACCGACGTGCACAGCTTCGGCGAGCTCGTCGACGCGGTGCAGAAACTCACCGGCCCCACTGCGTTCGTCATCGAGCGGGACGGCACCAAGTTCACGCTCATGGTCGACGTCACCCGGACCCAGCGGTTCGCCAAGCCCGGCGACGACAAGCCCAGCCCGGTGGGCGCCATCGGCATCAGCGCCGCCCAATTCGGGCCGACGCACTACAACGCGCTGACGGCCATCCCGGGCACCGTCACCTTCACCGGTGATCTGGCCGTCGAGCTGGGCAAGTCGCTGGCCAAGATCCCGACCAAAGTCGGGGCGTTGGTGCACTCGATCGGCGGCGGTGAGCGGGACCCAGAGACGCCGATCAGCGTGGTCGGGGCATCGATCATCGGCGGCGACACCGTCGACCATGGGTTGTGGGTGGCGTTCTGGTTCTTCCTGGCGCAGTTCAACTTCGTGCTGGGTGCCATCAACCTGGTGCCGCTGCTGCCGTTCGACGGCGGGCACGTCGCGATAGCGGTGTTCGAGAAGCTGCGCAACATGGTCCGCTCGGCGCGCGGCATCCTGCCCGCGGCGCCGGTCAATTACCTCAAGCTCATGCCCGCCACCTATGTCATCTTGGTGGTGGTGGTCGGCTACATGCTGCTGACCGTGACCGCCGACCTGGTCAACCCGATCAGGTTGTTCCAGTAGGAGATTCACCGATGGCCACCGGCCAAAACATTGGACTGGGGATGCCGGCACCGCCGGCACCCACGTTGGCGCCGCGGCGCAAGACCCGTCAGCTCAAGGTGGGCGACGTCGGCATCGGCAGCGATCATC
Source organism: Mycobacterium kyorinense (assembly GCF_001672775.1). Classification (GTDB taxonomy): domain Bacteria; phylum Actinomycetota; class Actinomycetes; order Mycobacteriales; family Mycobacteriaceae; genus Mycobacterium; species Mycobacterium kyorinense_A. The sequence continues at coordinate 34,799 of NZ_LZKJ01000166.1, read as the reverse complement.
CGATCGCCGTGCAGTCGATGACCACGACGAAAACCCATGACGTCAACGCCACGTTGCAGCAGATCGCCGAGCTGACCACCGCCGGCTGCGACATCGTTCGGGTGGCCTGTCCGCGCCAGGAGGATGCCGACGCGCTCGCCGAGATCGCCCGGCACAGCCAGATTCCGGTGATCGCCGACATCCACTTCCAGCCCAAGTACATCTTCGCCGCGATCGACGCCGGTTGTGCGGCGGTGCGGGTTAATCCCGGCAACATCAAGGAATTCGACGGCCGGGTCGCCGAGGTCGCCAACGCCGCCGGCAACGCCGGGATCCCGATCCGCATCGGCGTCAACGCGGGCTCGCTGGACAAGCGGTTCATGGACAAGTACGGCAAGGCCACCCCGGAGGCGCTGGTGGAATCGGCGCTGTGGGAGGCGTCGCTGTTCGAGGAGCACGGCTTCGGCGACATCAAGATCAGCGTCAAGCACAACGACCCCGTCGTGATGGTGCGGGCCTACGAACAGCTGGCCGCCCAATGCGACTACCCGTTGCACCTCGGCGTCACCGAGGCCGGCCCGGCGTTCCAGGGCACCATCAAATCCGCGGTCGCATTCGGCGCGCTGCTCTCCCAGGGCATCGGCGACACCATTCGGGTGTCACTGTCGGCGCCACCGGTCGAAGAGGTCAAGGTCGGCAACCAGATCCTGGAGTCGCTCAATCTGCGGCCGCGCTCGCTGGAGATCGTGTCGTGCCCGTCCTGCGGGCGCGCGCAGGTCGACGTCTACACCTTGGCCAACGAGGTCAGCGCCGGGCTCGACGGGCTCGACGTGCCGCTGCGGGTGGCCGTCATGGGCTGCGTCGTCAACGGCCCGGGGGAGGCCCGCGAGGCCGACCTGGGTGTGGCATCGGGTAACGGCAAGGGCCAGATCTTCGTTCGTGGCGAAGTGATCAAGACCGTGCCCGAAGCGCAGATCGTCGAGACGCTGATCGAAGAGGCCATGCGACTGGCCGCCGAAGGCGGCGCGCCGTCGGGTCCGGACGCAACTGCGAGCGGTTCCCCGGTTGTGACCGTAAGCTGAGGGGGCCCGTTCGGGCTACCTGATCGCAGAAAGAGTCAGTATGTCGGCTCCGCCCATCCATCGCTTGGTCGACGAGCGGCGGGTGTCGGTGGTGCGGGATGCCGCCGCGGTGCGCCGCGTCCTCGACCACGACCCCGTCGGGTCGTGCATGGTCGCCGCGCGCGTCGCCGACCACGGCATCGAGCCGAGTGCGATCGGCGGCGAACTGTGGACTCGACGGGGCGCCGACGAGTCGCTGTGCTACGCCGGCCCCAATCTGATCCCGTTGCGGGGCGGCCCTGCCGACTTGGCGGCGTTTGCCGACGAGGCGATGGGCGGTTCGCGACGATGCTCGTCGCTGGTGGGCCGGGCCGAATTGGTGATGCCGATGTGGCAGCGGCTCGAGCCGGTTTGGGGTCCGGCCCGCGACGTGCGTGCCCATCAGCCGTTGATGGCGTTGAACGCGATGCCGGCCTGCGCGATCGACCCCGGCGTGCGTCAGGTGAAGCTTCCCGAGCTCGACGCGTACCTGGCGGCGGCCATCGACATGTTCATCGGCGAGGTCGGGGTCGACCCGCGGCTGGGCGACGGCGGTCGCGGCTATCGCCGCCGGGTGGCCAGCCTGATCAGCCAGGGCCGCGCGTGGGCCCGCTTCGAGCACGGCGAGGTTGTCTTCAAGGCCGAAGTCGGGTCGCAGTCACCGCATGTCGGCCAGATTCAAGGGGTGTGGGTGCATCCCGATCGGCGCGGTCGGGGGTTGGGGACAGCCGGCACCGCGACGCTGGCGGCGGTGATCGTCGGCACCGGGCGAATCGCCAGCCTGTACGTCAACAACTTCAATACGGTGGCCCGCGCTGCCTACAGCCGCGTCGGCTTCACCGAAGTCGGCGCCTTCGCGACCATCCTGCTGGACTGACTCCTTCCTGCGGCCCCGTTGGCTTCCGCCGCCACGCTGGCGTGACGCTCGGCGGCGGTCACGGATTGGCCTCGGTGCGCCTCCGACCGTCCACGGACTCAGTTTCATAACATTTGCCTCAATGGCAACAAAAACCACATTTGCATCGCATGCCGCGTGCCTGCTGCTGCTCGCGATCACCGCCCTGCCCGCCTGCACGCCGCGCCCCGACGGCCCGGGTCCAGCCGCCGAGCGATTCTTCGCCGCCTTGTCCACCGGCGACACCGCGGCCGCCGCCGAGCTCAGCGATGACCCGAGCGATGCCCGCGAGGCGCTCAATGCGGCCTGGGCCGGCTTGCAGGCCACCCACCTGGACACCCAGATCCTGGGCACGCGCTACACCGAGGACACCGGCACGGTGGCCTACCGATTCACCTGGCAGCTACCGAAAAACCGGGCCTGGACCTACGACGGTCAACTGAAGATGGCCCGCGACGAGGGCCGCTGGCTGGTCCGGTGGACCACCACCGGGCTGCACCCGCGGCTCGGTGAGCATCAGACGTTCGCGCTGCGGGCCGACCCGCCGCGACGTGCCGGCGTCAACGAACTCGGCGGTACCGACGTGCTGGTGCCCGGCTATCTCTACCGCTACACGCTGGACGCCGGCCGGGCCGGCGCGCAACTCATTCAGACCTCTCGGGCGGTCGTCGACGCCCTGCACCCCTTTGACGACGCGCTGAACGACCCGCAGCTACTCGCCGAACAAGCCAGCTCGTCGGCCACGCCGCTGGACCTGATCACGCTGCGCGCCGACGACAACAACGCCGTCGCTCCGGCGATCGGAAACCTGCCCGGGGTGGTGATCACCCCCCAGGCCGAGCTGCTGCCGACCGACGAGCACTTCGCGCCGGCGCTGATCAGCCAGGTGAAGCAGGCCGTGGTCGGCCAACTCGACGGCCAGCCCGGCTGGCGGGTGGTCAGCGTCAACCAGAACGGCGTGGACGTCGCGGTGCTGCACGAGGTCGAACCCTCACCGGCGCCGTCGATCTCGATCAGCCTGGACCGCTCCGTGCAGAACGCAGCCCAGCATGCCGTCGACAACCAAACCCGTCAGGCGATGATCGTGGTGATCAAGCCCTCGACCGGCGAGATCTTGGCGGTTGCCCAGAACGCCGCCGCCGACGCCGACGGCCCGATCGCCACCAGCGGCCTGTATCCGCCCGGGTCGACGTTCAAGATGGTCACCGCAGGCGCGGCGATCGAACGCGACATGGCCAGCCCCAACACGCTGCTGGGCTGTCCGGGCACGATCGACATCGGGCACCGCACCGTGCCCAACTACGGCGGATTCGATTTGGGTGTGGTGCCGATGTCGCGGGCCTTCGCCAGTTCCTGCAACACCACGTTCGCCGAGCTGGCCAGCCGGATGCCGCCTCGAGCCTTGACACAAGCGGCCGCCAAGTACGGCGTCGGCCTGGACTATCAGGTGGACGGGATCACCACGGTGACCGGTTCGGTGCCCCCGACGGTGGATCTGGCCGAGCGCACCGAAGACGGCTTCGGCCAGGGCAAGGTGCTGGCCAGCCCGTTCGGCATGGCGTTGGTCGCCGCGACGGTGGCCGCCGGGAAGACGCCGGTGCCGCGGCTCATCGAGGGGCGGGACACGACGGTGGCCGGCGAGAACGCGCCGGTGAGCCCCAAGATGCTCGACGGCCTGCGGCCGATGATGCGGCTGGTGGTGACCAACGGCACCGCGACCGACATCTCCGACTGCGGCGCGGTGTTCGGGAAGACGGGGGAGGCCGAATTCCCGGGCGGATCGCATTCCTGGTTCGCCGGGTATCGCGGTGATATGGCATTTGCGGCGCTGATCGTCGGGGGCGGCAGCTCGGAGTACGCGGTCCGGATGACCAAGTTCATGCTGGGCCAGCTGCCGGGCGACTACCTGGCTTGACGGCCGGCCGGCGGAGCGGTCCGCGGCAGCATCGGCGGCGGTACATTGAAACAGCTATGACCCGGCCTGACGAACTGACCGAACTGCGGGTATCGGATGCCGACCGCAACGGCACGCTGCGTCGGCTGCACAACGCGGTCGCGCTGGGGCTGATCGACATCGGCGAATTCGAGGAACGCTCGTCGCAGGTGTCCTACGCCCGGACCCGCACCGAGCTGGACAGCCTGGTCAGCGACCTGCCCGGGCCCGGCGCGATCGTTACCTCGGCAGCCGACCGGGTCGAACTCCGCGGCTGGCTCGGCTCGCTCAAGCGGCACGGCGAATGGATGGTGCCGACCCGGCTGGCGTTGGTGCGCCGGGTGGGCTCCTGCGAGTTGGACCTCGTGCACGCCCGCTTCGCCGGCCCGGTCGTGGTCATCGAACTCGACATGAAATTCGGATCGGTCGAAATCCGGTTGCCCGAGGGCGCCAGCGCCTCGATCGACGACGTCGAGGTGTACGCCGGTAGCGCCAGCGACCGCCGCAAGACCGCGCCCGCCGAAGGGACACCTCATGTGGTGTTGACCGGCCGCGTGGTCTGCGGCTCGGTGGTCATCAAGGGACCGCGCCGGTCCTTGCTGCGCCGGCGCTAACGCCGGAAAAGCGTCGCGCCGGCGCGCGTCAGCCGGCCCCATCCGCGCGGCCGGCGGATCAGCGTGAGTACCAGCGGAACCGCGTTGAAGTAGGAAACTCGCTCGGCGATCAGTCCGTCGGTGAATGCGAAGCGATCGACGGCGCCCCACGCGATCGGCTTGCCGCCGTAGGTTCCGCTCAACGTGAATTCGATGAACACCTCGGCTTGGCCGTGGCCGATGGTGTGTACGTCGGCGTGCAGGTCGGGGATCAGCGCGAACAGCCGCTGGAACGCCGACCGGCAGGCCCGCTTGCCGCGCAGGGTGCCCATCATCGGCTGGACCAGCACGATGTCGTCGCTCCACAAGGCCTCGTGTTTGGCCAGGTCCGGGGTGCGCCAGGTGTCGGCGAACCGCTGGGCGAACTGTGCGGTGAACTCTGCGTCAACGTCGTCGATGGTCATGGTCGTGCAATGTAACGCCATCCGCCGACTACCCTGGCGACATGCCTGTTCGCACCGCACTTTCCCCTGGCGTGCTGTCTCCGACGCTGCCGGTGCCGCCGTCGGTTACTCGCCCCGAATACGTCGGTAAAGCCACCGCGCGCGAGGGCAGCGAACCCTGGGTGCAAACTCCCGAGGTCATCGAGAAGATGCGCATTGCGGGCCGGATCGCGGCCGGCGCGCTGGCCGAGGCCGGCAAGGCCGTTGCGCCCGGCGTGACCACTGACAAGCTGGACCGGGTCGCGCACGACTACATGGTCGACCACGGCGCCTATCCGTCGACCCTGGGCTACAAGGGTTTCCCCAAGTCGTGCTGCACGTCGCTGAATGAGGTGATCTGCCACGGTATCCCCGACTCGACGGTGATCGAGGACGGCGACATCGTCAACATCGACGTCACCGCCTACATCGACGGCGTGCACGGCGACACCAACGCCACGTTTCTGGCCGGCGACGTCTCCGAAGAGCACCGACTGCTCGTCGAGCGCACCCACGAGGCCACGATGCGCGCGATCAAAGCCGTCAAACCGGGCCGGGCATTGTCCGTGGTGGGGCGCGTCATCGAATCGTATGCAAACCGGTTCGGCTACAACGTGGTTCGCGATTTCACCGGCCACGGTATCGGCACCACCTTTCACAACGGCCTGGTGGTGCTGCACTACGACCAGCCGGCGGTCACCACGATCCTCGAGCCGGGGATGACGTTCACCATCGAGCCGATGATCAACCTCGGCGCCCTCGACTACGAAATCTGGGACGACGGCTGGACGGTGGTCACCAAAGACCGCAAGTGGACCGCGCAGTTCGAGCACACCCTGCTGGTCACCGACGCCGGCGCCGAAATCCTGACGCTGCCGTGACGTTTCTGCCGCGAGTGTGCGGTTTGATACGCCCTACACGGCGTGTCGCGGATGACACCGCACAGTCGCCGCCGGCCACGTGAGTGGGGCGCTGCTGGTCGCGGGCACCAGCTCCGACGCCGGGAAATCGGTGGTGGTGGCCGGGCTGTGCCGGCTGTTGGCCCGCAAGGGCATCCGGGTGGCGCCGTTCAAGGCGCAGAACATGTCCAACAACTCCGCGGTCACCGTCGAAAACGGCGAGATCGGTCGGGCGCAGGCCGTGCAGGCCCGCGCCGCAGGCTTGCCGCCCAGCGTCCGGTTCAACCCCATCCTGCTCAAGCCCGGCAGCGACCGCAGTTCACAGCTGGTGGTGCGCGGTCAGGTCGCCGGCTCGGTCAGCGGCAGCGACTACTGGACCCAGCGCAATGAGTTGGCCGCTGTGGTGGCCGACGAATTGGCAAGCCTGCGCGCCGAATTCGACGCAGTGATCTGCGAGGGCGCCGGATCGCCCGCGGAAATCAACCTGCGCGAAAACGATCTGGTCAACCTGGGGTTGGCCCGGGCCGCGCACCTGCCGGTGATCCTGGTCGGCGACATCGATCGCGGCGGGTTGCTGGCCCACTTGTTCGGCACCGTCGCCATACTCGATGCGCCGGACCAGGCACTGATCGCCGGGTTCATCGTCAATAAGTTCCGCGGCGACCTCACGCTGCTGGAACCCGGTCTGCGGCAACTGGCCGACCTCACCGGGCGTCCGACCTACGGCGTGCTGCCCTACGCCGACGAACTCTGGATGGACTCGGAAGACTCCGTCTCGGTGATGGATCACCGGGTGATGGGCTTACCGCAACCGCCGCGCGGGCGGGACCGGCTTCGGATCGGCGCGCTGCGGCTGCCGCGGATCTCCAACTCCACCGACGTCGAAGCGCTGGGCTGCGAGCCGGGAGTGGTGGTGCGCTGGGTCAGCGAACCTGCCGACCTGAGCGACGTTGACGTGATCGTGGTGCCGGGCAGCAAAGCCACCGTGGACGATTTGCGCTGGCTACGCACTCGCGGGCTGGACCGGGCCGTCGCAGCGCATGCGGAATCCGGCCGGCCGGTGCTGGGCATCTGCGGCGGTTTCCAAATGCTGTGCCGCTCGATCGACGATCGGGTGGAAAGCCGGTCCGGTCGCGTCGACGGGCTGGGCCTGCTCGACGCCGACATCGTGTTCGACGCCGACAAGGTGTTGCGCCGGTGGCAGGGCGCGCTGAGCGGCTACGAGATCCACCACGGCCGGGTGGTTCGCTGCACCGAAGCGGACTGGTTCGACGCGGACGGAACACCGCAAGGTTACCGACGCGACCATGTGTACGGCACCCACTGGCACGGCCTGTTCGACAACGACGAATTTCGGCGAAAGTGGTTGACCGCGGCGGCCGCCGCCGCCCGCCGGGATGGTTTCGTTGTGGCTGACGATGTGGATGTGACGGCGCGCCGCGACGGTCAGCTGGACCTGATGGCCGACTTGTTGGACGTCAACGTCGACCTCGATGCAATCATCGCTCTGCTCGACACCGGTCCGCCGCCGCGCCCGAGGATCGTTGCGGGCCTGCGTGATTAGCGGCCATCGTCAAAACTGCGCTAGCGCAAGCGTTCTCCTGGCGCGGCGACCGTGGTTGGAATCTATTAGACATCAGTTCACCTGATATCCATCTGAGAGACAGTGCAGAAACGCCACGCACGGCGGGCAATGGCTGTAGCTTGCGAAAGTGCCCTCGACGATGATGACCACCATCGACGGATTCCCGATCGAGGTCAATATTGCGGGCCCGGAACGGGGCTCGGTCGTTGTGGTGCTCGGCGCGGCGCAGCGGCCACTGGCCGCCTACGACCCGCTCTGTGAACGCCTGCACACCGCGTCGCTGCGGACACTGGTCATCGGCCCCGACCAACGGCTGACCGCCAAGTCCGTGGTCGGCATTCTCGATGTGCTCGATATCGACTGGGGTGTGTTGGTGGGCGATCGCATTGGCGGCGAACTGGCTTGGGAGCTTGCGGCGACCAGACTGGACCGCTTCACCGGTCTTGTCGTCATCGATCGCGGGCATCCGCGGGCACCCGACCTCGCCGGGGTCGTCCGGGACCGCGACTGTCCGCCGGTGGAAATCAACACCACCGCGCTGGTCAGCACGCCCGCCGCGCAGGCGGTGGCCCGCGCCAGCCAGCGGTTCGTCTACGGCGATTACCGCGTGGTGGAGCTGCTGGGTCGCCGCAATGCGCAGGATTCCGTTGCGCAGCTGGCCGCCGAGATCGTCTTGCGCACCAGCACCTGGTGATCGGCCGGGGCCGCGGCGTCGGCCTACGGTGGTGTCGTGCAAAGGTCGCGACCTCCGATGATCGGCATGACCACGTATCTGGATCAAGCCCAGACCGGCATTTGGGACGTTCCGGCCAGTTTTTTGCCGGCCGCCTACTTCCAGGGCGTCACCCGAGCCGGCGGCGTGGCGATGTTGCTGCCGCCCCAGCCGGTGGACGCCGACATCGCCGAGCGGGTGCTCGACGGTCTCGACGGCCTGGTGATCACCGGCGGCAAGGACGTCGACCCCGCCGCGTACGGCCAACACCCGCATCCGTCCACCGACGAGCCCGGCCGGGAACGCGACGCCTGGGAGTTCACCTTGCTGCGTGGAGCGCTGCGGCGTGCGCTGCCGGTGCTGGGTATCTGCCGGGGCGCGCAGGTGCTCAACGTCGCGCTCGGCGGAACGCTGCATCAGCACCTGCCCGACGTCATCGGCCACAGCGGCCATCGGGCCGGCAACGCCGTGTTCAGCACGCTGACGGTCCGCACCGTGGCGGGCACCCGGCTGGCGGGCTTGCTGGGCGAGTCGGCCGACGTGCGCTGTTATCACCACCAGGCCATCGCCGACGTCGGCGAAGGACTGATCGTCAGCGCGTGGGACGTCGACGGCGTGATCGAGGCGCTGGAGTTACCCGGCGATGATTTCGTCGTCGCCGTGCAGTGGCATCCCGAGGAAAGCCTGGATGATCTGCAGCTGTTCACCGCGATTGTCGACGCGGCGCGCGCGTATGCGAGCGTGAACAGATGAACGCGCCGATGAGCAAGCGGCTGGCCGGCAAAATCGCCGTGGTTACCGGCGCCGCCGGCGGGATCGGCCTGGCCACCGCGCAGCGGCTGCACGCTGAGGGGGCCACGATCGTCGTCGGCGACATCGATCAGCAGGCCGGCGCGCAGGCCGCCGACGACTTGGCCGGTTTGTTTGTGCCAGTGGATGTTTCCGACGAGGCCGCGGTCAACGCACTGTTCGACACTGCAGCGGCAACCTACGGCTCGGTCGACATCGCGATCAACAACGCCGGCATCTCACCGCCTGAGGACGAGCTGATCGAGAACACCGAGCTGCCAGTATGGCAGCGGGTGCAAGACGTCAACCTGAAATCGGTCTACCTGTGCTGCCGGGCGGCGTTGCGGCACATGGTGCCCGCGGGACACGGGTCGATCGTCAATGTCGCCTCGTTCGTCGCGGTGATGGGCTCGGCGACGTCGCAGATCTCCTACACCGCCTCCAAGGGCGGCGTGGTGGCGATGTCGCGTGAGCTCGGGGTGCAGTTCGCCCGCCAGGGGATCCGAGTCAACGCGCTGTGCCCCGGCCCGGTCAACACTCCGCTGCTGCAGGAGCTTTTCGCCAAGGATCCTGACCGCGCCGCGCGCCGGTTGGTGCACGTGCCGATGGGCCGTTTCGCCGAAGCGACCGAAATCGCCGCCGCTGCGGCATTCCTGGCCAGCGACGACGCGTCGTTCATCACGGCCTCGGCGTTTCTGGTCGACGGCGGCATCAGCGCCGCCTACGTCACCCCGGTGTAGTCGGCGCGAACAGCCGTTCGCGGTGTCGACCGCGACATAGCTGTAGCTGGCGATGAAATCTTGCATCGAGATCGTCTCCTGAAAGGTTGGGTTCATCCGGCTGACGGCGAACGCGGAATCACGGTGGGACGCAGGTCGTAGTGCGGCGTTGCACCGCCAGCTGAGCGCCCGGCCATCTGCGTGATCGGCATCAACGGCATGCCGGACAGTCCGCTCGTCCCGGGCATCCCGACGCCGGCGCCCGGCAATGCCGCGGCCGCCGGGCTCGTCGTTGGACCCGTCCAGAGCTGCGGCACAGACAGCGGGCCGATGGCGGCGGCCCTGCCCAGGCTCGCCGCGACGGTAGACCCGCTGCCGCCCAGTGCCGTGGTGGCCGAGCCGATGGCAGTTGGCCCCGAACCGGCCCAGCCGCCCAGAGCCGAGGTGGCGGCGGTAACGGCCGCCGGGGTGGCGACGGCCGACGCGGTGCCGGTTTTCGCGAACCCGAGACCTCGCATCAAAAACGTCAGGGGATACGTCGCGAGTCTGGCGGGCACGGTAAGTGAACTCAGCAGCGACAGCGAATGCAGCGACGACGACGTTGCCGCCGACGACGGCGAGGCCAGTCCCGCCAGCGTGTGCGGCGTGCTGGATATCAGCTGTGGCGCTGTCGACATCACCGTTTCCGCATGGGTCCCCACCGAACTGCCCGCAACCTGGGCGGCGGCTCGAATGTCGGCCGGACCGCTGGTGGTCGGCGGCGGAACGACCTCAATTGCGCGGCCGCCGCTGACGAACCGGCGTAGCCGTACATGGCGGCCGCATCCTGAGCCCACATCGCGTCGTACTGAGCCTCGGTCGCGGCGATCGCCGGCGCATTTTGTCCCAGGACATTGGTGGCCAGCAGCGTCATCAGCTGAGCGCGGTTGGCGGCAATAAGCGGCGGTGGCACCGTCATCGCGAACGCGGTTTCATAGGCGCCGACGGCCGCCCGGGCGTGATTGGCGGTTTCTTCGGCCTGGGCAGCGGTGGCCTGCAGCCACCCCCCGTAGGGTGCGGCCGCGGCCGCCATCGCCGCTGACGACGGGCCGGACCATGAGGCGGCGGTCAGCCCGGAGATCACCGAAGAGTAGGCGACCGACGCCGAGCCGAGCTCGGCGGCCAGTTCGTCCCAGGCCGACGCCGCGGCCAGCATCGGTCCGGGCCCGGGCCCGGAATACATTCGGGCGGAGTTGATTTCGGGTGGCAGCATTCCGTAGTCCATCGCTATGCACCTCCGTGAAGCGCTGCGATCGGATCGGCGGTAATGGTTGGTTTGCTGATGGCTAACGACAGCGAAGACATAGACTTCTCCTGAAAAAGAACGGACATTGTGAGGGAAAGACCCATCGGCCACTGCGGTGTTCGTTGCGCGGACGTGCCGCTGCGCGGCTCAGCGCTGATTTGCGGGATGCGACGCCGATGTCAGCGTCGAAAGCTGATACACCGCGGGTGGCGTGGGTCGGCGCTCATCGGCCGCCATGACATGGGCTGACGGCTCGGCGCCGAACCGGTCACTGCCGCGTGATGCAGAACTGGGTTAGGAGATCTTGTCCGGAATGATCGGGTGCGGGGGCACGGGCGCACGTGCCGCCCGGCCAGGACCACACGATCGGCGCTGAGAGCGGCGAGGTCTGCGACGCCGGTATCACCCGCAACGGGGCCGGTGGGCGATCGCGGTGCAGTCCGGCCGATTTGAACGCCGTATGACTTGTCGGTGCAGTGGCGTGCTCCAGCTGCGCGTGGTCACCGTGGGCGGCGCTCGATGCGGTGGCCGACGGCGGAGTGTCTGGCACGGCGCGCTCGAACCGCAGCAACCAGCATCCAAGGACAGCGACCAGCACGCAGACCACCGCGACAATGGCGATGGCCGGCTGCGACGGTGAAGGTCGGCGCGCGACGCTGAATTTCACAGTGTCTCAACTGTAACAGCGCGCAGACGGTGCAGCAGCGCTGCGAACTGGCGGCGCTACCCGGCGGCGGGCGGGTGGGCCATCACGCTCGGGCGGAATCCGTAGCGGGGCGCCGAGCCATTCAGCCCGTGTCCGCTCGCACCTGCCAGCGGCATACCGCCCAGGAGGCTCCCCGGACCGCCTGTCGCACCGCCCGGCGGGAGCCCTGGGCGATGCTCGGCAACGCGGCGGCCCCGGAGGTGATCGGTGACATGGCCGTCCAACTCGACGGCACCGACAATGGTCCGATCGAGCCTGCCTGACCCAGACCGGCCGCTACGCCGCCGAGACCGCCGAGCCCACCCACCGGACCTGCCAATGCGCCGCCGAGACCTTCGGCGGCAGCCGCCCCTCCAGCCGCGGCCGCCCCCTCGGCCGTTTCCGCGGCCCCACCGAGGCCCGCCATGGCAGCGAAGTCGGTCATAGTGCCCAAGTAGTTTCCCGGCATGTAGAACCCGGACGAAAAGATGGTGTTCCAGAAATTGTCGTTCAGCCCCAGGCCCTCCGAGCCAAACAGGCCATCCGGGAACAACGAGCCCAGAAAACCCGAGCCCAACGTCGACGACCCGGGGGAGGAGAGCCCCTGCAGCGTCTGCGGGATGGTGGTCGTCAACTGCGAAAGCGCCGTCTGAGTGCCTGCGACAGTCGCCGGTCCGGTGGCTTGAGTTACCGCCGCAGCCTGCAGGACCGGACCGGCGGTCGTCGTGGTCACCGGCGGTTCGGTGAACGGCGCCAACGCCGACGCGGCCGCCGACGATCCCGCATAGCCGTACATCGCCGCGGCGTCCTGCGCCCACATCTCGGCGTAGTGCGCCTCGGTCGCCGCGATCGCCGGAGTGTTCTGGCCGAGGAAGTTGGTCGCGACCAACGACGCCAACAGGGCGCGATTGGCCGCGATCACCGGCGGGGGCACCGTCATGGCGAACGCGACTTCGTAAGCGCCGGCAGCAGCCTTGGCCTGAATGGCCGTCAGTTGAGCCTGCGCGGCGGCGCTGCCCATCCACGTCACATAGGGAGCAGCGGCCGCGGCCATCGAGGCCGACGCCGGACCACGCCATTGACCCGTAGACAGATTGGTCACCACCGATCCGTAATCCGCCGTCGCGGAAGCCAATTCAGCGGAGAGATTATCCCACGTCATGGCGGCGGCCAGCAGTGGCCCGGCGCCGGCTCCGGCATACATGCGCGCAGAATTGATTTCTGGCGGTAGCGCTGCGAAATCCATTGCACTGCTCCTCAACTCGTGGTGATGACGTTAGCTGCCTCGGTGGTCGCATACGATCCCGAGCTGGCCGTCAGCATTGTCACGAACGCGTGGTGGATGGCGGCGGCTTGCGCGCTGACCAGTTGGTACATCTGAGCGTGCGCCGCGAATTGTGCTGCGGTCAGCGCTGATACCTCGTCGGCAGCGGCCGGAATCAGCGCAGTGGTCGGTGCCACCGCTGCGGCGTTCTGAGCGCTCACCACCGAGCCGACAGATTGCAGATTCACCGCCGCGGTAGACAGTGCTTCGGGTACGATGTTGACGAATGACATGGACTGCTCCTTCGGAATATCAGATCGCCCCGGTGGACAAATCCACACCTGGGCGCGTGCAGACAACACACGTCCGTATTTGCGCAGACGTGCCTGAGAAATGGTCCGGCGCACGCATTTCGGCGCACGGCACCGTGGCTGGACCGGATCGAAACGTTAACGGTCATTCGGGTGTCGCGGGCTCGGGTCGTGCCCGAGCTGGAAATCACAGTTCAGCCCAGAGTGAGGGCGAAGCTGCACTGATCGTGGGGTCGGTGGTCACCCGCTCCTGGCCCGGCGGTGAACGCGGCCTGATATCAACCCAAGCCGGCTTCTCGACGCGTTTCAGCCGACGCGTTCGGCCTGCACAGTCCACTTCTCCTCGATGCGCCCGTAACGCCAGATTGCCAGGGCCACAACCCACGTCGCCGCGAACAGCCCCACGATGACAAAGCCCACGGCGTTGAGGTTCAGGCCGCCGACCCAAGTCCAGAACGGGCCGCCCCAGCCGAATTGATCGGCGAATAGCCCGAGTAGTTCGACGCTGCCGATCAGCAGGGCAACCGCTACGGACAGCCCGGTGATAGTGATGTTGTAGTACACCTTGCGGACCGGATTGGAAAATGCCCAGCCGTAGGCGAAGTTCATGAACGACCCATCGATGGTGTCCAACAAGCACATTCCAGCGGTGAACAGCACCGGCAGACACAAGATGGCATACCAGGGCAGGCCGGCCGCGGCGCTGGTGCCGGCCAGCACCAGCAGCGCGACCTCGGTGGCGGTGTCGAAACCCAGCCCGAACAACAAGCCGACCGGATACATATGCCAGGACGCGGTAATCGATTTGGTGAAGCGACCGAGGAATCGGTTGAGCAATCCGCGGTTGTTCAGCTGTTCTTCCAGTTCGTCCTCGTCGTAGACGCCGCGGCGCATCTGCGCGAACACCCGCAGGATTCCGACCAGGATGACCACGTTGATGGCAGCGATCAGATACAAAAACACGCCCGAGACGGTGGTGCCGATCAGGCCGGTGTAGTGATGCAGCGCCGAGGAATCCTGCTGGACGGGCCCGACGATCGCTTTGATGCCCAGCGCCAACAGCATCGCGAGCCCGAACACGACAGAGGAGTGGCCCAGCGAGAAGAAGAAGCCGACGGCCAGTGGGCGCTGCCCGTCGTTCATCAGCTTGCGGGTGGTGTTGTCGATCGCGGCGATGTGGTCGGCGTCGAAGGCGTGCCGCAGTCCCAGGGTGTAGGCCGTCAGGCCGATGCCGATCCCGAACGCCTTGTCGCCGACCGAAAAGTGCGCCGGCTCGACGACGAGCACCAACGTGCACCACCCGATCACGTGCAGCGCAAGGATGACCGCGAACATGGCGCACAGACGTAGCCACTCGTCTGGCGTCAAGGCGTTTCGCAACCTCGACCACGACGATTGTTGCTGGCCGAATGCAGCGCCGGCCATGTCGTGTCCTCTCCGCGCGAGAAGAAAACCCCGGCCGCTGACGACGTTAATCCTTCGGCAAGCGTCATGCAGACGATTTGCAGTAATAATGCAAATCATTTGCAAGTGGAATATTGTGGAAGCTTGTCGAATTTCGTGGCAACCGCGCAGTTGCTTCCGCGCTTAACGGCGGTAGGTGATCAACGGAATCGCTAGTTCGGCAGCCGTCGCAGCGCCGTGGAATCCGACCAGCTGTGCCACTTCCGGCGGTTCGAAGCCGGTGGCCAGCACCGCCGTATCGCCGGTGCAGGTGACGACGACATCGCCGATCCGGTCCAGATGATCGCGGTGCACGGGTCCGAACATGCCTGCCGCAACGGCATCCTCGCGGCTGCGCACGTCGGCGCGCCCGGAAAGTAACTCGCTCCATGCGGCGATGACGTCCGGTGCTGCGCCGTTGACGGTATGCAGGTAGCGCACCCGCGGATCGCCGGCGGCCACCTGTACGCCGGCAGCTAGGTGCGCGTCGGTTCCCAGATCGATTCGGGCGCCCGCGGGGACGTTCAGGCCGCCATGGTCGGCCGTCACTAGCAGCGCCGCATCCGCGGGCAGCGCCTCGACCAGTCGGGTGAGCAGCGCGTCGACGTAACCGGCGGCGCCGTGCCACTCCGGCGACCCGATTCCGAACACATGCGCCGCGGTGTCGAGGGCGGCGGTGTAGCCGTAGACCAGGCCCGGGCTTGCCGCGAGCTCGTCGGCCACCCGCTGCGCGTAGTCGTCGCCCGGGTTCGCCGGACGGAAGTCCGCGCCGCGGTAGGCCGCTTCGGTGAGGCCGCTGCCGATGAATGCGGCCGGCAGCACCGCCCGCGCGCTGATGCCCGCCGCGGCCAGCCGTTCGAACCACGTCGGAACGGGCTGCCACCGGGCGGGCGATGGGCTGTCGCGCCAAACGATATGGTGCAGCACTCGATCGGTGCCCGGCAGCTTGACGGTGAAACCCAAAACACCGTGCCGGCCCGGCGGGACCCCGGTGCCCAGGGAAACCAGGCTCGTGGGTGTCGTCGACGGGAATGTGCACGACAGTTCCTGCAGCCGTCCCACCTCGCCGGCCAGAGTCGACGCGAGCAGCGGAGCGCTCCCCGCCAGCTCCGGCAGCAGATGCCAGCCCATCCCGTCGACGAGGATGACCGCGACGCGGCGCACGTCGCCGACCGTTTCGGTGATCCCCAGCGCGTCGACGGCTTCCGGCGCTGACAGCAGCGCAGCAGCGGCGGGCAGCACGTCGCAAATGGAACCCCGCGGCGATCGCAAGCGCGGCGAAGCCGGGCGCAGCGGGTCGTCGCAAATGGAACCCCGCGGCAAGTTCGGCACGACGCTCAGTCTGGCAGCTTCCGGAACCCCCGATCCTGTTCATTGGCGCGATTCGGCCATCGGGTGCGCGCATACTGAAGAAGTGACCAAGCCATCCGCCCTGGATCCGACGGTCACCGAGCGGATCGGCGAGTTGCTGCGCGCACATGGGCTGCGGCGGATGGCGTCCCGGATCGCGGTGTTGGCCGTGCTCGAGCCGGTTCACGGTCATTTGTCGGTAGCCGAGATCGACCAACGGCTACGCGAATGTCTGCCCGCCGGTGAACAGCCGCCAGACCTGGCGACGATTTACCGCACGGTGACCACCCTGGTCGAGCAGGGCGTATTGCACGCTTTGACCCTCGAGGGCGGGGTCACCACCTACGGCCTGGCCGAGGATCCGCACCATCACGCCGTGTGCACCCGGTGCGGCTCGATCATCGAAGTGCCCGCCCAGCAGTTGAGCTCGGCGCTCGAGCATGCGATGGAAGGCAGTTCGTTCAGCCTGTCCGAACGCGCCGGTCTGACCTTGCACGGCCTGTGCCCGGCGTGCCAGTCCGGCGACCGGACGGGGTCAGCTCAGTCCGAGTAGGGCGTTTTCCACCACCTCGGGCAGCGCCGGGTGAATCCAGTACTGGCCGCGAGCCATCTGATCGGCCGTCAGTCCGAAACTCATTGCCTGGATCAGTGGCTGAATGATCGAGGATGCTTGATGGCCCATGATGTGGGCGCCCAGTAGCCGCCCGCTGCCGCATTCGGCGACGAGCTTGACAATGCCGGTGGTGTCCTCCATCGCCCAGCCGTAGGCCACATCGCCGTAGTCCTGCACCTTGACCGACACGTCGAAACCCTTTGCCACCGCTTGATTCTCGGTAAAGCCCACACTGGCGATCTGCGGATCGGTGAACACCGCCGAAGGCACGTAGCGATGGTCGGTGGCCATCATCGCCTCGGTGTCATCCCAGTCGCAGAGCAGATTGTGTTGCACGACGCGCGCCTCGTGGTTGGCCACATGCTTGAGCTCATACGGGGAGGAAACATCCCCGAGCGCGAAAACGTTACGGGCCGAGGTCCGTTGGAATTCGTCGACCACAATGCGGCTGTGCGCAACGTCGATCCCGGCCTGCTCCGCGTCGAGCAGATCGCCATTGGGTATCCGGCCGGTGGCGACCAGCACCGCGTCGGCGCTCAGCGTGGAGTCGTCGTCGAGTTCGAGCACAATGCCTGAGCGGTCACGACTGGCGTCGACGACGTTGCGATGGGTGCGTAGTTCCCATTTGGTCGAGGCGATGCGGGTGAAGCGCTCGCACAGCGTGTCGTCCAAGTGCCGCAGCAGCGTGCCGCCCCGGATCACGAGTGTGATCCGGACGCCGAGCGCGGAGAAGATGTGTGCGAATTCGGCTGCCACGAAACCGCCGCCGATGATCACCAGGTGCTCGGGCAACTCGGCGATGCGCATGATCGTGTCGCTGGTGTGGTATTCGACGCCGCACTCGAGCACGGCCGGCGGCGCAACCGGCCGCGATCCCGCGGCGATCACCACTTGGTCGGCGGTGAACTCGTCGCCGTCGTCGGTGCGCAGCAGGTAACGCCCGTCGGGCTGAACCGGGCCGAAACGCGTGTGGCGCCCATACACGTCGACATTGGGGGAGGCCCGCCGATAATCCTCGCCGCTGATCCCGATCGGGTCGATGCGCCCGAAAATGCGTGAGACGATGTCGTCCCACCGCACACCGTCGATGTGCGCGTCGACACCGTAACGCGCTGCGCCGCGGATGGTTTGGGCAACCTCGGCGGCGTAGACGAACATCTTGGTCGGGATACATCCTACGTTGAGGCAGGTGCCACCGAAGACGCCCTGTTCGCAGATCGCCACTCGTTTGCCGGCATAACGTTCGTCGAGAACGCTGTTGCCCGAACCGGTTCCGATGATCGCGAGGTCGTAGGTTTCCATGTCGTCATCCGTTCTGTGACGGTACCGGTTCGGCGGCGCCGAGGTAGTGGTCGAGCCAGCTGTCCAGCTGGCGGTAGGCCGCCTGGCGAGGCTGCGGCATGGACAGGAACACGTCGTGTTTGGCGTCGGTAATCGGGACGATGCTGCTGCGGTTACCGATGCAGCCGGCCCACCGGGCGATGTGGCTGACGTCGAGCACCGCGTCGCCGCATTGCAGAGCCGCCGGGTCGGCGGTTTCGGCGACGCTGTGGTCTGAGCGCAGGATCAAGTTGGGCACACCGACGTCGAGCCCGCGGTGCAGCCGGGCCTGTCCGCGGCGGACCGCGTGCAGCCACCCGAAGGTGATCGGGAAGCCCCCCAGCGGCTTCCACTGCAGGTCGTAGTCGAACTCGCCGTGATAGCTGGTGTGCAGGCTGGCGCCGTAGCCGCCTTGGCCCGGCCCGCGGGCCACCCGGGTTTTGCTGACCCGCGCGATGGCTGCGATCAGCGCAGAGGTCACCGCCCAGCGCAGCACCGCGGCGCCGGGCAAGTCGAGCAAGGGGCTGTTGAGCACCAGGCCACCGACACCGGCGCGGACGGTGGCGCCCCGCCGGCGCAGCCGGTCCAGCCACAGCGACACGATGAGCCCGCCGGCGGAATGCCCGCACACCAGCACCCGAGCGGCGTCGGTGTCCTCGCGGATGACGCCCAGGGCGTGGTCAAGTTCGGCGTCGTAGCACCTCAGGTCGGTGGTGAAGTGCGGGGTTTGGCCCGGCCGCCACGAACGTCCGCATTTACGTAGGTCGAGGGCGTAGAACGCGAAGCCGCGGTCGGCGAAGTGATCGGCCAGCGCAGTGTTGAAGAAGTAGTCGGTGTAGCCGTGCATGGCCAGCACAGCGTGCGGCACGGCAGCGGCCTCGCCGCGTCGGATCAGCGTCGCGACGACGTCTCCCTCGCCGTCAGGATCACCGCCCAGCGGGATCGTGCGCTGCCAGTAACCGGGCAGGACATCGCGCTGCCAGCCAGTCACGTTCGCCAGCTTAAGACCTGCGGTCTCGATTACCCGGCTGGCCCGCAGCCGTGCCGGGATAGCCTGAGGACCGGTACAGCCGCTCCACGACGAAGGACAAACCTCCGGTGTCCGACTCCGCTACAACCGCGAAGGCCGACGTCGTGCTGGTGGGAGCGGGCATCATGAGCGCCACCGTGGGCGCGCTGCTGCGGCGGCTCGAACCGGGTTGGTCGATCACCCTGGTCGAACGGCTCGACGCCGCCGCCGCCGAAAGCAGCGGCTCGTGGAACAACGCCGGCACCGGCCACGCCGGGCTCTGCGAACTCTTCTACACCCCCGATCGAGACGGCTCGATCGACGTCAGCAAAGCGGTGCGCGTCAACGAGCAGTTCCAGGTCACCCGCCAGTTCCTGGCCTACGCGGTGGAAAACGGCATCCTCACCGACGTGCGCGGTTTCCTCAACCCGGTTCCGCACGTCAGCTTTGTGCAGGGCGCCGACGAAGTCGACTACCTGCGACGGCGCCGGCAAGCGCTGTCGGACAACCCGCTGTTCGCGCGCACCGAGTTGATCGAGGATGCGCACGAGTTCGCCCGCCGGTTGCCGCTGATGGCCGCTGGGCGCGACTTCAGCCGGCCAGTGGGGCTGAACTGGGCCGCCGACGGCGCCGATATCGACTTCGGTGCCCTGACGCGACAGCTCATCGGTTATGCGGTGCAGGCCGGCACCACCGCCCTGTTCGGGCATGAGGTGCGAAATCTCTCCCGACGACGCCAGGGCGGTTGGTCGCTGACGATCCGCAACCGCCGCACCGGCCAAAGCCGCAAGCTCCACGCGAAATTCGTGTTCGTCGGGGCCGGCGGCGAGGCGCTGCGGCTGCTCCAGCGGTCCGGGATCAAGGAGGCGAAGGGCTTCGGCGGCTTTCCCATCGGCGGGCGGTTTTTGCGCAGCGCCAACCCCGCCCTGGTCGAGGGCCACCGCGCCAAGGTGTACGGCATGCCCGCGTCCGGCGCGCCCGGTGTGACGGCGCCGCATCTGGACGTGCGGATCGTCAACGGCAAACCGTGGCTGCTGTTCGGGCCGTTCGCGGATTGGTCGACGAAGTTCCTCAAGCACGGCCGTGTCTCCGACCTGGCGCGGTCGGTCAAGCCGGACAACCTGTTGTCGATGGTCGGCGCCGGGTTGGGGAACCGGAAACTGGTCAACTACCTGCTCGGGCAGGTGCAGCTCACCCACCCCGCCCGCGTGGATGCGCTGCGCCAGTTCGCGCCCAGCGCAGTCGATTCCGACTGGCAGACCGTGGCGGCCGGCCAACGGGTGCAGGTGATCCGCCGCGGAAAGCTCGAGTTCGACACCACGGTGTTGACGGCCTCCGACGGCAGCATCGCCGGCCTGTTGGGCGCCTCGCCGGGCGCCTCGACAGCCGTGTCGGCGATGCTCGATGTGCTGCAGCGCTGCTTTCCCGACCGCTACCAGTCGTGGCTGCCGACGCTCAAACAGATGGTGCCCTCGCTGGGCACCGCGCTGTCACGCGAGCCGGCGCTGTTTGACGAGGTGTGGGCATGGGGCACAAAGGTGTTGGAGCTATGACCGCCGCGCTGCGCCGAGCGTGGGCCAAAGACCTTGACGCGCTGACCCTCTACGAACTGCTCAAGCTACGGGTGGAAGTCTTCGTCGTCGAGCAGGCCTGCCCCTATCCCGAACTGGACGGGCGAGACCTGCGCGCCGAAACCCGGCATTTCTGGCTGGAAGAGCCCGACGGCACGGTGATCTGTACGCTGCGGCTGATGGAGGAGCACGCCGGCGGGCACAAGGCGTTCCGGATCGGCCGGTTGTGCACCAAGCGCAACGTCCGCGGGCAAGGTCACACCACCCGGCTGCTGCAAGCCGCGTTGGCGGAGGTAGGCGACTACCCGTGCCGTATCGACGCCCAGGCCTACCTCGCCGAGATGTACGCCCAGCACGGCTTCGTCCGCGACGGCGATGACTTCGTCGAGGACGGTATTCCGCATGTGCCGATGCTCAGGCCGGGTGGGCCGTGAAGCCCTACCCGTTCAGCGCGATCGTCGGCCATGAGCAGCTGCGGCTGGCGTTGATCCTGTGCGCGGTGCGCCCCGAGATCGGCGGGGTGCTGATCCGCGGCGAAAAGGGCACCGCGAAGTCCACCGCCGTGCGAGGTCTCGGCGCGCTGCTGTCAGCCGCCGCGACGGAGGGCACCGACGCCCGGCTGGTGGAACTGCCGATCGGCGCGACCGAGGACCGGGTGATCGGCTCGCTGGATCTGCAGCGGGTGCTGCGCGACGGCGAGCACGCGTTTTCGCCCGGGCTGCTGGCCCGCGCCCACGGCGGTGTGCTCTACGTCGACGAGGTCAACCTGCTGCATGACCACCTGGTCGACCTGCTGCTCGACGCCGCCGCGATGGGACGGGTGCACATCGAACGCGACGGGATCTCACACTCCCACGAGGCCCGGTTCGTGTTGATCGGCACGATGAACCCAGAAGAGGGTGAGTTGCGCCCACAACTGCTGGACCGCTTCGGGCTGACGGTCGACGTGCACGCCTCGCGTGATGTCGACGTGCGGGTGCAGGTCATCCAACAGCGGATGGCATACGAGGCCGACCCGGACGGATTCGCCGACCGGTATGCCGCCGCCGATGCCGAGCTGGCCCGCCGGATCGCCGCTGCCCGCCGACTGCTCGACGACGTCGTACTGCCGGACAACGAGTTGCGCCGCATCGCGGCGCTGTGCGCGGCGTTCGACGTCGACGGGATGCGCGCCGATCTGGTGGTGGCCCGCACCGCCGTCGCCCACGCCGCCTGGCGGGGCAGCCGCGACGTCGACGAGCAGGACATCCGGGTGGCCGCCGAGCTGGCGTTGCCGCACCGGCGGCGCCGCGACCCGTTCGACGATCCCGGCATCGACCCTGGACAACTCGACGAAGCGCTACAGCAAGCCGGCGATCCGGATCCCGATCCCGATCCGCCGGGCGGCGGGCAGAGCGCCAGCGACGAAGCCCCACAACGGAATTCACCAAGCCAACCGTCTACGCCGAAGCCCAGCGCGCCACCGTCGGCGACCTTCCGGACCCGCGCCCTGACCGTGCCGGGCGTGGGTGCGGGCGCGCCGGGCCGCCGATCGCGTGCCCGCAACACCTCCGGCGCCGTGGTGGCCGCCACCGACGACGTCGCCGCTGGCCACGGTCTGCACCTGTTCGCCACCGTGTTGGCCGCCGCTGAGCATGCTGACGGCGGGAATCGGCTTCGGCTACGGCCCGATGATGTGCGCCGTGCGGTCCGGGAGGGCCGCGAAGGCAACCTGGTGATCTTCGTCGTCGACGCCTCGGGTTCGATGGCCGCCCGCGATCGGTTGGCGGCGGTCAGCGGGGCGACCTTGTCGCTGCTGCGCGACGCCTATCAGCGGCGCGACAAGGTCGCCGTGATCACGTTCCGCCACCAGGGGGCGCAGCTGCTATTGCCGCCGACGACGTCGGCGCACATCGCCGCGCGCCGGCTGGCCCGGTTCGACACCGGCGGCAAGACGCCGCTGGCCGAAGGGCTGCTGGCCGCCCGCGAGCTGGTGCTTCGCGAGAAGGTTCGCGATCGGGCGCGCCGCCCGCTGGTGGTGGTGCTCACCGACGGGCGGGCCACGTCGGGCGTAGATCCGTTGGGCCGCAGCCGCGCTGCGGCCGCACTGCTGGTCGCCGAAGGCGCCGCCGCGGTAGTGGTGGACTGCGAGACGTCGTTTGTGCGGCTGGGACTGGCCGAGCGGCTGGCGGTCCAATTGGGCGCGCCCACACTGCGATTGGAGCAGCTGCGGGCCGACTATCTGACCCAGGCCGTGCGCGGCGCCGCCTGAGCTCGAGGGTGAACTAGTCATGCCACAGGGCCGCCCACTTCAGATTCCCGACGACGGGCTGACCACGCGGGCCCGGCGCAACACGCCGGTGCTGGCCGTGCACACCGGAGCGGGTAAGGGAAAGTCGACCGCCGCATTCGGAATGGCGTTGCGGGCGTGGAATTCCGGGCTCAACGTCGCGGTGTTCCAATTCGTCAAGAGCGCCAAATGGAAGGTCGGCGAGGAGGCGGCATTTCGCGAGCTGGGCCGGTTGCACGACGAGCGCGGCGTCGGTGGAGCCGTGGAATGGCACAAAATGGGCGCCGGCTGGTCGTGGTCGCGGAAGGCCGGCAGCGACGACGATCACGCCGCGGCGGCCGCCGACGGTTGGGCCGAGATCACCCGTCGGCTGGCGCAACAGCGACACGACTTCTACGTGCTCGACGAGTTCACGTATCCGCTGAAGTGGGGGTGGGTCGACGTCGACGAGGTGGTCGATGTCCTGCTGTCGCGGCCGGGCCACCAACATGTGGTGATCACCGGCCGCGACGCCCCGCCGAGGCTGGTCGACGCGGCTGACCTGGTCACCGAAATGACCAAGATCAGGCACCCGATGGATGCTGGGCGCAAGGGCCAGAAGGGCATCGAGTGGTAAGGCCGCCCCCCGTCTCGCGCGAGCGTGCGTGTCCCCGGTCGACACGCCGGCTAGAAACCCGTATTTGCGCACGCTCGCGGCGTTGGCGACCGGCGTGAGCACGCCTGCCGTCGTCATCGCCGCTCCGTCCTCGGGAAGCGGAAAGACCACCGTCGCAACGGGTCTGATCGGTGCACTGCGGCAAGCGGGCCATGTCGTCGCGCCCTTCAAAGTAGGCCCCGACTTCATCGACCCCGGCTACCACGCCATGGCAGCCGGACGTCCGGGCCGCAACCTGGACCCGGTTTTGGTGGGCGAGCAGCTCGTCGGCCCGCTCTACGGCCATGGCGCCGCCGACGCCGACATCGCGGTCGTCGAAGGCGTGATGGGGCTTTTCGACGGGCGCATCGAGGCGTCGGCGACCGTGCCGCCCACCGGATCTACCGCCCATGTCGCCGGCCTGCTGAAAGCCCCGGTTGTCTTAGTGGTCGACGCCCGGGGACAAAGCCATAGCGTTGCGGCTCTGCTGCATGGCTTTTCGACGTTCGACAGTGGTGTCCGCATCGCCGGTGTGGTGCTGAACCGGGTCGGCTCGCCCAGACATGAACAGGTGCTGCGGCAGGCCTGCGAACATGCCGGCATTCCGGTGCTGGGCGCGATTCCGCGTCGTGACGAAATCGAAGTACCCACACGGTATCTGGGCCTGGTTACCGCGGCCGAATACGGCCGTCGGGCCCGGGCCGCGGTCGAGGCGATGACGGCCATGATCGCCCGCTATGTCGATATCGGTGCCGTCGTCGCAGCCGCCGCTACGGCGGTCACCGATCCGCCGTGGGATCCGGCGGCCGCGGTGGGCGAAGCGGTCACCGGAGCGGTCACCGAGCCGGTCACCGTCGCGTTGGCCAGCGGCAAGGCATTCAGTTTCGGCTACGCCGAACACGCCGAGCTCCTCCGCGCCGCCGGTGCCGCGGTCGTCGAATTCGATCCGCTGGTCGATTCGTTGCCCGACAACACCGACGCGGTGCTGTTGCCCGGCGGCTTCCCTGAGCAGTTCGCCGCCGAACTGTCGGCCAACGAACTCGCCCGCCGCCAGATCGGCGTACTGGCCGCCGCCGGGGCGCCGGTGCATGCCGAATGCGCCGGGTTGGTGTACCTGGTTTCCGAACTCGACGGCTACCCGATGTGCGGAGTCCTGGCCGCGTCGGCCCGGTTCACCGAGCAACTGACCTTGGGGTATCACGACGCGGTCGCCGTCGCCGATTCGCCGCTCTACGGCACCGGCCAGCGTGTGACAGGACACGAATTCCACCGCAGCGCAGTCACATTCGTCGACGCCTATCAACCGGCATGGGTGTACCACGGGCCCGCCACGGACACCGTGCGCGACGGTGCCGTCCACGGCGGGGTGCATGCGGCATACCTGCACACCCACCCTGCTGCGAATCCAGCGGCCGTGGCACGCTTCGTGACCCACGCCAGCAGCAGCTGAGCTGGCCAGCGGCGACCCGCTGCGCCCGGCGTCGCCGCGCTTGCGATCGCCACGGAATCTCATGGCGGCGACCCGCTGCGCCCGGCGTCGCCGCGCTTGCGATCGCCTAAAATCGCCCGGTGACCGAGAACGCCTATCTGGTCGGCTTGCGGCTGTCCGGCAAGAAGGTCGTCGTGGTCGGCGGCGGCACGGTTGCTCAGCGTCGGCTTCCGCTCCTGGTCGCCAGCGGGGCCGACGTGCATGTCATCACCCGCAGCGCCACCCGTGCCGTCGAGGCGATGCCGCGAATCACCTTGGCGCTGCGCGAGTATCGCGACGGTGACCTCGACGGCGCCTGGTATGCGATCGCGGCCACCGACGACCCGGCTGTCAATGCCGCGGTGGTCGACGAAGCAGATCGCCGACAAATCTTCTGCGTCCGCGCCGATATCGCCGTCGAGGGCAGCGCGGTCACTCCGGCGACATTCGACTACGCGGGGCTGGCGGTAGGCGTGCTGGCCGGCGGCGAGCACCGTCGCTCGGCAGCAATCCGCTCGGCGATCCGGGAGGCGCTGCAGCGTGGGCTGGTCACCGCCGAAAGCGACGACGTCGTGCGCGGCGGGGTGGCGCTGGTCGGCGGCGGACCCGGCGACCCGGAACTGATCACCGTCCGCGGCCGCCGACTGCTGGCCCAAGCCGACGTGGTGGTCGCTGACCGGCTGGCCCCGCCGGAATTACTTGCCGAACTGCCTCCGCATGTGGAGGTGATCGACGCCGCCAAGATCCCGTATGGCCGGGCCATGGCGCAGGACGCCATCAACGCGGTGATGGTCGAGCGCGCGAAGGCCGGACAGTTCGTGGTGCGGCTCAAAGGCGGGGACCCGTTCGTGTTCGCGCGGGGCTACGAGGAAGTGTTGGCGTGTACCGACGCCGGAATTCCGGTCACCGTGGTGCCCGGTGTGACGAGTGCCATAGCGGTGCCGGCATTGGCGGGCGTTCCGGTCACCCATCGCGCGGTCAACCACGAGTTTGTCGTGGTCAGCGGCCATATCGCGCCCGGCCATCCCGAATCGTTAGTGAATTGGGACGCGTTGGCGGCAATGTCGGGCACCATCGTTTTGCTGATGGCGGTGGAACGGATCGAACTTTTCACCGAAGCGCTACTCAAAGGCGGCCGACCAGCAGATACGCCGGTCCTGGTGGTTCAGCACGGGACGACGGCCGCCCAACGCACGTTGCGGGCCACCCTGGCCGACGCGCCCGAAGTGATCCGCGCGGAGGAGATCCGACCACCGGCGATCATCGTGATCGGGGCCGTCGCAGCTTTCGGCACTTAAGCGCTTCTTAAGATTACTGTAGGGTAGCTCCTTATGACTGCTCTTAACGACGCAGAGCGGGAAATCGGCAGCTGGACTACTGATTGCCCGGAATCCGCCGTTCCGGCGCCCGTCAAAGAGGCTTCTGTGGACCGTACGAGCAGGTATCACCCGACGTGGCTACCGTCGCCCCGATTTTTTGCCGCAGTGATCGCGATCGGCGGCATGCAGCTGATGGCAACCATGGACGGGACCATCGCGATCGTGGCGCTGCCCCGGATTCAGAACGAACTGAGCTTGTCCGACGCCGGCCGCAGCTGGGTGATCACCGCCTATGTGCTGACGTTCGGCGGGTTGATGCTGCTCGGCGGACGGCTCGGCGACACGATCGGGCGTAAGCGCACGTTCATCGTCGGCGTCACCCTGTTCACGATCGCCTCGGCGCTGTGCGGAATCGCCTGGGACGAAGCCACGCTGGTGATCGCCCGGCTGCTGCAGGGGGTGGGCGCCGCAATTGCTTCCCCGACCGGTTTGGCACTGATCGCTACCACCTTCCCGAAGGGACCGGCGCGCAACGCGGCGACGGCGGTGTTCGGCGCGATGACCGGGGTCGGTTCGGTGATGGGCTTGGTGGTCGGCGGGGCGCTGACCGAGGTCTCGTGGCGGCTGGCGTTCATGGTGAACGTGCCGATCGGGCTGGTGATGATCTACCTTGCCCGCACCACGCTGCGGGAAACGATCAAGGAGCGGATGAAGCTCGACGCCACCGGGGCGTTCCTGGCCACGTTGATCTGTACCGCCGCGGTGTTCGCGTTCTCGATGGGACCGGAGAAGGGCTGGATCTCCCTCACGACGATCGGTTCGGGACTGGTGGCGCTGGGGGCTTTCATCGCGTTCGCCATCATCGAGCGCACAGCCGAAAACCCCATCGTGCCGTTCGACCTTTTCCTGGACCGAAACCGGCTGGCCACGTTTGCGGCCATCTTCATGGGGGGTGGCGTGCTGTTCACCCTGACCGTGCTGATCGCTTTGTACGTGCAGGACATCATGGGCTACAGCGCGTTGCGCGCAGGGGTTGGCTTCATCCCGTTCGCCATCGCCATGGGCATCGGCATGGGCGCGTCCTCGCAGCTGGTGTCGTGGTTTCCGCCGCGTGTCGTGGTGATCAGTGGCGGTGCCCTGTTGGTGGGCGCGATGTTGTACGGCTCGACGCTCAACGCCAACATCCCGTACTTCCCGAACTTGGTCATCCCGATTGTGGTCGGCGGCATCGGTATCGGCATGATCATCGTCCCGCTGGCACTTTCGGCAATCGCCGGCGTCGGCTTCGACAAGATCGGGCCCACCTCGGCGATCGTGCTGATGCTGCAGAACCTCGGTGGTCCGGTGGTGCTGGCCGTGATCCAGGCCGTGATCACGTCGCGCACGCTGTATCTGGGCGGCACCAACGGCCCGGTGAAAAACATGAACGCCGCGCAACTGCATGCGCTCGACCAGGGTTACACCTACGGCCTGCTGTGGGTGGCCGGGGTGGCCGTCGTGGTCGGCGGGGTTGCGCTGATGATCGGCTACACCGCCAAGCAGGTTGCGCACGCGCAGGAAGTCCAGCAGGCGCTCGACGCCGGCGAGCTGTAGCGGCCACGGTTCAGCGGCGCTGAGAGGCGCCTGCGTTAGGCTGGCGTCTCATGTCTACGCCGGGCGGTCCTGCACCGACGGCCCGACAGTTGTCCTCCAGCGTGCTGGGTATCGCGATCATCGCGATCACCGGCATGCAGCTGATGTCGACACTGGACGGCACCATCGTCGTGGTGGCCTTGCCGCGCATGCAGGCCGAACTCGACCTTTCCGACGCCGGGAAGAGCTGGGTGATCACCGCGTATGTGTTGACCTTCGGCGGGCTGTTGCTGCTGGGCGGCCGGGTGGGCGACGCCATCGGCCGTAAGCGGGCTTTCATCTCCGGGGTCGGTGTGTTCACGCTGGCGTCGTTGGCCTGCGGGCTGGCCACCGAGGAATCGTTTCTGGTGGTGGCGCGTGCTGTGCAGGGCATGGGCGCCGCGGTGGCCGCGCCGACCGGTTTGGCGCTGATCGCCACGACCTATGCCGTCGGCCCCGCCCGCAACCACGCAATGGCCATCTCGGCGGCCATGCAGGGCGCCGGTTCGGTGCTGGGCCTGGTGCTCGGCGGCGCACTGACCGTGGTGTCCTGGCGGCTGGCGTTCTTGATCAACATTCCGATCGGAATCGCCATCATCGCCATCGCGGTCACCCAGCTGGCCGAGACCCGCCACGAGCGGTTGACACTCGACATCACCGGCGCGGCGCTGGCCACGCTGGGCTGCATGTCCGCGGTGCTGATCTTCACCCAGGGGCCGCAGCGCGGCTGGACGGATCCGTGGGTGATCGGGGCGGCGGTCGCGACCGTGCTGCTGGCGCTCGGGTTCCTGATTGTCGAGCGCACCGCCGAGCACCCACTGGTGCCGCTGTCGCTGTTCAGCGAGCGCAACCGGGTGATGACCTTCTTTTCGCTGTTCATGGCCGGCGGGGTATTGCTGACCCTCACCGTGATGATCGGGCTGTATGTGCAGGACGTGATGGGGTATTCGGCGCTGCGCGCCGGGCTGAGTTTCATCCCGTTCGCCGTGGCGCTGGGCGCCGGGAACGTGGTGGCGGCCCGGTTAGCGCCGCATTTCGCGCCGCGCTGGCTGATCATCTGCGGGGGAGTCGGGGTGTGGGGTGCCATGCTGTACGGCTCGACGTTGACACGCAACATCCCCTATGTCCCGAACCTGTTGGTGCCCATCGTGATCGGCGGATTCGGGATCGGCGTCATCTCCGTCGTGCTGCCGCTGTGCGCGGTCGCCGACGTGCGGCCCCGCGACATCGGGCCGGTGTCGGCGATCACCCTGATGGTCCAGGATCTCGGCGGCCCGCTGGTGCTGGTGGTGATCCAGGCGGTGCAGGTGTCGCGCACGCTGTATCTCGGAGGCACCACCGGGCGGGTGGCTGACATGACGCCGGCCCAGATCGACGCGCTGGACCACGGATACACCTACTCGCTGCTGTGGGTGGCCGCCGTCGCGGTGCTGGTGGGCGCCGGCGCGCTGGGCATCGGCTTCTCGGCCCGTCAGATCGCGCGTGCCCAACACAACCGCGAAGCCGTGGAGGCCGGTCAACTGTAGGCGTCACGAATAAGAAGCCAGGGTTGTGATGAGCCAAGGATCACAGCCCTGGCTGCAGTTTGGCGGTTCGATGCGCGCCGCAGGCGGGCGGTACCCCCAGCGCCCGGCTTCGCCGCGCTGGCAATCGCCGCATAGGCTTGCCCGCTGTGATCACCCGGATGTCCGAGCTGTTCTTGCGCACGCTGCGCGACGACCCCGCCGATGCCGAGGTCGCCAGCCACAAGCTGCTGATCCGGGCCGGCTACATCCGGCCGATCGCGCCCGGCCTGTACAGCTGGCTGCCGCTTGGCCTGCGTGTGCTGCGCAAGATCGAAGGGGTCGTGCGCGACGAGATGAATGCCATTGGCGGGCAGGAGATCCTGTTTCCCGCGTTGCTTCCGCGCGCCCCCTACGAAACGACCAACCGCTGGACCGAATACGGCGACACCATTTTTCGGCTGCAGGACCGCCGACGCAACGACTACCTACTGGCCCCAACACACGAAGAGTTGTTCACCTTGACGGTGAAAGGTGAATACAGCTCCTACAAAGACTTCCCGCTGGTGCTCTACCAAATCCAGACCAAATACCGCGACGAGGCGCGACCGCGGGCCGGCATCCTGCGCGGCCGGGAGTTCGTCATGAAGGACTCCTATTCCTTCGACGTCGACGACGCCGGGCTCAAGGCTGCCTACCACGCGCACCGCGAGGCCTACCAGCGCATGTTCGACCGGCTCCAGGTGCGCTACGTGATCGTGTCGGCGGTCTCCGGTGCGATGGGCGGGTCTGCTTCCGAGGAGTTCCTGGCCGAAAGCCCGATCGGCGAGGACACCTTCGTGCGCTGCCCAGAGTCGGGATACGCCGCCAACGTCGAGGCGGTCGTCACCGCGCGCCCCGAGTCCCGGCCGGTCGACGGGCTGCCCGAGCCGGTCGTACACGACACCGGCGACACCCCCACGATCGCGACGCTGGTGGAGTGGGCCAACGGCGCCGGCCTGGGCCGCAGTGTCACCGCCGCCGACACGCTGAAGAACGTGTTGCTCAAGGTGCGCACACCCGGCGGCGAGTGGGAATTGCTGGGCATCGGAGTGCCGGGCGACCGCGAGGTCGACGACAAGCGCCTGGCCGCCGCCCTCGACCCGGCCGACTACCAACTGCTCGGCGACGACGATTTCGCCAAATACCCGTTCCTGGTCAAGGGCTACATCGGCCCGAAGGCATTGCAGGACAACGGTGTTCGTTATCTTGTCGACCCGCGGGTGGTGGACGGCACCAGCTGGATCACCGGCGCCGACCAGCCCGGCCGCCACGTCGTCGGCCTAGTGGCCGGGCGCGACTTCACCGCCGACGGCACGATCGAGGCCGCCGAGGTTCGTGACGGCGACCCGTCACCGGACGGCGCCGGGGCGTTGGTCAGCGCCCGCGGCATCGAGATCGGTCACATCTTTCAGCTCGGCCGCAAATACACCGACGCCTTCACCGCCGACGTGCTCGGCGAGGACGGCAAGCCCGTCCGGCTGACCATGGGCTCCTATGGCGTCGGGGTGTCGCGGCTGGTGGCCGTCATCGCCGAGCAACACCACGACGAGCTGGGTCTGCGCTGGCCGTCGTCCGTCTCGCCTTTCGACGTGCATCTGGTGATCGCCAACAAAGACGCCGAAGCCCGCGCCGGAGCCACGGCGCTGGCCGGCGACTTGGACCGGTTGGGTCTGGACGTGCTGCTCGACGACCGTCAGGCGTCGCCCGGAGTGAAGTTCAAAGACGCCGAACTGCTCGGCGTGCCGTGGATCGTGGTGGTGGGCCGCGGCTGGGCCGACGGGGTCGTCGAGCTGCGCGACCGGTTCAGCGGCCAGGTGCGCGAGTTGACCGCCGGCGCCGGCCTGGCCACCGAGATCACCACCGCCGTCGCCGGCTAGACCAGCGGTCGCCGCGCTAGTCGCCGCCCCCCGGGAACGCGCTGGTGATCGGCCACACGCCGGCAATCCGATTCCAGCGCGCGGCCAGCACGGCGCTCTGGGTCAGGGCTTTTACCCCGAACCCGCGGTCGGGCTCGGCCTGGGCCTGCTCGACCACCGCTCGCCAGGCCACCTCGGTGTCCTTCTCCATCCGGGCTGCCAGCCGGGCCGCGTCGTTCTCGTTGTTCACCGGCATGGGCAGCTGGTAGCCGGCCGCGGCAACCGGGGCGGTGACGTCGTGGTCCGTCAGCATCGCGATCACCTGGTCGCGGCGCTCGCGGTGCTCAGTCATCGATGCAGCCACCAGCTTGTTGACATCCGGCGTGCAGCGAGCCGAGACGATGCCGTAGCCGTAAATGACCGCGTGCTCGGTGGTGAGCGCAGCGCACAGCGCATCGGTGTAAGCCGTGGGTTCAGGGGAGGTCACGGTGCGGTGCCTCCGAACACCAGCGCGACGGTGTATGCCGCGGTGCAGGCCGCAGCGATCGAAGCGAGCAGTCCCGCCCGATACCCCGCCGACGTGGTTGCCAGCTTCTCCGCGCTGGCCGCCGATGCGCGCAACGAACCAATGACCTCGGAGAGCGTGGGCGGCGGTCCCGGTGGGGCAGTGGTGGACGTCGGGGACGTCGTCGCTTGGCTGGACGTGCTCGTCGTTATGCCGGCAACCCGGTCGATCTCGGTGGCCAACGACTGCGCGTGCTGGGAACGTTCGGCGGCGACCTGTTGCAGCGCGGCTGCAACGGCGCCCGACTCGGCGGTGGCTGCCGCCGCGGCCAGTTCGCTGTCGTGGCGGGCCAGCGTCAACTCTGCTTCCAGTTCGTCGACCGGAGGAGGCTGGTCCGGTTGCGGACTGCAGGCCGACGCAGTGATGCCCAATACCGCGAGAGCGGCGCCGCCGGCCAGCACACGTCGCCGCGTGACGACTGGCACTGTCGGTGGCACAGCAACATCCTGCCATTGGCCTACCGGGCCCTCGCGGTGACCGGCTCAGACCGGATTCCTGGCGTATCGTTGGTGACTGGTTCCCCGGGACCGGCGATGGTCGTGCGCCCGGAGAAGCAGCCGGAGCCGCCCCGCCGGCGACATCAGTCGCCGATCGGACAACTCAAGATGAGGAGCTCGCCGTGGCCACCGGGCTACCGTCGCACACGCAGGTGATCGAGCTGCTCGATGGTGAGTTCGCGCGCGCAGGCTTCGAGATCGAAGACGTGGTGATCGACACCCGGGCGCGGCCACCGCGGATCACCGTGATCGCCGACGGCGACACCGCACTCGATCTGGACACCATCGCCGCCTTGTCCCGCGGCGCCTCGACGTTGCTGGACGGGGTGGAAGGCATCCACGGCCAGTACGTGCTGGAAGTCAGCTCACCCGGGGTGGACCGGCCGTTGACCAGCGAGAAGCATTTCCGTCGCGCCCGCGGCCGCAAAGTCGACGTGGCTCTCTCCGACGGATCGCAGCTGGTCGGACGGGTGGGAGAGACCTCCGGCGACGCGGTCACATTGGTCGTCCGTGACGACCGGCAGCGCGACTGGACCGTGCGGGTGATCCCGCTCGATGAAATCGTGAAAGCGGTTGTCCAAGTGGAGTTTTCGTCGCCAAGCAAACGTGAGTTGGAGCTGGCGACGCTCGGTCGGGGTGGGGAAACGGAGGCCGAATGAACATCGACATGGCCGCGCTGCATGCGATCGAAGCGGACAAAGGCATTTCGGTGGATGTGGTGGTCGAAACCATCAAATCCGCGCTGCTCACCGCCTACCGGCACACCGAAGGACATCAGCAAGAGGCGCATATCGACATCGACCGCAAAACCGGTGTTGTGCGGGTGATCGCGCGCGAGGTCGACGAGGACGGCAACGTGTTGTCCGAATGGGACGACACTCCAGAGGGTTTCGGCCGGATCGCGGCGACCACCGCCCGGCAGGTGATCCTGCAACGGCTGCGCGACGCGGAGAACGAGCGCAATTACGGAGAGTTCTCCACCCGGGAAGGCGAGATCGTCGGTGGTGTGATCCAGCGCGACAGCCGGGCCAACGCCCGCGGCCTGGTCGTCGTCCGGATGGGCAGTGAAACCAAGGGCTCCGAGGGGGTGATCCCGGCGGCCGAACAGGTTCCGGGGGAGACCTACGAACACGGCGACCGGTTGCGCTGCTATGTCGTGGGCGTGACCCGCGGCGCTCGCGAACCGCTGATCACGCTGTCGCGCACCCATCCCAACCTGGTGCGCAAACTGTTCTCGCTGGAGGTACCCGAGATCGCCGACGGCTCGGTGGAGATCGTCGCGGTCGCCCGGGAAGCCGGTCACCGCTCGAAGATCGCGGTCGCATCCCGGGTTCCCGGCCTCAACGCCAAAGGCGCCTGCATCGGCCCGATGGGTCAGCGGGTGCGCAATGTCATGAGCGAGTTGTCCGGCGAGAAGATCGACATCATCGACTACGACGAGGACCCGTCCCGTTTCGTCGCCAACGCACTGTCGCCGGCGAAGGTGGTGTCGGTCACGGTGATCGATCAGACGGCCCGCGCCGCTCGGGTGGTCGTGCCCGATTTCCAGCTGTCGCTGGCCATCGGCAAAGAGGGCCAGAACGCGCGGTTGGCGGCCCGGCTCACCGGGTGGCGGATCGACATTCGCGGCGATTCACCGGGGTCTCCGGCGGACCAGCCCGACCACGCCGCCGGCCACGGGATGGCGCACGGCCGCTAGCCGGCGACGGCGCCAGCCCGGGCGGTTCTCACCGGCCCGGTGAAGGTAAACTAAGCCGTGATCCAGCGCGAGACTTCGGCCTCGGCGCATCGACGCATCGACGGACCGGTGCGGACGTGTGTCGGCTGCCGAAAGCGAGAGTTGGCTGTCGAACTGCTTCGAGTGGTAGCCGCGTCGACCGGGAACGGCAAATACGCCGTGATCGTTGATGCAGCAGGTAACCTGCCGGGGCGGGGTGCGTGGTTGCATCCCGTACCGCAGTGCGCGAACCAAGCGATCCGGCGGCGGGCTTTCAGTCGAGCGCTGCGCATCGCCGGTTCACCGGACACCTCCGCGGTGGTCGAGCATCTCAATGCGCTCGGCTCACCCGGCAACAGAACAGGTAGCAAAGAACATGAGCACACCGTGAAGTCCCGATGACCATGCGTCATAGCTAACCCGAGGCGCGGCCCACCACCGCTGTCGCCTCATGGACAGGAGATGTAGTGGCAGGTAAGGCCCGCGTACACGAGTTGGCCAAGGAACTCGGTGTTACCAGCAAGGAAGTTCTCGCCCGGCTGAGCGAACAGGGCGAATTCGTCAAATCCGCATCGTCGACGGTGGAAGCACCCGTCGCGCGCCGGCTGCGGGAGTCGTTCGGCGGCGGCAAACCCGCGCCCGACAAGACCGCAGAAAAAGCTGCCGGCAACGGCGCGCCGGCAAAGGCCCCCGCGAAGGCCGCCGCCGAGAAAGTCGACGGCCGCAAGCCAGCGCCACCGGCGGCCGCTGAGACGCCCGCCCCCCCGGCCCCGCCTGCAGCC
>NZ_LZKJ01000165.1 GCF_001672775.1 Mycobacterium kyorinense | reverse complement strand
TGGAAATCACCTGCATCGTGGCGACCGAACCGTCGCCGAACCGCAGGGTCACTTCGGTGCCGCCGGGCAGCGCGCCGGTTCCGTTCGACGGCGCCGGCCCGGTGCGCAGCAGCCTGTCGAGTTCGACGATCCGCTCGTCGAGGCCGGCCAGTTCGTCGGCGCGCTGGATGGCATCGGCGGCATCCGCATGGTCACTGACGCTGCCGCGGTCGTTTCTGACTTCGATCTCCAGCCGATCGCGGCGTTCGCGCAACCGGTCCAACTCCGCGGTGATGCGCTCGCGCGCCCCCTCTGACAACCCCGTGGTTTCGACTTCCTCGCTCACCTTCGCACCTGTCTTTAGGGCGCAGCGGCGATTGCCACCCCGGAGCGCCTCGATTGTTTTTGGTTGTTCCGTCAATATATTCCCGCGCAGGCGTTCTGAGTGGTGCCATTGCGCGACCGGTTGGTGCGCTTCGATTGCGGGTATTGCCGACACCGTGCAGATGACTTCGCGCGTACTGGTCGTGGTGTCGGCGGCCGATCGGATTCCGCTGCGGGAAGGGCGCAGCGAGCCGACCGGCACGTATCTGGGCGAGTTGGTCGAGCCGACCGACGCGATGCTGGATGCGGGCTTTGAGTTGTCGTTCGCGACGCCCGGCGGACGCATCCCCACGATCGATGGAACGTCGTGCAGTCTGCTGTATTTCGGCCTGTCGCGAGCCAAGCGAGACGCGGCCCTGTCCAGCTATCGACGGCTGCTGGAACTCGGTCTGGCACAACCGACCAAACTCGAGGAGATCGCCCACGACCCGGATCGGTTGGCCAGTTTCGACGCCGTCTTTGTGCCGGGCGGGCATGCGCCGCTGGTCGATTTGCTGCACCGCGACGTGTTCGTCGATGAGTCTCTCAACGACGACTTCGGAGCTCTCGTGCGGTATTTCCATGACGCGCACCGGACCACCGGATTGATCTGTCATGCTCCCGCTGCCCTGGCTGCTGCACCCAGCATCGACGGCCGCTGGATCTACGACGGCTACCGGATGACATGCTTCAAGACCGGCGTCGACACGATGCTGTCGACCATCCCGCTGGCCCGCCGATTCCGTGGACATCTCATCGACGATCCGACTCAGCTGCTAACCTCTCGCGGCGCCAAGGTGGAGCAGACGGTGCTGCCGATGGGCAGCAAGGTTGTCGAGGACCGCGAGCTGATCACCGGTCAAGATCCTTACTCCGCGAAGGCGTTCGGCATGGCATTCGTCAACAAGGTCCGACGCGGCCGCTGACCTTCGGGATCACACGCGACGTCGGCCGCGTCCGCCACCGCGGCCACGGAACGCGTCTTTGACCTTTTCGCCGGCATCCTTCAAATCTGATCCGATCCGATCGCCGACACCGCGGTTTTCCAGGTTGCGGTCTCCAGTGGCGCGACCGAGAGTTTCCTTGGCTGCGCCCTTGACCTTCTGCAGTTTGTTTCTGGCCTTGTCGGTCAAACTCATAGCGACTCCTTTGTCCGCTTCCCGCATACCCGCGGTGAGCGGTCGCCAACCGGCGGCTACACCCAATACGGCACGCGTGCGCGATATTGGCGCATCGCAAACGCTGCCAGCACCCACCCGACCACCGTCAACACCAGCACCACTACCCAGTGCCGTAGTTCCTGGTGGGCGCCCAGCAGCGGGGCACG
Organism: Mycobacterium kyorinense; assembly: GCF_001672775.1. Classification (GTDB taxonomy): domain Bacteria; phylum Actinomycetota; class Actinomycetes; order Mycobacteriales; family Mycobacteriaceae; genus Mycobacterium; species Mycobacterium kyorinense_A. The sequence continues at coordinate 40,973 of NZ_LZKJ01000165.1, read as the reverse complement.
CACGATGTCCAAGTAGTGCAACAGCGGGTTGAGTTCGACGATTTTGCCCCACCGGCCGGCGCCCTGCTGTCGCAGCGTGTCGTCGTTCCAGATGATCGGTGTCATGAAGAACAGCAGCTGCACGACGGAGAACAGCAGCGGGCCGATGTCGCGGTAGCGGGTGGCCAGGATGCCGAAGCACAGCGACACCCACACGGCATTGAGCACGATGAGCAGCAGTGCCGGGATCACGGTCAGGTCGGCCCACGACCACGGTTTGGGGTAGATGATCGCGATGACGACGTAGATGACGATGTTGTGGGCGAACAGGATCACCTGCCGCCAGACCAACCGATAGACGTGCAAACTCAACGGCGCCGGCAACTGTTTGATCAGCCCCTCGTTGGCGACGAATACGTCGGCGCCTTCCATGATCGCGGCGTTGATCAGGTTCCAGATGATCAGCCCGAGCGTGACGTAGGGCAGGTGCACCGCCAGCTCGAGGTGAAACAGCTTGGAGTACAAGCCACCCATCGCGACGGCGGTCGTGCCGGTTGCGATCGTGATCCAGAACGGGCCGAGCACACTGCGGCGGTACCGCTGCTTGATGTCCTGCCACCCCAGATGCAGCCACAGCTCACGGCGCCGGAAACCGTCGGCCAGATCGCGCCAGGCGCGGGTGAAGGTCTTGGACTGCGCCGCAGCGTCGATGATGGTCACGCTGGCCCCCCGGGTCGACCGAATTGTTCGCGACGGCCCAAGCGCCGCAACCTAAACCACTCCGCCAGGCCAGCCGGGTCGCGGCGAGAAACCAGGAAGTACCAGCCGAACCGCAGCCACTCCTGGGGAAGCAGCCGACGCAGCCCGGGCTGCGAGAGCAGGTAACCGCGGTTGCGATACGTGAAATACCGCTTCGCGGCGTCGTCGGGGTACTGGGTGTGCATCCGGCCGCCCAGGATCGGCTTGAACTCGGCGGATCCGCCGGGATGCAGATAGGACGTCGTCAGGCAGGTCCCGAACGGCAGCCCGGAACGCACCAGCCGACGGTGCATTTCGACCTCGTCGCCGCGGATGAACAACCGCAGGTCCGGTACACCGATCGCATCGAAGGTCGAGGCGGCAAACAGCGCACCATTGAACAGCGACGCGATCCCCGGCAGCAGATCTTGCTGGGAGTCGGTGCGCAGTTCGCTGACCCGCCTGCGCCACACCAAGCCGCGCCGCAGCGGAAACGCCAGCCGCTGCGGATCGTCGGCGTTGCACACCATCGGCGACACCTCGGCCAGGCCGTGCTGCTGAGCGCAGGCCAGCAGGGTGGCCAGAACCTCGCTGTCGGCCGGGTGGCCGTCGTCGTCGGCCAACCAGACCCAGTCGGCACCCAAAGCGAGCGCCTGCAGAATGCCCAGCGCGAAACCGCCTGCGCCACCGAGGTTTCGGCGCGCCCCGAGATACGTCGTGGGGATCGGCTGGCCGGTGACCAGCTCCCGGACCCGGTCCTCGTTTCCGTTGTCGACCACAATCAGGTGTTCGGGCAGCCGACTCTGGGTGGTCAACACGTCCAGCGACTTGGTCAGCTCATCGGGCCGCCGATGCGTGACGACGACGGCACATACTGTGCTGCTCACCCCGACACCTCGCCGGCCGCGGTCTCCGCCAACACCTCGCGCACATGCCGGGCGGCATCCTCACCCTCATACGCCCGCACGACGTCCTCGATGCCGCCTGTGAGCCGCACACTGCCGTGGTCAATCCACATCGCGGTCTTACACAGCCGGGCCAGAAACTCGTTGGAATGGCTGGCGAAAACCAGGATCCCGGACCGCTCCACCAGCCGCTGCAGCCGGGTCTGGGCCTTCTTCAAGAACTCGGCGTCCACCGCGCCGATGCCCTCGTCGAGCAGCAGGATCTCCGGGTCGATGCTGGTGACCACCCCCATCGCCAGCCGCACCCGCATCCCGGTGGAATAGGTGCGCAACGGCATCGACAGGTAATCGCCGAGTTCACCGAACTCGGCGATCTCGTCGACCTTGGCCAGCATCTGACGCCGGGTCTGGCCGAGGAAGAGGCCGCGGATGATGATGTTCTCATAGCCCGAGATCTCCGGATCCATGCCGACGCCGAGATCGAAGACCGGTGCCACCCGGCCGGTCACCGAAGCCGAACCCCGTGTCGGCTCGTAGATCCCGGAAAGCAGGCGCAGCAGAGTCGATTTCCCGGCTCCGTTGTGGCCGACCAGACCGACCCGATCCCCCAGGTTCAGCGACATCGTGATGTCGCGCAGCGCCTCCACAACGACCACGTTGGACGCGTTACGTCCGATCGTTCCGCCGGCCTTACCGAGGAATGCCTTTTTCAGCGAGCGCGACTTGGCGTCGAAGATGGGAAACTCCACCCACGCATCGCGGGTCTCGATCTGCGGTGTGCTCACCAGCGTCTGCTTACAGGTATTGCCCGGTGCCCGGGCCGTGCCCGCTGCGCCCCATCCCGGGCGGCAGGGCGCCCTGGCGCATCTGTTCGAGCTGGGCGCGGGCAGCCATCTGCTGGGCGAATAGCGCGGTCTGGATTCCGTGGAAGAGGCCTTCCAGCCACCCGACCAATTGGGCCTGGGCGATGCGCAACTCGGCGTCCGAGGGGGTTTCGTTGCTGAACGGCAACGTCAACCGGTCGAGTTCGTCGCGCAGCTCGGGCGCCAGCCCCTCTTCGAGCTCGCGGATGCTGGTGGCGTGGATCTCACGGAGCCGGTTGCGGCTGGCCTCGTCGAGCGGGGCGGCGCGGACCTCCTCGAGCAGCTGCTTGATCATGGTGCCGATCCGCATGACCTTGGCGGGCTGCTCGACGAGGTCGGTCAGCGACCGGTCATCGGAGTCGTCGTCGTCCCCGCCGGCGATCAGCCGCGGGTCGATGCCGCCGATGATCTCGACGTTGTCGTCGTCGTTTTGGGTACTCAATCCCGTCACCATCCTCACGTTTTTGGAGTCGTAGGGGCGCCGCGCCACTCGAAAATCCGGGCTTCGCCGTTGTCATAGATCTTCACCCACGACTTGGACTTCTCGAGTGACACTAGCCCGTCGGGCATCGCAAACCCCCTGACGACCGGCTTGCTGGTCAGCACGTAGCGGATATCGAGTACCCGAACTGCCTCGGCTACTCGCGGATCGGTGTCAGCGTCGTCGGCATAGGCCCAGAAGATGAAGCGGTTATAGCCGGGACCCTGTTGCACCGGATAGTCGTAATGCGTCCACAGCGGATGCAGGCTGGCCACCGCATACATCCACGCCGTGCCGTCGGTGTTGCCGTTTCCGATCAGCGTGTTGCGGGCGCCGGGCAGCCGCGCCAGGTAGGCCATCGCCTCGAGGTCTCGCCGGTCGACCATCACCGAGTCGTACTTGTCGCCGAACAAGAACCGGTGCCGGGGAAAGTAGTGCCACGCGCTGATCAGTGTGACGGCCAACAGCGCTACTGCCCCGACGGTGCCCAGAGCCGGGGCCGACAGCCGCCGCCCACCCAGCCGTCTGACCACTCCCATCAATAACGCAACTAATGCCAGCAGCCCGATCCCGGCCATCGGGGTCAGCAGCAGCGTCGTCGCCGCCGCGATCCGGCGCGGATCTTTGTAGAAGAACTCGCCGAACAAACCGGCGACCGCTCCCACCGGGCCGCCTAATGGGGTGCCCGCGTCGACGTTCACCACGATCAGCAGGAGCCACACCGCCAGCGGCCACCAGATCAGCTTGACCAGCAGCACCAGCCCGCCGATGGCCGCCAAGGCGGTCAGCCCGTACTGCACCGGGAAATCGTTGAGGTGCCGCGAGTGCTGGAAGACCGCGTCGAACAACCCTCGCTTTTTGCTCAGGTAGGTGAGGAAAGAGTGCCCGGCGATGATGTCTTCCTGCTTTTTCACCACGAGGAACTGCGGCAACATCACCAGCCCGGTGGGCACCGCGACGGCGACCAGCGTCCAGACGTCCGCGAGGCGGCCGCGCACCGGGTGACGCAGCGCCTCCAGCAGCCACCACCCCGCCAGCAACAGGACGGCGATGATGCCGCCGGTGATGTGCACCGAAAACACCCCGACCAGCGCCAACGCCGCCACCGGGATCCGGTCGCGATGCCGCAACGTGGAAGTGACCAGCGCAAAAGCGGGTACCGCCAGTCCGTAGGCCGTCAGGTTGGGCATCGCGGCCGTGTCGAATTCGATGTAGGGGACCGCGGTGAACGACGCCGAGAGCGCCGCGGCGGCGGCCGCCGCCCAGGCGGTGCGTCCCACGGTGGTGTGCGCCCGCACCACCCGCCAGGTCAGCAGCGCCGCGCTGACCGGGAACAGCCAAATGGCTGCCGCCAGTGAGCTCAGCGTGTAGCCGGTGGTGGGCGCGGCGCCGGTCAACTGGCAGTCCACCGCGACCAGCGCATGAAACGCCGACGGGTAGTACAGCACGTCGCGGGTGTCGACATTGCGCAGCTCACCCATGTGAGTGGAGGACGCCTGGCCGGTGTCGAGGATCAAGCGGACAGTGTTGGCGTGCCAGACCGCGTCCCAGGTGCTGGGGATCGATTGCCAGTGCGGGATGCCGCGCAGCGCCGCGTACCAAATCAGCAGCGCTCCCAGCAGCACCCCGGCAGCCACCGTCAGCGCCGGCCGGCTGGTGACCGCCCGCGATTCGCCCGCAACGTCGCGGTAGCGGGCCAACCCCACCCGCAAACCCGCCGTCAGTACCGTCACGATGACCAGCGCGGCTAAAGCTGTCCATGCGTTCCAAGGGATTCCAACCGCGCCGAACGGAATGATGGCCAGTGCAACGACGCCGTAGGTCAGCGCCGGGCCAACCGCCACGGCAATGGGCCAAGTTAGCTGAGCGCTGCGGGCGACGATTGCCCCCGGCACGATCAGCAAAAACAGTGCGATCAGCGTTCCGAACGTCAGCGCCACTGGACTAGTATGGCTGGCCGGGCGACCTGGCTCGGGACGGCGGGGACGCATCCGGGTGCCCCGCTACCGTCATGGTTTGCGGAATTTGCGGGATTCTTAAGGTGGCTGGCATGGCATACGACGTCGCCCGGGTGCGCGGACTACACCCGTCGCTGGGAGACGGGTGGGTGCACTTCGACGCGCCGGCGGGGATGCTGATCCCCGACTCGGTGGCCACCACGGTGTCGACCGCGTTCCGCGGGTCGTTCCCCAGCGCTGCCGGCCCGCATCCGTCGGCGCAGCGCAGCGCCGCCGTGCTGGAGGCCGCGCGGGTGGCGGTGGCCGACCTGGTGGGCGCCGACCCGCGCGCGGTGGTGCTGGGTGCCGACCGCGCGGTATTGCTGGCCTCCCTGGCCGATGCGTCATCCTCCCGGGCCGGCCTGGGCTACGAGGTGATCGTCAGCCGCCTGGACGACGAAGCGAATATCGCCCCGTGGCTGCGCGCAGCAAACCGATTCGGCGCCAAGGTGAAGTGGGCCGAGGTCGACATCGAGACCGGTGAGCTGCCGACGTGGCAATGGGAGAGCCTGATCGGCAAATCGACGCGCTTGGTCGCCGTGACGTCGGCGTCGGGAACCTTGGGGACCGTCACCGACCTTCGCGCGGCAACCAAATTGATCCACGACGTCGGCGGACTGGTGGTAGTCGACCACTCCGCGGCAGCCCCCTACCGGCTGATCGACATCGACGAGATTGACGCCGACGTGGTGGCAGTGAACGCGGTCGGCTGGGGCGGTCCGCCGATCGGCGCGTTGGTGTTTCGCGATCCCACGCTGATCAATTCGTTCGGTTCGGTGTCGACGAACCCGCACGCGACCGGCCCGGCTCGGCTGGAAGTCGGCGTGCACCAGTTCGGGCTGTTGGCCGGATTCGTCGCCAGCATCGAGTATCTCGCGTCGCTCGACGAGTCGGCCCGAGGAAGCAGACGTGAAAGACTCGCTGTGTCAATGGAATCCGCTGCTTCATACATGAGTCGGATGTTCGATTACCTGATGGCGTCGCTGCGGTCGCTGCCCTTGGTGATGGTGATCGGCCGACCCGAGGCGCGGATACCTGTCGTCAGTTTCGCCGTCCAGGAGGTCCCAGCCGAACGTGTGGTGCAACGGTTGGCGGACAACGGGATTCTGGCGATCTCCAATGCCAGCTCGCGGGTACTCGACGTGATCGGAGTCAACGACGTCGGCGGCGCGGTCACGGTGGGCCTGGCGCATTACTCGACGATGGCGGAGGTCGACCAGCTGGTCCGCGCGCTGGCCTCCCTTGGGTAATTCGGTCAATTCACCGCGACCGTAACGTCAGCGCGAAAAAAACCTGCTCAGATTCGCAGTAGCGTTACGCTCGCGGCCGGCTAGTCGAGCGTCAGCACGATTTTTCCGGTCACCCCGCCTGAGGTAAGCATCCGATGGGCCTCGGCGGCCTGCTGAATCGGCATGCGAGCACCGATGACCGGGCGGACGCGGCCGTCGGCAAACATCGGCCAGACCGACTTCGCCACCGCGTCGACGACGGCGCTCTTGCCGCTGGGCCCAGCCACCGGCCTGCCCCGCAACGCCGTTCCGATGACCCGGGCCCGTTTGACGATCAACTTGCCGATGTTGAGCTCGCCCTTGACGCCGCCCTGCATACCTATGATGACCAGCTGCCCGTCGGCGGCCAGCGCGTCGATGTTGCGGTCCAGATAAGCCGCCCCCATGATGTCGAGGATCACGTCGGCGCCCGCGCCGTCACTGGCCTCTTTCACGCGCGCGACGAAGTCCTCGTCGTGGTAGGCGATGGTGATTTCGGCGCCCAGTTCGCGGCAAAGTTTCAGCTTGGCCGGCGACCCCGCCGTGACCGCTACCCGGGCGCCCAGCGCGCGGGCGATTTGGATGGCGTGGCTGCCCACACCACTGGCGCCGCCGTGGATCAGGATTAGCTGGCCGTCGGACAACCCGGCCGTCAGCACCAGGTTCGACCACACCGTGCATGCGACTTCGGGCAACCCGGCGGCGTCATGCAGGTCGATACCCGCAGGGATCGGCAGAACCTGGCCAGCGGGAACAGCGACATACTCGGCGTACCCGCCGCCGGCCAGCAAAGCGCACACTTCTTGCCCAGCCGACCATGCGGTGACCTCGTCGCCGACCTCGACGACCACACCGGACACCTCCATGCCCAGCAGTTCGCTGGCGCCCGGCGGCGGCGGGTAGCGGCCGGCGGCCTGCAGCACATCGGCGCGGTTGACCCCGGCCGCGCTGACCTTGATCAGCACCTCCCCGCGGCCCGGCTTTGCGTCGGGCACGTGCTGCCAGGAGAGTTGATCAGCCGATTCAGCGACGATGGCGTGCATTCCCGACACGCTACTACCTGCGAATTCCGGCTGTTCCAAAGACGATGCGTCGCATAGCATGACGTAATGGGCGGCCTCATCGCCGGCCGGACTGCCAGTGAGATGCCCGGGCTGGATATCGCCGAACAGAAGTCGTGGCAGAACTTCTTGGATTCTGCGCTGCGGTTGTATGCGACGCTCAATCGGCGACTAGTCGACGTCCATCAGCTATCCCTGATCGACGTCCGGGTGTTGGACATGCTCTGTAACGCACCCGGCGGCTCAATGCGGATGGGTGATCTGGCCGAGGCGCTACCGGCGTTGCCGAGCCGCCTGACCCGGCAGATCGGTCGCCTCGAGCTGCAAGGGCTGGTGCGGCGCGAGGCCAGCCGCGACGACCGGCGCGGCGTGGTGGCCACCATCACCGACAACGGCCGGGCGGTGGCGGCGCAGGCCATGGTGACCTATGCCCAAGATGTGCGCACCTATTTCCTCGGCCCGTTGACGCGCTCGCAGATCGCCGCGACGGGAGAGAACTGCCGCCGGATCGCTGCTGCGCTGAAGCTGTCGGGCGATCGGACCTGACCTCCCGCTACCCTTATCGGCGGTGGCGTGGCAGAGCGGCCTAATGCACTCGCCTTGAAAGCGAGAGACGGCTAAAACCGTCCGGGGGTTCAAATCCCTCCGCCACCGCATTTTGCGATGTCTCAAGACGCTCGCTCACTCGTCGGTCTCCTTCGGCCGGCCGCCACCGACCAAGTAGCCCGATTTCGGTGTCGCACTGAAGGGATCAAACCAACTTCGGAGGCGCGCCAGCTCACCGGCAAACGCTATCGCGGCGATCGAACCGCTCCTGGTATTGGCGAACGCGCGGTCGCCGACCGCTCGGGCGGCCGCGTCGATGGGGTCGCCCTCGACATCGATATCGGCCTTCATCCTCGCGTGTAGGGCGGCCGTTCTCACGGAGTCGCCTCCATCACCACTCATGAACCCGCTGTGCGCGAGCACTGCAACCGAACTGGCGGGGCCGCTGGCGCTGAGACGCAGGTCGCTCGGCTCGTTCAGCTCCGCGACACTGCGCAGCACGCCGACCGTTTGAGCGGCGACGCGGTTCGGGTCCTCGCGCGAGACTTGGACGGCGGCGCCATCCTCGTCGCTCCACCCCAGGGCGCCGACACTGAACCAGAGCCGACCGGCAGCATCGCACCGGAACTCCACCAGCGGAGGCATCACGGCAGACTTTCGTGAAATGGTGAAGACGTCGCGGCGATGCAACATCCCGGCGATGTACGCCGCAACAAAGGTCTGGAACGAACGCCACTGATCGTCTGAGGTGAACTCACTCATGACAAAACTTCCCGTCTCGTCGGCCCCCGGCCACGGGAGCGCTCTTGCCGGCACCGGTCGATGCTGGCCGCTTCTTCATCCGAGCCACCCACGAGCGTGGGGTTGGCGCGCCATCCAGTCGGAGCTTGTCGACGGCGTCTCGTGAAGCTGACTTCATCCTATGCGGCGGTACTGACAACTCTTCGGTAATCAACCGAAAGGTCGACACTCCCGCATACGGCGACGGGTAATGCGGGTACTGCAGGCCCGCCTATGCCGCAGTGCCCGTCACCCGTGGGATCTCAGCGGCGATGCGGTCCATCAGCGCGGTATAGCGCTTGGGCGCGGAATCCCTGCCGGGTTTGCCGCTGCTGACCAGCCCGGCGGCCAGCCCGCGCTCGGGGTCGGCCCAGATCGCGACGTTGACCAAACCCAAGTGACCGAAAGCCCGCGGTGCGTGGAGCCCGAAGGGACCGAACCTGTTGGAACCCAACATGAATCCGGTGCCCCAGCGCAGTGGCTTCAACCCGGTGGCGAAATCGGGGCGTAGCCGCCGACATTCACGCACCGCACCACGCATCGTCTCGGGCTGCAGTACCCGCACCCCGTCGAGTTCACCGTCGCGGCGCCAGATCTCGGCGAACCGCGACAGCTCGAACGCATTGGACACGGTATTCGACGACGGGACGACCGTCGTCAAGAACAGCGGGGTGTTAGTGAGCGGGATGATCTGGTGAACCGTACCGCCGATCGCCTTGCGGAAAGCCACCGCGATCGGAGCGGGTAATTGCCTGCCGGTCGCGTGGCTGGGCGCAACCAGCGGGAGATCGCGTTGTGCTACACCGAAATTGGTCCACCGGAAGCCCAATGGGTCAAGAATTTCGGCGGCCAGAATCTCACGGATGTCCTTACCGGTAGCGGCATAGACGATTTCGCGCATCAGCGGACCCCACGTCAGCGCGTGGTAGATGTGTACCCGGCCCGGCCGGTAGAGCGGCCGCAGCTTGCCGAGTTGTTCCTGCGCGTACTCGTGATCGTCTGCCCGGTTGAGATCCGGCCGCGGTCCGGTCGGAAAGGGAACTCCCGCACTGTGCGTCAACACGTGCCGGATCGTCGTGCGGTCCTTGCCGTGGCTGGTGTAGCTGGGAATGTATTCACACACCCGGTCGTCGAGCGAGAACTGCCCGCGCTCGGCCAGCATGTGCACCACAGTCGCGGTGATCGCCTTGGCCGACGAGTACACGCAGAACGGGGTGTCGGTGCGGACCGGGACCTTGTCGGCGTCGGGCGGGTCGCTCGGCGCATTGCCCCAGCCGTGCCCGATCGCCCGGTTGAGCACGACGCGGCCGTTGTGCCGCAAGCACAACTGGATGGCCGGGTGCATGCCCGCCTCATACCAGTACCGGGCCGCCGCCCATATGCGCTCGACGGCTTTTGGGTCGATTCCGGAATGGTCTTCCTCACCCACGGCGGTGACGGCGTCGAGGTCGGCCGGCACCCGGATGCTGCCGTCAGAATTGCCCATCCAAGCGAGGGTACGTGGCGTAGCTCAGTGCAGCGTCGGGGCGTATCGCAGCACCGCACCCACGCCGTCGGCGGGGGCGATGCGTTCGTCGGTGCGCACCAGCGACGCCCCGATCGACACCGCGAGCAGCGGCAGCGCTTCGTCGGCCCGCACCGTCCGGGCCGGCGCAGCGCCCTGCTCGGAGAGCACGTCGGCGTTCGGCGCCACGGCGGTGAGCTCCTCGTCGGCGACCACGGTCGCGTCGCCGATGTCGCCGATGATCAACGTTTCCACCGCACCCTGGCGCAGGGCCGAACACACCGGCCCGAGCCCCTCGGCAGCCAACCCGGATTGCCGGCCGATCTCGGCGGTGAATCGCTGCGCGGCGTCGTCGAGGACGGTCAACCGGCGCTTGAGCAGCTCCTGCTCGATGGCCTGCTGCACCTCGTCGAAGTCATGCCCGCTGTGCCGGGCACCGACCTGCAGCGGCACGGCCAGCGCGCTCACCCGCGCAGCCAGCGCCGCCAGCAGATCCGAGCGAGACCGAACCTCGCCGACCACGAAGACGGCGTCGGCCGACGCGTCGTCGACCAGTTCGGTGATCCGGTCGGCGACGGCCCGGACGTTCTTGCGGCCGGCTTCGTCGGTGCGCAGTTGCGGATCGCCGTAGCCGGCGGTTTCAGCCCCAGACGCCTTGTGCACCGGATGGCCGCCGCCGTCGACGGTCTCCGAGCTCAGCGTGCCGTCGACGTGCACGGTGATGTCGGCGCCGGTGTGGTCCACCGCGACGAGTAGGTAATTGGCGTCCTCGAAGCCCTGCTCGACGATCGGCACGAGGTAGGGCAGCTCGGAAACCCGGACGACCTCGGCAGCGGTCGGGCGCAGGAGATGTTCGTTGAGCACGACGCCGTCGGCGCCGGCGATCACCGCGCGGCCGCTACGCCCGACCGGCGCACGCAGGTCCATCACGGCGCGTTCGATCTCTGCGGTCAGCGATTCGTCGATGCCCTGTTCGACGAGCTGGTCGCGCAGTCCTCGCCACTTGAGCTCAAGCTGGGTGGCGGCGTCCTCGGTGTCGTGCGAGTCCTCGAAATACACCGACGCGAACGGGCCGCGGGTGGTCAGCAGCTGGCGGAAGCGTTCGGAATCCATGCCCGAGTGGGTTGCCCGCCGACTGGGCGGACAAACGCCACCTCAGGCGCGGTCGCCTTCGGTGTCGTCGAAAAACCGCCAGTCGCCGTCGATGTTGACCTCCATCCGCCAGCCGAGTTCGGTGTTATCGGCCTTAGCGTCGACGAACCACGCGTGCGCGTCGTCGGCGCTGGCGATGTCCTTGGTCGCAACGACGTCGCCCTGCGGGTTGAGCACTCGATAGGTAGACATAGCGGGAGGGTTCCCACCCCTGGCTGCGCCGAACCGTCCTACTCTCCGGTGAACTGCGGCGCGCGCTTGGCGAACGTCGCCGAGATTCCCTCGGTCAGGTCCTTAGACGGCAAGAACGCCGCGTTCCATGCGGCCACATAGCGCAGGTTCGCCGATACCGTCGAAATGCGTTGCTGGTCAAGGACATCCTTGATGCCGTGCACGGTCAGCGGCGGATTGCCGGCGATCTCGGCGGCGGTGGCGTGCGCGGCGGACAGCGTGGCGTCGGCATCGGCAAATACGTCGTTGACCAACCCGATCTTCTCGGCACGCGCGGCGTCGATGTCCTTGCCCGTCAGCGCCAGTTCCCGCAAGTACCCGTCGTTCAAGATCAGCGGCAGCCGGGCGAGACTGCCGACGTCGGCGACCATCGCCAGTTTCACTTCGCGGACGGAGAACTTGGCGTCTGCGCTGGCATAGCGGATATCCACCGCCGAGATCAGGTCGACGCCGCCACCGATGCACCAGCCGTGCACGGATGCGATCGTGGGGGTTCGGCAGTCGGCGACGGCGCTGATCGTGTGCTGCATGCGCAGCACCTCGGCGTGAAAGTCGGCCCGCGGGCGCGCCGATGCGCCTTCGGACAGCACCGAGGCCAACGTCCCGCCCATTGCCTTGACGTCCAGGCCGTAGCTGAAGTTGGCGCCCGACCCGGTCAGCACGATGGCGCGTACCTCACGGTCGGCGTCCAGCGCGGCGAACACCTCAGGTAGCTCCGACCAGAACGCCGGCCCCATCGCGTTGCCTTTGCCCGGGCCGATCAGCGTGACCTGCGCGACGTGGTCTTTGGTCTCGACAGTGACGGATTCGTACGGCTCACCCATGGCCAGACCGTACCGTGGTGTCCATGTCTTCCGACCTGCGGCCCGGGCCCGACTCACCGCCCACCGACGAACTGGCCAGCGCAGAAGCCACGCTGGGTGTCCTTCAACAGGTGCTGCATCCGATCGCCGACGACGACCTGTCCAAGCCGACGCCGTGCTCGGAGTACGACGTGGCGCAGTTGACCGACCATCTGCTGAACTCCATCACCGTGATCGGCGGTGCGGTGGGCGGAGAATTTCCCGACCGCGACGCCGGTGACTCGGTGGAGCGGCAGATCGTCGGCGCGGCGCGGCCAGCGCTGGATGCCTGGCACCGCCGAGGCTTGGACGGCACGGTGACAATCGGCCCGAACGAGCTACCGGCCGCGGTCGCCGCCGGCATCCTGTCGCTGGAATTCCTGGTCCACGCTTGGGATTACGCGACGGCGACCGGACGCGACGTGGACGTCGCGGAATCGGTGGCCGAATACGTCCTGGAGATGGCGCGCCGGAACATCACGCCGGAGGCCCGCTCGGCGGTGGGGTTCGACGATCCCGTCGACGTCGCTGACAACGCATCGGCATTGGACCGTCTAATCGCCTTCACCGGCCGCGATCCCCGCCGAGAGTGAAGCCAGGTTCACGCTCGTCGCCGAGCGTGAACCTGGCTTCACGTTCGAGCAGTGCGTTTACACCCGCTCGAGGTAGAAGTAGAAGTAGCGGCCGTTATCGACGACGCCCTTGCCGTTCATGATGCCCATCACCGCGTCGTCGTCGATCCTCTTGAAGTGATCGTGCACGGGTTGGCCGTCGTAGACCATGGTGGCGGTGACCTCGCCGCGGAACTCCTCCAGCCACAGGCTCGCCTCGCCCTTGCCCATCTTGACATTGGAGAACTTGTTGCCGTCGTCGTCGAGGCATACCAGCGGCTGCACGTCGGTGGCCGAGTTGAACGACTTGCCGAACCACCGGGCCTTCTCCAGCTGACCGTTCATCCGATGGCCGGTGACGAACTCGCCGCCCTTCCACTCGCCCAGCATGCCGTCGATGGTCGCCGGCGGCAGGCTCGCCCAGTAGTTGTCAAGCTCGGCGTCCTCAATAGCGCCGGTGCGCTCCTTGAAGTCGGTGAACTTCTTGCGCGCCAACTCGTCACTCATGAACTACTCCTCTCGTGCCAAGACTCCGCGAACCGCAGCAGCGCGTCGTTCTCCTCCGGCGCACCGATCGTGATCCGCACCCCGTCATTGCCGAATGGCCGCAGCACGATCTTGGCGTCAGCGGCCTGCGCCACGAAATCCGGCGTGCGCTCGCCCAGCGGCAGCCACACGAAGTTGGCCTGCGACGGCGGCAGGGTAAAGCCGGCATCGCGCAGTGCGCCAGAAACCCGCTCCCGTTCGGCCACCACCGCGTCGGTGCGGGCCAGCAACTCGTCGGCGGAGTCCAGCGACGCGATCGCCGCCGCCTGCGACACATTGGTCAGCGTGAACGGCACCACCACTTTGTCCAGGGCGGTGATCACCTCGGGGTCGCCGACCGCATAGCCCACCCGCAGGCCAGCCAGCCCGTAGGCCTTCGAAAACGTCCGCAACGCAACGACATTGGGATAGGACCGGACCAACCCTAGACTGTCAGGCAACATCCCGTCGCGAATGTATTCGACGTAGGCCTCGTCGATGGCGATCAAGATGTCTGCGGGCACCGCCTCGACGAACCGGGCCAGTGCCTCCGGGTCGACAACCGTGGACGTCGGGTTGTTCGGATTGCAGACGAAGATCAGCCGGGTGCGGTCGGTGACAGCGGCGAGCATCGCGTACAGGTCGTAGGTCTCGTCGAGCAATGGGACCTCGACGGGAACCGCGCCGGCCACCCGAACCTGCAGCGGATACATGCCGAAACTGCGCCAGCCGTAGAGCACCTCGTCGCCGACCGAGGCGGTGGCCTGGACGAGCCGTTGGCACAGGGCCACCGAGCCGCAGCCAACGGCGATGTGCTCCGGGCTGAAGCCGCAGTCCAGATGCTGCGCCAGCCGCAGCCGCAGCTCGACGTTGTGGTTGTCGGGATAGCGGTTGACGTCGTCGACGGCCTGCGCGATGGCCGCTCGCACACTGGGCAGCGGCCCGTGCACCGTTTCGTTGCTGGCCAGCTTGATGGTGCCGGGGACCGTCTTGCCCTCGACGTAGGCCGTCAGCTCGGCCAGGTCAGGGCGCAGGCGGGCGGGCATTTCGACAGCTTATGCAACGGCTGTGTACGCTGTGCTCCGCGGCGGTTCCGGGACGCAGTGCAGCGTCCGGTACCCTCAGGAATCCAAGGAGGCGTGCCAGAGCGGCCGAATGGGACTCACTGCTAATGAGTTGTCCTCTTACCGGGGACCGGAGGTTCAAATCCTCTCGCCTCCGCCAACGAGGTGATCGCGAGCGCGGCGTAGGCCGGGCGAAGCGTTCGCCGCAAAGGTACGACGACAAGTGAACACGGGCGCCCGTAGCTCAACGGATAGAGCATCTGACTACGGATCAGAAGGTTGGGAGTTCGAATCTCTTCGGGCGCGCTCAATTCCCTGTATTACCTCGGATGATGGTGACATTCCTGCTTCGGCTGATGCTTGACAGTTACTTCGGCTGATCCTTGACACTCCCTGATGAGGGAGGGGCACCGCCAGCCGAACATGGACCACCGATGACCTGGTTGCTCTGCTGGCCCGCCTTACCCATGTGAAACTTCTCCGGTGCCGGATTGGACCTACCAACCGCTCAGCCCGATCGCCAACGCGGTTCTGGGTGAGCGCCGCACTCAGACACTCGCGTTGCGATTCTTGGCGTTTCTGGTCACCCGCGCCGGTGGGCGTCGTTGGATCCCGTGGGTGTTTGACCATCCGCCCGTGCCGCCACGGTTCATCGGGCGGCTCGGCGCATCGGTGCCGCTATCGGTGGCACGGGAAGCCGTCGCCGTCCTACCCGTGCAGGGGGCAAGCGTCATTGAAATAGGGCCGGTGACCGCCGACGATGTCAAAACGGTGCGCGTCGCAACGGCCGATCGACGATGCCCCGTCATCGCGATGACATCCGTCCCCGAGGTGGCCGACGCCGTCGCGCCCTATGTCGACGCGGTGACCGATGGCTCCGACCCGCACCTGATCCATCTCGACACACCGCGGGTCAGCGTCGCGCTCGATGCCCTAAGCGACGCGTCAGCGACCGTGCTGGCTCGCCCCGGTGTGCTGGTCGCCGCCGGGCCCGGTTGGTTTCAGCGCGTTATCGAAGCGTCCATCCCGACGTCTGCACCGCCGGGATGGCGCGACGTCCCGGCCAACCCGCGCCGGTGGCCAGGATGGTTGTGGGGCGTCATCGTCGGTGTCGGAATGATCGCCGCGGGTCTGGGTGCGGCCGCGATCGCGCTCGGCCCGGTGCTGTTGTGGTATGACCGTGCCTATCTCAGCCGATCGGTAGCGGATCTGCACGACATCAATCATCACTTGATCGGGTTTTTGCAGCATGACCGGCTCACCATGGCGGGCAACATGATTGGAATCGGTGTTCTCTACCTCGGACTGGCTTGGGGCGGCCTCAGACAGGGCTACCGCTGGGCGCGCAACGCATTCCTCATCTCGGGTCTGATCACGTTCCTCACCCTTTTCTACTTCCTGGTCACCGGTTTCGTCGAACCAATGCACACGCTGGTTGTCGTTGCCTTATTCCCGATGTTCGTGCTGGCGGTCTGGCACCCACCTGCGGATGCGCACTGGCCGCCGATCGTCGACGGTCCTGAGATGCAACGGCGGCGGGCGTTGTGGGGACAACTCATCATGATCGGCGTCGGTGCAGGGTTAACCGTTGCCGGGATAGTGATTTCGACGGTTGGTCTGACAACCGTGTTCGTACCAACCGATCTCGAATTCTTGGCCACCAGTTCAGCGGACCTGCAGGCGCGCAACGAATCTCTGCTGCCCTTCATCGCCCATGATCGCGCGGGATTCGGCGGGGCGCTGATCGGGGCGGGGCTAGCAGTGCTGCTGATAAGTCTTTGGGGATGGCGCCGCGGCCAACGCTGGGTGTGGTGGTCGCTGCTGCTTGGCTGCTTCTTCGGCACTGCGCCCGCCTTGACGATCCACGTCGCCATTGGCTACACCCATTTCGAGCACCTGCTCCCCGTGTACGTCCTGGTGCTCGCGGTCATCTGCTCGCTCATGCTGTCCAGGCCCTACCTCACTGCACCGGTCGGCCACCGTTAACCGTCTCGGCATTGGGTGCCGACACCCACGGATCAGAAGGTTCGCAGTTCGAATCCCTTCGAAACGCGCTCAGCTGCCCAATAGTTCCAGCATCGCGTGACTCGCGACCTTTGCCCCGAATGGAATCGCCGCCAGGTCGACGACGTAGTTCGGGCTGTGCGGCGAATAGGGAAACATCTTGCCGGCCGTCCACGCCTCAGCGCACACCTGCGAATCGGCGACGCCGACCAGCAGGTAGCTCAACGGAACATCGGTGTGCGGGCCCTTGAGCAGGTGGCAGTCCTCTGAACCGGGCAGCGGCGGAAAGTCCGTCACAACGTTTTCCGGGCCAATCACCCCGCTCAGCGTCGTGGCGATGCGGCCGCAGAGTCGTTCGTCGTTGACCAGCGGGGTGGATCCGCCCTTCATCGTGATCACCGGCAGCTGGTCTTCGGGCATCCCGTAGGTGCGGGCGATGCCTTCGCTGACCGCCCGCACCCCGCTGATCAGCTGCTCGCGCACGTGCGGGCTGAACCACCGCAGGTTCACCTTCACCAGCGCCTGGTCTGGGATGACGTTGCTGGCCGAACCGGCCTGCACGGAACCCACCGTCAGCACCGCGGTTTCCTGCGGCGCGATCGTCCGGCTGACGATCGTCTGGAACTCGACGATGGCCAAGGCGGCCATCAGCACCGGATCCTTGGTCAACTGCGGCATCGACCCGTGACCGCCGACCCCTTTGAACACAATGTCGAGCTGATCGGTGCCGGCCATCTTGGTGCCACCGGAGGCAACCACCATGCCGACCGGGCCGGGCGCGGTGTGCATGCCGACCAAGAAGTCCGGCTTGGGCACGGTGTCATACAGGCCGTCGTCGACCATGGCCTGCGCGCCGGCGATCAACTCTTCGGCCGGTTGGGCGACCAACACTGCGGTGCCGCTCCAGGCATCTGTCGTCTTCGCCAACACACCGGCCATCCCGAGCATCCAGGTGACGTGTGCGTCGTGGCCACACACATGCCCGACGGGTGACTCGCTGCCGTCGTCGCGCCTGACCCGCACCGTGCTCGCATAGTCCAGGCCGGTGGCTTCCTCGACCGTCAGGGCATCCATGTCGGCGCGATACATCACGGTGGGTCCCGATCCGTTGCGCAATACCGCCGTAACGCCGGTTCCGCCGATCCCGGTAGTCACGGCGAAACCCAGCACAGTCAGCGTGTGCGCGACGATCCCGGCGGTGCGGGTCTCCATGAACCCCAACTCGGGGTTGCGGTGAATGTCTTTGAACACCTCGACCAGCCGCGCCGTCTCATCATCGACATACGGGTCGACGAACTCGTAGGGCACCGGTCAGCTCCCCTCCGAGGCGTCCGACACCGCATGGACGCGCTGCTCGGCGGGCAATCGGAAAGTCATCTCGACCGTCGTTCCCGACGGTGTGCAATCCAGCTCGAGCCAGTCGCTCACCGATCGGATCAGCACTAGTCCCCGTCCGCGGTTACCCGGGTCGGCCGCTGCGGGTTTCCACGAGCCCGAGTCGGTTATCCGGATCTGTAACTCCGCTCCGTCAGAGCCGGCATCTACCCGCACCTTGCCCGGCTGCTGGCCCCGGTAGCCGTGCTCGATGCTGTTCGCGCAGGCCTCGTTGACGGCCAAGACGACATCGGCGACGAGATCCTCGGGGACCGCAGAGTCCCGCATCCACGCCGTGAGCCGATGCCGGATGTCGGCCAATTCATCTGCAATCGCGTCACTTTCGATGACTAGCGGAGCATACGGGTGTCGATAGACCACGATCGCTACATCGTCGTCATACCCGCCGGGCGGCGCCATCGCGGCCAGCGCGGCATCGGCGACGGCATCGACCGTCAGGTTCATCCCATCTACGACGACGTCGGCGACGCGGGCGATTCCGTCGTCGATCGATGCGTCCCGGCGCTCCACCAAACCGTCGGTATACAGCATCAACGTCGATCCGGGGTAGAGCACCGTGGCCGCTTGGCGGCGAGAACTATTGCTGTGCACGGCAATCGGTACCGACTGGGCATCCGACAGCAACGTCGGCTCGGACTCTGGTGCTACCAATAGCGCCGGCAGATGCCCGGCACTGCTGTACCGCAACTCGCCTGATTCGGTATCGAGGATGCCGACAAACACCGTGGTGCAGAAGGCGTCCGGGATGAACTCGGCGGCTGAGTCGAGTTGTTCGAGCACCGTGGCTGGTTCGGTGTTGGTCAGCAGCAGAGCACGCGCAGAGCTGCGAAGCTGCCCCATCACCGCGGCCGCAGACAAGCCGCGGCCCACGCAGTCGCCGACGATGATGCCGATTCGCTTCTCGCCCACCGGCAGCACCTCATACCAGTCGCCGCCGATCTCCAGTGGCAGGACAGCAGGTTCATAGCGCACCGCGAAACCTGTCGGGGGATCCATGGTCGGCAGCATGACTCGCTGCAGCGTCAGCGACGTCTCACGGGCGCTCTCGAACTGGCGGACATGCTGGACCGCCAGGCTGAGGTGCCCGACCAGCACCGTGACCAGCAGCCGATCCTCCGCACTGACCCGCCGGGGTTCGCGAAGCTCCAACCACATTGCCACGTCGCCACTTCCGGAGAGCACCGCGACTATCCCGCGTGACTTGCCGGGAGTGTCGGCCCATTCGATTGGCTGCACGGTGAGCGGCAACTGGTGGCGCGCTTGCTGAAACGTCTCCTGCAGCAAGGGATCCAGCTCGTGCCAGGATGTCGCGGCGGCCTCGCCTGCCACCTGGACAGTCGGGTCTCCCCCGTCGGTGGACCAGGTGACGGCCACCACCCGGGTTACGTCGATAGCCGCCCGGCACTCGTCGAGGGTGATCGCGAGTACTTCGCTCACACTTTTTGCAACACCCACGGCGGTGGCCAGGCGCAGCACCGCGCTTTCCCGCGCGGCGAACGCGCGCTCCGCGGTGATGTCGCGAATCGTTCCGACGTACACCACCCCATCGACACCTTGTCCCGCGACCCTGCTGATGTTCACCGCGACCCACACCAGCCGGCCGTCGCGGTGCCGGATCGGCGTCTCGTACTGGACTTGACTTTCGGTGCCGAGCCGCGACTGTTGCACCCGCGCCGCCCTTTTGTCGACCAACCACGGATGCGGCCACTCATACGGGGTGTCGTAGGAGGCGTAGCCGGTGATCTTGGCAAACGCCTCGTTGACTTCGATGACGGCGCCATTATCGTCGGCAACGAAGAAACCCTCCTGCAGCGAATTGACCAGAGCGGTGCGGAATTCGTCGCGGTCGGCGAGGTCTTCGGCGCGGGCTCGCTGCTCCTCGTAACGCCTTGTGCCGTCGAGGAATCCGCGGGTCGCTACGTCCAGCGGTGCGAAGGTCTGCAACAAGAACTCCAGAGCCGCCGATCTGTCGGCAGCGGATTCGCTCGCGAGTTCGTCGTTGACCAGCCGGAAGTGGTTCTCGATGATCTCGAGCATGCTGATGCTTTCCTGCAAGGCACGACGCCCGAGCTCCTCAGCGACGGCGAGACTCGACTCGGTCCTCATCGCCAGGTAAGACCGCAACGCGGCGGCGTACCGGACGTGGAAGTCGTAGGCGCGGGTCATCCGGATGCGCCTCGATGTCGTGCAGTGAGCACCAACGCATCGTCGTTGCCCTTGCTGTGTCGGCTCAGGATCTGTTCGGCGATCGCGAATGCGGGTGCGGCGAAATCGATATCGTCGAGATGGTCATCGGTAATCCCGTCACTGGCGATGACGAGCAGGTCACCGGGACGGATCGCGGCGTCCTGGGGTTTGAGGATTTCGGGCAGCCGGTAGCCGACGATGCCGCCGACCAGCCGCGCCGACGACCGTACCTCGACACCGCCCGGCTTTTTCGCGACGAGGTTGGCACTGACGTTACCGATGCCGATCCAACTTAGCGTGTTGGACGGAAAATCGATCTGCGCCAATGTCATTGCCGCGCCTCTGGTGTCAGCCATCGCGCGGTGGCAGCGCCGGACCAGGGCCTCGAGCGGCTCGGCGCAGGCGCCGCGCAGGACTTCGACCCCGCACAGCGCTGCTCTTGCCGCTTCAGCGCCGTGACCGAGGCCGTCCACGACGCCCATCAACGCCCCGGTTCCGTTGACGTCGACGGCGATCGGACGATCGCCGCAAACGTACTCGCCCGGTCGTGGCCGAGCTTTTGCCGCCCACTCGAACGGTCCGAGCCAGCCGCGGTCAGCCATTGGGCGGTATCCACTTCCACATCTCGATGGTGGTGCCCTCGCCGGGAGTGGATTCCACGATCAGCCGGTCCATCAGGCGGCGCGCGCCGGGCAGGCCCATGCCCAGCCCACGGCCCGTCGAATACCCGTCCTCGAGCGCCCTTTCGATGTTGGCGATGCCGGGGCCGTCGTCTTCGGCGCGCACTACCAACGCCTTTCGGCCCTCCCGGTCGGCCACCATGACCCGAACCGCACCGCGGCCGGCGTAGCTGGTGATATTGCGTGCGATTTCGGAGATCGCCGTGGCGATCATGGTCACGTCGGTCAACGAGAAGCCCAGCTCGCGGGCCAGATGATGGCCCGCCTGCCGCGCGGAGACGATGTCGTCCGGATTATCGATGCCGACTAGCACGTCATCCAGCACCGTCGGGTCCGATCGGTTTGCGCAGGCCCAGTTGCCGATTCAGCAGCGCGAGGCCTTCTTCCAAATCCAGCGCGGTGTACATGTCGTCGAACACCAGCCCGAGCTGGACCATGGCGAAAGCCACCTCAGGCTGCAGGCCCACAATCACTGTGTCCGCACCGCGCAACCGGGTCATGTGCGCGATGGTGCGCAGCGACCGGGCGGCGAACGAGTCCATCACGTCAATGGCGGTGACGTCGACGATGATGCCCTGTGCGCGGAACCGGCTCACGCGTTCCATCAGGTCTTCGCGGAGCCGTTCGGTGTCGGAGTCGGTCAGGGCGGCCTGTACCGAAGCGATAAGGATTGCGCCCTGTTTCAGGATGGGTACCGGCATGGGCGCTCTCAATTGCTCTTAATTGCTGCGCTCACCCGCTTTGCTCGCCGGTGCGGGTGACTTCGTAACCCAGCAGCCGTTCGGCTTCTTCGATGCCGCCTTGCAGGTCACCGACGGCGTTCATCTTCGAAAGGTCCAGCCCGATGGTCACCAGGGTCAGCGCGATCTCCGACGACAGCCCAGTGATGATCACGCTGGCACCCATCAGCCCGGACGCGTCGACCGTCTGCACCAAGTGGTTGGCCACCGTGGAGTCGATGGTGGGAACACCGGTGACATCGATGACCACGACCTTGGCCCGGTTGGCTCGAATCGCGCGCAGCAACTGCTCGGTGACCTGACGGGCGCGCTGGCTGTCGAGGATGCCGATGATCGGCAGAATCAGCAGCTGTTCACGCACTTGCAGCACCGGCGTGGACAGCTCGCGGATGGCCTCCTGCTGTTGCCGGATGATGCGCTCGCGCTCCTGGACGAAACTCACCGCGACGGTATTGGCGATCCGGTTGGCGGCCGGCTCATAGGCGTCGAGCACCCGGTTGAGCAGGTCGAAGTCCGACTGGTACTTCTCGAACAGCGAGCGGGCGAGAACGTCGCGCAGCAGCAGCACGATGCCGACGACCTCGTGCGTTTCCACGCCACGCGGAATGATCCGTTCGGAGAGATCGCGCGCGTAGTCCTGCAGCGCTTCGACGCTTCCGGTCTCGAGCACTTCCACGTAGTTGTCGTAGACCGCGGTGGCTTCGGAGAAGATCTCCTCGGGGGTCATTGCCGTGAGCAATTCCGCCTCGGTAATGCGCTGCGCCCACTCCTCGCGTAGGCCGGTGCGGTTCTGGCGCAGATGCTGAACCAGTTGCGGCAGCAAACCCTCGCTGGAGACCCCTACTGTCTGCGTGACGGCATTGGTTCCTGCAAAACCTAGCGACGGATCCGACATCGAACCTCCCGCTCTCGGCGATACCCGACGGCAGCCCGCACAATGTTGGGGCAAGAGTAACTTAGTCTCCGCGGGGCAGCCGGTGAAGTACTATTTCAAGCAGATTGCGACGGCGGGTCATGGGTCGGCACCGTCCCCGCCACGAGCGATACCACGCCACACCAAAGGATGGCCGTTGTCTGCTCCAGTCCCGATTACCACCTCTATTGGGCACCGTAACGGTGTCACGGTGGTCAGCATTGGCGGTGAAATCGATTTGAGCACCGCCGCCGCATTCGAGGCAGCGATCGCCGGGGCACTTGCCGAGGATCCGACGGTGCTCGTCATCGAACTGTCCGCCGTGCAATTCCTGGCGTCGGCCGGTCTTCGGATTCTGGTAGCCACTCAGGAGAAGGTCAGCAAATCAGCTCAAGTGGCGGTGGTGTCGAACAACGCCGCGACGAATCGGCCGATTCAGCTGACCGGTCTAGACAAGGTCTTCTCGATGTACCCGACGCTGGATGACGCGTTGACGGCGGTAAAACTGACGGCCGATTAGACGGGCGCGCGCTCAGCTACGGCGAGCGCAGCACCCGACGGGCGATCGCGTACTTGTGCACCTCGGTCGGGCCGTCGTAGAGCCGGAAGGCCCGCATGTCGGAAAAGATCATGCCGACCGGTGTCTCGTCAGAGATGCCGATGCCGCCGAGGATCTGTACGCAGCGGTCGGCGACCTTGAACAGCTCCTCGGATACGTAGGCCTTCACCATCGAGCTTTCGTGTCTGCCCTTGCTGCCGCTGTCCAGCGTCCAGCAGGCCCACCAGATCGCCAGCCGGCATTGCTGCAAGGCGATCTCGTTGTCGGCGATCATGAAACTCACCCCTTGGTGCTCGCCGAGCGGCTTGCCGAACGCGGTGCGGGTGCGGGCATGCTGCACTGCGATCGACTGTGCGCGGGTGGCAGCGCCCAGCCATCGCATGCAATGCGTCAACCGGGCCGGGGCCAGCCGCAGTTGCGCATACCGAAGCGCCTGGCCCACCTCCCCGAGCACCGCCGATGCCGGTAACCGCAGATCGGCGAAGCGCACCACGCCGTGGCCCTCGACGTAGTTGCGGTCCATTGTCGACATCACCCGTTCGAGCTCGATGCCGGGCGTCTGCCCGTCGCACAAGAACAGCGTCGGCCCGTCGGGACCGTAGGGGTTCGGTGCCACCCGCGCCATGATGATCCAGGTGCGTGCGCCCTGCGCCCCGGTGATCAGCCACTTGAGCCCGTTGATGACGTAGTCGGTGCCGTCGAACTCCGCGGTGGTGGCCAGTTGGTCGGGGTCGGAGCCGGCGCCGTCGGGTTCGGTCATCGCGAACACCGACCGCTGCCGGCCATCGATGACCGGTATCAGGAACTGCTCGGCCTGCTGCTGGGTGGCGACCTTGCCGAGCAGGTACATGTTGCCCTCGTCGGGGGCGGCGCAGTTGAGCGCCACTGGGCCCAGCGTCGACCAACCGGCCGCTTCGAACAGCACCGCCTGCTCGCGGTGCGACGGCTCGCGTCCGCCGAAACGCTTGGGCGCCTGGAAGGTCAGCAGACCAGCCGCGCGGGCCAGTTCGACCAACTCAGCGCGCAGTTCGTCGTTGGGACCGTGTTGGGTGAGGCGGGGATCGGATTCGTACGGGACGATCTGCTCGGCGACAAAGGACCGGATCTCAGCGCTCAGCGCGGCCAGGTCAGCCGGGATTTCGAAGTCAATCACTCACCAGCTCCAGGGCCTGCTCGAACAGCTTCACCGTCGCCGCGTGGAGTTGGTCGCCGACCTCCCGCGGTGCCATGCCCGCGCAGGCCCGCGCCAGCGTGCCCTCGATCACGATGCCGAGCTTGAAGCAGGCCAGCACGGTGTACCAGGTGATCTGCGACAGGTCGCGGGTGGTGTTGGCCGCGTAGCGCTCGATCAGGTCCTCGGCGCTGGCCAATCCGCCCACCTCGGTGAGGCTGTGCGCGAACACGCTGGATCCGTCGGATTGGCGCCAGGTGGCCAGCAGCCAGCCCAAATCCAGCAGCGGGTCACCGATCGTGCACATCTCCCAGTCGACGATGGCTACGACGTCCGGGCCGGTCCGGGAGAACATCACGTTGGCCGCGTGGTAGTCACCGTGCAGGATGCCCGGTTTCCACTGCGACGGCCGGTGTTCGTCGAGCCACTTCGCGACGTCGTCGACGCCGGGAATATCGGGGCCGGGGTAGTTCTCGAATGCGCTGTAGGACTCCAGTTCCGAAAGCCACCGCGGCACTTGGCGTTCCAGGAAACCGTCCGGTTTCCCGAAATCGGCCAGGCCGACCTTTACGTGGTCGATTGCGCCGAGCCTGGCCAGTGCGTCAGCCATCGACAGCCCCATCCCGAACCGCACGCTGGGATCGCCGGCATGCAGTGACGGCAGTTCTTCGCCGGCGTTGAACCCGTCGATCGGCTCCATCAGATAGAAGACGGCGTCGCCGAGCACGCTGGTGTCATCGCAGGTGGCGATCAGCCGCGGGTGGGGCACATCGGAACCGGCCAACGCGGCCAACACCCGGGTTTCCCGCAAAATCACGGTATTACTGCGCGGACGCAGGTGTTGGGGACCCCGCCGCAGCACATATGACCGTCCGGACCGGGTGAACCGCAGCATGATGTTCTGCGTCCCGCCGCTGAGCTCGGAAATATCTTCCAGCGGCCCCTCACCCAGCCCCTGCTTCGACATCCATTCCGCTACCGCTTCGTGGTCCACGTCGCTGAAGCTACCGCGAGACGAGTTGAGGCCGTAACAGGGGCTGAATCTGCGAGGATGGCGACATGACGCCACCAGTGATGCAGCGTTGGACCGAAATCGTCGAGGCCGGCCGGTTCGACGAAATCGACGAATTGCTGGCTGATGATGCAGTCTTCTACTCGCCGGCGGTTTTTAGCCCTCAGAAGGGCCGCGCTAATACCGTCGCGTACCTGACTGCGGCAGGAAAATTGTTCGCAAACAGCGACTTTCGCCATGTCGAGCAGTGGTACAGTGACAGCTCGGCGATCTTGGAATTCGCGGCGAATATCGACGGGGTCTACGTCAACGGCATCGATATGGTGCACTGGAATGACGACGAGAAGATCGTCTCGGTCAAAGTCATGATTCGGCCATTCAAGGCGCTGCAGGCGGTCATCCCGAGGATGGCCGAGCTGCTCGGTTACGGGTGAGGGTGTGATCCTGCGGTCGCATCCAAATGCGTCGATGCAGGCAGGTGAGCAGTCACAGCCGGATGGGAAGGGCGCGTTGAGGATACGGCGACGCTGCTGTTTTCTGCTCAACCGAGCATCGCCGGTCTCGGCGATTTGCACCCAGGTTTTGAAAACCGGCCCGTAGGGTAAGTAGTTCGACAAGTGTGCATTGTGAGGACACAACGGAGGTCGCAATGCGGTATAGCGGAGCTATCAGCACGCTTGTGCTGGTATGGCTGATCATCGGCGTCATTGCTGCTTGGCAGCGTGACTACTTCAAAGGCGGTGACACGAGTTGTGCCTCTGCGGGGACCATCGCCGTCACCGTAATTGCCGGACCGCTGAACTACGCCGGCATTAACCCGAAAGTGGCGGACTGTCATCTGCCGCAGCCCAGTTCGATGCCCGCAATCGACATCGAACACCTCGTTGAAATGGAGATGTCATGATCGTCCTCGGAATTATTCTGTTGATCCTCGGATTCGTGTTCGGCATCCACTTGTTATGGGTGCTTGGAATCATCTTGCTGGTAATCGGAGCGATCTTCTGGATCTTGGGCAGCGTCGGCCGGCCGGTCGGCGGTCGCCGCTACTGGTATTAGCCGCACCGCCGGGCTCACAGCCCGCGCATAGGCTTGCCACAGTAACGGCTCATGCCTGCGCGCATACTTAGGTGTTGTGAGCCAGCCCCCGGCACCCGTCGAGCGTGTCGTGATGCGTCGCGCCGACGGCAACCCGATCCATGTGCTGGTGGTCGACGACGAGACCGTGCTGGCCGAAATGGTGTCGATGGCGCTGCGCTACGAAGGCTGGAACATCGCCACCGCCGGCGACGGTGCCTCGGCACTTGCCGCGGCCCGCGCCCAACGTCCAGACGTCGTCGTCCTCGACATCATGTTGCCGGACATGAGCGGGCTCGACGTGTTACGCAAACTGCGCGAACACCATCCCCACCTTCCGGTGCTGCTGCTCACCGCCAAGGACGCGGTGGAAGACCGCATCGCCGGGCTGACTGCCGGCGGCGACGACTACGTCACCAAACCGTTCAGCTTGGAAGAGGTGGTGCTGAGACTGCGCGCGCTGCTGCGTCGCACCGGGGTGACGACCGTCGACAGCGGCGCCCAGCTGGTCGTCGGCGACTTGGTGCTCGATGAAGACAGCCACGAGGTGACCCGCGCCGGCGAACCGATCTCGTTGACGTCCACCGAGTTCGAGTTGCTGCGGTTCATGATGCGCAACGCCAAGCGGGTGTTGAGCAAAGCGCAGATTCTGGACCGGGTGTGGAGTTACGACTTCGGCGGCCGGTCCAACATCGTCGAGCTCTACATTTCCTACCTGCGTAAGAAGGTCGACAACGGGCGCGAGCCCATGATCCACACGCTGCGTGGCGCGGGCTATGTCCTCAAGCCGGCCGGCTAGCGCTCGTCGAACCTGGTCCCTTCGGGTTCGGTTGTTGGTGGGCCAGGTCATCGTGTTGGCCATCGCGTGCGTCGGGATCGGTGCGGTGACCGAACTGGCCCTGCATCAATATCTGGTAGGCCAGGTCGACCAAGAACTACACAAAGTCGCGCACCGCTCGGCAGACATCTACGGTGCCCCACCACCGCCGCCGCTGCCGCCGCCGTGGCGGCACGACCACCGCCCGATCCACCGCCCTGGGCCGGGCCCGCTGTTCCTCGACGCGCCGGGGCAGCCGGTCGGCATCGTGGCGGCAGTGCTCGACGGCGACACAACGGTCGACGCCGGCTATCTCACCGGCCAGGGTGAGCGGGGAAACTTGACCGACACCGCCAAGATGCAGCTGCGCGATGTCGCTACCAGCCGCCGACCGGTGACTCGTGATCTCGACGGCCTGGGCCGCTACCGGGTCGTCGCCGCGCACGCTCGGCGCGGTGGCAACGTCATCATCACCGGCCTGCCTCTGACAAACGTCGACAACACGCTGCTGCGGGTGCTGCTGATCTTCGGGGTCGTCACCGTGGTTGCGGTCGCCGCCGCAACCACCGCCGGCGTGCTGATCATCCGCCGTGCCCTGGCGCCGCTGAGCCGCGTTGCACAAACCGCCGGGCAAGTGGTCAACCTGCCGCTGGACCGCGGTGAGGTGGCGCTGCCGGTGCGGGTGCCCGAACCAGATGCCAACCCCCACACCGAAGTCGGACGGCTGGGGTTAGCGGTGAACCGGATGCTCGACCATATTGCCACCGCGCTCTCGACCCGGCAGGCCAGCGAAACACGTGTGCGCCAGTTCGTCGCCGACGCAAGCCATGAGCTGCGCACCCCGCTGGCAGCGATCCGCGGCTATGCCGAACTGGCGCAACGCATGCGGCCAAGCGACGGTGACAACGACGCGGTGGCGCACGCCTTGAGCCGGGTGGAATCCGAGACGGAGCGGATGACGTGCTTGGTGGAGGACCTTTTGCTGTTGGCGCGCCTGGACTCTGGCCGACCGCTGGAGCGCGAGCGGGTGGATTTGTCCCGGCTGGCGGTCGACGCCGTCAGCGATGCGCACGTCGCCAGCCCCGATCATCAGTGGAAGCTCGACCTGCCCGCCGAGCCGGTGATCGTCAGCGGCGACGCCGCGCGGCTGCAGCAGGTCCTGGGCAACCTGCTCACGAACGCGCGCGTGCACACCGGGCCGGGCACCGTGGTGACGACCCAGTTGGCCGCCGAGCCCGGGCACGCCGTGCTCAAGGTCATCGACAACGGGCCGGGCATCCCCGAGCAGCTGCAGTCCGAGGTGTTCGAGCGGTTCGCTCGCGGCGACACCTCGCGGTCGCGCAAGGGCGGCAGTACCGGGCTCGGCCTGGCGATCGTATCTGCGGTGATCCGGGCCCACGACGGCACGATCGCCGTGCAAAGCGCGCCCGGCCACACCGAATTCACTGTGCGCCTTCCGTTCACAGCTGACGCATAGCAAGCGCCAATTGGCGCCCCACATCCGGCTCACAAGATCGTCGTATGACGGTCACAACGACACCCGACATAGCCGGCTTCGCCTCGCGCGCCAATGCCGCCCTGCTCGCAGCTCAACGCGGCACGCCGGTGCTCGACGTGGTGGTTCCGGTGTACAACGAGGAAGCCGACCTTGCTGATTCGGTCCGCGGTCTGCACCGCTATCTATCCGAGGAGTTGCCGTTTACGTTCCGGATCACGATCGCCGACAACGCCAGTGCGGACGCCACCCCGGTCATCGCCGAATCACTGGCTGACCAGTTCACCGAAGTGCGGACGGTCCGGCTGGAGCAGCGGGGCCGCGGGCGCGCCCTGCATGCGGTGTGGTCGCAATCCGATGCCCAAGTGCTGGTGTACATGGATGTCGATTTGTCGACGGACCTGGCTGCTCTGGCGCCGCTTGTGGCGCCATTGATTTCCGGGCATTCCGATCTGGCTATCGGGACCCGGCTCGGCCGGGGCTCGCGGGTGGTGCGTGGCATGAAGCGCGAATTGATCTCGCGCTGTTACAACTTGATCTTGCGGTCGACGCTGGCGGCGCGGTTCAGCGATGCCCAGTGCGGGTTCAAGGCGATCCGGTCAGATGTCGCGCGGCACCTGCTGCCGCATGTGGCCGATACCGGTTGGTTCTTCGATACCGAGTTGCTGGTGCTCGCCGAACGCAGCGGACTGCGCATCCATGAGGTGCCGGTGGACTGGGTCGACGATCCCGACAGTCGCGTCGACATCCTCTCCACCGCGCTGGCCGACCTCAAAGGTATCGCCAGGCTGCTCAAAGGCTTTGCCGGCGGGCAGATTCCGGTTCAGGCGATCGGCGCGCAATTCGGCAGCCGGGCGGGTGCACGGCGATCACTGTTGGGTCAAAGCGTGCACTTCGCCACCATCGGGCTTTGCAGCACGCTGGCCTACTTGGTGTTGTTTGTGCTGCTGCGTCATCTGGGCCCGCAGCCCGCGAACCTGATCGCGCTACTGGTAACGGCGGTGGGTAACACCGCCGCGAACCGCCGGTTCACGTTCGGGGTGCGCGGTCGCGCCGGGGTAGCCAGGCATCAAGCCCAGGGGCTGGTGGTGTTCGGCATCGGACTTTTGCTGACCAGCGGTTCACTCGCGGTCTTGCACGGCGTGGCCGACCCGCCCCGGCTGGTCGAGCTCGCCGTATTGGTGCTTGCCAATCTGGCGGCGACCGCGGTGCGGTTCGTACTGTTGCGCGGCTGGGTCTTTCGTCCACGGCGTACAGCCGCGCACACCGCAAAGGCCGGGGAATGACACTCGTGACAGAGGCTGCGCCACAGTCTACTTCGGTGCCAATCAGTCCGGCTGCGCAGCCAGGGTGGGCGCGGCCGGCGCTCTGGGCGCTGTTGGCCGCGACGGCCGCTCTGTATCTGTGGGACTTGGGCAGCGCGGGGTACGCCAACGAGTTCTACGCCGCCGCCGTGCAAGCCGGCACGCAAAGCTGGAAGGCGCTGCTGTTCGGGTCACTGGATCCCGGCAACGCGATCACCGTCGACAAGCCCCCCGCGGCGATGTGGGTGATGGGACTGTCCGGCCGGTTGTTCGGCTTCAACAGCTGGTCGATGCTGGCACCTGAGGCGTTGATGGGGGTCGCTTCGGTGGCGTTGTTGTACGGCGCGGTGCGCCGAACCAGCGGTGTGGGCGCCGGACTGCTCGCCGGAGCCACGCTGGCCCTGACACCAGTGGCGGCCTTGATGTTTCGGTTCAACAACCCCGACGCGCTGCTGGTCCTGCTGCTGGTTGCCGCCGGGTACTGTATCGTGCGCGCCCTCGAGGGGTCACCGAACCGGTGGGTCGCGCTGGCCGGTGTCGCGCTCGGTTTCGCATTCTTGACGAAGCTGCTGCAAGCGCTGCTGGTGGCCCCGGCATTGGCATTAGTGGTCTTGGTGGCCGTATGCGGCAGCCCGTGGTCGCGGCTTCGCGCGGTGCTCATCGGTGCGCTCAGCATGACCGCTACAAGTGGCTGGTTCCTCGCTCTGGTTGGTCTGTGGCCCAAGGATTCTCGACCCTACATCGGCGGTTCCACCGACAACAGCCTGCTGCAGTTGGCCCTCGGCTATAACGGCGTGGGCCGAGTCCTCGGCGGCGACGGCAACCCGGTGGGCGGCCACGGCGGTGGCGGTCCTGGCGGGTCACCGATGTTCGGCGGTGCCGCAGGAGCTACTCGGATGTTTGGGCAGTCGATGGGCACCGAGATTTCCTGGCTGCTGCCCGCGGCGCTCATCGGGTGGGCCGCCGCCCTGTGGTTGGTCCGGAACACACCGCGAACCGATCGGACCCGTGCGGGCCTGTTGCTCTGGGGCGGGTGGCTGCTGGTCACCGGCGGCGTGTTCAGCGTCATGCGCGGCATCATGCACCCCTACTACACGGTGGCGCTGGCCCCCGCCGTCGCGGCGGTGGCGAGTATCGCTGTGCGAGAACTGTGGCAGCGCAGGCGGTCTGCGGCGGCCCGGGCCACGCTAGCTGTCATGGCGGCGGCTACTGGCGGTTGGAATTTCGTTTTGCTCAACCGCACTCCGGAGTGGATGTCCTGGCTGCGCTGGCTGGTGCTGGTCGGTTCGGTCGTGGTGGCGTCGGTGTTGGTGGTCGGCGGCCGGCACCTCCGGCGCTACACGACGACGCTGGCGGCGGCCGGGCTGCTGTTCGGCCTGGCGAGCACCGCCGCCTATACCCTCGAGACGATCCTGGCGCACCACAGCGGCGGCGTGCCCGTCTCGGGCCCTGCGCGGCCTGACCGGGACTTCGGCCCGCCCGGATCCCGACATGGCCGCCAAT
Organism: Mycobacterium kyorinense; assembly: GCF_001672775.1. Lineage (GTDB taxonomy): Bacteria > Actinomycetota > Actinomycetes > Mycobacteriales > Mycobacteriaceae > Mycobacterium > Mycobacterium kyorinense_A. Next base: position 9,572 of record NZ_LZKJ01000165.1, on the reverse strand, counting down.
CGCATCCGGACGACACCGCGCTGAACGCGATGCTGGCTGCCACTGACAACCGCTGGGCCGCGGCAACTGTCGGTTCACACGCCGGGGGTCGTCTTGAACTGAGGACCGGCGCGTCGGTGATGGCGATCGGTGGCTTCAGCGGCGCCGATAACTCGCCCACGCTCACCCAGTTTCAGCAATATGTCGGCTCCCACCAGGTCCGGTACTTCATCGAAGATGACAACACCCCCGGCCCTGGCGGGCCGCGTCGGCACCGTGACGCCTCCAGCGCCGCCGCGCAGATCACGGCCTGGGTGAAATCCCATTACGCCCCGCAGAAGGTCGGCGGCAGCACGGTTTACGACCTTGCCCACTGAATAGCGTGACACGCACCCGCAGAAGGTTTCGGCGGCGCCGAAGCGCCGCCGAAAATTTTGGTCTGCCAATTGAGTTAGGAACAGGTCACATCGATCTCAAAGGGCTTGTTCACCGGCTGCATCGGGTTGGCCATATCGACTCCGGTCGCCGTCCCGCTGATCTTGTAGGTGTTGCCGTCCTTGCTGGCCGTCGCATTGCCCTGCCCAGTGCCGGATGTATAGCCCAGGGTTACGCCGTTGACATTGCCCAGACCCACCGACTTCACCTCGGGTGGGTTGGCGTCAGTGAGAACCGCAGCGATACCGGTCGCTTGCCCGCCGATGGCGATGTTGACGTTGCCGCCCGCGGTGCTGCACACCGTCGTGCCTTGAACGTTCTGGTCCTTGCCGTCAATCGTGACCTTCGCGGTCGAGGCACCAGCCGAACTCTGCGCCGACGCGCTGGATCCCTTTGACGAGGATTCGGTACTGCCCGTCGTCGACTTGTTACTCGAACAGCCTGAGAGGCCTACAATTACGATCGCCGACGCTGCTGCAGCGATTGTCACTGACCGGTTCACCTGCACTCCTTTGTCATTGTGAAAGACCCGTCAACAGCTGGCGGACCGTTCTGGCAGTATGCGGGGTGAATCGACCACAATAGTGAAATTGGCAAAAATTGGATTCTCGGAGAATTGTCTGAGAACTCGCTGAATGCGGAGTAATCCTGCGGGCGGGACGAATCAGTGGCAGCGTCGTATCCGTGGAACAGAAACCTCCGACCGCAGCCATCGAATCTGCGCACCACCAACGACGGCTACCGCTTGATGACACAAGGGATTTCGACGACGCCGACCGGGGATTCATTGCGGCGTTGACGCCCTGTGTTGTCAGGGCCGCCGACGGCCGCATTGTGTGGGACAACGATGCCTATTCCTTTCTCATCGGCGATGCACCGCCATCGGTGCACCCCAGTCTGTGGCGGCAGTCCACGCTGACCGCCAAACAGGGTCTCTACGAGGTGGTCCCGGGTATCTACCAGGTTCGCGGTTTGGACATCTCCAATATCAGCTTTGTCGAGGGCGATTCCGGTGTCATCGTCATCGACCCGCTGGTGTGCACTGAAGTCGCAGCCGCGGCATTGACGTTGTACCGCACCCACCGTGGTGACCGCCGCGTGGTCGCGGTGATCTACACCCACAGTCACGTGGACCACTTTGGCGGGGTGTTAGGCGTCACCTCGCAGGCGGAGGTGGATGACGGGAAGGTCGCGGTGCTGGCGCCGGCAGGGTTCACCGAGCACGCCGTGCAGGAAAACGTCTACGCCGGAACGGCAATGCTGCGGCGAGCCACGTACATGTACGGCACACCGTTGGCCCGCGGGCCGCAGGGCCATGTGGGTTGTGGGCTCGGGCAGGGGCCGTCCACCGGGGAGGTCGCTCTGATCCTCCCGACGATCGATATCCAGTCCACCGGCGAGTCGCATGTCATCGACGGCGTGCAGATCGAATTCCAAATGGCGCCGGGTACCGAAGCCCCCGCCGAGATGCATTTTTACTTTCCTCGATTCGGCGCCTTATGCATGGCCGAGAACGCGACCCATAATTTGCACAACTTGCTGACATTGCGCGGCGCACTGGTCCGTGATCCGCACGCCTGGGCGGGATATCTCACCGAGGCGATCGACGCCTTCGCAGACCGCACGGATGTCGTGTTCGCGTCGCACCATTGGCCAACCTGGGGACGCGATCGGATTCTGGAGTTTATGTCGCTGCAGCGGGACCTGTATGCGTATCTGCATGACCAGACACTGCGGCTGCTCAACCAGGGCCACACCGGTACTGAGATCGCGGAGATGCTCGAATTGCCACCGGCGCTGCAGAATGCGTGGCATACCCACGGCTACTACGGATCGGTCAGCCACAACGTGAAGGCGATATACCAGCGTTACATGGGCTGGTTCGACGGCAATCCCGGCCGGCTGTGGCCCCATCCACCCGAGGCGCTGGCCGCCCGTTACGTCGACGCGATAGGCGGCGTCGGCCCGGTGGTGGAGCTGGCACAGCAGGCCTACGCTGACGGTGATTTCCGGTGGGCTGCAACGTTGCTCGACCACGCGGTGTTCGCCGATGGCACACATGCCGCCGCGCGAACGCTTTACGCTGACACCCTCGAGCAGCTGGCTTACGGCGCCGAGAACGCGACCTGGCGGAATTTCTTTCTGTGCGGTGCCGCCGAGCTGCGGGATGGCAATTTCGGCACGGTCGGCCAAGTCAGCTCGCCGGCCGTGCTTGCCCAGCTTTCTCCGGAGCAGATCTTCGACGTGTTCGCGATCAGCGTCAACGGACCCCGAGCGTGGCAGCTCGATGTCGCGCTGGATGTCTCGTTTGCCGACGTGGGGGCTAACTATCGGGTGACACTGCGCAACGGTGTGCTGGTGCACCGCAAGATTTCCGCCGATGCCGTAACAGCTGACGTGACGGTGCGGCTGGACACCAAGGCGCGGTTACTGGCGGTCACCGCAGGCGATTTCACCTCGCCTGGCCTCGAGGTCTCCGGAGACCAGCAGGTCCTGCAGGCCTTCCTGGGGGTCCTCGATCGGCCCGACCCCGCATTTAACATCGTCACCCCATAGCATCGACGTCGATCACCACCTTGCCGATCGCCTTGCGGTCAGCGACATGCCGTAACGCCGCCGGCGTATCGGCCAACGCGAAGCGCGCACCGATGTAAGGCCGGACCCGGCCGTCGGCGAACAGCTGCTCGAGTTCCCGCATGTCGCGCTGCGCCTCGTTGGGGTGATCGGCACTGAACGTGCGAATCTCCATGCCACGGATCGTGATTCCCTTGAGCAGAACGAGGTTCAGCGGGATGGCGGGAATCGCTCCGGCGGCATAGCCGAGCGTGACGAACACCCCGCCGCGGGCCAGACCGCGCAGCGCCGGCTCGGAATACGCTCCGCCAACCGGGTCGATGACCACCCGGGCGCCACCCCCGGTGATGTCGCGGATCCGGGTTTTCACGTCCTCGTCGTCGTAGTCGATTGTCGCCTCGGCGCCGCGTTGTCGGCACAGGTCGAGCTTTTCCGGCGTCGACGCCGCGGCCAACACGCGGGCGTCCAGGGCGACTGCCAAGTCGAGGGCCGCCGAGCCGACACCGCCCGCGGCGCCGAGCACGACGACCCAATCTCCGTCCGTGACAGCGGCAACCGAGCGTAGCGCGTGGTACGCGGTGCGGTAGGTGACGCCGAATGCCGCGGCGGCGGCGTAGTCGGCACCGTCAGGTATCGGCGACACCGACTCGGCTCGAAGCAGGGCCTGCTCGGCGAAGGCACCCACAAACGTCGTACCGACCACCCGGTCGCCGGGGGCCAAGCTGACACCGTCACCAACGGCGAGCACGACGCCGGCCAGCTCACTGCCGGGCGTGAACGGCACGGGAATCTGGACCTGGTATTTACCGCCGATCAGCAGCACATCTGGAAAGTTAACCGCCGCCGCCCGCACCGCCACCACCAACTCGCCTGGTCCCGGCGTCGGGTCGGGAAGCTCCTCGAGCGCCAGATCTTCCGGCTGACCGTATCGCCGGCAGAGCACCGCCCGCATCAGACGCCCAACCCACGCAGACAAAACCGCACCAAATGCGCCACATCGTCGGCGTCCGGCCGCTCGGCCGAATCCAGGTAGCGGCGCATGGTTGTCGCGGTGCAGTAGAACACGGCGTCGGCATCGCGCTGAACGTCTCTGCTGCCCAACGCCGCAACGGGTTCGGTCAGCAGGTCACGCATCGGACGCATGATCTCCTCGGTCGCATTGCTGCCGGCCGACATCTGCCCAGCGGCAGCCCGGCTCATGCTGATCAGATGCGGGTCGGCGACCTGGGCGAGCGCACCTTCGATCCAGCGTGCGATCTTGCCGTCCGGGGTGGGCGCCTTGGCCATCTGATGCTGAAGGTAGGAGACCACGATGGCTACGCCGCGTTCCATGACCGCCAGGATGAGATCGTCCTTACCGGCGAAGTATCGGTAGAACGCCTTGTTCGACGACCCGGCCTCAGCCACGATGTCGCTGACCCGCGGTGGCTCGGGCGCCGCGTGTTCCATCACTCGCACGGCCGCCGCCAGAATCCGTTCCACCTCCTCGGTGGCCTCACGCTGTCGATCATCGAGCGCACGCCCGACGGCCGCGGCGACTCGGCTGCTCATCTCGAATCAGGCAGTGCCGGAACACGATCGATGAGATCGCCGTACTTAGTGCGGGCGGCTTCGGCCCGCTTGTCCAGCATTTCGCTGGGCCATTCCGCATCTTCGGCGTCGTAGTTCTTCAGCAGCATCCGGGCCAGGTTGACCTTGTGCGCTTCGGTGGGGCCGTCGGCCAAACCGAGTGCCACCCCGCCGAGCAGCACCGTGGTCAACGGCAGCTGATCAGTCAAGCCGAGCGCCCCGTGCACCTGGATCGCGCGCAACCCGATCGATTTCAGCACTTGCGAGGCCAGGATCTTGCACACCCCGATCTCGGTGCGAGCCGCATGCTCGCCGGCCGTGTCGATCAGCCAGGCGGCGTGCAGCACCGTGAGCCGAAACGGTATCAGCTCGGCGAAGGAGTCGGCGATAAACGCTTGCACCAGCTGCTTGTCGGCCAGTGAACTACCTTGGGTGAAGCGGCTTTTCGCGCGACGCGCCATCATGTCGATGGCGCGTTGGGCCACTCCGATCGAGCGCATCGCGTGGTGCAGGCGGCCACCGGCCAGCCTGGTCTGCAGAATCAGGAAGCCTTGGCCGGGCTCGCCGAGCAAGGCCTCCGACGGCACCCGCACGTCGTCGTAGCGCACCAGCGAATGCCCTGGCTCATGCGGCAGCGCGCCGGTCAGATGGTGGGTTGCTTCGACAACGAGACCGGGTGTGCCCGCGGGGATCAAGAACGTCGACGCGCCGCGATGCACCGGGACGTCGGGGTCGCTGATCGCCACCACGATGAAGAACGAGGCCACTGAAGCGTTGGAGGAGAAGTACTTCCGTCCGGTGATCACCCAATCGTCGCCGTCGCGGACGGCGCGGGTGGTGAAGACTCGCGGGTCGGCACCGCCCTGCGGCTCGGTCATCGAAAAGCAAGAGAAGATCTCGCCCGACAGCAAGCCGGCAAGGTAGCGGTCCTTCTGCTCCTGGGTGCCGAACCGCGCCAGAATTTCGGCGTTGCCGGTGTCGGGTGCTTGGGTTCCGAACACGATCGGCGCCCACGGGCTGCGGCCCAGGATCTCGTTGATCAGGGTCAGCTTGACCGCCCCGAAGCCCTGTCCGCCGAGCTCGGGCCCCAGGTGCGGTGCCCACAGCCCTTGGTCGCGCACCTGCTGTTTGAGCGGGTCGACGATACGGCGACGCTCGTCGCTCAGCGGCAGGAACTCGCAGCCCGGAAAAAGGACCTCGAGCGGTTCGACCTCCTCGCGGACGAACTCGCGGATCCAGTCGAGCTTCCTCTCGAACTCCGGCTCAGTGGAGAAATCCCATGCCATGTCGAACCTCCTCGATTCAGCGGCGCCGATCGCGCTACGGGATCCCGCCATCGGCCCGCAGAATCGAGCCGGTGGTGAAGCTGGACGCGTCGGAGGCCAGAAATAGTGCGGCCCCGACGATTTCGGCCGGGTTGCCGGCGCGCTGCAGCGACAGGTGCTCGAAGGGGTTGGTCGTCGCCTGCTCCAAATTCCACGCCTTGCTGACGTCGGTCAAAAACGGGCCTGCCATCAATGTGTTGACTCGTACCGCCGGCCCGAACGCTTTGGCCAGCGCCTCGGTCATCGCATTGAGGCCGGCCTTGGCGGCCGCGTACGGGATGATGTCGGGAGTCGGGCGCAGTGAGCCGGCGGTGCTGATGTTGATGATCGAACCGCGGCCGGCGGCCACCATCCGTTCGCCCACCAACGCCGAGAGCCGGAATGGGCCCTTGAGGTTGAGGTTGACCACCGCGTCGAACAGCTTCTCGGTGACGTCGGTGAGCTTGTCGTAGACCGGCGACATGCCGGCGTTGTTGACCAATGTGTCGACCTTGCCGAACCGGTCGTAGACGGCATCGACAAGGCCGTCGAGTTGATCCCATCGTCCGATGTGGACTTGGTAGGGCATTGCCGCGCGACCGGTTTCGTTTTCGATGGCCGCCGCGGTGGCCGTGCAGTTGTCGAAGTTGCGGCTGGCAATCACGACGTCAGCACCGCAGCGCGCGGCGCCGAATGCCATCTCACGCCCCAAGCCCCGACTCCCACCGGTGACCAAGACCACCTGACCGGATAAATCGAAAAGCTGGTCGGCGTAACCCATGTCACCCCTTCGTCGAGAGCGAGCGGGACAGCTCTGCGGCGGTGGCGATCAACTGCGGGACCATCGCGCCCATCGCGGCACCCACCTTCGGATCGACTTTGTCAGATTTCACCGAGGCAGCGTAGGTCTTTTCCAGCACGATGCCGAGCTTCCAGTTGGCCAACACCAGGTAGTAGTCGATGTTCTGCGTCGAGAGTCCGCTGACATTCTCGTAATGCTGGAGCAATTCACTGCGAGTGGGCATGCCGGCCATGTCGACGTAGAACCCGTCGGAGCGCGGATGTTCGCCGTCATAACCCAGCAGGCACCAGGCCAGATCCAGCAGCGGGTCGCCGACCGTAGTCATTTCCCAATCGACAATGGCGGCCAGGCGAGCCGGGGTGCCGTGGGCGAACATCACGTTGGCAAATTGGTAGTCGCCGTGCATGATTCCGGGCGTGTACTGGGCTGGCCGGTGGCGACGCAACCAGTCAGCAGCCTCGTGTAGGCCGGGAAGGTCACGCACCCGATAGGCGTCGAGAAACGCCAGCCACCGGTCCACCTGCCGTTCATGGAATCCGTCCGGACGACCGAAGCCGTCCAGCCCCTGCGCCCGCCAATCCACCCGGCCGAGTTTCGCGGCGCCGTCGACGAGTTCAAATGCCAGGCCGCGTCGCGCCGACAAGTCGGTATCGAACGGCGCCGGCCATCCGCCGTCCATCGGGCTCCACCCGTCGATCGCGCGCATGACGTAAAAGGGCATGCCGAGCTGATCGCCGGCATCGTCGGCGGCGATCAGCTCGGCATGTGGCACATCGGTGCCGGACAGCGCCCGCACCAGCCGGATCTCACGCAGCAGGCCGTCGATCCGGGCAGCGTCGGCTCGGGGTCCGGGCATGCGCAGCACCATGCGCTCTTCCCCACGCGCGACCAGATAGAGCGTGTTTTGGGAGCCACCAGACAACCGCTCCAGCACCGGCTTCTCGCCGCTGCCCGGCGCGCCCTTCGCGTCCAACCAACGGCCCAGAACGTCAACGTCTGGCTGCTCGCCGCCACTGACCTGCATCACCGGTACACCTCACTCTCTGCTTGGAGAATAGCATTCTCCGGCTGGCTGCCGGTTGCCGCAGGCGACATGCAAGGCTGGGACGATGCAATTACTGCTGGTCCGGCATGCCTTGCCACTTCGTAGTGAGCCGGGCCAGGGCTCCGACCCAGACTTGTCTGATGACGGCGTGGCGCAGGCCGCACGCCTGCCCGAGGCGTTGGCGAGGTTTCCGATCTCGCGCATCGTCAGCAGCCCGCAGCGTCGCGCCATTCAAACCGCCGACCCCGTCGCGGCGGCCCGCGCCTTGACCGTCGAGGTCGACGAACGATTCGCCGAGTACGACCGCGACCTGCCCGTCTACATCCCCATCGAACAAATCCGCGAGGAGAATCCGCAGGAGTGGGCCCGGATGGCGCAGGGGCACCTACCCAGCTCGGTCGACGAGGACGGTTTTCGTGCTCGGGTCCGTGCCGCCGTCGACGACGTGGTTTCCGCCAGCGACCCGGACGACACCGTGGCGGTGTTCAGTCACGGCGGCGTGATCAACGTACTGCTACACGAGATCCTGGGCACCCAGCGGCTGTTGTCGTTTCCGATCGACTACGCGTCGGTGACCCGACTGCTGTTCTCCCGGTCGGGACAGGCCACCGTCGCTGGGGTCAACGGCACCGAGCACGTGTGGGATCTGTTGCCCCGCAACCAACGGCTGTAGGCCGGTCAGCGTCTGCTGGCGTGCTTCTTTGCCGCGCGCCGCAACTGGTAGATCCGCGCCGTACCGGCCAGCACCGTAATCAGACCGCCGCACACTGCGGCTAACAGGATGGCGACGCCCAGCGGCAGACTCCAGTGCCAGCCGAGGAATTGAAATTGTGCTGATTCGGTGTTCTGGGTGATGAAGATCAGCAGCACGATGAGAATCAAGAACCCGACGGTCAACGCGCTCCAGATGGCGCCGGCGCGGGTGAACATCACCGGCGAATCCGGCCGTTCGGTCGCGGCCTCAGGCTGCGCTGCAGGCACCGGATGTGGCTGATCGGGCGATACGGACGGATCGCTGCTCATATTGCCATCTTGCCCTTTCGGGTCCCGAACAAAACCACATCCGGAAAACCCGTCGATGAGCAGCGATCAACGCGGCGTGGCGTTATCGCCGGCTCGAGCAAGTTGACCAGGCTGCAAAACCTGGCCGGCCGTCGCCTACGGTGTACCGGTGAGCCCAGCCCCATCGGATACGACGCCGAGCCCTTGGCCGGCGATCTTGACATGGCGCTCCCCCGATTGCGCTCGGATGGAGTCGGCGCGAGTGCAGTTGTCCGGCAACCGGATCAAGGCCAACGGCCGCATCGTGGCTGCCGCCGCCGACAGCCACCCCGGGTTCAGCGCCTACTACGACCTGCAGACCGACGAGACCGGCGCCACCAAACGGTTCGGGTTGACCGTGACATTGGCCGAGCGGGAACGCCAGCTCTCCGTCGCCCGCGACGAGGAGAACATGTGGCTGGTGACCGACCAGCGTGGTGAGTCCCGTGCCGCATTCGACGGCGCCCTGGACATCGACGTGGTCTTCAGCCCGTTTTTCAACACGCTGCCAATCCGCCGCCGTGGCTTACAAGAGCGGCCCGACTCGGTGACGGTGCCCGTCATCTATGTGAGCTTGCCCGAGATGTCGCTCACGTCGGCCGTCGTCAGTTACAGCAGTGCCGGCACCGCAAGCCCAGACAGCGTCAAAGTGCACTCGCCGGTGTCGGACGTCACCGTCACCATCGACTCCGACGGCTTCATCGTGGACTATCCAGGCTTGGCAGAGCGGATCTGATCACCCCGCCCGCCGCCGAGCAGTTCCATGAACCGGTCGACGGCCGGCAACACTTGATCAGCGTTGGCTTCACACATGGCCCGCACC
>NZ_LZKJ01000164.1 GCF_001672775.1 Mycobacterium kyorinense | reverse complement strand
GCCGCCCGGCGGCGGCTACCGCGGCCGTCCCGGTGGCGGGGGCGGCCGTCCCGGTCAACGCGGAGGCGCGGCCGGCGCGTTCGGCCGGCCCGGCGGCGCGCCCCGGCGCGGCCGGAAGTCCAAGCGGGCCAAACGCGCCGAATACGAAAACATGCAGGCCCCGGTCGTCGGTGGGGTGCGGCTGCCGCACGGCAACGGCGAAACCATCCGGCTGGCCCGCGGTGCATCGCTGAGCGACTTCGCCGAGAAGATCGACGCCAACCCGGCCGCGCTGGTGCAGGCGCTGTTCAATCTCGGCGAGATGGTCACCGCCACCCAGTCGGTGGGCGACGAGACACTCGAGTTGCTCGGCAGCGAGATGAACTACGTCGTGCAGGTGGTGTCCCCCGAGGACGAGGACCGCGAGCTGCTGGAGTCCTTCGACCTCTCCTACGGCGAGGACGAGGGCACCGAGGAAGACCTGCAGGTGCGCCCGCCGGTGGTCACCGTGATGGGTCACGTCGACCACGGGAAGACCCGACTGCTGGACACCATCCGTCAGGCCAACGTCCGCGAAGCCGAGGCGGGCGGCATCACCCAGCACATCGGCGCCTACCAGGTCTCGGTGGATCTCGACGGCAACGAGCGGCTGATCACCTTCATCGACACCCCGGGACACGAGGCGTTCACCGCCATGCGTGCCCGCGGTGCCAAGGCCACCGACATCGCGATCTTGGTGGTGGCCGCCGACGACGGGGTGATGCCGCAGACCGTGGAAGCCATCAACCACGCTCAGGCCGCCGACGTGCCGATCGTGGTGGCGGTCAACAAGATCGACAAGGAGG
>NZ_LZKJ01000163.1 GCF_001672775.1 Mycobacterium kyorinense | reverse complement strand
CCAGTCATCTCGGTTGCGCAGCCATAAAAGCCCGGCGATCACGTACGGCAGGATGAAAAACGACATGTAGACGGCGCTGATGACCACTTCCCACCATGGCGGTTGGGCCAACTTGAGCTGTTCCTGCAGCCACACGGTCGGCACCACCCCGAAGAACATCCATCGGTCCGCGTCTACTTGCGGCTGCCAAAGCGTAGGCGTGCCAACGAAAGTCGCGGCATGGCGGCTGAGGTCATACAGCAGCAGAAAAAGTGCGAACGGCAACCAGTCGCGCACGACGGCAAAAGCCCGGCGGGGACGGCCGATACTTGCGGCGATCAGCCCGGTGGCGATGTAGAGCAGCAGCAGCTCACGGTTGAAAGCGAGCCCTTCCGTCACCGTCCGGTACACGACAATGACGGCCCATACCGCGATGGCAGCGCGTCGGATGAAGGTGAGCCGCCGCTCGCGCGGTGTGGCGGCAGCCTCGCGCGCGGCGGTCGGTTGCCTCTCGCCTGTGAGCACCTGGACCTTTCAATCGGTCGTTACTGACACCGGGGGCAATCCTTCCGGTGTTTCGCCGTCCTACATAGTCGCATTCTGCTTGGGGTCTGGTAACCGGCGCGTCGATTGCGCTAAACGCGCTGTTTCCCGGTGCCTTCGGTCGAGTGATCGGAGTCAGTGCTGCTGCTCGTAGAGGGCGCGCACCGTATCGATGGTGTCTGCGTCGGCCGGGGCCTTGTCGTGGCGGTAGCGCAGCACCCGGGCGAACCGCAGCGCCAGGCCGCCGGGGTAGCGCGACGAGCGTTGCAGTCCGTCGAACGCGATCTCGACCACCTGCTCGGGGCGCAGGTGCACCACGTAGCCGTCGGTGCCGCCGACGGCCAGTTCGGTGAACCGGGCGGTCTGCCAGTCCAGCATGGCGTCGGTCATACCTTTGAACGTCTTGCCCAGCATCACGTAGCCGCCGGCCGGGTCCCGCGCGCCGAGATGGATGTTGGACAGCTTGCCGCGGCGGCGTCCCGAACCCCATTCGACGGCCAGCACCACCAGGTCGAGGGTGTGTACCGGCTTGACTTTCAGCCAGCCTGCGCCGCGGCGGCCCGCCGCATAAGGTGCCGTCAACGATTTCGCCATGACGCCCTCGTGGCCGGCGGCCAGCGTCGCCGCCAGGAAGTCGGCGGCGGCCGTGGGCTCGGCGGTGAGCAGCCGGTCGACCCGGTGTCGGGCAGGCGTGATCTCGTCGAGGACGGCCAGCCGGTCGGTGGCCGGCGCGTCGAGCAGGTCGACGCCGTCGCGGTGCAAGACGTCGAAGAAGAACACCGACAGCGGCTGCGCGGCGCGGGCCGCCGCGACATCGCCGGATCGGCCGAAGCGTGACCCGGTGACCTGAAAGGGCTGCGGCCGGTTGTCCGGCCGCAGCGCGATCGCCTCGCCGTCGGCGATCAGCTCGGTGACCGGCAGCGCCAGCGTCGCCTCGACCACCTCGGGCAGCCGGGCGGTGACGTCGTCGAGACTGCGGGTGTAGACCGTGACCTGATCGCCGGCGCGGTGGACCTGCACCCGCGCGCCGTCCAGTTTCGCCTCGAAAATCGCTGTGCCCCCGAGCTTTTCGAGCGCTTGGCCGACGTCGGTCGCAGTTTGGGCCAGCATCGGCCCGACCGGCCGCCCCACCTGCAGGGTGAACGCATCCAGGGCGGCCGCGCCACCGGCCAGGCCTGCCGCCGCTACCGCGGGCAGATCCCCGCCCAGCATCGCGGCCCGGCGCACCACCGCGGCCGGAATCTGCCCGGCCGCCGCCACCGCGTCGGCCATGATTCCGGCCAATGCGCCTTGACGCAGCTCACCGGTCAGCAGTCGGCGCAG
>NZ_LZKJ01000162.1 GCF_001672775.1 Mycobacterium kyorinense | reverse complement strand
TCGGACCGTGATCAGTTGTTGGGCGGGTTGGCCGAGTTGGTCGATGGTCTACCGGGTGGCGGTGTGGTGTCGGGGCGGGCGACCCCGGCGGGCAAGACCGTGTTCGTCTTCCCCGGCCAAGGCTCCCAATGGCTCGGCATGGGAGTCGAATTGCTGGACACCGCACCGGTTTTCGCTCAACACATGCACGCTTGCGCGGAGGCCTTCGCCGAGTTCGTCGACTGGTCGCTGATCGACGTCCTGCGCGGTGCACCGGAGGCGCCGGGTCTGGACCGCGTCGACGTCGTCCAGCCGGCGCTGTTCGCGGTCATGGTGTCGCTGGCAGAGCTGTGGCGATCCATCGGCGTTCGGCCCGACGCCGTGATCGGCCACTCTCAGGGCGAGATCGCCGCCGCCTCCGTCGCGGGCGCATTGTCGCTGCGCGACGCCGCGCGGGTGGTAACGCTGCGCAGTAAAGCGTTGCTGGCCCTGTCTGGCCGCGGCGGCATGGTATCGCTGGCATGCGACATCGAGCAGGCTCGAGAGTTGTTGTCGCCCTTCGGCAGTCGAATCGGCATCGCGGCGATCAACGGCCGATCCGCTGTGGTGGTTTCCGGTGACGCCGAAGCACTGGACGAACTCATCGGGCAGTGCGCCGAGCGGGAGTTGCGCGCACGTCGCATCGACGTCGACTACGCGTCGCATTCCGTTGACGTCGAGGCGATCCGTGACCAGTTGGCCGAGGTGTTGGCCGGCATCGAACCGCAGTCATCGCGCACCGCGTTCTTCTCCACGGTCACCGGCACTCTTTACGACACCGCCGGCCTGGACGCCGACTACTGGTACCGAAACATCCGGCAGACCGTCGAATTCGACCAGGCGGTACGCAGCGCGTGTCAACAGGGCTACCGAACGTTCATCGAATCCAGCCCGCATCCGGCGTTGATTGCCGGCATCGAAGACACCGTGACCGATCACGGCGCCGCCGAACCGATCGTCCTGCCCACCCTGGGTCGTGAGGAAGGCGGATTGGGGCGGTTCGTGGCCTCCGCCGCGCAGGCCTTCGTGTCAGGTGTCGCGGTGGACTGGCGCGCGCTGTTGACAGGCGGTGAGTTCGTCGAGCTGCCGACGTACGCCTTTGAGCGACGGCGCTTTTGGCTCTCCGGCGACGGCGTCGCAGTCGATGCCGCCGGTCTAGGGCTAGGTTCCAGCGAGCATCCGTTGCTGGGTGCGGTGGTCGAACTGCCGGACTCCGGCGGGGTAGTACTGACCGGTCGGCTCTCGCCGGCATCGCAGTCTTGGCTCGTCGACCATGCGGTATCCGAGCTGGTGGTCTTCCCGGGCGCCGGCTTTGTGGAGCTCGCCATCCGCGCCGGCGACGAGGCCGGCTGTTCGGTGGTCGACGAGTTGACGTTGCAGGCACCGCTGATGCTGCCGGCGTCGGGTTCGGTGGCGGTCCAGGTCGTGGTGGGAGCCGCCGAACATTCCGGCCGGCGCAACGTGTCGGTGTTTTCCCGGGCGACCGCGGACTCGGACTGGGTTTGTCACGCCGAGGGTGTCCTGAGCCCGGAAGCGACTCAACCCGCTGCGGACTTGTCGGTGTGGCCGCCTGCCGGGGCCACCGCGGTGGATGTGGCCGACGGCTATCAGCGGCTGGCGGCCCATGGCTATGGATATGGCCCCGCATTCCGCGGGCTGACTGCGATGTGGCGCCGCGGCGACGAGATGTTCGCCGAAGTCACGGTGCCGGAAGCCGCCGGGGGCGTCACCGGGTTCGGGGTGCACCCGGTGTTGCTGGACAGCGCGCTGCACGCGGCAGCGATGGCCGCCGATGCCAGCGACGTGGCACTGCCGTTCTCCTGGCAGGGCGTCTCGCTGCACGCCGCCGGCGCCTCGTCGGTGCGGGCCCGGATCGCACCCGTGGGCCCGTCGGCGGTGTCGGTCGAGCTCGCCGACGGGCTGGGCCTGCCGGTGTTGTCGGTGGCTTCGATGGCGGTGCGCCCGGTCTCGCAGCAGCAGTTGGCGGCGGCGGCATCGAGTTCGGCGGCGGATCGGCTCTTCGAGGTGGCGTGGTCGCCGGCCTCGCCGGGCACCGGCGCTGTTCCCGCCCATGAAGTGTTCGAATTCCGTTCCGCCGGCGACGATCCCGTCGCGGAAGTCTATGAACGCACGCACGCGGCGTTGGCTGCGGTGCAGTCGTGGCTTGCCGGCCACGACTCCGGTGTGTTGGTCGTCATCACCGGCGGCGCGATGGCGCTACCCGGACAGGATGTCACCGATCTGGCCGGCGCCGCGGTGTGGGGGCTGGTGCGCTCGGCGCAAACCGAGCATCCGGGCCGACTGGTGTTGGCCGACGTCGATACGCCGGTCGGCGAAGCCGACGTGGCCGCGATTCTGGCCACCGGCGAACCGCAGGTGCTGGTGCGCGACGGAGTGGCCTACACCGCCCGCGTGCACGCCAGCCGGTCGGTCGACGGCCTGTTGACCCCGCCGGATGGAGATCTGCCGTGGCGACTGGGTCTTTCGGCCGCCGGCACGTTCGAGAATTTGCAGCTCGAACCGGTGCCCAACGCCGATGCGCCGCTGGAACCAGGCCAGGTCCGGGTGGCCATCCGCGCTATCGCCACCAACTTCCGCGACGTGATGATCACGCTGGGCATGTTCACCCACGACGCGCTGCTGGGTGGCGAAGCCGCAGGTGTAGTGGTCGAAACCGGCCCGGGCGTCACCGAATTCAACGTCGGTGACGACGTGATGGGTTTCTTCCCCGACAGCAGCGGAACCCTGGTCGCCGGTGACGTCCGGCTGCTACTGCCAATGCCCGCGGACTGGTCCTACGCCGAAGCTGCCGGTATCTCAGCCGTTTTTACCACTGCCTATTACGCGTTCCTGTATTTGGCCGACGTGCAGCCCGGGCAGCGGGTATTGGTGCACGCCGCGACAGGCGGGGTGGGGATGGCCGCCGTCCAACTGGCCCGGCACCTGGGCCTGGAGGTATTTGCCACCGCCAGTCGCGGCAAGTGGGACACGTTGCGGTCCATGGGCTTTGACGAAGACCACATCGCCGACTCGCGCACGTTGGAATTCGAGGACAAGTTCCGGGCAGTCACCGACGGCCGCGGCATGGATGTGGTGCTCGACTCACTGGCCGGTGAGTTCGTCGACGCGTCGCTGCGGCTGGTGGCCCCGGGCGGGGTGTTCCTGGAGATGGGCAAGACCGACATCCGGGACCCCGGCGTGGTCGCCGCCAACCATCCCGGTGTGCGCTACCGCGCCTTCGACCTCTTCGAGCCGGGCCGAGTCCGCATGCACGAATACATGCTCGAACTGGCGAAGCTGTTCGACGCCGGCGTGCTGAATCCGTTGCCGGTCACCACATTCGACATCCGGCGGGCACCGGCGGCGCTGCGGTATCTGAGTCAGGCCCGACACACCGGCAAGGTCGTGCTGACGATGCCCGATGCCTGGGCGTCCGGCACCGTGATGATCACCGGCGGCACCGGAATGGCCGGTTCGACGCTGGCCCGGCATGTGGTGACGCAGCACGGGGTGCGCCGCCTGGTGCTGCTCAGTCGGCGGGGGATCGAAGCCCCGGATGCCGCGGAGCTGGCCGGCGAGTTGACCGCCGCCGGCGCCGAGGTTCAGGTGGTGGCCTGCGACGCGGCCGATCGCGCCGCGTTGGCCAAAGTGATTTCCGACATTCCGCGACAGCACCCGCTGTCGGCCGTGATTCACGCGGCGGGGGTGCTCGACGACGCGGTGGTGACCTCGCTGACGCCGGACCGCATCGATGCGGTGCTGCGGGCCAAGGTGGATGCCGCCTGGAATCTGCATGAGCTGACCCGAGACCTGGGTTTGTCAGCGTTCGTGATGTTCTCGTCGATGGCCGGTCTGGTCGGCTCGTCGGGCCAGGCCAACTACGCGGCCGCCAACGCGTTCCTGGATGCGCTGGCCGCGCACCGGCGGGCCCACGGTTTGCCGGCGATCTCGTTGGCGTGGGGATTGTGGGAGCAGGCCAGCGACATGACCGGCGGGCTCGACGCCGCGGACCGGGCCCGACTGGGCCGCAGCGGCGTCGTCGGACTGTCCTCTGCCGAAGCCGTGGAACTGTTCGACACGGCGCTGGCCGTCGACGAGCCCTATCTGGCGCCGGCACGCATCGACACCGCAGCGCTGCGGAGCCACGCCGCCGTGGTGCCGCCGATGTTCACCGACCTGATCAACGCGCCGACACGGCGCCGAGTGGACGACTCGCTGGCCGCCGCTAAATCGAAATCCGCGCTGGCGCAACGGCTCCATGGGCTCACTGATGACGAGCAGCACGCGCTGTTGCTGAATTTGGTGCGGTCACACATCGCCACCGTGCTGGGCAACACCACCCCGGAGGCAATCGACGCCGACAAGGCCTTCCAGGACCTCGGATTCGACTCGCTGACCGCGGTCGAAATGCGCAACCGGCTCAAGGCCGCCACCGGGCTGGCGCTATCGCCCACCCTGATCTTCGACTATCCGACGCCCAACGGGCTTGCCACCTATATCCGCACCGAGCTCGCCGGCGTCCCGCAAGAAACCAAGCATGTTCCGGCCGTTCGCGCGACCGGTGACGACCCGATCGCGATCGTCGGAATGTCCTGCCGCTTCCCCGGTGGAGTCAATTCGCCAGACGACCTGTGGGACATGGTGATCCAGGGCCGTGATGTGCTCACCGAGTTTCCGTCCGACCGGGGTTGGGATCTGGCCGGTCTGTTCAATCCCGACCCCGACGTATCCGGTGCCTGCTACACCCGCACCGGCGGCTTCGTCGACGGCGTCGCGGATTTCGACCCCGGATTCTTCGGGGTGGCGCCCAGCGAGGCGCTGGCGATGGATCCCCAACAACGCATGTTCCTCGAGTTGTCGTGGGAGGCGTTGGAGCGGGCCGGGATTGACCCCACCGGGCTGCGGGGCAGCGCCACCGGCGTGTTCGCCGGGGTGATGACACAGGGCTACGGCATGTTCGCCGCCGAACCCGTCGAAGGTTTCCGGTTGACCGGCCAATTGTCGAGCGTGGCCTCCGGCCGGGTGGCCTATGTGCTGGGCCTGGAAGGGCCGGCGCTGTCGGTGGATACTGCGTGCTCGTCGTCGTTGGTGACGCTGCATATGGCGGTGCAGTCGCTGCGTTCGGGGGAGTGCGATTTGGCGCTGGCCGGCGGCGTCACCATCAACGCCACTCCCGATATCTTCGTGGAATTCAGCCGCTGGCGCGGACTCTCACCGGACGGCCGCTGCAAAGCCTTCGCCGGTGCCGCCGACGGCACCGGATTCTCCGAGGGTGGGGGGATGTTGGTGGTGGAGCGGCTCTCGGATGCGGTGCGGTTGGGGCATCCGGTGTTGGCGGTGGT
>NZ_LZKJ01000161.1 GCF_001672775.1 Mycobacterium kyorinense | reverse complement strand
CCATCGTGGTGCCGTCGGCCGAGGAGGGCGAAAAGCTCGGCCTGAAAAGGACGATGTCGCTGATGCGGTTCATCAGCTTCATCCGCAAAGAGATCTATCCCGGCGGCCAGATGCCCTCCCAAGAAGACATCCTTGAATTTTCCCAAGGTGCCGGGTTCTCGGTCGAGCAAGTTCAGAATTTGCGCCCGCACTACGCGCGCACGTTGGACACGTGGGCGGCCAACCTGCAGGCCAACCGGGATCGCGCCATCGCCGTCCAGTCCGAAAAGGTGTACGAACGCTTCATGCGCTACCTGACCGGTTGCGCCGACTTTATGCGGCGGGGAATCACCGACGTCGCGCAATTCACGCTGACCAAGTAGCAAAGGTCGCGCGCGGCAAAGCGCAAGACCAGCCGGCGTGCGCCGACGGCAAATGACCGTTAGGCGGCGTTCTTTTCCATGGTGAACTGGCAGACGTTGGTGTAGCCGTCGCGGAACAGCTCGCGGCATCCGGTCAGGTACTTGATGAACGTCTCGTACATCTGCTCGCCCTTGAGCTCGATCGCCTGGTCCTTGTGCGCCTCGAGTGCCTTGGCCCAGGTGTCCAGGGTGCGGACGTAGTTCTTGCCGATGAAGTGGTGCCGGGTGATGTCGAAACCAGCCTCGGTGGAGTACTTGTCGACGATGTCGACCTGCGGCAAGCGGCCGCCGGGAAAGATTTCCTGGCTGATGAACCGCATGAATCGCAAATCGCTCATCGTCACCGGAATGTCATGCTCATGCCAATAGGTCCACGGATGGGTGAACAGGCTGTGCAATAACATCCGGCCGTCGTCGGGCATGATGTCGCGGGCGCGTTCGAAGAATGCGGCATACCGTTCCTTTTTGAACGCGTCGAAGGCCTC
>NZ_LZKJ01000160.1 GCF_001672775.1 Mycobacterium kyorinense | reverse complement strand
GCTGTCGAAGGCTTCGAACACCGAGCGCAGCGACCAGCAGATCGGGATGTCATAGCAGTGCTTTTCCCAATAGAAGTAACTGCGGATCGGGCGCCACATGTCTTCGAAATCGGCCATGTGTTCTCGTAGTTCTTGGATGTGCTCCTCTACTAGATGCATCTTGGTGACCATGCTGTGGGTGGTCTCGGCCATGCCGCGGGTGATCTCGAGCATCGCTTCCATGCTGTCGATGCTGCGTTGCATGTCTTCGCCCATCACCAACATGTCTTTCATGCGGTCTTGCATGTATTGCATGTTCAGTTGCTGGGTGGTGCCTTGCATGCTGATCGCAAACGGGATCGAGGCGTGGTTGATCGGGGTCCCCAGGGGTCGGGTGATGGCCTGCACCCGGCCGATGCCCGAGGTGCGAAACACGGCCTTGGCCACTTTGTCGATGACCAAGAAGTCGGCGGGGTTGCGCATGTCGTGGTCGGTTTCGACCAGCAGCAGGTCCGGGTTCATCCGGGCCTGCGAGAAATGCCGGTCCGCAGCCGCATAGCCCTC
>NZ_LZKJ01000159.1 GCF_001672775.1 Mycobacterium kyorinense | reverse complement strand
GAGTCGGGCAGCAGTGGTGCGCTCATCGACGCATACACCGTGATCTCGGTCGGGCCGTAGGCGTTGATCACCACCCGTCCGGGCGCCCAGCGATCCACCACCTCCGCCGCACACGCCTCACCACCGAGTAGCACCGCCACCGACTCCAACCCCTCCGGCGACAGCGCGTTGATCGCCGACGGGGTTTGAGTCAACACATTGACGTGCTCACGAATCAACAAGTCGTGGAACTCATCTGGTGAACTGGTCACCGACTCGGGCACGATGACCAACCGGCCCCCGCCCAGCAGCGCAGCCCAAATCTCCCACACCGAAAAGTCAAACGCATACGAATGGCACTGCGTCCACACCTGCTCCTGCGGCAACTGCGCAGGCGTCGACTGCGCCACATGGCCCAGATTGCGGTGCGTGACCGCCACACCCTTGGGCACCCCCGTCGTGCCCGAGGTGTAGATGAGGTAGGCAATGTCTTCCGGGGCCGGGTCCGGCAAGGCGGTGCTCGGATAGCTGTCCACGACCGGGTCGTTGATGTCGATGACGGTGATGTCATGGTCGTCAAGCCGCGCCCCAAGAGCAGCGGTGGTGATCACTGCGATAGGCGCGGCATCAGCCACCATGAACGCCACCCGCGTCTCCGGCAGCGCCGGATCGATCGCCAAATACGCCGCCCCGGCCTTGAGCACCGCCAACATCGACACAATCGCTCCGGGAGAGCGCTCCAACAACAACGCCACACATTGTCCGCGGCCCATACCCCGCCCGACCAGCACATGCGCCAACCGATTCGCCGCCTCCTCCAACTCGCGATAGGTCAACGAACGACTCTCAAAGCTGATCGCCACCGCCTCTGGGGCACGCGCCACCCGTTCGGTGAACAACGCCGGAACCGCTGCAGGC
>NZ_LZKJ01000158.1 GCF_001672775.1 Mycobacterium kyorinense | reverse complement strand
GTTCAACGCTTACGCACCGACCACCAAACCAACCTTCAACCACCACGACACGCGGCCGCTTGACATAGGAGCAACACGCTCGCGGCAAGGGTGCCGTCGTCCCCTGGATCGTTCAACGGCCACGGATTTCGGGCGGACAGTCGGTTTTCTGGTGTTCCTCGATGGCGGCGATCACGTCGTCGGAGGCCTCACGGAAAGCGGCGAGACGTTCGGGGCCAAGCACGTCGATGAAGAACTTCCGTACCCGGGCGGCGTTGGCCGGGGCGCTGGCTTTGATGGCGTCGCGGCCGGCCTTTGTCAATACGACCTCCGGGTAGCGCGCATTGCACGCTTCCCTGCGGACGAGGCCGCGTTTCTCCATCCGGCTCAAGTGATGCGACAGCCGACTCTTTTCCCATTGAGTCGCCTCGCCCAGTTCTACCGGGCGCATCCGCCCTTTCGGCGACTCGGACAGATTGACCAGAATCTCGAAGTCGGAATCTGATAACCCGAACTCGCGCTGCAGGTGACGCTCCAGATGCCGCTCCAGCAGATGCCGCATCTCCACAAAGCTGCGCCACGCCTGCTGCTCGTCGTCACTGAGCCACGGTTGGTCTGGCATCTGCCCATCCTATCCGATTCGGTTGACATATCAACCAGGCCGGGTAATATCTGCCATGTTGGTTGACGCATCAACCTAAATTGGCTCGAGTAAGGAGTTGCTATGACAGGACAGAAGCTGATCGCAGTCGTCGGGGCTACCGGATCGCAGGGCGGCGGGCTGGCGCGGGCAATCCTGGCTGAGCCCGATCGCGGGCTCACGGTGCGGGCGTTGACCCGGAACACTCAATCCGGCAGCGCACAGGAACTAGCGCGGGCTGGCGCCGAGGTCGTGGAGGCCGACCTCGACGACGAGAAGAGCATGCGCCGTGCATTCGACGGAGCCCACGGCGCGTACGTCGTGACGAACTACTGGGTCGACCGGACCCCGGAGCAGGAGGCCGAAAGGACCCGGGGCGAGATGGAACTGGCGCAGGCGGAGATCGCCGCGCGAGCCGCCCGTGACGCCGACGTCGCGCACGTGATCTGGTCGACGCTGGAGGACACCCGCGACTTCTTCGGCGACGACGAACGAGTGCCGAACGCCGAAGGCCAGTACAAGGTTCCCCACTTCGACGCTAAAGCTGAAGCCGACGAGCTTTTCGTAAAATACGGTGTCCCAACGACATTCCTGCGAACTGCGTTCTATTTCAACAACATTGCCGACGGCCTGGGATTGGCGCGCGACGCCGGCGGCCAGCTGACCCTGACCCTGCCGATGGCCGACCAGCTGCTGTCCGGCATCGCCGTCGACGATATCGGCAAGGCGGCACTAGGCATCTTCAAGCGCGATGCGGCGCTTATCGGCAAGACGGTCAGCATCGCTGGTGACCACCTGACCGGTGACCAGTATGCGGCGGCGTTAACGGAGGTGCTCGGCGAGGAGGTCGCGTATCGCCCGCTCGATTGGGACCTATACCGCGCCTTGGGTTTCCCCGGGGCCGTCGAAATGGGCAACATGTTTCAGTTCTATGCCGAGAATTCCCAGCGGTTCGTCGGTGATCGCGATCTTCACCGGGTGCGGGAGTTGAATCCCCAACTACAGTCGTTCCGCGACTGGCTGGGGGCGCATGTCAACGAAATCGCCGTGCCCTGAGTGCCTCCGCTGGGCATCAAAAGTCGCCGGCGTTGTGCCGCAGCGTCTCGATCGATGACACCAGGGCCTGTGCGTCGGCATCCGACATTCCGATGTCGACGAAGACCTGCTTGTTGAGCGTGACGGTGGCATCCTCGACCGTCGAGCGGCCCAAGTCGGTGATCTGCACCAACGTGGTCCGCCCGTCGGTCGGGTGCGGTACCCGCTGCACCAGCCCGCTGGCTTCCAGCCGCCGAATCGCATGGGTGACGCTGGTGACATGAACCTGCAGCCGGTCGGAAGCCTTGGTGATCGGCAGCGCGCCGGTGCGGGTGAACGCCAACAGGCGCAGTAACTCGAACCGGGAAAAACTCAGGTCATAGGGGCGTAATGCCGTCTCGACGCGGGCGAGCAGGATCTGGTGGGCTCGCATCACCGAGGTCACCGCGACCATGCCCTGAGCCACGTCGCCCCATCCGGCACGCTCCCAGTTGGTCCGCGCCGCAGCGATCGGATCACGGTTATCGGAGGCGGCCACGCCCCTTCTTACCGCACTTCGACGCGATCGCGCCGACTTTCATACCGCGGCCAGCACCGCCAGCGTCGACTCTCGAGCGCCGACGGTGATGCGCGCGCCGCCGTCGGCGTAACAACGGATCTGCAGTGCGCCGCCCGCCAACACTTCGCGCCACGGCCGACCCCTCGACGGCAGGTACAAGAAGTTGGCATGTGAGTCGGTGCTATAGATGCCCACCGCGGATAGCCGCATCCGCAGATACCGGCGTTCGGCAGTGATGAGCCGGATTCGCTGGAGCAGTTGGTCTTCGGCGTCATAGGACGCGGCGACGGCCGTCAGGCTGGTAATTGCCATGCCGAACGGCAGCTGGCTGGTCCACAATGTCCCGATGAGCTCAGCCGACCCGAGTCCGTAACCGATCCGGAGGCCGGCCAAGCCGTATGCCTTGGAGAATGTCCGCACCACAACCACATTCGGGAAACGTGCGATCAACATCGCCGCATCGATCCGGTGCTCGGCGGCGGCGAACTCGATATAGGCCTCGTCGAGCACGACGATCGTGTCCCCCGGCACCCGGCGCAGAAACTGCAGCACGTCGGCGACGGATTCCATGGTGCCGGTCGGGTTGTGCGGCCGGCACAGCACGGCGACCCGGGCGTTCACGGCGGCATCGGCAAAGGCGTCCAGGTCGTGGTGCCCGTGCTTGTCGAGCGGGACGAGCACCGGACGCAGCCGTGCGATCTGCGCGAAAATCGGATACCCGTCGAACGTCGGCGCAGCCATGACGATGGAGTCGCCCGGCGTGGTCATCGTCTGGAGCACCTGCATCAGCACACCGGTTGCACCGGCGCCGAGCACCACCTGGGCCTCTACCACCCCGATATGTCTGGCGATCACCCGACGCAGCTGCTGCGGCAAAAACTCCGGATACCGGTTGGCCGCATCGATCGACCGGATCAACGCCGACCGCACCGAAGGCAACGGCGGGAACGGATTCTCGTTCAACGACAAGGCAAGTGGATCGACTGGATTCGGCAGCGCCTCACCGAACACCGGGTTCGCCACGGCCGGCATCAGCCGCGTCCGCCCCAGCGGACCGCCGCGGCACCGGCAAAGTCACCCGCGTGTGCAAACGCTGCCATCAGCACCACGTCACCGGCCGCGAGCTGTCCGCCACTGATCGCGCGATCGAGGTTCACTGGGATGGCGGCGCCGAACAGGTTGCCGCACTCATCGAAGGTATCGAGGTGTTTCGCGGTCGGCACCTCGAGCGCGTCACGCCAATTCCGCAAGAACACCCGATTGGGTTGGTTGGTGACGAGCAGACCGATATCCTTGGCCGCCAGACCGATTCGATCACAAACTGCCAACGCCACTTCCGGGACCTGGCGGTTGCCGCGGGCAAGCACCTTGGCGATCTTGCTGTCGGTGAAACCGATGCAGCCTTCGCCGGTGCCGGGCTGCCAGTACTTGCGCGGCGGGTCAACGGTGTATGTCATGTCGCCGGCATATTCGCCGTAGGTGCGGCACTCCGCGTCGAGGATGGGCGAGTCGTCCGACACCGTGACCAGGCCGACCGCGGCACCGTCGCCGGGAACTGACGCCTGCGCCTTGCCGCGTACGGCGGGCTGGTCGAAAACCTGACCCGCCGCGTTCTGGGCGATCGCGATGAGCGCTGTGCGTCCTGCACCGGTAGCCAACAGTTGGCGAGCCACCTTCAGCGCCAACACGAACGCGGCGCACCCACCGTTGTGCAAGTCCAGCACCCACGACGGCCGCATGCCCAACCGGTGCGCGACGCCGCCGCCCATACCGTAAAACGGCATGTCCGGCAGTTGGGTATGGGTAATCAGCACGTCGACGTCTTCGACGGCCTCCTGGCCGTGCCGTTCTATCAGCCCGGCGCAAGCCCGCTCGATCATGTCGATCGCGGACTCTCCGGGTGCGACGTGATGGCGGAACTTCGGCGCGCGAAACATGAGATTGTCACGCAGCTCATCGGACTCGCTGAACTGTGCGTAGTAATCCGCGCTGATCGGCTCTCCGGGCAGATACGTTGCAACGTCGGTAAGGCTGACTTGATTCATAGTGGGCTCATCTCATATCGGACTGGTGATCGCTACGCGCTGGCAGCGACGCGCGTGCGGTCCTCTTTTGCGGTATCTGGCTGAGCGCCGGGCATCGCGGCCGAGGCAGGCCGGAGAAACGGTGCAAACGGCGGAATTTCGTCAGCCGCGCATTCGATGCTGACGACCGTCGGCCCGTACACGTCCATCGCCGCATGCAGCGCCGCGACGAAACCGGCCTCGTCGGCCACATCGACAGAAGCCAGTCCGGGGAACATCGCCGCCAACCCCGCTCCGAGTCGGCTTGGCGCGAACCGGTTGTAGCTGTAGCGATCGTCGTAGAGCAGCTGCTCGCGGGTCACGCACATGGCGTGAGCGTTGTTGTTGAACAATACAAACGTCACCGGGAGCTGATATTGCACAGCGGTGTGCACCTCCATGCCGTGCATGAAAAATGCGCCGTCGCCGGCAATCACCACCACGCGCCGACCCGGCGCCCTGGCCTTCGCGTGGCCGAACGCCATTCCGATCCCGGCACCGAAGCTGTAGCCCATGCCCCCCATGCCGAGTGCCACCGCGAACCGGCCGTTGCGCCGCACCGGCACATGGTGGATGGCGGCCGCGCCGGTGTTACCCGCATCGACGACAATGTCCGCCCCGTCAGGCAACACCCGGTCTAGCACGTGCATCGCGGTGCGATAACGCAAGCCCGGCCCATCGAATACCGGTGGGCGCAATTCCGTGCGGGGCACTACATCTGGCACTCGCACACCGCTGGGTCGCCCGGACCCGGTCAGGGTGCTGGTCAGCATCCGCAACGACGCCCGCAGATCGTCGGTGTGCACGTGGGTGCATGCCAGGTACGGCGGCGCGGACCCGATCGATAGGGTGCGTACCCCCTTGAGCGCATCGCCGAGACCGGCGCGTGCGGTCACCGGCAGCCGGCTTCCCACGATCAAGCACAACGCGCTGCCGGCTACTGCACCGGCCACGCCGGGATGCCCCATCACGCCGGTGACCCCGAGCAACGACGACGAGCCGAAACCGGGTGTTCCGGCGACGTCTTTGGCATCTGGCACACAGGCCACACGCGCTCGCAGTACCGCTCGCAACCACTCCAATTCGGCTCGGGCGTCATCGCGGGCCACCTGCTCGCCGGCGATGATCGTGATCTGCCCGGTCACCCGGCGTAGCGCGCGGGCGATGGGGTGTGGGTCGCCGATGGCCCGGGACGGCACAACAGCAGTGGCGTGGCCGTTGGTCCGCGTTTCAGCCTGCTGAATGTCTTTGGGCAGCAACAACACCGCCGGGCCACCTGTGCGCGCTGCTGCGACGGCGGCCGGCAACGCTGCGACGATGTCGCCGGGGGTCTGTATCCGCTGACAGAACACCGACACCGCGGAGAAGACGGCCTGCGCGTCCAGTGTGCCGTTGCAACCGCTGGTGTCCTGGAAGCTGCCCAGTCCGTCCATCGCCGTCGCCGGCTGGCCCACCAGCGCCAATACCGGCACTCGGCTGGCCAATGCTTCGCCGAGGCCGGGAACAAGGTTCAGGGCGCCGCCACCGGATGTGGCTGCGACCACCGCGAGGCCGTTCCCGCCGCGGCTGTATCCGTCCGCCATTGTGGCAGCGGAGAACTCATGCTTGGCCACCACCGCGGTGATCTCTGCACTGAAGAATGCTGCGTCATAGAGGTCTTCGATGTTGGCGCCGTCCACTCCGAAGATGTAGTCGATTCCGGCCCGCGAGAGGTACTCGACGATATAGTCGACGACCCGGTGCTTTGTTGACATGCCGTGTACACGACTCATCGGTGATGCGGGTTCACCGCGCCGAGCAGTTCACGGCGAACTCACATCATCCAGGCCGGTGTGATGGGGAGGCCGTTGCGGTAGCGGTATTCGGCGATTGCCTTGAGGTTCTTCAGTTCCAGCAGGTGTCCGGCGCCGAACATGTCCCAGAAATCGCCGACCCATACGGGCCGTTGTGGCGGCGCGGTCTCGGGATACGGGTTGTGGTCGTAAAACGGGTGGTGGCAATTGGTCCACAGCACAACTGAACCCGGCTTGTCGAATACCAGTTGCGCGTCGACCACGCGCATCAAGTAGATCATCCACAAGTGCGTGCCCTGGTCCCACGCGCAGTGGTAGTCGACCGTGCGGGCTCGTTTGTCGACCCTTGTGCGGGTGTAGATCTCGGTCTCTGAACCGAGCCGATCGTGCGCGAGCCAAAGACCGGGTTCGTCGGTGGGGGTGAAACCTCGCAGACTGTACGTCCATTCCTCCAGACTGCGGGTGTCCGCCATGTAGTCGAACAGGTCGTCGGGTGGGCAGTCGATGTAATCGTTGACGGTGCAGTACTGCCCGAAAACCTGATCGTGCGGATACACCGACCGCATCATCTCCATGATGAGCGGGGTCGCCGTCGCTCTAGGGCTGGTCTCGATGCGGATCACCCCGTCGATGGGCTCGGTAGTGCCGGCGTGGGTGGCGATATCGTCAAGTGCGGGCAGCGACATGGGTCCGGTTCTCCTTGAGATCGGCGGCGGCATCGACGATCTCGTCGACCCCGAGCGCCACGACGGCTCACCTGACTCGTGGCGATGCCAATAACACGACGGGGACGTGACGAGAGTTCAACCGGCGGCCGAAGTTTCGCCGGGACTTACAGCGCGCGCTCCAACAAAATCTGGCCGCCGTCGGCGGCAACCACCTGCACAGCGGCGATCTGGTCCACCGGCATCGAGGTGCTGGCCGCGGGCGTGGCGGTGTAACCAGGTTCTGCAACCCACGTCGCCAACCTGGTGCGGCTGCCGTCGCGGCCGACCACCACCATGGCCAGCGTGTCGTGGTGGGCGTACACCGGAGCCAGGCAGACACACTTCATGTCGATGTAGGTTCCCCACCGCTGACTGCTAAGCGACACTGTGGAACTCAGCGCCGTTGTCCCGACTTGGGCCATCGGTTGGGCTGACACGGTGGCCGTCGGCGACGACGCCGGTGGATGGCCGGCAACGCCGACCAACACGCCGATCGCCAGCACGACGGCCGCGGCCGCAGAGGCCGCCCAGGCCATCACCCGGGTGCGGTTGCGCCGTCCGCGAACAACACCCAGCAATGACGGCAGCACGTCCGCCGACATTTCCGGTGCTGTCGGGTCGGCTTGACTGATCGCGGCTACCTCGCCGCGTTCGAGTTGCGACAGCAGCGCCGGCATCCCGCTGAGTTCGGTGACCGCCTCCCGGCATGCTACGCAGTCGACCATGTGTGCCTCGAATTCGCGCCGGTCGGTAGCCGACAGTGAGCCCAACACGTAGGCGGCGTCCCACATCGCGTAGCGGTGGTCACCGTCTGCGCCTAGTCCGCCGTCACTGAGCGGGCCGAGTCCCCGTAGCGACCTCATCGCGTCACCCCATCTCCAGCCACTATCAAGTATTCGCTGTCAAAGCCTGTCCGGATGGTTCGTGACATCATCGCGTCACTCCCATCTCTTGCAGCGTGAGCCGAAGTGTTCGTACCGCGTGGTGTAGGCGCGATTTCACGGTTCCTTCCGCGATCTGCAGGTCGGCTGCGATCTGCGCGGTAGTCCATCCCCAGTAGTAGGAGCGCTCGATCACGGCCCGGTGGTCGGCCGAGAGTTGGGCCATTGCATCGCCGATCAGCAGCCGGTCCAGCGCCGCGTTCACCTCGTCTGGCGACACCTGTTCGGGCGTGGCGGTGTCGTCGAATGAGCCGACGACGTGACGGAACCGTGCGCTGCGTCGTTCGTCGATGATCATGTTGCGGGCGACGGTGAACAGCCAGGCCCGGGCCGACCGCTCAGTGTCACCGACCACTTCCGGATGCTGCCATGCCCGCAACAGGGTCTCCTGGACAACGTCTTCGGCACGGCTCGCGTCACCGAGCAGCCGTAGGGCATAGCGCCACAAGACGGCGGCGTGCTCGTCGTAGAGCGCCTTCATCAGGGCGGCTTCTGGCTCCGCCGTGCCGGCGACACGGGCCACTCGATCACCTCCTGCTAGGTATACGAGTCGAGCGCCACCTCAGTTCACAGCGGGACGGCCCGCCGCGGCCGCCTGCACGCTCGCCTCGAAGGGCAGGCGACGGTGATCACGAGGTGACGGCGCCCAGTAAGGCCGACAGCGTCGTGTGGATTTGCTGGACGGCGTCGTCGACGGTGGTGTTCATCGGTTGCAGGAGATGGCTGAAGGTCAACCGGACGTCGACCTCGACGATCGAGTCCAACTGCCGGTCGATCGCAGCCGGAAGGTCGTAGAACTCACGGACAGCGGTCGCGATTGCCTTCATCGCACCGGCCCAGATTGGCGTGGGTCCCGTTGTCAGCAGTGGGGTCAGGCCGGTGTCTCCGTCGCGGGCGCGCGCCAGGTTCGCCTTGACCAGGGCATCCTCAGCGCCGGCGCGCAGGGTGAACGCAGCGCCGGCGGCCAGACCAGCGGCGATGTCGTCGGGGTGCGCCCGCATCGCCGAAATCACCCCGGTGATGAACCGTTCGGTCTCCCGTCCCACCAGGGCCTTACCGAGCCCCTGCTTGGCGCCGAACTCTTTGTAGAGGACTTGGCGGCTGACGCCGACCATGGCGGCGATTTGCGACATATTCACCGCGCGCCAGCCTTCTGCGCAGACGAGCGCATACGCGGCATCGAGTACTCGGTCCCGCAGCAACTGACGGACCTCGGCCTGAAAGTTCAGCGCATTGGACACACCTCGGAGCATATACGACAAATCGTCACATAATGTCGTGATTGACACACTTTATCGATGGATGTATACATCACATACAACTGTGCGTTGTGTGTAATCAGCCAGGCTGGAGTCAGGGCGATGAAGTGTCCACGATCGGAGTTGGCGCGGCGGGTCGGGTGGCAAGCCGCGACTGACGCCGGCTCGGACGCAAACATGGTCCGGGATGCGGTGGCGCAGTTGTCCGACCGGCACCGCGCGATGATCTACCGATCCCACTACCTCGGACGGACGACAACCCAGATCGCGGCCGAATTCAGTACCGACGACGACGCCGTCAAGCACGAGCTGCATCACGCGCTGCGCGCCTTGCAGACGACCCTGCGGAGTGCCTCCGACCGGCCGCGCGTGCGGTAAACGACGCGTTAGCCGACGGTCAGGATGCGGGGCCCGTCCTCGGTCACCGCAACGGTGTGCTCCCAGTGCGCAGCCCGCGATCCGTCGGCGGTAGTGACCGTCCACTCGTCGTCGAGCACCTTGGTTTTGCGAGTGCCCAGAGTGAGCATCGGTTCGATCGCCAACACCGATCCGACGGCCAGCAGCGGACCGCGTCCGGGAGCTCCTTCGTTGGGCAGGAAGGGGTCCATGTGCATTTGCCGTCCGATGCCGTGACCGCCGTAGCCCTCGACGATGCCGAAGGCCCGGCCATAACGGGCTTCGGCGGCGTGGGTGGCGCTCTCGATGGCGTGCGAGACGTCGGTGAGCCTGTTGCCGGCAACCATGGCCGCGATCCCGGCGTTCATCGACTCCCGGGTCGCTTGGGAGAGCACTTCGTCGGCGGGGATGAGCTGCCCGACGCCGAAGGTGATCGCCGCGTCGCCGTGCCAACCGTCGAGGATGGCGCCGCAGTCGATGGACACCAGGTCGCCTGCGGCCAGGATCTCGGTGGCAGACGGGATGCCGTGCACCACCCGGTCGTTGACCGACGAGCAGATCGACGCCGGGTATCCGTGATAACCCAGGAACGACGGCGTGGCGCCGGCGTCGCGGATCACCGATTCGGCGATTTCGTCGAGATTCAGGGTCGATACCCCGGGCGCGGCGGCCTTTCGCACCGCGCCCAGCGCGGCGGCCACCACGGCGCCCGCGGCGGCCATCGCGTCGAGTTCACCGGAGCTGCGCTGCGGCACGACCTTGCGACTGCGCAGTCCGCCGATCACGGTTATTTACCCAGCGCCTGCAGGGCGCGGGCGAACACTTCGTCGACGGTGCCGACGGCGTCGACGGTTTTCAGTTCGTGCTCATGCTGGTAGTAGTCCAGCAACGGCGCCGTTTCGTCGCGGTAGACCTTCATCCGGTTGTGGATGATCTCTTCGGTGTCGTCGGCTCGGCCCCGGCCTTCGAGCCGCTCGAGCAGCACCTCTTCAGACACCCGGAATTCCAGCACCGCATCGAGCGGGGCTCCTCGCCGTTCGAGCATGTCGTGCAGCGCCCTGGCCTGCTCCACCGAGCGCGGGTAACCGTCCAAGATGAACCCGGAGGCCGCGTCGGGCTGGTCGATCCGGTCTTCGACCAGCGCGTTGGTCAGCTCCGAGGGCACCAAGTCGCCGGCGTCGAGGTAGCGCTTGGCCTCCAAGCCGAGTTTGGTGCCCTCGCTGATATTGCGGCGGAACAAGTCGCCGGTGGAGATCTGCGGGACCCCGAATTTGTCGGCCAGCTTGACGGCCTGGGTGCCCTTGCCCGCGCCGGGCGGTCCGAGCAAAACCACTCTCACTTCAGGAACCCTTCGTAGTTGCGCTGCATGAGCTGGCTCTCGATCTGTTTGACGGTGTCCAAACCGACGCCGATCATGATCAGGACCGCGGTGCCGCCGAACGGCAGGTTCTGTACCTGTCCGGTATTGCCGATCTGCAGGAACAGGTTCGGCAGCACCGAGATCACACCGAGGTAGATCGAACCGGGCAACGTGATGCGGCTCAACACAAAGCGCAGGTAGTCAGCGGTCGGCCGGCCGGGCCGGATGCCGGGGATGAAGCCACCGAACTTCTTCATCTCGTCGGCACGTTCGTCGGGGTTGAAGGTGATCGACACGTAGAAGTACGTGAAGAAGATGATCAGCCCGAAGTAGATCGCGATGTAGACCGGGCTGGCCGGGTCGGTGAGGTAGTTGCCGACGAACTTGTCCCACCAGCTGTTTCCCGCACCGCCGGTGCCGCTGCGGACCAGCTGGGTGATCAGATGCGGGATGTAGATCAGCGACGACGCGAAGATGACCGGGATAACGCCGGCCTGGTTGACCTTGAGCGGCAGATACGTCGAGGTGCCGCCGTACATCCGCCGGCCCACCATGCGTTTGGCGTATTGCACGGGGATGCGGCGCTGGCCCTGCTCGACGAACACCACGCCGACGATGATGATCAGGGCGGCCACGCACACTGCCGTGAAGATCACGCCGCCGCGGCTGTCCAGGATCGATTTGCCCTCGGCCGGAATCCGGGCGGCGATACCGACGAAGATCAGCAGCGACATGCCGTTGCCGATACCGCGTTCGGTGATCACCTCGCCCATCCACATCACCAGCGCCGCGCCGCCCGTCATCACCAGCACGATGACGACCAGGGTGAAGATGCTCTGGTCGGCGATTATGTCGAGGCTGCAGCCCTGCAGCAGCCCGCCGTTGGCCGCCAGCGCCACGATGCTGGTGGCCTGCAAGATGGCCAGCGCGATCGCCAGGTAGCGGGTGTACTGCGTCATCTTGGCCTGGCCGGACTGGCCTTCCTTGCGCAGTTCCTCAAACCGTGGGATGACCACGGTGAGCAGCTGCACAATGATGCTCGCGGTGATGTACGGCATCACCCCGACGGCGAACACCGTCAACTGCAACAGCGCGCCGCCGGAGAACAGGTTGATCAGCGAGTAGATTTGTGCCGCTTCCCCGCCGCTGACCTGCGCAATGCACTTCTGCACGTTCGGGTAGTTCACCCCGGGCGACGGCAGCGACGCGCCGACCCGGTAGAGAATGATGACGCCGATCGTGAACAGGATCTTCCGTCTCAGGTCGACTGTTCGCAGCGATGAGATGAAAGCCGAAAGCACTCTTCCTCCTGCGCAGCCGGGCTCGGGTCGCGGCATGCCAATGGGCTGGTCTCGCCAGCAACGGGTTGTCCTGTATTACGCGCCGACCCGCAGGCCAGAATATGCGCGTCAAGCAGTCTACGAGAGTAACAGCGCAGGCAGCGAACGCCCGCAAGCAGGCGTACAGTTTCGGTGGCTCATTACGTTGGCTAATTATCAGGAGAGCCGTGACACGCAGCGACAGTGACAGCTGGGATCTGGCGTCGAGTGTGGGAGCGACGGCGACGATGGTCGCCGCGGCCCGCGCACTGGCTAGCCGAGAGCCCGAGCCGCTGATCAACGATCCGTTCGCCGACCCGCTGGTGCGGGCAGTGGGCGTCGAGTTCTTCGCCCGGCTGCTCGACGGTGAGATCGAGGTTCCCGGCGCCGACGATGACCCGCAGTTCAACCTGCAGCGGCTCACGCAGGTGATGGCAGTGCGCACCCGCTTCTTCGACGAGTTCTTCACCGACGCCGGCGCCGCGGGGATTCAGCAGGCGGTCATTCTGGCCGCCGGTCTGGACTCGCGCGCTTACCGGCTGGTCTGGTCCGACGGCACCGTCGTCTATGAAATCGACCAGCCCGAGGTGGTCGAGTTCAAGACGTCCACGTTGGCGAAACTGGGCGCCCGCCCCACCGCTGAGCGCCGGACTGTGCCCATCGACCTGCGGGACGACTGGCCGGCCGCGTTGCGCCGCAGCGGGTTCGACGAGAGCAAGCCGACGGCGTGGAGCGCCGAAGGTCTGTTGCTGTACCTACCGCCGGAGGCGCAGGACCGGCTGTTCGACACCGTGACCGCGCTCAGCGCGCCGGGCAGTCGGCTGGCGACCGAATACCATCCCGACGGCCCGCCGATGCTCGACGAACGCGCCAAAGCGATGAACGAGCATTGGGGCAAGCATGGTTTCGACGTCGACCTGTCCTCGCTGGTATACCGCGGCGAACGCAACCCGGTGACCGATTATCTGACCGAGCACGGCTGGCGGGTGTCGACACGCAGCCGCGCCGACCTCTTCGCCGACGCTGGGCTCGAGTTGCCGGCCACGCCGATGCCCACCCAAAACACGCTGGCCGTCACTGCCGTTCGATAGTCCTGGACGGGCGGTCGGCTAGCTCCAGGAAACGGTGGTAGCGCTCGTCGGTGGCGCTCGTCCATGCCGGGTCGGGTTCGACGACACACTCGGTGCTGGCCCATCGCGCGGCGTCGGTCATCGACGATTCCAGGCCGACGGCCAGCCGGGCCAGGAACGCCGCGCCCAGCGCAGCCCCCTCGGCGACCGCTGAGACGTGCACCGGCAGGCCCGTGGCGTCGGCGACGGCCTGCATCCACGGTTGCACGCGGGTGCCGCCGCCGGCCGCCACGATGCGCGACGCCGCGGCGCCGCTGCGTTCGACGAGCTGACGGACGACGAAGCCGGAGGCCTCGTAAGCGGCCCGTCGCAGTGCCGCGGCGTCGTGGGTGAGATCCAGCCCGTCGAGCACCGCGCGGCGGTATGGATCGTGGTAGGGCGTACGCTCGCCACGGACATAGGGTGACCACACCGGAACTCGCTGCGGCGCAGCGGTTTTCGGATCGCCGGGTCGTAGGATGCGGTCCACCCAGTTCAGGAACAGCCCGCCGGCGTTGCTGGGGCCGCCGATCTGGCTCTTTCCCGTCGCGGTGTGCGGAATCGTCCACAAACCCGGCACTTGCCGCCACTCGGGAATCGTCGTCCACACGATCAGCGTCGTGCCGCACAGCACCAGCACGTCGCCGTCGGATTCGGCGCCGGCCACCAGCTGCTCGCACAGCGCGTCGATGGCCCCGACCGCCAGCACGGCGTCGGTGCCGCTCACGTGCGCCGCCGCCGCGCCCGGAGCGTCCACCCGCGGCATGTGGTGGGCGCCGGCGCCGCATTCCGCGCATGCGTGCTCGTTCCAGCCGGTGCCGTCGAAAAGCGGAAGTGTGGTGTAGGCGGTCGCGAAATCGACGACGGCGTCGCCGGCCAGCGCGTGGTTGGCCACCGCCGGCGCGGGCCAGTACCCGGCGGCTTCGGGCGCCTGGGCTGCGGTCCAGCGCAGGAACTCGGCCGCCTCTCCGGTCGGCGGAAACGAGGTGTCGGGCACCGGGACCCGGCCGCGGCTGTCGCCGTAGAGCAGGCCGGGGGTGATCGGCCGACCGGTCGCGTCGACCGCGGTCAGCGACGGCACCATCGCCGAGACCGCGACCGCTCGGGCGCCGTTTGCGGCGAGTTTTTTCAAGGCGGTTAGCGGGCCGCGCCGCCACGCCTCCTCGGCATCGTGCTCCAGCCGGTCGGGGGCCGGCACGCGAAGCTGATGCGGAATGCGTGCCCGCGTTATCACCCGGCCCTTCTCGTCGGCGGCCACCGCTTTGACCGCGGTGCTACCGATGTCGATGCCGATTGTGACCTCTGCACGTGACACGGGCGTCACCGTACGCCAGCATTGGCAGTCGTGACGCGTGCTTTGGTGACGGCGCCACTGCGTGGCGAGGGTTTCGACAAGTTGCGACGGCTGGTCGATGTGGTCTACGACCCGTGGATCGACCAGCGGCCGCTGCGCATCTACACCGCCGAGCAGCTGGCCGAGCGGATTTCCGCTGAGGGCGTCGATATCGTTGTGGTGGAAAGCGATTCGGTCAGCGGCCCGGTGTTCGAGCTCGGCTTGCAGGCGATCGCCTCCACCCGCGGCGACCCGAACAACGTCGACATCGCCGGCGCCACCGCGGCCCGTATTCCGGTGCTCAACACGCCGGGACGTAACGCCGATGCGGTCGCCGAGATGACGTTGGCGCTGCTGTTCGCCGCCACCCGCCATGTGCTGACCGCCGATACCGACGTACGCGCCGGAGAAGTGTTCCGCGACGGCACGATTCCCTATCAGCGGTTCCGAGCCTGGGAACTCGCGGGCTTGACCGTGGGGCTGATCGGCCTCGGCGCGGTCGGCCGCGCGGTGCAATGGCGGCTGACCGGATTGGGCATGCGGGTGATCGCGTACGACCCGTACAACGACGAGGCGCGCCACAGCCTCGACGAGCTGCTCGCCGAGGCCGACATCGTCTCGCTGCACGCGCCGGTCACCGACGACACCACCGGGCTGATCGGCGCCGAGCAGTTCGCCGCGATGCGGGACGGCGTGGTGTTCCTCAATACCGCGCGAGCCCAGCTCCATGACACCGATGCGCTGGTCGAGGCGCTGCGCAGCGGCCAGGTCGGAGCCGCAGGGCTGGATCACTTCGTCGGGGAATGGCTACCTGTTGACCACCCGCTGGTGAGCATGCCGAATGTGGTGCTGACACCCCATATCGGCGGCGCGACGTGGAACACTGAAGCGCGACAGGCGCAGATGGTCGCCGACGACCTGCAAGCGCTGGTGTCCGGCCAGCGACCGGTGCATATCGTCAACCCGGAGGTGCTAGGACCATGAGGTCCGTCGAGAACCCGGAAGCCGCGGTGCTGGCGGCCGCCAAGGACATGCTGCGGCGCGGCTTGGTCGAGGGGACCGCAGGGAACATCTCGGCGCGACGGGCGGACGGCAATCTGGTCATCACTCCGTCGTCGGTCGACTACGCCGAGATGACGCTCGACGATCTGGTGCTGGTCGATCCGGAAGGCAACGTGCTGCAGGCCGCCGAGGGGCGATCGCCGTCGACGGAAATGAAGCTGCACCTGGCCTGTTTCAAGGCTTTTGACGACATCGGCAGCGTGATCCACAGCCATCCGGTGTGGGCGACGATGTTTGCCATTGCGCACCAGTCGATTCCGGCCTGCATCGACGAGTTCGCGGTGTACTGCGGCGGGGATATCCGCTGCACCGAGTACGCCGCGTCCGGCACGCCCGACGTCGGCGCCAACGCGGTCAAGGCGTTGGAGGGCCGCGCGGCGGCGCTGATCGCCAACCACGGCATGGTGGCCGTCGCACCGCGCCCGGACAAAGCGCTGCACGTCACCGCACTTGTTGAGCGCACCGCCCAAATCGTCTGGGGTGCACGAGCTCTCGGCGGTCCGGTGCCCATCCCGGAGGACGTCAACGCCGGATTTGCCGGGATTTACAGCTATTTGCGCGCCAATCCGATATAGCCGGTTAGCCGACGTCGAATAGTCGCAAGCCCGCCACCCGATCGAAGTGCTTGCGGTTGCGAGTCGCGAACGGCAACTCGAAGTTCAAACAAATACCCGCCTGCAAACAATCCGCCATGCCGATATCTTGGCCGGCCGCCCGCAGCGTTGCGGCCACATCCCCTGCGCGTAACGCACTAACCGGATCCAGCGGAAAAGCCCGTGAACGTACCAAGCGGAGAATGTCGTCGCGGCCAGCCAAGAAGTCCGTACCGACGCGCAGTTCGAACGCGGTTATCGCGGTCACCCGAAGGCGGTGGTCAGCAATCAGCTCGCGCACCAGCGGTACTCCGGGCCCCTTGCCGCGGAGAAAATCGACGACGAGATCCGTGTCGACAATTACGAGGCCCGCCATCGAGCCCTTACGTCATTGATGCGCGACTGCACCTCTCGTGTCTCGGAGTCCGTGAGCGTGCCTTCGAGACCCAACAGCAGGTCTGTCTCGTTGGTGTTCAAACTCCCCAAGTACGCATCCAGCGCCTCCTGGACGAGTGCCGAGAAACCGCGAACTCCGCGGCGCTGAGCGATTGCACTGAGCGCGCGATGCTGCTGATCGGTAATCTCCACGGTTGTCCGCATGCATGCATGTTAACACATGCGGATGCTGCGACGGACGTCGATCAGGCGCGGCGGGCTGCTTCTTGGGCCAGTTGCATGCGTGAGGTGAGGCCGAGTTTCGTGTAGACGTGGGTCAGGTGTGCTTGCACTGTGCGCGGCGATATGAACAGCCTTGTGGCGATGTCTTTGTTGGCCAGGCCTTCGCAGACCAGCCGCACCACCTCGTACTCGGCGGGCGTTAAGGACGCCCACCCACTGGTCGGCCGCCGCCGTTCGCCGCGACCACGCTGTGCGTAGGCAATCGCCGCCTCCATGGATAACGCTGCACCCTCCGCCCATGCGGCCCCAAACTCCGTGTCGTCCATCGCGTCGCGCAGCGCTGCAACCGATGATTCATAACCGGTTTGATGAACCTTGAGCCGCACCATCCCCATGCGCCGCCGGAACGCCTCGGCCGCACCGAAAAGACGGGCGGCTTGTTGACTGTCGACGCTTCTGACGAGATCGGCAAGGCACTCGAAGATGTCGGCAAGGTGTAAATACACCCCGCAGCTGACGCTGCGGGCGAGCGCATCATGGGCGTCGCGGTCCGCTTCTTCGCGATCGCCTTCTGCAACTGCGATCCGAGCACGGGCCAATAGAGCCACGACCAGGTGCCATCCTGACGCCAGCGAAACGGCTTCCTCGACCCAACGGCGCGCCAGCACCAACTCTCCTTCCGCCCGCGCCACCTCGACGGCGTTGAAGGCACGCGCGGCCACGGCCATCTGGGGTTGGACCACAATGAGGTGTTGCCAGGCCCGGTCGCTCGCGAGATGGGCTGCGCTGATGTCGCCGGCCGCCAGCGCGGCCGTCGCCGCTGCCACATGACTCATCCCCTGGAAGTACTCATCTAGACCCAACGCGGCCTCGAGTGCCATGTCGGCCGCGGCGTGGGCCGCATTGATGTCACCCTGATGTGCCAGCGCAACACCTAGTCCCATCCCTGCGAGCGGTTTGAGAAACTCGTCGTGATCGGCTTCGCACTCGGCGGCCACGTTCCGGAATCCCGCAACGGCGGCGCCTACCTCGCCTTCCATCAGCTGCGCAAATGTGACGCAGAGACGGCACATCCGCGAGTTGGGCCGATCACCGATCGCATCGGCGAGATCGCGCCCTTCTTCGCCGGCCGCGCGGGCCGCGATCGGATCGCCAATGTTGACTCCGGTGTTGGCCTGCCAGGCCAGGATCTGGCTCAGGCTCCACCGATCATCCAACTGCTGGGCGAAAGCCATCGCTTCCGCGAAGTACGCTCCGGCTGCCTTGCCGTTGTATCTGCTGCCGGTGATGAAGCCACAGGCAGTCAGCGCCCTCGCCAGCAGGGCCGGGTCATCGAGTTCGCGGGCGATGGCCAGTGCGCGCTCGGCCCGATCGACGCCGTCGTCGACCCACATGTTCAACACTGCCGTGTCGGTGAGTGCACGGGCGCGTACCGCGGCGGGCACCTCGAGATCGTTCAAATCGTTCTGGGCGACAACGGTATCGAACCACGCCCGGCCTTCTAAAAAGCGCCCGCGTGTCATCCAAAGCCGCTGCAGCGACGACGCCAGCGACAACGCGCGCTCGCTGTTCGATGTCTCCAGATTCCATCCCAATGCGCTGCGTAGGTTGTCCATCTCGACTTCCGTCTGCTCGAGTCGTTGCCCGTAGTCGGTCCGGGCCGGTGCGTCGAGCAGGGCGGCCATCGACGTGTAGTAGTCGCAGTGCCGAGACCTGACGGCGTCGGCTTCGCCGGACTCCCCGAGTTTCTCCAGCGCATATTGGCGCACTGTTTCCAGCAAGCGGTATCGTGTTGTGCCGCTGGTACTTTCGGCGACCACCAACGACTTGTCGACTAGCAGGGTGAGTTGGTCGAGAACCTGGTAGCGCTCCACCCCGTCGGCTCCGGCGACGGCACGGGCGGCATCGAGGTCGAAGCCCCCCAGGAATACGGCCAGTCGGCGGAACAGAACGCGCTCGGTGTCGGTGAGAAGGGCGTGCGACCAATCAACCGAGGCGCGCAGGGTTTGCTGTCGGCGCACGGCGATGCGAGAACCGCCGGTCAAGAGACGGAACCGGTCGTGCAGGCTGTCGACGATCTCCGTCAGCGACAGCGTGCGCACTCGCGCGGCCGCAAGCTCAATCGCTAACGGCATACCGTCCAGGCGTCGGCAGATCTCGCTAACCGCGGCGGCATTGTCGTCGTTGACGGTGAAGTCGGCGCGGGCCAAGCGGGCACGATCGGCGAACAACTCGACGGCGTCGTCGGACAGCGACAGCGAGGGCACCTGCCAGCCGGCTTCCCCCATCACGCCGAGCGGCTCACGGCTGGTGGCAACCACGGTTACCCTCGGCGCGGCGGCAAGGAGCGCAGCGACCAACGAAGCGGACGAGTCGAGCAGATGTTCGCAATTGTCCAGCACCAGCAGCATATTGCGATCGCGAAGATGCTGCTGCAGCGTGTCGATGGTCGACCGGCCGGGCTGATCGGGCAGCCCAAGGGCGCGCGCTGCGGTGACTGGCACGACATCGGGATGGGTGATCGGCGCCAAATCGACGTAGCAGATCCCGTCGGCATATTCCTCGGCGAGCGCTGCGGCGACGTGCATGGCCAGGCGTGTCTTGCCCGCTCCGCCGGCTCCGGTAAGGGTAACCAGGCGATTATTGGCCAGCGCCTCGCGTAAGTTCTTGATCTCCGCGTGACGCCCGACAAAACTCGTGAGTTGGGCCGGAAGATTGTGGGAGGCAAGGGCCTTGTGCGTTCGTAGCGGCGGGAATTCGTTGCGCAGGTCCGGATGACACAGCTGCACGACCCGCTCCGGCCGGGGCAGATCGCGCAGTAGGTGGCTGCCCAGGTCGGTCAATGAGACATCGGCTGCGAGCTGATCGACGACGAGCAGCTCGGTCGCGCCCGACAATACGGTTTGGCCGCCGTGCGCCAAGTCCCGCAACCGAGCCGTGCGATTGATCGTCGGCCCGATGTAGTTGCCCTCGTCGCGCAGCCGCACCTCGCCGCTATGGATGCCGATCCGCAAGCGGATCGGCGCGAGCGGTGCCCGTTGCAAATCGAGTGCGCAGGCCACCGCATCGGAGGCGCGCCCGAACGCGATCACGAAGCTGTCGCCCTCGCCCTGCTCGACCGGCCGGGCACCGTCATGGGTGGCAATGGCCTCCGACACGGCCTGATCGAGCCGCGCAATCGCGGCGGCCATTTCGTCAGGCTGGGTTTCCCACAGCCGCGTCGAACCCTCGACGTCGGCCAGCAGCAACGTCACCGTTCCGGTCGGCAGCTCGCTCACACCAACGTCGCTCCAGTCAGTTTGGCTCATGTTAGCCAGCATGCGGCGACGCGTACGGCGGAACATCAGCGAAATCGCTAATAGTTGCCGCGTTGTATGCGTACGCGGATTGAGCTTCGCCCATCGCTGGCCGTAGCTGAAGACCTTGGTATCACTCCGGTATCATGCGAGTATGGGTATGACGCTGCGCACCAGTGCCGAGCAAACCGAAGCGCTGCGCAAACAGGCCGCTGCCGAGGGGCGGTCGATGCAGGCCGTCGCGCTCTCGGCCATCGACGAATACATCGCACGGCGGGCGCACAAAGCCAAGGTCGCGACGGCGCTGGAACGGGTGCTGCGCGAGGAGGCCGGGGTCCTGGAGCGTCTCAAAGACGCATGATCGAGTACCTCGATCTCGACGACCTGCTCGACATTGCGCGTCAGGCCGGCGGGGCCGACGCCGCAGTCCGCGATTACGGTTTGTTCGAATCCGCTCTGGCACGCCCCCGCGCATCGGTGTTCGGTCAGGACGCTTATCCCGATATCCACCTCAAGGCGGCAGCGCTGCTGCATTCTCTGGTGCGAAATCACGCGCTGGTAGATGGAAACAAGCGAACGGCATGGACAGCCTGCCGGACGTTCCTCGCGATCAACGACCAGTGGATCAGCGCCCCGGAGGATGACCGCTTCGAATTCGTCATCCAGGTTGCCACCGGCGCACTGGCCGATCTCGGCAAGATCTCCGAGCAGCTGCGCGCCTGGAGCTACCGCGAACGCTGAATCACCACGTCCGCGTAAATCTACGACCCCAGCGGCGAAAACCTACGCACGCTGGCCGATGGTCTTCGGGCGCTGCGACCAGATAGTCGAAGTGTCCGAGTACCGGCCCTAAAAGACAGGTAGTCCGCTACGCGTGTGGTGCGCGGCGGCAACGCCAAGACTTTGTGGGGCGACGGTACTTCACCGACGACCTTGGGGAGCGTGCCATGACGATCGCGATTGACCGAATCACCTACCCGAGCGTCTTTGATGCCGGCCTGCCCGAGATCGACTATGACCATTGCCAGAGCCCCGACGACGCTCACGAAATCATCTGTCAAGCACGGCAACGGGCCCCGATCGCCATTGGTACCCACGGGCCGGAGCTGCTGACCTATGAACTGGTCCGAAGTGTGCTGCGCGACCCGCGATTCCGCGTGCCGCAAGGTATGTTCCTTGCCTCCCAAGGTATTACCGCCGGCCCGTTATGGGAGCGGATGGCGGCCAGCCTGATCAGCCTCGACGGGGCCGAGCACCACCGCCTGCGCCGGCTGGTGTCCAAGGCCTTCACACCGCGAGCCACGATTCGGCTGCGCGAAACGATACTTGACGTGATCACCGGACTGGTTGACCGCTGCGCCGACAACGGCCACTGCGATGTGGTCACCGACATAGCCCGCCAGTACCCGATCCCGATCATCTGCGCTCTGCTGGGCGCACCAACCGAGGACTGGGAGCTGTTCTCCGAGTGGACCGATGACATCTTCAAGGTCTTCAGCTGGGACGTCGCCGCCCACCAGCGGGACATTTTGGCAGCGTGGGACGAACTCGACATCTACATCGATGGCATGGTCGCCCGTCGCCGCCACACCCTGTCCGACGACCTGATCTCCGAGCTGATTCGCGCCGAGGACGGCGATGATCGGCTCAGCGCCAGTGAGCTGCGGATGATGGCAGCGGGCTTGCTGATGGCCGGGACCGACACCACGCGAAATCAGCTGGCCGCATCAGTGCACGTTCTCTGCGATCACCCCGACCAGTGGGCATTGCTCGGCAGCCATCCCGAGCTGGCAGCCAACGCTGTCGAGGAGACGATGCGCCACTCCCCGATCGCCTTTGGCGCCTTGCGCATTGCGCTCGAGGATGTCGAGCTTGCCGGAGTGGTGATCCCTGCCGGCACACTCGTCATCGCCAACACCGCCGCTGCCAACCGTGATCCGGCTGTTTACGACGATCCCGTCCGGCTCGACATCACCCGCGAGAGCGCTCCAGCGATGCAGACATTCGGCGCCGGTATGCACTATTGCCTGGGCGCAAACCTGGCCCGTCTTGAACTCGCCGAAGCCCTGACCGTCATGACGTGGCGGATGCCCAACGCGCGGCGCACCGGCCCGGCCCCATGGAAGCCGCTGACAGCGTTGAGCGGACCGCTCACGCTGCCCATCGAATTCGACACTGAGCAGCGGAAGGACCTGCCATGAACATTGTTGGCGGCAACTCCGCGGTGGCCAGCCCCGCCGCGACAACAAAGAAACATCTCCGCGCGGCGCCGACGCCGGTCCTCATCAGCGAGCACGAGGTTGTCTTCGGCACCGCGGCAGCGGTACCGGTACGGCCCAACACTGTTCATTGGTGGTCCGAAGCGGCCGGTATCGTCCGCGCCGGGATGCACCGACTGTCTCTCAGCGCGACACCGAATGACCGCCAACCGCGCCGGCCCTACCCGAAGCGCTACGGATTCCTTGAGCGCTCCTGCATGGGACGCGAGATGCAGAGGCTGTGAGCGCATTTGGATCAGTGGTGGCAGGCGGCTTCTTGGGCGAGCTTTACGCGGGAGCTGGCTGAGCCGCCACCGATCACCCCAACTCGCGGGCGAGGTCGGCCGCTTCGGCGAACGATAAAGCCGCATGCCGTCAGCGACCGCAGCATCAGCCCCGTCTATCGCTGAGCCCGCGCATTCAGGCGACACCGGAAGGCGGGCCGTCTTCAGCGAAAATACGCCCTGCGCTGGCACGACAGGCCTACCATGACATCTCCCGAAACAGGAGTGCGCGGCGTGAACCATTCTGAGGGACCGGCGGCTGTGCCCTCGGGCGTCGTCACCTTCCTATTCACCGATATCGAGGGTTCGACGCGGCGGTGGGAAGCCGATGCGGACGCGATGCGGCATGCTCTCGAAGCCCACGACCAGGTGTCGTGCAAGGCCGTAGAGATGCACCACGGGTGGCTGTTCAAACACACCGGTGATGGGATGTGTGCCGCGTTCTCCTCACCGATGTCGGCCGTCGATGCCGCGGTGGCCGCGCAGCGCGAACTGCAATTACCGGTGCGGATGGGAATCGCGACCGGTGAGGCCGAGTTGCGCGGCGCGGACTACTTCGGCGCAGTGCTCAATCGTGCCTCACGGGTGATGTCGTGCGGACACGGCGGGCAAATTCTGCTCGACGGCGCCACCGCGGGTCTACTCAGCTCCGTCGACCTGATTGCCTTGGGGCCCCGGCG
The DNA here is from genome assembly GCF_001672775.1 of Mycobacterium kyorinense. Lineage (GTDB taxonomy): Bacteria > Actinomycetota > Actinomycetes > Mycobacteriales > Mycobacteriaceae > Mycobacterium > Mycobacterium kyorinense_A. The sequence goes on along the minus strand of NZ_LZKJ01000158.1, from coordinate 17,959 downwards.
GTTGCGAGACTTGGTCAGGCCGGTCGAGATTTTTCAGGTGCGAGCGTCGGGCCTGCGCAGCGAGTTTCCATCGCTCCGGACGCTCGATGCGACACCAGGAAACCTGCGACCGCAGTCCACCAGCTTCGTCGGGCGCGAGTCGGAGCTGTCCGAGGTGACGGAGGCGCTGACAACACATCGGTTGGTGACCTTGACCGGCGTTGGCGGCGTGGGCAAGACCCGCCTTGCGTTGGAGGCAGCCGCACGATCGATGGCCAGCTTTCCCGATGGGGTATGGGTGATCGAACTGGCCGCGGTTGTCGATCCGGCCGCGGTACCTGAGGCGGTGGCCGCGGTACTGGGCATTACGCAGCAACCGGGACTGAGTGTGGCCGACAGCGTGGCCGCGGCACAGGAGGGCCGGATTCGGTTGCTCGTCTTCGACAACTGCGAGCACGTCCTGGATGCGGCCGCCGAAATGATACAGACGATCTTGCAGAGCGCACCGGCCGTAAGAATTATCGCCACCAGCCGGGAGGGGTTGCGGGTTTCCGACGAACAACTCTGGCCGGTGGCGTCATTGGATGTGAAAAACGGCATCGATTCGACCGCTGCAGCCCTGTTCGTCGAGCGCGTCCGCGCGGTGGCGCCCGATGTCTCGTGGGCCGGGGATGACGAGGCTGCCGCGGTCGAGATCTGTTGCCGCCTCGACGGGATACCGCTGGGCATCGAATTGGCCGCGTCACGCCTGCAGTCGATGACGGTGACCGAGTTGCGCGACCGCCTCGACGACCGATTCCGTCTGCTGGTGGGATCGCGGCGTGGGCTCGAGCGCCACCAAACTCTGCGGCACGCAGTGCAGTGGTCGCATGACCTGCTCGACGATGACGAAAAGCTGCTGTTGGCAAGGTGTTCGGTGTTCGCGGGCGGCTTCGACCTGCACGCTGCAGGTGCGGTCGCAGGCTATGACGACGAGTTCGCCACCCTGGACTTGCTGGATGCCCTGGTCCGCAAGTCGCTTGTGGTGGCCGACCGGAGGTCAGGACGGACCCGGTTTTCGATGTTGGAGACGATCCGCCAGTTCGCCGAGGAACAACTTGTCGCGGTCGGTAAAGCCGAGGAGGCCCGAGCCGCGCACGCCCGTTATTTCGCCGGACGGGAAGCCGACGTGCTAGCGCTGTGGGACAGTCCGCGCCAGCGCGATGCCTACGCCTGGTTTGCCGCCGAGCTGGCCAATCTGCGCGCCGCGTTTCGGTGGTCTGCGGACCACAGTGACATCGACACCGCCGCCGCCATCGCCGTCTACGTCGCATTTCTTGGCATTTGGGTGGAGCAATACGAACCGCTCGGCTGGGCCGAGGAACTCATCGAATGCGCCAAGTCCGTCCGACATCGCCGGTTGGCGCAGCTTTACGTCATGGCCGCAGAAAGCTACATCACCGGTCGGGTGGACAGTGCCGTCTGCTATGCCGATGCCGGGCTGCTGGCCATAGCAAGCGGGCAATTCGACAAGGTTCCGTTCGCGTTCGAAGCGTGGATCGGTGGAGGATACATAGCGAAAGGTCAACCGGAGCGGTGGGTTGACTCGTGTCGCAACATCGTTGCACGAGAACAAGGTATCGTCCCGCACGCCTGCCTGGCTTTGGCATTGAACATCGTCGGCGCCGGTAGCGAGGCGAGGGCAATCTCGGAAGATCTCCTCGAGGTGGATGATGCAACGGGTAATCCTTTGCTGAGATGTCTTGCGCTTCTCGCCTACGGTGTTACGCACCGCGAGGCTGATCCCATCGCCGCCTATGACGTTCTTCGCCAAGGCCTGAGAATCGCTCAAGAGAGTGGTAACGAATGGGCCGAGTCGCATCTTGCGGCGAGCCTGTCGCGGGTTGCGGCCACCCGCGGCAACCCCGCCGACGCCTTGGAGTACTTAGACCTGGCGATCCGCGCGTTCTACGATGCGGGCAGCTTCTCCTTGCTGAGCAGCCCGCTTGCCATCCTTGCCGGCGTTCTCGACACCCTGGGATACTACGAACCCGCCGCCACTATCAGTGCGTTCGCGAGCAACCCCTGGACGCGCTCGGCCAATCGAGAGATCGACTCGACCATCACGCATCTACGCGAGGTGTTTGGTGCCCAGGCCTACCAATCCATGGCGAATGCCGGCGAACACATGACCGACGCCGCCATGGCGGCCTACGCGCTTGATCAGATTGACCGGGCCCGAACGCAGTTCACCGCTGGTCAAACGCTACCTTGACCGCGCCGCTGTTGCCCTGGTCAGCAATGGCGAGAAACGCGTCGCGCCACTGTTCCAAGGCAAAGGTGTGAGTCAGCATGGGGCGCAGATCAATTGCGCCGTCAACGATTAGGTCGAGGTAGTGGCCGATCGCGTGTTTGCGCACGCCGTTCACCTCCTCCACACCGAAGGCGTTGGAGCCCACCCAGTCGATCTCCTTGAAATACAACGGACTCCACTCCCACCGGCCCGGCGTGTGCACACCCGCCTTCACCAACGTGCCGCGCGCCCGAAGCACTCGCACCCCGACCTCGAATGTTTCCGGTTTGCCGACGGTGTCGTAGACGACGTCGACAGCGCCCGGGTAGGCCATCGGTAGCCCCTGCAACGGTTGCCGCAGCCGCCCGCCGCCCCAGACGGCCACTTGCTCGACCACCGCCAAGCGTGGCTCGTGCGCCAGCACCAGATCGGCGCCGAACTGACGGGCCAACTCGGCCTGCGCGTCGAAGCGCGCCACCACCGCTACCGCCACTTCCGGGTACAGCGCTTGCAGGATCACGACCGCGCACAACCCCAGTGACCCCGCGCCGTACACCAGAACCCGACCGGACCGCGGCGGCGGGTGGCGGGTAATCGCGTGCAACGAAACGGAGAACGGGTCGGCGAACACGGCCAGCTCATCGGGCACCGACTCAGGAACGATGAACAACATCGAATCGTGAGCCGCCATCGACTCGGCGTAGCCACCGGTCACGTCGGCCGACACCCCGGTGTGAATGCCGGGCTTGATGTCGCCGTCGCAAAAGCTCCAGCACAGGCTGTAGTCACCGTTTTCACAAGCCGGGCAAGGGGGTTCGATACCACGTGGCCCGCAGGAGAGCCACGGGTTGAGCACCACCCGTTGCCCGACGTCCAGGCCGCGGGCCTTCGGTCCAACCGTCACGACGTCGGCCACCACCTCGTGGCCCATCACTTGCGGGAACGAGCAAAACGCCGAGATGGCGTTGTCGGCGTCGCCTTCACCGAAATCCAATAGGATCTGCTTGGAATCCGATCCGCAGATGCCGGTCAGTCGCGGCTTGGTGATTACCCAATCGTCGTGCAGCAAGCGGGGTTCCGGCATGTCACGGAGCGCGACGGGACTGTGCGCGAGGGCGTCGTCGAACCCGGGCTCCGGTGGCACCCCGAAAACCAGCGCCCTCATCGTCGCGCCATCGCGGCCGCACCGGCGAGGTAGGCGTCCACATCGGCGTTCTTGGCGTCGACGACGACCTTCATATCCGGCAGGTAGTGCTCGAAGCGGTCGCTGCCCAGCGCCGCGATGATGCCGGCCGCCACCTCCTCGGCAGGCACCTTGGGCCCGTCGTAGAGCGGATCGTCGTTGTCGGGCCGTTCCCAGATCTCGGTGTCGACGGGCCCGGGCTCGATGAGCTTCACCGAGACGCCTGTGCCGTGCAGGTCGATGGCCATCACCTCACTCCAGCCGCACAGCGCGAACTTGCTGGCGCAGTAGGCGGCCTCGTGGACGATTCCCAGCCGACCACCCATGCTGGCCACGTTGACGATCACGCCGTCACCGCGGCCCAGCATCCGCGGCAGCACCGCCAGCGCAAGCCGCATCGGCGCGACGAAGTTGACGCCCATGACCGCCTCCACCGCGGCCGGGTCCAACTCGCTGATCGCCCGGCGCTTCGGGATCGCCGCGTTGTTGACCAACACGTCGATGCCACCGAGGCCCTCCCATGCCGCAACGGCCAGCGCATCGAGGGCCGCGGTGTCGGCCATGTCGGCGACCCACATTTGCGAATCCGGCGAGCTTCGCCGGCAGACGGCCAGCACCGCGTCCAACCGTTCGCGCCGGCGGGCGACCAGCCCGACCACCGCGCCGTCGGCGGCCAACTGTTGGGCCAGCGCCGCGCCCAGGCCCGACGATGCACCGGTAATCAGCACCCGTTTGCCTACCACCGAATAGGGCATGCCCAAGCGTGGCGCGGTTGGCCCCCGATGACAGGCAAAACCGCAAGATACGTGCCTGCAGTGGCCGCTCACCGCTAAGCAAGTTATATTGGCTAAGTAACGACTTTGAAGGAGCGGACATGGCACGGACGGATAACGACACCTGGGATCTCGCGTCGAGCGTGGGGGCGACCGCCACGATGGTCGCGGCCGCTCGGGCGGTGGCGTCTCGTGCCGAGCACCCACTGATTAACGATCCGTTCGCTGAGCCGCTGGTGCGGGCCGTCGGTATCGATCTGTTCAGCCGGATGGCCAGCGGCGAGTTGAACCCCGCCGACTTGCAGGATGACGACGACCGAGCCGGGGCACACCGCATGGCCGACAACATGGCCGTGCGGACCAAATTCTTCGACGAATTCTTTCTCGACGCGGCGAAGTCCGGCATCAGCCAGGTCGTGATTCTGGCATCCGGTCTAGATGCCCGCGCCTACCGATTGGCCTGGCCGACCGGGACGGTGATCTACGAGGTGGATCAGCCTCAGGTCATCGAGTTCAAGTCCGGCACACTTGCGCAACTGGGTGTCGAACCCACCGCAGAGCGGCGCGCGGTGGCCATCGATTTGCGCGACGATTGGCCTGCGGCGCTGCGTGCGGCAGGGTTCGATCCGAGCAAGCCGACAGCGTGGAGCGCTGAGGGCTTGCTGGGCTATTTGCCTCCGGACGCACAAGACCGGCTGCTGGACACCATCACCGCGCTCAGTGCGCCGGGAAGCCGGTTCGCCACCGAAAGCGTGTCCAATCCCGATCCCGCCGACGAGGAAAAGATGAAAGAGCGGATGCAGAAGGCCTCGCAACGGTGGCGTGAGCACGGTTTCGACCTCGACATGACAGAACTGGTCTATTTCGGTGACCGCAACGAGGCCGCCCCCTACCTGTCCGGCCACGGCTGGCAGATCAATGCCGACAGCGTCCGGGATCTGTTCGCCGCCAACGGCCTTCCACCGATCGACGAGGAAGACATGCCGTTCGGTGATTTACGCTACGTCAGCGCCACGTTGAATTAGCAGCCATCGCAGCGAGCCGGCCAGACCCAATCTAGGAGGACCGAATGGCACGAACTCATGACGACACCTGGGATCTGGCATCCAGCGTGGGCGCCACGGCCACGATGGTGGCCACCTCACGCGCGCTGGCTTCCCAGGGACCCGACGCGCTGCTCGACGATCCGTTCGCCGATCCACTGGTCCGCGCGGTCGGCCTTACTCCGTTCATCCGGCTGCTCGACGGCGAGGTGGACCTGGATGACGACGCGTGGCTCAATCGCAAAACGCGGACAGAGCAAATGGCAGTGCGCACAAGGTTTTTCGACGACTTCTTCACCAGCGCGACGGGGTGCGGCGCGCGGCAGGCGGTGATCCTGGCCTCGGGCCTGGACACCAGGGCCTATCGGCTGCGGTGGCCGGCAGGAACCGTGGTCTATGAGATCGACCAGCCGCAGGTCATCGACTTCAAGTCCAGCACCCTTGCCGACGTCGGCGCCACACCGTCGGCGCAGCGTCGCACGATCGGCATCGATCTGCGCGACGACTGGCCGGCGGCCCTGAAAGAAGGCGGTTTCGACCCCGACCAACCAACCGCGTGGAGCGCCGAAGGGCTGTTGCCCTATCTACCGCCGGAGGCCCAGGACCGGTTGTTCGACAACATCACCGCGCTCAGCGCGCCGGGTAGCGGCCTGGCCACCGAACACTTCCCCGAACCCGATGCCTTCTCCGGCGACCATGCCCAGCGAATCAGCGAACGGTGGCGCCGGCTCGGTGTCGACGTCGACATGGCCGACCTGTTTTATCAGGGCGAGCGCAGCATCGTCGTCGACTACCTCTCCGATCACGGTTGGCAGGTCAGCCTCTACCCGATCCGGGAGCTGTATGACAGCAACGGCTTTGAATTTCCCGAGGGCGATTTGGTGGCTGTCTTCGGCAAGATGAGCTATGTCTCAGCCACGCTCGGATAAGGCGCCCATGGCACGCACACACGACGACAGTTGGGATCTGGCCTCCAGCGTGGGCGCAACCGCGACCATGGTCGCCGCGGGACGGGCGATGGCGACAAAAGATGCGCGCGGGCTGATCAACGACCCGTTCGCCGAGCCGTTGGTACGCGCCGTAGGGCTGGACTTCTTCGTCAAGATGCTCGACGGCGAGCTGGATCTGTCGGCCATCGAGAACGCCTCACCGGCGCGTGTACAGGCGATGATCGATGGAATCGCGGTGCGCACCAAGTACTTCGACGACTACTTCGTCGATGCGATGGGAACTGGCGTGCGTCAGGCGGTGATCCTGGCATCCGGCCTTGACTCGCGTGCCTACCGGTTGGACTGGCCGGCCGAGACGGTGGTTTACGAGATCGATCAGCCACAGGTCATCGACTTCAAGACCACCACACTGGCCGGCATCGACGCTGCCCCCGCCGCGACGCGGCGCACCGTCCGCATCGACCTGCGATCGGATTGGCCGGCGGCGCTGCAGGAGGCCGGCCTCGACACCAGCGTCCCGACGGCATGGCTGGCCGAAGGACTGCTGATCTACCTACCGCCCGAGGCCCAAGACCGGCTGTTCGACAACATCACCGCGCTGAGCGTGCCGGGCAGCACCATCGCCACCGAATATGTGCCGGGCATCCGGGATTTCGATGCCGACCGGGTGCGGGAAATGTCCGCGCCGCTGCGTGAACAAGGCATCGATATCGATATGGCGTCGTTGGTGTACGCCGGTGAGCGCAACCACGTCGTCGACTACCTTCACGGCAAGGGATGGGAAGCCAGCGGTGTGACGCGCGCGGAATTGTTCGTGCGCAACGGACTCGACGTTCCCGCAATCGAAGACGACGATCCGCTGGGCGAGATCATTTTCGTCAGCGGGACGCTTGCGGGCTAAAGCCGCGACTCCCCCAGCCATAGCACGCTCGCACCGGTCAGCGTCCGCTCAGCCTGGTCCAAAAGTCCGATGACCGACTGGCCGATCAACGCGCCCACCGCATCCGGCAGCGACGCGGCGGCCGGTTGCGATGACGGGCGCGGCCGGAGGAACTCCCACAGCGAGGACCCGGGGTAGCTGACGATACGGACCTCGGCATCTTCGTCAAGGCCGGCGAGCACTTTCGCCCGGCGCAGCGCGGTACGCAATCCGCCGAGTTCGTCGACCAAGCCACGCTCGAGGGCATCCGCGCCGGTCCAGATCCGGCCCCTGGCGACCTCCTCCACTGCCGCCTCGCTCAGGTGCCGGCCCTCGGCGACCCGCTGCACGAAGTCGGCGTAGATCAGGTCGGCCTCCGCTTCAACCTGGGCATGCTGTTCTGGGGTGAACGGCGCGTTGACCGACCATGCGTCGGCATTCGCGTTGGTGCGCACCGTATCTGAGCCGACCCCCAGCCGGTCCTTGAGGTCTCGGGCGACCAGCTTTCCAGTCACCACACCGATTGAACCGGTGATCGTTCCCGGATTCGCCACGATCGCGTCGGCGCCCATCGAGATGTAGTAGCCGCCGGATGCGGCGACGGCACCCAGCGACGCGACCACCGGCTTGCCGCGACCGCGGGCCTTGGCGACCTCGCGCCAGATGACTTCCGATGCGGTGACCACGCCGCCCGGGCTGTTGACGCGCAGCACGATCGCCGACACCGACTCGTCGGCGGCGGCTTCGCGCAACGCCGCCGCGATGGTGTCGGCGCCCACGCTGGATGTGCCGAACGGGAACACCCGGGGGCCGCCGCGCCCGCTGTCGATCATGCCCGCGACGGTGACCAGCGCGACGGTCGGCTTGGGCCGGCGGCCGGGAATCGACGGAAACGGAGCCGACCGCGGGGCACTCGCACGGGCATAGCGGGCCAGGTAGAGTCGTGCCGGCGCGTCATCGCTGTCCGCGTCGCCGGTCTCGGGTGAGATACCCTCGGCGCCAACGAGTTCCGCGATACGCGCGTACGCTTCGTCGCGGTAGCCGATGCGGTCGATCAGTTTGGCGCTCACCGCATCGTCGCGCAGCAGGGGCGCCCGATCGGCCAGTGCATCAACGGCGTCGAGGTCGATCTTTCGGGACTCGGACACCGCCTGCCACACCTGCGCACGCAGGCTCTCCAACAATCTGGTGTCGGCTTCGCGATGGGCGTCGGTATAGCGGTCCTGGGTATAGCGGTTAGCCGCCGACTTGTATTCGCCCCGGGCGACATACTGCGCCTCGATACCGAGCTTGTCCAGGGCTTCACGCAGGAACAGGGCATTGGTGGCGAAGCCGATCAGCCCGACGCTGCCCGCCGGCTGCATCCATACCTCGCCGAACGCCGAAGCCAGGTAGTACGACAGCGTGCCCGGATAGGTCTCGGCCCAGGCCAACGACGGCTTGACGGCCGTGAACGCGGTGATGGCCTCCCGCAACTCTTGAACCGGCCCGGGAGAGGCGGCGGGAAGCTGCACCCGCGCGATCAGGCCGGCGACCCGAGGGTCGTCGGCGGCCCGGTGGATCGCGGCCACGGATTCGCGCAGTACCTGTGGCCGGCCACCGGCGCTGATGATCGCCAGCGGGTCGAAGCCGCTCGTTTCCGGCGGTGCGGCGTACAGGTCGAGTTCGAGTACGCACCCGTTGGGGATGCCGTGGTGGCGGGCGGCGTCGACGCGACGTACCAGCGCGCGCACCCCGTCGGCGCCGGGCGGGTCGGGTAGGAAACCAAACATGTCGTCGAGACTACCGATGGCCCAGGTCACCGCGGCGGCCTACGGTGAGCAGGATGAGATTTTCAATCTCCATCCCGCAACTGGACTCGACCGTGAGCGCGCGAGCGTGCGTGTCCCCGGTCGACACGCCGAACAAATCACCGGGTCTGCGCACCTTCGCGCCGCGGTGGAAATTCCGATTCGCCCGTCCCCGGCGGGGAGTCGCGATATAAACACGCGATGGTTCTCAAAGTCACCGTGTCCCCGGATCTGATCGACGGCGACGTCGACGAGGGTTATGGCAAGGTCGCGGACGCGTTTCGGGCCAATTTCGTCCGCGGCGGTGAGGTCGGTGCCGCCGTCGCGGTCTACCGCAATGGCGTCAAAGTGGTCGACTTGTGGGGCGGCTACCGCAACGGCATCACTAAGGAACCGTGGCGCCAGGACACGATGGTCAACATGTTTTCGACGACGAAAGGCATTGCCTCCCTTGCGGTTGCCGTCGCCGCCTCCCGTGGGCTAGTCGACTACGACGCCAAGGTCACCGACTACTGGCCGGAGTTTGGGCAGGCGGGCAAGGGCGAAATAACCGTGCGGCAGCTGCTGTCCCATCAAGCCGGACTACCCGTGCTGGATGCGCCACTGCGGCTGGTCGACCTGGCCGACCCGAGCAAACTGTCGGCGGTGCTGGCTGCACAGGCTCCGGTCTGGCCACCGGGAACGCGGCACGGCTACCACGCCATCACCCTGGGCTGGTACGAGTCCGAACTGATCCGGCACGCCGATCCAGCGGGCCGCACGTTGGGCCGATTCTTCGCCGACGAGATCTCTACCCCGCTTGGTCTGGACCTGCACATCGGATTGCCTGCCTCGGTGGATCGCGACCGCGTGGCCCACTTGCACGGTTGGCGGCGCTCCGAGGCGCTGCTGCACGTCAATACGATGCCGCCACGAGTCGCGCTGGGCTTACTGAATCCCTTCGGCCTCACCAGCCGAGCCGCTCTGCTGCCCAACGACATCGACGCGATGCGCGACTACAACCGCGAAGACGTGCGAACCGTCGAGATACCGGCTGCCAACGGAATCGGCACCGCCCGCTCGGTCGCGAAAGCCTACGGTTGCGCGGCGACCGGAGGCAGCGAACTCGGTTTAACCACAACCGCTTGCGATGCGCTCACCCAGCCAGCGGTCGCTCCCACCGACGGGCTGCACGACAAGGTGCTGCACGTCGACTCAGTGTTCTCGTTGGGCTATTGCAAACCGGTGTCACACTTCTGCTTCGGCTCCTCCGACAAAGCGTTCGGCACGCCGGGGCTCGGCGGCTCGTTCGGATTAGCCGACCCCGACACCGGTATCGGATTCGGGTATGTGATGAACCGCTTGGGTTTTCACCTGTGGAGCGACCCACGGGAAATCGCGCTACGCCAGACGTTGTTTCGCGACGTGTTGGGCACTCGACCGCAGACTTAGCCGCGACGAGCGTGCGCAAACCCGGTCCTGTGTGCGGCGTGTCGACCGGGGACACGCACGCTCGCGCCAGAAGGTTACAGCTCGGTGACCGAACCGCCCGCGGCGGTGATCTTCTCCCGGGCGCTGCCGCTGAACTTGTGGGCGGTGACGTCGGCCTTGACCGTCAGCTTGCCGTCGCCGAGCACCTTGACCACTGAATTCTTGCGCACTGCGCCCTTAGCCACCAGTTCATCGACACCGATCGAACCACCTTGCGGGAACAGCCGATTGATGTCGCCGACATTGACGATCTCGTATTCGGTGCGGAACCGGTTACGGAAACCCTTCAACTTGGGCAGCCGCATGTGGATCGGCATCTGCCCACCTTCGAAGGTCACCGGCACGTTCTTGCGGGCCTTGGTGCCCTTGGTTCCGCGGCCGGCGGTCTTGCCTTTGGATCCCTCACCCCGACCGACGCGGGTGCGTTTGGTCTTCGACCCCGGCGCGGGCCGCAGGTCGTGAAGTTTGATCGTCACTTCTTGGCCTCCGCAGGTTCTACCTCGACGAGGTGGCGCACCACTGCGATCAACCCGCGAGTCTGAGCATTGTCTTCGCGGACAACCGAATGGCGAATTCGCCGCAGTCCCAGGGTACGCAGGCTTTCCCGCTGCTTCCAGCGAGCACCGATGGTGCTGCGCACCTGGGTGATCTTCAGGTCTGCCATGGCTACGCCGTACCTTCCCGCTCAGCACGCGCCGCGCTGGTCGCCAGCGCTTCGCTTTCCCGCCGCGCCTTCAACATGCGGGCCGGTGCGACGTCCTCGATCGGCAGACCACGACGCGCGGCCACTTCCTCGGGCCGCTGCAGCATCTTGAGCGCGGCCACCGTCGCATGCACCACGTTGATCGCGTTGTCGCTGCCCAGCGACTTGGCCAGAATGTCGCGCACCCCGGCACATTCGAGCACCGCCCGCGCAGCACCGCCGGCGATCACACCCGTACCCGAGCTGGCCGGGCGCAACAGCACCACACCAGCCGCCGCCTCACCCTGCACCGGGTGAGTGATGGTGCCACCGATCAGCGGCACCCGGAAGAAGCCCTTGCGCGCCTCTTCGACACCCTTGGCGATCGCGGCCGGCACCTCCTTGGCCTTGCCGTAGCCGACACCGACCATCCCGTTGCCGTCGCCGACGATGACCAAAGCGGTGAAGCTGAACCGGCGTCCACCCTTGACCACCTTCGAGACGCGGTTGATGGTGACGACCCGCTCCAGGTAATTGCTGTCGCGGTCGCGGCCACGACCCCCGCCGCGGTCGTCGCGACGTCCTCGACCCTCACGCCCTTCGCCGCGCCCTTCCCCGCGCGTCGCGCCGCCGGTGTCCGGAGCGGCGGCCCCTGCAGTCGGCTGCTCCGTCATGATGCGGTCCCTCCGTTGTCTGTCATCAGAACTTCAACCCGCTCTCGCGCGCGGCGTCGGCCAGCGCGGCGATCCGCCCGCCGTAGGTGTAGCCACCCCGGTCGAACACCACGGTGTCGATTCCAGCTGCTTTGGCCCGCTCGGCGATCAACTGGCCGACCCGCACACTGTGGGCCTTCTTGTCGCCGTCGACGCCGCGCACATCGGCCTCGATCGAGGAGGCGGCCGCCAACGTGGTGCCGTTGAGGTCATTGACCAGTTGCACATGGATATGGCGCGACGACCGATGGACCACCAGGCGCGGACGCTCCGCGGTGCCCGAAATCTTCTTGCGCAGCCGCGCGTGCCGGCGCAGCCGGGCTGCGCGACGAGCAGCGGATACGCTCTGCCCCACCGGCTTCCGCGCGGCAGTACCAGCTTGCGTTTGTGCCATGACTACTTACCTGTCTTTCCGACCTTGCGGCGGATCTGCTCGCCTTCGTAACGCACGCCCTTGCCCTTGTACGGGTCGGGACGGCGCAGCCGGCGGATATTCGCCGAGATCTGACCGACCTTCTGCTTGTCGATCCCGGAGATGGAGAACTTCGTCGGCGTCTCCACCGCGAACGTGATGCCTTCGGGCGCCTCGATCACCACGGGGTGGCTGTACCCGAGCGCGAATTCCAGCGTGTTGCCCTTGAGCTGCACGCGATAACCAACACCGAAGATCTCCATTTTCGTGGTGTAGCCCTGCGTCACGCCGGTGACCAAGTTGGACACCAGGGTGCGGTTCAGCCCATGCAAAGAACGGTTGCGCCGCTCGTCGTCGGGGCGGGTCACCACGATCGCGCCGTCGTCGTCTCGCGCGACGCGCAGCGGGTCCGACACCTTGAGTTCCAAGGTGCCCTTAGGGCCCTTGACCGACACGTTCTGACCGTCGATCGTCACGTCGACACCGGCGGGAACCGGAATCGGCTGCTTACCAATACGCGACATCTCTACGTCTCCCTCACCACACGTATGCGAGGACTTCGCCGCCCACGCCCTGTCTGGCTGCCTGACGGTCGGTGAGCAGGCCTGAGGAGGTCGAGATGATCGCCACGCCCAAGCCGCCGAGCACCCGCGGCAGGTTGGTTGATTTCGCGTAGACGCGCAGGCCCGGCTTGGACACCCGCCGCAGACCGGCGATGCTGCGCTCTCGGCTCGGCCCGTACTTCAGCTGCACGACAAGCGATTTGCCGACTCGAGCGTCTTCGACGTGATAGTCGCTGATGTAGCCTTCGCGTTTGAGGATCTCGGCGATGTTGGCCTTGATCTTCGAATGCGGCAGACTCACCTCGTCGTGGTACGCCGAGTTGGCGTTGCGCAGACGTGTCAGAAAGTCTGCGATCGGGTCCGTCATCGTCATGACTGAGGTGTCACCTTTCTCGCGGTGGTTCCCATGCCGGGCCTACCGCGCCTCACCAACTGCTCTTCTGCACGCCGGGCAGCTCGCCGGCATGCGCCATCTCGCGTAGGCAGATTCGGCACAGCCCAAACTTGCGGTACACCGCACGCGGACGGCCGCACTTGCTGCAGCGGGTGTAGGCGCGCACCGCGAACCGCGGCTTGCGCTGGGCCTTGTTGACAAGTGCCTTCTTCGCCATCTGTTCAGTTCTCCTTGAACGGAAAGCCGAGGGCCCGCAACAGCGCTCGTCCTTCGTCGTCGGTCGCCGCCGAGGTGACGACGGTGATGTCCATGCCACGGGCCCGGTCAATCGAGTCCACATCGATCTCGTGGAACACCGACTGCTCGTTCAGCCCGAAGGTGTAGTTGCCGGACCCGTCGAACTGCTTGGGCGACAGGCCGCGGAAGTCGCGGATACGCGGCAGCGCAATCGAAGTGAGCCGGTCGAGGAACTCCCACATCCGGTCGCCGCGCAGCGTGACCCTGGCACCGATCGGCATACCCTCGCGCAGCTTGAACTGTGCGATCGACTTACGGGCCCGCCGGATCTCCGGCCGCTGCCCGGTGATCAGCGCCAAGTCGTTGACCGCGCCGTTGATCAGCTTGGCGTCGCGTGCGGCGTCGCCGACGCCCATATTGACGACGACCTTGACCACGGTCGGGATCTGCATGACGTTGACGTAGCCGAACTGTTGGTTGAGCGCGTCACGGATCTCTTCGCGGTAGCGCACCTTCAGGCGCGGCTGAACCTTTTCTGCAGTCGTCATCGCTAGATGTCCTTGCCGTTGCGCTTGGAGATGCGGACCTTCTTGCCGGTTTCCTCGTCGACCCGATAACCCACCCGGGTGGGCTTGCCGTCGGAGTCGACGACCATCACATTGGAGACGTGGATCGGCGCTTCCTGGGTGACGATGCCGCCCGACTGCGCGCCGCGTTGATTGGTCGAGATCGGGGTGTGCTTCTTGATCCGGTTGACGCCTTCGACGAGCACCTTGTTGCGCGTCGGGTAGGACTGCAACACCTTGCCCTTGGCGCCCTTGTCCTTGCCGGAGATGACCAGCACGGTGTCGCCTTTGTGGACCTTCATTTACAACACCTCCGGGGCCAGCGACACGATCTTCATGAAGCGCTTCTCGCGCAGTTCCCGCCCGACCGGACCGAAGATGCGGGTTCCGCGCGGGTCGTTGTCGGGCTTGATGATGACCGCCGCGTTCTCGTCGAACTTGATGTAACTGCCGTCGGGGCGGCGACGTTCCTTGACGGTGCGCACCACGACGGCCTTGACCACGTCGCCACGCTTGACGTTGCCGCCCGGAATGGCATCTTTGACGGTCGCCACGATGACATCACCGATACCGGCGTACCGCCGTGACGAGCCGCCGAGCACGCGGATGCACAAGATCTCCTTGGCGCCGGTGTTGTCGGCCACCTTCAGCCGCGATTCCTGCTGAATCACTAGATCTCCTCGGCCCTGGTTAACGTGTGCACGGCAGACAGTGCCCTCAGGAGCCTGGAGGCCTGACGTGCGTGGTCTTCATTACCGAAGGGCACGCGGGGCCGACTCGCGCCGGCCGAGGTCTGCCCACGGCAACCCCTAGAGTCTAGGTGACGACCAGCTCAGCGCCAAATTCGTCGCCCTCTCCCCCGCGCGGGGGCCCCCGCTTGCGGGGGCCGTGCGTGTTCCCGGACCCTCGCCACTAACCGACGTCGACCACGCAGCGAAACCCGATATGGCTGGTCGCGGTGTCCTGCGTCTGGGGTGACCGCGCCGCGGGCCGGTAGCGGTGGCAGTACTCCGGCGCGCACAGGTGCGAGCCGCCTTTGAGGGTTTGGCTGACCGCCGGATCAGCAGCTTCGGCCGGCATACAGCAGGCCTTCGCCGGCTGGTCGAGCCGATGATGCGCCGAGAATTCGGTGGTCGTCCACTCCCAGACATTGCCGATCATGTCGAGCAGGCCGACGTCGTTGGGCGGAAAGATCCCCACCGGCGAGGTTCCGGTCCAGCCGAGGGCGCCGTCGTTGCGGTACGGAAAGCTGCCCTGCCAGGTGTTGGCCATCAGCTGCCCACCCGGCCTCTCCTCGTCGCCCCACGAGTAGGTGGCGGTGGATCCGCCGCGGGCGGCGTACTCCCACTCGGCTTCGGTCGGTAACCGCCGACCGGCCCAGCGCGCGTAGGCGGCGGCGTCCGGATAGGCGATCTGCACGACGGGATGGTCGGCCTTGTCCGCCACATCGCTGGCCGGGCCCAGCGGGTGTCGCCAACTCGCGCCCGGCACCCAGTGCCACCACTGCCGCCAGTCGCGCAGGTCGACCGGACCCGGCGTCGGACGAAACACCAGCCCGCCGGGCTGCAGCTCCGCCGGATTGACGCCTGGGTAGAGCGCCGGATCGATCGGCTGCTCGGCCACCGTCACATAGCCGGTCGCAGCCACGAAGTCGGCGAACTGGGCATTGGTCACCGGGTGACGCTCCACCGCCACGGCAACCACCGTCGCGGTGTGAATCGGCGCCTCTTCCGGATAGAAGCTGGTCGATCCCATCCGGAACGAGCCGCCGGGTAACTCAACCAGGTCGGTCAGCATGCCAGTCAGTCACGCGAAAACGCCAGCGCCAGCGTCGTTTCCAGATCTTCGTATGGCGTGCCCGAGATGTCCACAGTGACATGCGCGATGCTGCCTCCGGTGAAGGTGAATGGCGCTTTGTAGCGACTCGACACCGCCGAACCGCTGTTGCGACCGACGCTGACCGTGGCGCCGGCCAACCCGAACGTTCCCGGCTGGGTCGTCATCTCCGACAACGTGGCGACGGCCTGGTCGTCGATGTAGAGCGCGGCTTCGCCCAGCGGTGTGTGGCTGTTGGGCACGATTCCCGCCCGGGTGTAGCGGACCCCGAACAGGTGGCGGCCCAACGGTACTGGGCTCGACGACGACATCAGCTGATGCCGCTCGCCGAGGAAGTTGTAGACGTAGTGCAGTCGTCCGTCCTGAATGAACAGCGCATGGCCGCCGTGCGCCCCGCCCTGCTTGAACAACACGCCTTCGGCGCCGGTGGTGTCCACCATCACGTCGGCCACTATCGAAAACGACTGCCCGCGTAGCTCGACGGCAGCGCCGATACCCACCTCGGCGGCATTCGGATAGTAGATGAAGCTGGAACGGTCGCCGGCCAGATGGGGCCGCCACCGCGACATCGTTTCGAAGATGTTCAAATCGGCCAGTGGCAGGCCGTTGTATTTGTCGGCCTCGGAATACCACAGCGCTTTGAGTTCCTCGAGCTTCTCCGGATGGTCGTCGGCGAGGTCATGGCACTGGCTGCGGTCAACGGCGATGTGGAACAACTCCCAGCGGTCGGCATCGAAATGTGACCAGCCGGCAGGGGTGGCGGCATGCACGGTGTTGGCGAACCAGCCGTCGTGCCAGATCCCCCGAGTGCCCAGCATCGTGTAGAACTGCGTGTGCTTGCCGGTGTCTGCCGCCGGATCATCCAGGGCCGCTTTGAAACTCACACCGTCCAGCGGCCGCTGCGGAATCCCCTTCACCACCTCCGGCGGGGTGATGCCCAGCATCTCGTAGACGGTCGGGGTGATGTCGCAAACATTGATGTAGTTGTCGCGCACCTCACCGTGGGCGGCAATTCCGCTGGGCCAGGAGATGATTGCGCTGTCGGCGATACCGCCCTCGTGGGATGCGTAGCGCTTGAACAGCTTGTAGGGCGTGTTGAAGGCCATCGCCCACCCGATCGGGTAATGGTTGTAGGTCTCCGGGCCGCCGAGACGATCGAGGAATTTCAGGCTCTCCTCGACGGTGTCGATGTAGCCGTTGAAAAACTTCGACTCGTTGACCGATCCGTTCGGTCCGCCTTCACCGCTGGCGCCGTTGTCACAGATCACCACGACGATGGTGTTGTCCAACTGCCCGGATTCTTCGAGGTAATCCAGGATCCGCCCGATCTGGTCATCGGTATAAGACAGGAACCCGGCAAAGACCTCGGCCATCCGGGTGAACAGCTTCTTCTCGTCGGCGCCCAGCGATTCCCAGGGGCGCACCGTGTCCTGCAACGGCCACGCCTCACCGGAGGGTCCCGTCACGTCGACATATGGGTTGATCGGCGAAAGCTCGGTATCGGATGGGACGATGCCCATCGACTTCTGGTTCTTCAACACGGTCTCGCGGTATTGCTCGTAGCCCATGTCGAAGCGACCGGCATATCTGTCGGCCCATTCTTTGAACACGTGGTGGGGCGCATGGCCGGCGCCGGGGCACACATAGCTGAACCACGGCTTGTCGGGAGCAATCACTTTGGCATCGCGGATGAATTCGATTGCCTTGTCGGCGATGTCCTTCGACAGGTGATAGCCGTCCTCTGGGGCGCCGGGCGGAGTCACCGGGTGGTTGTCGTAAACGAGGTCGGGATACCACTGGTCGGTCTCGCCGCCCAGGAACCCGTAGAACCGTTCGAAGCCGCGGGATAGCGGCCAGTGCCGCTTGGTTGACGCCAGGTTGGACTCTTCCAGCGGCGTCAGATGCCATTTGCCGACGCAATAGGTGTTGTAGCCGCGTTCGGCGAGCACTTCGGACAGCAGCGCGGTGTCAGCGGGGATGCGCCCGTTGCAGTTGGGGAACCCGTCGGTGAATTCCTCGATGGTGGCCATGCCCACCGTGGTGGCGTTGCGACCAGTCAGCAGCGCCGCTCGCGTCGGCGAGCACAGCGCCGTGGTGTGGAACTGCGACAGTCGCACCCCGCGGTCGGCGATGCGGGTCATGTTCGGCATGTCGACCAGTCCACCGAAGCAGTCCCA
>NZ_LZKJ01000157.1 GCF_001672775.1 Mycobacterium kyorinense | reverse complement strand
TGTGTGTTCGGCGGTGTCCTACTTTTCCACCCGGGTGGGTAGTATCATCGGCGCTGGCAGGCTTAGCTTCCGGGTTCGGGATGGGTCCGGGCGTTTCCCTGTCGCTATTTCCGCCGTAACTCTATTTATATTTTAGGGTGTGTTTGGTGGTGGGGTGTGGGGGTTGTGGTGTGGTTGCGTGTGGGTAAGTTTTCGGCCGGTTAGTGCCAGTTCCCTGCGCCCGTTGCCGGGTGTGTAGGTCTGGTCTATTGATCCCGTGGTCTGCGGGGGGCCTTATCCCACTTAATGGGTGAGAAGCCTGGTCTTGGAGAAGGTTTCCCGCTTAGATGCTTTCAGCGGTTATCCTGTCCGAACGTGGCTATCCAGCGGTGCCCCTGGTGGGACAACTGGTGGACCAGAGGTTCGTCCGTCCCGGTCCTCTCGTACTAGGGACAGGTTTCCTCAAGCTTCTGACGCGCGCGGCGGATAGAGACCGAACTGTCTCACGACGTTCTAAACCCAGCTCGCGTGCCGCTTTAATGGGCGAACAGCCCAACCCTTGGGACCTGCTCCAGCCCCAGGATGCGACGAGCCGACATCGAGGTGCCAAACCATCCCGTCGATATGGACTCTTGGGGAAGATCAGCCTGTTATCCCCGGGGTACCTTTTATCCGTTGAGCGACACCCCTTCCACTCGGGGGTGCCGGATCACTAGTCCCGACTTTCGTCCCTGCTTGACATGTTCGTCTTGCAGTCAAGCTCCCTTGTGCACTTGCACTCGCCACCTGATTGCCGTCCAGGTTGAGGGAACCTTTGGGCGCCTCCGTTACATTTTAGGAGGCAACCGCCCCAGTTAAACTACCCGCCAGGCACTGTCCGTGAACCGGTTTCACGGTTCGACGTTAGAGGTCCAATACGATCAGAGTGGTATTTCAACAACGACTCCATACAAACTGGCGTCTGTATTTCATAGTCTCCCACCTATCCTACACAAACCGCATCGAACATCAATACCAAGTTGTAGTGAAGGTCCCGGGGTCTTTTCGTCCTGCCGCGCGTAACGAGCATCTTTACTCGTAGTGCAATTTCGCCGAGTCTATGGTTGAGACAGTTGAGAAGTCGTTACGCCATTCGTGCAGGTCGGAACTTACCCGACAAGGAATTTCGCTACCTTAGGATGGTTATAGTTACCACCGCCGTTTACTGGGGCTTAAATTCTCCGCTTCACCCCCGAAGGGGTTAACGGGTCCTCTTAACCTTCCAGCACCGGGCAGGCGTCAGTCCGTATACCTCGTCTTGCGACTTCGCACGGACCTGTGTTTTTAGTAAACAGTCGCTTCTCACTGGTTTGTGCCACCCCCTGCCGCTGCCCCCAGCTGGTGGGTTGACGGTATGGGGGTCCCCCTTCTCCCGAAGTTACGGGGGCATTTTGCCGAGTTCCTTAACCATAGTTATCTCGTACGCCTTGGTATTCTCTACCTGACCACCTGTGTCGGTTTGGGGTACGGGCCATGTGTGTGCTCGCTAGAGGCTTTTCTTGGCAGCATAGGATCACCGAATTCACCACAATCGGCTATGCATCACCTCTCGGACTGATGTGAACGACGGATTTGCCTATCGTTCGTCCTACCGGCTTGCCCCAGTATTACCACTGACTGGTACGGCTACCTTCCTGCGTCACCCCATCGCTTGACTACTACCAGACCGGGTCCCACGCAGCCGGTGACCGCCACCCACCCGAAAGTGAATGGTCAGCCACCTTTTGGGTGGTTAGCAGATCTGTTTCGTCAGGGACGCCCACACACGGGTACGGGAATATCAACCCGTTGTCCATCGACTACGCCTGTCGGCCTCGCCTTAGGTCCCGACTCACCCTGGGCGGACTGGCCTGGCCCAGGAACCCTTGGTCTTTCGGCGGGCAAGGTTCTCACTTGCCTTATCGCTACTCATGCCTGCATTCTCACTCCCCACACCTCCACCACTAGGTCACCCTGTGGCTTCACCGGTGAGGGGACGCTCCCCTACCCAATCCATACGGATTGCCGCGGCTTCGGCGGTGTGCTTGAGCCCCGCTACATTATCGGCGCACAATCACTTGACCAGTGAGCTATTACGCACTCTTTCAAGGGTGGCTGCTTCTAAGCCAACCTCCTGGTTGTCTTTGCGACTGCACATCCTTTCCCACTTAGCACACGCTTAGGGGCCTTAGCCGGCGATCTGGGCTGTTTCCCTTTCGACGCACGGAGCTTATCCCCCGCCGTCTCACTGCCACACTTTGACTTACCGGCATTCGGAGTTTGGCTGACGTCAGTAACCTAGTAGGGCCCATCGGCCATCCAGTAGCTCTACCTCCGGCAAGAAACATGTAACGCTGCACCTAAATGCATTTCGGGGAGAACCAGCTATCACGGAGTTTGATTGGCCTTTCACCCCTACCCACAGCTCATCCCCTCAGTCTTCAACCTAAGTGGGTTCGGGCCTCCACGCGGTCTTACCCGCGCTTCACCCTGGCCATGGGTAGATCACTCCGCTTCGGGTCCACAACACACCACTACACCCCTTACGGGGATACGCCCTATTCAGACTCGCTTTCGCTGCGGCTACCCCACCCGGGTTAACCTCGCGACATGTCAGTGACTCGCAGGCTCATTCTTCAAAAGGCACGCCATCACCCCACAACAAGGCTCTGACGGCTTGTAGGCGCACGGTTTCAGGTACTCTTTCACTCCCCTCCCGGGGTACTTTTCACCATTCCCTCACGGTACTCAATCCGCTATCGGTCATCAGGAAGTATTCAGGCTTACCGGGTGGTCCCGGCAGATTCACAGCAGATTCCACGGGCCCGCTGCTACTCGGGGCACCTGCGCACAACAGACAGCATGTTTTCACCTACCGGGCTCTCACCGTCTACGGCAGACCATCCCAGGCCACTTCGACTAACACACTGTTTTCTCACTGCTGCCGGCCACGGCGGTGACCAGAACACAGACCCCACAACACCACACACACAACCCCCGCCGGGTATCACATGCGCGCGGTTTAGCCATCCTCCGCGTTCGCTCGCCACTACTAACGGAATCACACTTGTTTTCTTCTCCTACGGGTACTGAGATGTTTCACTTCCCCGCGTTCCCCCCCACTGCCTATACATTCAGCAGTGGGTGACACGACATCACTCGTGCCGGGTTTCCCCATTCGGACATCCTCGGATCCACGCTCGGTTGACAACTCCCCGAGGCATATCGCAGCCTCCCACGTCCTTCATCGGCCCCTGATGCCAAGGCATCCACCATGCGCCCTAACACACTTACACACAAAAAACACTCGACAAACAAAAAACAATTTGCTTGCTAGATGCTCGCAACCACTATCCACAACTCAAACACCACACCCCACCACCAAGATGAGGCGACAACACCAGGTGCTGTCTCAAAGCCCAATAGTGTGCCCGGCAGCCACCACCCCCACCAAGGGGAGCAGCGGTTTGTTGTTGTGCACCCAACCGCAGGCCACTACAGCCAACGATTCCTTCACGGCTCACACCCCACCCAATGCGGGATGTTTATCGTGGTGCTCCTTAGAAAGGAGGTGATCCAGCCGCACCTTCCGGTACGGCTACCTTGTTACGACTTCGTCCCAATCGCCGATCCCACCTTCGACCACTCCCTCCCACAAGGGGTTAGGCCATGGGCTTCGGGTGTTACCGACTTTCATGACGTGACGGGCGGTGTGTACAAGGCCCGGGAACGTATTCACCGCAGCATTGCTGATCTGCGATTACTAGCGACTCCGACTTCACGGGGTCGAGTTGCAGACCCCGATCCGAACTGAGACCGGCTTTAAAGGATTCGCTAAACCTCACGGCATCGCAGCCCTTTGTACCGGCCATTGTAGCATGTGTGAAGCCCTGGACATAAGGGGCATGATGACTTGACGTCATCCCCACCTTCCTCCGAGTTGACCCCGGCAGTCTCTCACGAGTCCCCGCCATCACGCGCTGGCAACATGAGACAAGGGTTGCGCTCGTTGCGGGACTTAACCCAACATCTCACGACACGAGCTGACGACAGCCATGCACCACCTGCACACAGACCACAAGGGAAACCGCATCTCTGCGATCGTCCTGTGCATGTCAAACCCAGGTAAGGTTCTTCGCGTTGCATCGAATTAATCCACATGCTCCGCCGCTTGTGCGGGCCCCCGTCAATTCCTTTGAGTTTTAGCCTTGCGGCCGTACTCCCCAGGCGGGGTACTTAATGCGTTAGCTACGGCACGGATCCCAAGGAAGGAAACCCACACCTAGTACCCACCGTTTACGGCGTGGACTACCAGGGTATCTAATCCTGTTCGCTCCCCACGCTTTCGCTCCTCAGCGTCAGTTACTGCCCAGAGACCCGCCTTCGCCACCGGTGTTCCTCCTGATATCTGCGCATTCCACCGCTACACCAGGAATTCCAGTCTCCCCTGCAGTACTCCAGTCTGCCCGTATCGCCCGCACGCTCACAGTTAAGCCGTGAGATTTCACGAACAACGCGACAAACCACCTACGAGCTCTTTACGCCCAGTAATTCCGGACAACGCTCGCACCCTACGTATTACCGCGGCTGCTGGCACGTAGTTGGCCGGTGCTTCTTCTCCACCTACCGTCACCCCGGTCACCCGAAGCTTCGTCGATGGTGAAAGAGGTTTACAACCCGAAGGCCGTCATCCCCCACGCGGCGTCGCTGCATCAGGCTTGCGCCCATTGTGCAATATTCCCCACTGCTGCCTCCCGTAGGAGTCTGGGCCGTATCTCAGTCCCAGTGTGGCCGGACACCCTCTCAGGCCGGCTACCCGTCGTCGCCTTGGTAGGCCATCACCCCACCAACAAGCTGATAGGCCGCGGGCCCATCCCACACCGTTAAAAACTTTCCACCACACCACATGCGCAGCATGGTCCTATCCGGTATTAGACCCAGTTTCCCAAGCTTATCCCGAAGTGCAGGGCAGATCACCCACGTGTTACTCACCCGTTCGCCACTCGAGTACCCCCGAAAGGGCCTTTCCGTTCGACTTGCATGTGTTAAGCACGCCGCCAGCGTTCGTCCTGAGCCAGGATCAAACTCTCCAAACAAAAACCCCTCAAAAACGAGGCGAATCCACAATCAGAGAAAACCTGACCAAAGCAAGACACCAAAAACTGGCATCAAAAACACCACACCCCCAACCACGGGACGGCCAAAGGGCATGGCAAAAAAA
>NZ_LZKJ01000156.1 GCF_001672775.1 Mycobacterium kyorinense | reverse complement strand
CGACCGCCTGTTTGACGAAGTGCGTCTGGTCGCTGGGCGACGTCTGGGTGGTGGCGCCGTTGAACGAGGCCAGGTCCGGGTCGTTGTACACCTCGGGCAACCCGATGTCTGCCCAGTTGTTACACACCGGGTCGTCGACCCAGTACGCCTGGACCGGCTGAGTGAACACCGACTCGTCTCGCATCGGTCCGCCGACGATGTTGCCGACCGAGCCCTTGCCCATCACCGCGTAGCTCACCACGCCGGGGTCCGAGGGGCGGGCAGCCGCTGTCGGGGCCGCTGCGATGGCCAGGCCGATGCCCACCGCCGCGGCGGCGATCCGCACCGAATTCAACGCCCGGCTAGACCTTGGCCGAAACGTCGATGTCGACGTTGCCCCGGGTCGCCTTCGAGTACGGGCACACCTGATGCGCCTGGTGCATCAGGTCGTCGGCCGCCTTCTGCTCCAGGCCGGGCATGTAGCCCACGATCTTGCCGGTCAACCCGAACCCGCCCGCGGAGTCCTTGCCGAAGCCGACCTGGACGGTGACATCGGTTGCGTTGTCCAACTTGACGTCGGCTTTGCCTGCGACCAGCCGCAGCGCACCCAGGAAGCAGGCCGCGTAACCGGCGGAGAACAGCTGCTCGGGGTTGGTGCCGTCGCCGCTGCCGCCCATCTCTTTCGGCGGCCGAGTGTCGAGGTCGATGCGGCCGTCTGACGACTTCACATGACCGTCGCGGCCGCCGCCAGTCGCCGTGGACTCCGTGGTGAAAACGACTTCAATACTCATGGGCTCGATCATGCCAATATCGCCCACCAAACAGAAGGCAGGGCTGCGCGTCGAGGTGCTGCGACAGCCCTGGCTTCTGTTTCGCGATTTACCGGTGCGGCAACATCGTCGGCGGACCGATGCGAGACGAGTCGG
>NZ_LZKJ01000155.1 GCF_001672775.1 Mycobacterium kyorinense | reverse complement strand
TGTACGAACGCTACATGCGCTACCTGACCGGTTGCGCCGACTTTATGCGGCGGGGAATCACCGACGTCGCGCAATTCACGCTGACCAAGTAGCAAAGGTCGCGCGCGGCAAAGCGCAAGACCAGCCGGCGTGCGCCGACGGCAAATGACCGTTAGGCGGCGTTCTTTTCCATGGTGAACTGGCAGACGTTGGTGTAGCCGTCGCGGAACAGCTCGCGGCATCCGGTCAGGTACTTGATGAACGTCTCGTACACCTTTTCGGACTGGACGGCGATGGCGCGATCCCGGTTGGCCTGCAGGTTGGCCGCCCACGTGTCCAACGTGCGCGCGTAGTGCGGGCGCAAATTCTGAACTTGCTCGACCGAGAACCCGGCACCTTGGGAAAATTCAAGGATGTCTTCTTGGGAGGGCATCTGGCCGCCGGGAAAGATTTCCTGGCTGATGAACCGCATCAGCGACATCGTCCTTTTCAGGCCGAGCTTTTCGCCCTCCTCGGCCGACGGCACCACGATGG
>NZ_LZKJ01000154.1 GCF_001672775.1 Mycobacterium kyorinense | reverse complement strand
CATTCGTGTTCGTACCACCCGCCGCCGATGCCCATCTGGATCCGGCCTCCGGAGATGATGTCGGCGGTGGCGGCCACCTTCGCCAGATAGACCGGATTGCGGTAGCTGATCGCCGTGCACATCTGGCCGAGTTTGATCCGCGACGTCGTGGCCGCGTAGGCCGACATCAGCGACCACGCCTCGTGGGTGGCTTCGCCGGTGGGCATCGGCACCGTGTGGAAGTGGTCGTACACCCACAACGAGTCCCATGCGCTGTCGTCGGCGTAGCCGGCCAGCTCGCGCATCACCGCCCAGTGCTTGTCGGCTGCGATGCCGACCAGATCCAATCGCCAGCCCTGCGGGATGAAAAGTCCAAAGCGCATAGCTTGGGACTTTAACCCCGCATCAGATGTCCAGGGCGGCGAGCGCGCCGTCAATCACTGCGGAGCGCAACTCGCCGTATGGCGTATCGGGGAACTGCAGGCAGCAGTCCTGCAGACCGCCGAACGCGATCACTGCCCGGGTAGCCTGGCTCAGAGTCGGTTGGGTCCCGAAAATCAACCGGCCCAACCGTTCCCGCCACGCCAGGAGCTTGTCGATTAGTCCCAGTTCGGCCAGCGTCGTCAACTCCGTCACCACCAACATCAGGTCGCCACGGTGCCGGTAGTGAAAGTCGAAGTAGCCCTCGAGCAACTCGCGGGCGTCGGCGTTTCGCCTTGTCTCGTGGTCCGCAATGAAGTGCTCGCCCTCCTCGATCAACGGCTCGAGGATGCTGCGTACCAGCTCTTCTCGCGACGGGAAGTGGTAGTACAACGCCGGTTTGGTGATTCCCAGCTTGTCGGCGATGTCTTGCAGGCTGGTCCGTTGCACGCCTTGTTGCACGAACAGTTCCCGCGCGGCGTCTTGGATGCGCTCGCGCGTATCCGAACGCGGCCTGGTCACCGTGCCAGTTTAACTGACTTACCGATAGGTAAGCCGCCGTGCTACGCTTACCTATCGGTAAGTAAGGAGGTGCGAGATGCGCGTATTGATCTCGGGTGCGAGCATCGCCGGACCGGTGCTGGCGTTCTGGCTGGACCGGTATGGATTCGACGTGACCGTCGTCGAGCGCGCTCCGGCGTTGCGCAAAACCGGTGGCCATGCCGTCGACTTGTTCCGCCCGGCGATCGAAATCTCGGCCAAGATGGGCGTGCTCCCCCGCATCGAAGCGCACGCCACCGACACGACGCAACTGAACATCTACCGCGGCGACGCCGGGCGACCGATCCGGGTCGACCTCACCAAGATTTACGGCGCCGCCTCCGACCGGCATGTCGAGGTCATGCGCGACGACCTCAGCGAAATCTATTACCGTGCCGCCGATGTCGAGTACCTGTTCGGCGACTCGATCACAGCTATCGGCGCAGACGGTGAAGTGACATTCGAGCATGCAGCCCCCCGCAGGTTCGACGTCGTGGTCGGCGCCGACGGGCTGCACTCCAACGTGCGGCGGTTGGCGTTCGGTGACGACGCCGGTTTCACCCAGCACCTCGGGGGTTACCTGGCAGTCGCGTCGGCACCGAAATCGCTGGTGCCCGATGGCGAGATGGTCGGTCAGGTCGACATCGGCCGCATCGCGGGGATCTACAGCGCACAGCATCTGGACGACGCGCGGGTGCTGTTCATGTTCCACAGCTCTGAACTCCAATACCACCATCGAGATGTACTGCGGCAGAAGGACATACTGCGCAACGCGTTCACCGGAATGGCGCCGCAGGTGGACGGCTGGCTCGAACAGCTCGACACGACGCCGGCGTTCTACTTCGATTCGATCACCCAACTGCAACTCGAGCGCTGGTCGCGCGGACGGGTCACGCTGGTCGGCGACGCCGGCTACTGCCCGGGGCCGGCGGTGGGCGGCAGCACCAGCCTCGCGGTGGTCGGTGCGTACGTGTTGGCCGGCGAGTTGGCCCGCGCGCGCGGCGATTACGCAGCGGCGTTCGCAGCCTACGAACAGCAGATGCGCGAACCGGTGCGCCGCAGCCGCGCTTTTGCACGCAAAGCCGCCAAAACCGTCGTCCCCGCCTCGACGGCCGCGCTGTGGGCAGTGACCCGAGGTGCCCAACTGGTGTCGGCGTTGCCCACACCCGTCAGCCGCGCGGTCGCGAAGCTGAACACCACCGGTGTGCGCATGCACGACTCGATACCGGTGCCCGATTACCGTTCAAGCGTTTGACACCCCGGAGTACACCGCCGCCGCCCGCGCGGCTTTGGGAGACGGTCCGCTGCTGCTCCCGGAGCAGACCGTGATCCTGACCGGCGCCGCCTCGCTGTCGCCTGCCGCGGTTAGCCTGGCGTACATGGCGCTTGCTGACGACGAACGCGAACAATTTCTGGCCGAGCCGCACATCGCCGCGTTGTCGGTGAATGCCGGCGATAGCCGCGGGCCGTTGACCGTGCCGATCTGGTACCAATATGCGCCCGGCGCTGAACCGTGGGTACTGACCGGAGCGGGGTCACGCAAGGCGCGGCTCATCGAGGCAACCGGCTACTTCTCGTTGATGGTCGAGCGGCTCGAGCCGACGGTGCGCTACGTCGCGGTCGACGGGCCGGTCAGCCGAATCGAGCCGGGCACTGACGATCAACTTGTCGAGTTGGCTCGTCGCTATCTGGCGCCGGAACGGGTGGACGCTTATCTGGAGTACGCCCGCAACGAACTCGGGGAGAACGTCGTCATCTACCTGCAACCGCAGCACTGGCTATCCGCCGACCTTGGGGAGGTGTGAGGTTATGGCATCGAGGCACAGGCTGTTTCGGGTCTTCTACCGACTCGGGTTCACGCCGTGGGACGGTCATCCGCAGTCAGCGACATTGCGCGAGCTTGTCGAGGGAAGCAATGCGTTTCCCCCCGGGTCCGCGCTGGACCTCGGGTGTGGCACCGGAGATGCGTCGATCTACCTGGCGCAACACGGATGGCAAGTCACCGGAGCGGATTTCGTACCGAAGGCACTCGACGAGGCCCGCGCAAAAGCCCGCGCCGCCGACGTTACGGTCAACTTCGTCCACGCCGATGTCACGCACCTCAGTCAGGCCGGGATCGGCGCCGACTTCCAGATGATCGTGGACAACGGCTGCTTCCACGGCATGAGCGACGGCGATCGCGACCTTTACGTCCGAGAGGTCAGTGCGATCGCCGCCCCGGGCGCGCGGCTGTTCATGATCGCCTTCCAGCCCAGCGGCCGCTTCGGACCACAAGGAGTCGAGCAAGCCGAGATCGAGCGCCGCTTCATGCCGGCATGGACGCTGCTGTCGGCCGCCGATGAGCCGCGGTGGACATCGCAAAACAAATTCGCAGCGCGGTTTACCGCGCGCAGCTACGTTCTCGCTAGGTCAGCGACTTCGGCGGGGTGAACCGGTCGCCGTACTTGGCGGCCAGCTCGCGGGCGCGGGCGACAAAGCCCTCCTTACCGCCCGGGTAGCCGACGACATACTGCGCGGTGCCACCGGTCCACGGCGGGAAGCCGATGCCCATGATCGAACCGATGTTGGCGTCGGCTGTCGACGTCAACACACCCTCGTCGAGGCACTTCTGGGTTTCCAGCGCCTCGGCGAACAGCATCCGGTCGATCATGTCCTGCAGCGGGGGCTGCGACGAGCCGGAGTTGAAGGTCTCCCGCAGGCCCGGCCACAGCCGGGTGCGCTTGCCGTCGACGTACTCGTAGAACCCAGCGCCCTTCAGCCGGCTGGGCCGCTCGAGCTCGATCATCTTCTCGACGACGGCTTCGGCCGGGTGCGGCTCGTAGCTGCCGCCGGCATCCTCCACACCCTTGCGGGTAGCGACGGCGATCTTGTGCATCAGCTCCAGGTTGAGCTCGTCGGACAGCTGCAGCGGCGGGGCCGGGTAGCCGGCCTGGCTGCCCGCGTGCTCGATCGAAGCCGGCTCCACACCCTCGCCGAGCATCGCCAGCGCCTCGTTGACGAAGGTGCCGATGACCCGCGAGGTGAAAAAGCCGCGGCTGTCGTTGACCACGATCGGGGTCTTGCCGATGGCCAGGGTGTAGTCGAACACCCGGGCCAGCGCCTCGTCAGATGTCTTCTCGCCCTTGATGATTTCCACCAGCGGCATCTTGTCGACCGGCGAGAAGAAGTGGATCCCGATGAAGTCCTCCTGCCGCTTGACGCCGGTCGCCAGACCGGTGATCGGCAACGTGGAGGTGTTGGAGCCCAGCAGCGCGTTGGGCTCGACGACGTCTTCGATCTCCTGGAACACCTTGTGCTTGAGTTCCTGGTTCTCGAATACCGCCTCGATCACGAAGTCGACGCCCGCGAGGTCGGAGGCCTCCCCGGTCGGGGTGATGCGGCCCAGCAGCGCCTTGGACTTCTCTTCGGTGGTCTTGCCACGCTCGAGTGCCTTGGCTTCCAGCTTCTCCGAATAGCCCTTGCCCTTCTGCGCGGCCTCCAGGCTGACGTCCTTGAGCACCACGTCGAAGCCGGCCTTGGCGGAAACGTAGGCGATGCCGGCGCCCATCATGCCGGCACCGAGCACGCCGATCTTCTTGATCTTGACCGGCTCGATGCCGTCGGGCCGCGAGCCGCCGCCGTTGATGTGCTGCAAGTCGAAGAAGAACGCCTGAATCATGTTCTTGGCCACCTGGCCGGTGACCAGCGAAGCGAAGTAACGGCTCTCGATGCGACTGGCGGTGTCGAAGTCGACCTGTGCGCCCTCCACCGCCGCGGCCAGGATGGCCCGCGGTGCGGGCATCGGCGCGCCCTTGAGCTGCTTGCGCAGGTTCGACGGGAACGACGGCAGGATGGCTGCCAGCGACGGCGACGCCGGCGTGCCGCCAGGCATCTTGTAGCCCTTGACATCCCACGGTTGAGTGTGGCTGTCCGGGTTGGCCTTGATCCACGCCTTGGCCGCAGGCACCAGTTCCTCGACGCTGCCCAGCACCTCGTCGACCAGACCCATGTCCTTGGCCTTGGCCGGCTTGAAGCGGGTGCCCTGAGCGAGCACGTTCACGAACGCGTTCTGGATACCCAGCATCCGCACAGTGCGGGTCACGCCGCCGCCGCCGGGCAGCAGCCCCAATGTCGCTTCGGGCAAACCGATCTGGCTGCCCTTGACGTCGGCGGCGATGCGGTGGTGACAGGCCAGCGCAATCTCCAGGCCCCCGCCCAGCGCTGCTCCGTTGATGGCGGCGACGACGGGCTTGCCGAACGTCTCCAGGGTGCGCAGATCCTTCTTGACCCGCTCGACGGTGTCGAAGGCCTGCCCGGCGTCTTCCGGGCCGAGGTTGATCATGCCCTTCAGGTCACCGCCGGCGAAGAAGGTCTTCTTCGCGCTGGTGATCACCACACCGGTAATCGAATCTGCTTCCGCGACAAGGCGTTCGACAGCTTTGGTCATCGACTCGGCGTAGTGCTCGTTCATGACGTTGGCCGACCCGGTCGGGTCGTCCAAGGTCAGCGTGACGATGCCGTCCGCGTCCTTGTCCCACTGAATCGTGTTCTCAGGCATTGCTGTTCGAAACCCTCTCAGACTCGTTCAACGATCGTCGCGACGCCCATGCCGCCGCCGATGCACAACGTGACCAATGCGCGCCGGGCGTTGCGGCGCTCCAGCTCGTCGACCATGGTGCCCAGGATCATCGCGCCGGTCGCACCCAACGGGTGGCCCATCGCGATCGCACCGCCGTTGACGTTGAGCTTCTCGTCGGGGATGTCCAGGTCCTTCTGGAACTTCAGCACCACCGACGCGAACGCCTCGTTGAGCTCGAACAGGTCGATGTCGTCGACGGTCAGTCCGGCCCGGTCGAGCACCTTACGGGTGGCCGGCGTCGGGCCGGTCAGCATGATCGTCGGCTCGGACCCGCTGGTGGCGGTCGCCACGATGCGGGCCCGGGGCGTCAGACCCTGCGACTGGCCGGCTTTTTCGCTGCCGACCAGCACCAGCGCGGCGCCGTCGACGATGCCGGAGCTGTTGCCGCCGGTGTGCACGTGGTCGATCTTTTCCACCCAGTGGTACTTCTGCAGCGCCACGTCGTCGAAACCGCCCAGCGCCGCAACGCCTTCGAAGGCGGGCTTGAGTTTGGCCAGGCCTTCCATCGTGGTGTCGGGCCGCATGTGCTCGTCGTGGTCGAGGATCAGCAGGCCGTTCTGGTCGCGGACCGGCACCACCGACTTGGCGAAGTAACCGCCCGACCACGCCGCGGCGGCCTTCTCCTGGCTGCGCAGCGCGTAGGCGTCGACGTCCTCGCGCGAGAATCCCTCGATGGTGGCGATCAGGTCGGCACCGATGCCCTGCGGCACGAAGCCCAGGTCGTAGTTGGTGGCCGGGTCCAGCGCCCAGGCGCCGCCGTCGGAGCCCATCGGCACCCGGCTCATCGACTCCACGCCGCCGGCCAGTACCAGGTCGTCCCAGCCGGAGCGCACCTTCTGGGCGGCGGTGTTGACCGCTTCCAGGCCCGACGCGCAGAACCGGTTGAGCTGCACGCCGCCGGTGGTGTCGGGCAGGCCCGCCGCCAGCACGGCGGTACGGGCGATGTCGCCGCCCTGGTCGCCAACGGGCGACACCACGCCCAGGATGACGTCGCTGATCAGGTTCTCGTCGAGGTCGGGGAACCGGTTGCGCAGTTCGTCGATTAGGCCGACGACCAGGTTCAGCGGCTTCACCTCGTTCAGCGACCCGTTGCGCTGCTTGCCTCGCGGGGTGCGGATGGCTTCGTAGACAAAAGCTTCTTCGGACATGGCTGATTCCTCTTCACACGTGGGTTTCGGATCCGTCCATCGGGGACGCTAGTCCTCTGCCGGCCAGCCTAACAGGGCGGCCGATCAACCTGTTGGTTGGGAGCCTTTTTCGATGCCGAGCGTGAAGCTACGTTCACTTTCGATGCCGAGCGTGAAGCTACGTTCACGCTCGGCGCTTTAAGCTCGACGACCATGACGGTGTCGCGGTTGCGGCCGTATGCGACGACGGTGTTCGCCGAGATGTCGGCGCTGGCGGCCCGGATCGGCGCGGTGAACCTCGGGCAGGGTTTTCCCGACGAGGACGGGCCGCCGGGAATGCTCAAGGCCGCTCAGGACGCTATCGCCGACGGCGTCAACCAATATCCGCCGGGCCTGGGCATCGCACCGCTGCGAGAAGCCGTCGCCGCACAGCGCAAACGGCATTTCGGCATCGACTACGACCCGGATACCGAGGTGCTGGTCACCGTCGGGGCCACCGAGGCCATCGCGTCGGCGGTGCTGGGCCTGGTCGAGCCCGGCTCCGAGGTGATCCTGATCCAGCCGTTCTACGACTCCTACTCGCCGGTGGTGGCCATGGCCGGCGCACAACGGGTCGTCGTGCCGTTGGTGCCCGACGGCCGCGGCTTCGCGCTGGATATCGACGCGCTGCGGCGTGCGGTGACACCGCGGACCAAGGCGCTGATCGTCAACTCGCCGCACAACCCGACCGGCATGGTGCTGAGCGAGACAGAACTGACGGCCATCGCCGAGATCGCCGTCCACGCCGAGCTGCTGGTCATCACCGACGAGGTCTACGAGCATCTGGTCTACGATGGCCGCCGGCATCTACCACTGGCCGGCTTCGACGGCATGGCCGAGCGCACGATTACGATTTCCAGTGCCGCCAAGATGTTCAACTGCACCGGCTGGAAGATCGGATGGGCTTGCGGGCCAGCCGAACTCATCATCGGGCTGCGGGCGGCCAAACAGTACTTGAGCTACGTCGGCGGGGCGCCGTTTCAACCCGCGGTGGCCCACGCACTCAACACCGAAGACGCCTGGGTGGCCGCACTGCGGTCCTCGTTGCAGCAACGACGCGACCGGCTCGCCAACGGGCTGACTGAGATCGGCTTCGAAGTGCACGACAGCTCGGGCACCTACTTTCTGTGTGCCGACCCCCGCCCGCTCGGCTACGACGACAGCACGGCGTTCTGCGCGGCGTTACCGGAGCAGGCCGGCGTGGCGGCGATCCCGATGTCGGCGTTCTGCGAACCGGACGCCGGCAAGCTTTGGAATCACCTGGTGCGCTTCACTTTTGCCAAACGCGAAGACACTCTGGACGAGGCGATCAAGCGTTTGGCGGTGTTGCGCTCTCGCCACCCATGACCCGCTTGCGTAGGCCCTCTGTCGCCGCGCCGAGCACGATGTTGCTGGCCCGCTTGACGATGAACTCCGGCACCGGTCCCGACGGCTCGACGGTGATGTCGAAGCGCACCCGCGTTTTGTCGACACCCTCACGCTTGAGGCTGTACTCGACATGCTGCCCACGCTGCTGGAAGGTCTCTTCGGCATCCCAGACCACCCAGTCCGGACCCCAGTGATATTCGAGGATCTCTTTGTCGACCAACCCGAAGATCTTGATAGTGGCCCGCACATGATGCGGCCGGCCGTCTTCGTAGCGGTCGAGCACTTCGACCCGTCGGTGCACCGTTGACCACGACGTCAACGTGCTGACATCGGCGAGCGCCGCCATGACCACGTCCGGCGGCGCGTCGATGACGATTTCTCGCGACGCTTGTACGGCCACCGGTCCCGCCCTCAGCCCTGCTGATCCGGCCGGTCGACACCCATCACCCGTCTGCGCAGCCCCTCAGTGGCGGCGTGCAGGATCCTTTTGCGGGCGCGGTTGACCAGAAACTCGGGCAGCGGGGCCGACGGCTCCAGGGTGATGTCGAATCGCACGCGGGTTTTGTCGTCGCCTTCGCGTTGCAGCGTGTATTCGACGTGCTGCCCATGTTGCTGACCCGTTTTGCGCGCATCCCACACGACCCAGTCAGGGCCCCAGTGGTATTCGACAACTTCCTTGTCGACAATGCCGACCACCTTGACGGTCACCTTCACGTGGTGGGGACGACCGTCGGGATAGCAGTCCAGCACCTCGGCCCGTTTGTGAACCGACGACCAGGACGGCACCGAGCCAATGTCAGCTAGCGCGTCGAGGATCGCATCCGGCGGCGCGTCGATGACGATTTCGCGTGATGCTCGTACGGCCACTGGCACCAAGCTTATAACCGGACCGGGCTCGCGACCGGGATTACCAGCCGATGTCGCCCAGGGCTGTCGTCCCGTTCGGCGGCGGCGTGACCGGACCGGCCGGCGTGCGGGAAAACCGCGGCGCCGGAGCGGCCTGCTCGACGCCGTGCGCGCTAATCACCGTCGCGCGTGCGGTCATGTGCGCATCACCGGCGGCCTCGGCCCACGTCAAAACCGGGGTGACACATGCGTCGGTGCCCGCGAAGATCTCCGCCCACTCGTCGCGGGTCTTGCTGGCGAAGCATTCGGTGAAAATCTCGCGCATCCGCGGATACGACCCGATGTCGAGTTGGCCCGGCACCTCGTCGGCGGACAACTCGAGCCCACGCAGCAACTCGGCGAAGAACTGCGGCTCGATGGCGCCGACGGCCAGGTACTTGCCGTCGGCGGTCTCATAGCAGCGGTAGAACGGCGCGCCGCCGTCGAGCAGAAACGATTCGCGCTCGTCGCGCAGGGCCCCGGTCGATTTCATCGTCCACATCATCTGGGCCAGCACGCTGACGCCGTCGACCATCGCCGCGTCGACGACCTGACCGAGCCCGGACCGCTCCCGCTCATACAGCGCGGCCACAATGCCCAGCAACACCAACATCGAGCCACCACCGAAGTCGGCGACCAGGTTCAGCGGCGGCATCGGCGGTCGGTCGCGGTAGCCCAGTGCCGACAGCGCCCCGGTCTGCGACAGATAGTTGATGTCGTGGCCGGCCGTCGCGGCCCGCGGCCCGTCCTGCCCCCAGCCGGTGATCCGCGCGAAGATCAATCGGGGATTGACCGCAGCGCAATCCTCGGGACCGATTCCGAGGCGCTCACAGGTGCCCGGCCGGAAGCAGTCCAGCAACACGTCGGCGTTGGCGGCCAGCTCGAGCAGCTGTCCGGGCTGCGTCTTGACGTCGAGGTCGACGATGCGTTTGCCGCGGTGCAGCAGGTCGCGGTCTTCGGCCGGCATGACCAGGCCGCCGGGGCGGCGCACCCGGACCACATCGGCACCCAGGTCGGCGAGCATCATCCCCGCGTGCGGACCGGGCCCGATGCCGCCGAGTTCAATGACGCGCACGCCCGCCAGCGGTCCGGGGTGCGTCATCGACAGTCAGCCCTTCTTGACTTTGAGCACCTGTTTGCGCAGTCCGTCGGTGGCGGTTTCCATGCCGCCCTTCATCGTGCGTTTGAGCAGAAATCCGGGGATCGGCACGGACGGGTCGACGTCCATGTCGAATCGGACCTTGGTCTTGTCGCCTTGGGGTGTCAGCGTGTACTTGGCGTCCTGGGCCTTCAATTGCCCCGCCGACACCAAGGTCCAGCTGACGCTGTCGGCTGCCCAGGTGTATTCGACGACCTGCTCATCGGTGAGGCCGGCGGCCTTGATTTTCATCTTCACCCGGCGCGGCCGACCGCTGTCGTGGGTGTCAAGTATTTCGGCGCTCTGGTACTGCGGCGACCAGGACGGCGTGTTCTCGACGTCGGCGATGACGTCGAGGATCTCCTCCGGGCTTGCTTCGATGACGACTTCGCGGGAATCCTGCACTGCCATGGTCGCACCATAGCGAGGCCGCGTCTTGCCCGGTGGTATTTTCGACGCAGCGTAGCGTCGGTCTGGTGACTGTCTATACCGTCGGCGACTACCTGCTGGACCGCCTCGTCGAACTGGGCGTCGAGCACGTCTTCGGAGTTCCCGGCGACTACAACCTCGAATTCCTCGACCACATCGTGGCCCACCCTGACCTTCGATGGGTGGGCAACGCCAACGAACTCAATGCCGGCTATGCCGCCGACGGCTACGGCCGGCTTCGCGGAATGGCAGCTGTGGTAACGACATTCGGGGTCGGCGAGCTATCTGTGGCCAATGCGATCGCGGGCAGCTATGCCGAGCACGTCCCAGTGGTGCACATCGTCGGCGGACCTTCCAAAGACGCGCAGGGGACGCGCCGGGCACTTCATCATTCGCTCGGCGACGGCGACTTCGAGCACTTCCTGCGGATCAGCCGGGAAATCACCTGCGCCCAAGCCAGTCTCATGCCGGCAACGGCAACCCGGGAAATCGACCGCGTGCTGTCTGAGGTACGTGAGCAGAAGCAGCCCGGCTACCTGCTGCTGCCCACTGACGTGGCACGTTTCGAAACCGAGCCGCCCGCCGCGCCACTGCCGCGATACACCGGCGGCACCAGCCCGCGCGCGCTGGCGCTGTTCGCCGACGCCGCAACCGAACTCATCGGTGAGCACCAGCTCACGGTGTTGGCGGACTTCCTGGTGCACCGGTTGCATGCCGTCGACGAACTCGAGGCGTTGCTGGCCGCCGATGTGGTGCCGCATGCCACGCTGATGTGGGGCAAAAGTCTGGTCGACGAGAGCTCGCCCAACTTTTTGGGCATCTACGCCGGCGCGGCCAGCGCCGAGCCGGTACGCCGGGCGATCGAAGAGGCGCCCGTCCTGGTCACCGCAGGCGTGGTGTTCACCGACATGGTCAGCGGATTCTTCAGCCAGCGCATCGACCCGGCGCGCACCATCGATATCGGTGCGGAACAAAGCACCGTTGGCACACAGGTTTTCGCTCCGGTAGAGTTGCCCGCGGCGTTGACGGCGCTCACCGAAATCCTCGACCGGCGCGCCGTGAAGTCGCCGGCGATCACGCCCACGGCCGACGACGTCAGCCGGGATCCGCCGGAGCGGGAGCGGCCACTGAGCCAGGAGGTTTTGTGGGACAGGCTTTGTGACGCGCTGACGCCGGGCAATGTGGTGCTCGCCGATCAGGGCACCTCGTTCTACGGTATGGCGGCGCACCGGCTTCCGCGCGGGGTGACGTTTATCGGCCAGCCCCTGTGGGGGTCGATCGGTTACACGCTGCCCGCCATGCTCGGTGCGGGGCTGGCCCATCCGGATCGCCGGCCGGTGCTGTTGATCGGTGACGGAGCAGCTCAGCTCACCGTGCAAGAACTGGGCGTGATCTCCCGCGAAAAGCTCTCGCCGGTGGTCGTGGTGGTCAACAACGACGGCTACACCGTCGAGCGGGCGATTCATGGAAAGACCGCCCCCTACAACGACATTGTGAGCTGGGACTGGTCGAAAGTCGCCGCTGCGCTCGGTGTGACCAACCAGCTGACATTCCGGGCGAAGACCTACGGTGAGCTCGACGACGCCCTGACCGCCGCCGCCGAGCATCAAGACCGGATGGTGCTCGTCGAAGCCGTCGTTCCGCGCTTCGACATTCCCGAACTGCTCATCGAACTGGCGCGGCCCACGTCGCCGGACGGCAGCGCGCGTCGCTAGCGGCGATCGCAAGCGCGGCGAAGGGCGCCGGGCGCAGCGGGTCGCCGCCATGGGGCTAGCGGTCCGTTCAGTCCTCGATCCGCATCATGTCCATGAATCTGCCCACGAACAGCGGCGGGTATGCTCCCCTACCCAGGCCGGTCATCCACTGCGCGGCCGCGTCAGGATGGTCGATCCAGCTCCGCACACTGTCCTCGTCGTCGAGTTCCTGCAGGATCAT
Organism: Mycobacterium kyorinense; assembly: GCF_001672775.1. GTDB lineage: Bacteria > Actinomycetota > Actinomycetes > Mycobacteriales > Mycobacteriaceae > Mycobacterium > Mycobacterium kyorinense_A. The sequence goes on along the minus strand of NZ_LZKJ01000154.1, from coordinate 44,292 downwards.
CACTTCCTGCCCGTCGTCGAAAGCCTGGAAAAGCCACGTCTTCCGCACGCCCGCAGTGGTGAACTTGTCGAGCGCGCGACGTACGTCCAAGCTCATCGCTGGTACGTCGTCGACGGCTGCGATCGCGGCCACAACCACCCCGGGTGCCCGCGGTTTGGCCGATGGCGACGCTTCGAAACGATCGACGATCTTCCCGGCGAAGACTGCTGGAATGTCTTCGACGCCTACGGCATCGAACCAGTCGAAGAAGACCCGCGACCGCAGCAGCTCCACGATCGGCTCTCTGCTACGCACCCCGATCATCACCAGCACGCGCCCGTAGTCGTGGATGGATTTGTAGACGAGCACATGGTGCGCGCCGATATCCGCGAGGGCCGACTTGCGCCGTTTCAGCAGCGGCCACACCCGGTCTGGATTTGGAACTCGGTAATCCGATGCGATCACCATCGAATGCGGATGCGGCTCGACGGCACTCACCGAAGCTTGTCCTTCATCACCTTGCCGGTGGCATTCAACGGCAGCTCGTCGAGAAACTCGACGTATCGCGGCGCTTTGAATCCCGCCATCCGTTGGCGGGACCACGCGATCAAATCGCCTTCGGACACCGATGTTTTCGGCACCACGAAGGCTTTGCCCACCTGGCCGAGTCGCTCGTCGGGAACACCGATCACAGCGGCCTGGGCAACTGCGGGGTGTTCCAGCAGGAAGCCCTCGATCTCGGCCGGGTAGGCGTTGAACCCGCCCACGATGAACATGTCCTTCTTGCGCCCGTCGATCCGTAGCCGACCCGCCGCGTCAAGCGTACCCATATCGCCGGTGTGCAACCATCCTTCGGCGTCGATTGCCTGCGCGGTCGCCGCGGGCTCGTCGAGGTAGCCCTGCATGACGCCGTAACCACGGGCCAGCACTTCGCCGTCGTCGGCGATGCGCACCTCAACGCCCTCGCAGGGCAGGCCCGCAGTTGTGGCCACCGCCTCGAACGAATCACCGGGCCGGGACAGCGTGACGTTGCCCGCTTCGGTTAGGCCGTAACCGGTCATCAACGTTTGGAAGGGCAGCTCATCGTGGATGCGACGGACCAGTTCGACAGGGATGTCGGCGGCGCCGGTCACCCCTGCCCGTAACGTCGACAGCTTGGCCTTGTCAGTGACGCTCAGCAATGAGTGGTACAGCGTCGGCGGTCCGGGCAGCATCGTGATGCGTTCGCGGTCAATGAGATCCATCACGGCGCCGATGTCGAACATCGCGACGGGAAGCATCGTCGCACCGCGGAGGAAGGACGCGACGAGACCCGCTTTCAAGCCAAACGTGTGGAAGTACGGGTTGATTTGCAGGTAGCGGTCGCCCTCGCGCAGATCTGCGAGTGTGGCCCACTCTTCATACATCCGCAGCGTCTGTTGATGATTCATCATCGCGCCCTTCGGGCGGCCGGTCGTGCCCGACGTGAAGATGATGTCGGCGATGTCGGTGCCGCTCACCGCCCGCTCGAATGGCGAACCGCTGGACAAAAAGTCGGATTTCAGATTGATGATCGGTATCCCCGCCGGCGCGGTGTAGTCCTGGCCCAGGAAACCCTGCTGAACCAGGACGGCTTTGGCCTGGCTGCGGACGATGATGTCGCCGGCTTCGTCGGCCGTGAACCGTGTATTGACCGGCACCAGCACGCCGCCGGCGGTGAGCAGCCCGAACGCCGCGATGATCCATTCCGCGCAGTTCGGCGCCCAGATGGCGACTCGATCGCCTTTGTCGATACCGAAGTCAGCGAAAGCACCTGCCGCACGGCGGATTCGATCGACGACTTCGGTGAAGCTCAAGCGCAGCGGACCGTCGACAATCGCTTCCGCGTCGCCGAAGCGGTCCGCTGCGCTCACGACCATCTCGGGGATGGTCTGCCAGGTCCTACTGGCGGGCGTCACACCGTGACGAGCCGACCGAGGTTGCCGCCCATGATCTTTGCTTGATCCTCGACGGACAGGTGCGACAGCGCATTGACGTAGTAGGTCGGCTCCGCCAACCCTTCCGGGTGCGGCCAGTCCGAGCCGTACAAGACCTGATCCACGCCGACGAGGTTGACCAGATCGTCGATGCCGTCCTCGAAGAACGGGCTGACGTGGATGCGGTTTTTGACCATCTCTACCGGGTCGCTCGGGAAGGCTTCCGGCGCCTTGCGGAAGACCTCGGCCAGCCCGTCCAGCAACGGGGTCATCCATTTCGAACCGGCCTCGACAATCGCGACCTTCAGCTTGGGATGGCGGTAGAGCGCACCGTGAATCACCCACGACCCCACCGAGTCCTGGATCGGCCGCCACTCGTTGAGGATGCCCATCGCGTTGGTCTGGAACGGCAGCATCTCCTGGTCGGCACCGTCCCATTCGGAGGTGTAGCGGGAGTAGCCACTGTCGGACGAGTGCATCCCGACCAGCACGTCGTGTTCGACGACCCGCTCCCAGAACGGGTCGAACTCGGGCAGCGCGAACGACCGCGGGCCGCGGAAGCCGGGAACCGGCGCCGGGCGGACCAGGATGGCGCGGGCACCACGCTTGACCACCCACTCCAGCTCCTCGATCGCCTTCTCCACGATCGGCAACGTGATGACCGGGGTGGTGAAGATCCGGTTCTGGTAGTTGAAGCCCCAGACCTCATCGAGCCACTGGTTCAGCGCATGGATCAGGACGTGGATGGCGACCGGGTCGTCGCGCAGCCGCTCCTCGATCAAGCTGGCCAGCGTGGGGAACATCAGGGTGCGGTCCAAGCCCAGTTCGTTCATCTTCTCCAGGCGCGGGCCGGGCTCGAAGAAAGCCGGGATCGCGCGCATCGGCTCACCGAACAGCTCGCGCTTGGACTTACCGTCCGGGTTGCCGTACTTGAAGTACTCCTCCCAGGCGCCCGGCCTGGCGACGACCTCAAAGGTCGGGTTGGGAATGTAGTTGCTGATCACGCCGCGCAGCGCGATCTTGGTGCGCCCGTTGATCTGCACGTACTGGACGAAGTCCTTGTACTCCTTGGGCAGGAACTTGGTCAGCGCTTCCGGCGGCTCGTAGAGATGGTTATCCGCGTCAAAGATTGGAAACGGGACGTCTTCCCGATGCGACAACTGCCCCATGAAATCCTCCTTCGCAGTTTGCGAGAATACTATTCTCACCGAGAGGCTACCGCAATGCCCCCTGGTAGCAGGCGGCCGGGGAGCGACGCCCTGCCAGCGAGATGGCGATGCTATTCTCCGCTGAGGAGAATGCCAATATCGGGCGATGGAGTGCCGCATGGTGGACGTGGAGTTCGACCAGGGTCTCGCGGTGCTCACCATCGACCGCCCGCATGCGCGCAACGCCATCGCCCTGGACACCATGGATCAATTGGAGAAGGCGATCGACGCGGCCGAGGGCGCCAGCGCGCTGGCCATCACCGGTGCCGGTGACCGCGCCTTCGTGTCCGGCGGCGACCTCAAAGAACTCAGCGCAATCCGGACCGAGGACGAAGCGGCGGCCATGGCGCGGCGCATGCGGTCGATCTGCGATCGGCTGGCGAACTTTCCCGCGCCGGTGATCGCTGCGCTGAACGGTCACGCGCTCGGCGGTGGCGCCGAGGTCGCCGTCGCCGCCGACATCCGGCTGGCCGCCGACGACATCAAGATCGGCTTCAACCAGGTGTCGCTGGAGATCATGCCGGCCTGGGGCGGCGCAGAAAGGCTGGCCGCGCTGGTCGGCAAGAGCCGGGCGCTGCTACTGGCCGGGACCGGGACCGTGCTCGACGCCGCCGAGGCCGAACGCATCGGATTGGTCGATCAGGTGTTGCCGCGGCCCACTTTCGACGATGATTGGCGGATGATCGCCCGCACGTTGGCCGGCCGTCCGGCCGGTGAGATCAAGCGTGTCGTGCGCGGGGTTTCCGCTGACGAAGCGGTGCAAGCGTTCGCGCGGCTGTGGGTGAGCGACGCTCATTGGCAGGCCGCTGATCGAGTGATGAACCGCAGCAACAACTCCCGGGCCGGAGGTGCGACGTGACAGCCAGCAGCCGAGCGCTCACGATGTTGACAGTTCTCTTGGCAGCGACCGGCATTGTCGCCGCGCCCTCGCGCGCCGATGACGCCGGTGTCATGCATCACGTCAAATACACCGTCTCGGCGGACAACCCGATCTACACCGACATCTACTACCTGGATCAGGAACCGCCGATCTTCGCCGACTACAGCCACAACCCCTACCAGTTCGTCCCCAACGTCAAAGTCGATATCGCCCCAGGCAAACCGTGGAGCTATGAGTTGGACCTGGCCAAACCCGAGGTGTGGGCGATGGTCTCAGCCAGCACCGGCACCGAACCGGGCACACCCGGATTGCACTGCACTCTCACGGTCGATGGGAAAGTCGTGGTATCCAAGGACGGTCCGAAGGGTGTGCTCTGCTCGATACGTCACTGGTAAGCGTTACCCGGCTCGCCTTCCAGCCGATGCAGATAGCGTTCGACGAGCCCGACGGTTTCGGCATGGCCGGCCGACATCCCGAGCGCTTGCTCGAGCACCAGCATGCGGGAGATGCTGGTGATCAGCACCGACCAGACCAACGGCGGCACCTCGTCGGATGCCATGCCGTAGCGCTCGAGGACGGCCGAGAGGGTTTTGTGCTGCTCTTCGCGGAAACGTTCGGCGTAGTAGCCGATCTCGGCTTTGAGCGCTTTGCGGTGATTGGCCAGCGCGACGAATTCCATCGTCAGCGCGGTAGCCGCCGGGTCGGTGCTGAACCGCCACAGCGCCCACAGCGGCTGGGGCGATTGCAGCGCCTGCGCCTGCACCTGGAGTCCCTCTTCGGCGCGCCGGCGGAACGCCGCCAGGAACAGGTCGTCCATCGTGCGGAAGTAGTAGTGAACCAGCTGTGGTTTCAGCGCCGCTTTCTCGGCGACGCGCCGGGAAGTGACTGCGGCGTAACCCTCTTCGAGCATCAACTGTTCGGCCGCATCAAGCAGCACGCCGCGATTCTTGGCGTCCGGCGCTCCGATCCGTCGCGCGGAAGTCATGCTGAGCTTCGCACTTTCGTCGATCCTTGCTGCACACCTGATCGTAGCCCCGACCCGGCGCTCGACCTTGACCACGACATTAGCGTCATGCTAAGCAGGTGCTCAGCACAATGTGAATGTTTCGGCACGATCTCATACGCGGGCGGTGCTACGTCTCGCCGCCGACAGACAGCCCAAGCCGGCAGGAGGCGCGTAACAACATGACAACCTTCGATTCAACGTTCGAGTCGATCGACTTCTTCACCGACGCGTCTTTGGTGCCCGACCCTTACGCCTACTTCGACTACCTGCGTGACCAGAACCCGGTGCTTCGGCTGCCGCACCACAACGTCGTCGCCGTCACCGGCTGGGAAGAAGCCAACGCGGTCTACAAGGACCCCGACACATTCTCGAACTGTGTCGCGCTCGGCGGCCCATTCCCGCCGTTGCCGTTCGAAGTCGACTGCGACGATCTGAGTTCCCTGATTGACGCGCACCGTGACCAATTTCCGATGTTCGAACACATGGTGACGATGGACCCGCCCGAGCACACCCGCGCCCGCTCGTTGTTGAGCCGACTGCTGACGCCGAGCCGGCTCAAGGAGAACGAGGACTTCATGTGGCGGCTGGCCGACCGCCAGCTCGACGAGTTCCTCGGCCAAGGCGAGTGCGAGTTCATCGCCGAGTACTCCAAGCCCTTCGCGACCTTGGTGATCGCCGACCTGCTCGGGGTTCCCGAGGAAGACCACACGCAGTTCCGCACCGTGCTGGGCGCCGATCGTCCCGGCGCACGGGTGGGTGCGCTCGACCACGAATCGGTCGGCATCAACCCACTGGAGTGGCTGGACGAGAAGTTCTGCGCCTACATCGAGGACCGGCGGCGCGAACCGCGCGATGACGTCTTGACCTCGCTGGCGACGGCGAATTATCCGGACGGCTCCACGCCCGAGGTCATCGACGTAGTCCGCTCGGCCACTTTCCTTTTCGCCGCCGGACAAGAAACCACCGCCAAACTGCTCTCGGCTGCCCTGCAGGTGCTCGGTGAGCGGGCCGATATCCAGCAACGGCTGCGCGATGACCGCAGCCTGATTCCCGCCTTCATTGAGGAATCGCTGCGGATGGAGAGCCCGGTCAAGAGCGACTCGCGGCTGGCACGCAAGCCCGCCACCATCGGCGGTGTCGACATCCCCGTCGGTACGATCGTGATGATCCTTCCGGGCGCGGTCAACCGCGACCCGCGCCGGTTCGACAATCCGCACGAGTTCCAACTCGACCGCAAGAATGTCCGTGAGCACATGGCTTTCGCCCGCGGGGTGCATTCTTGCCCGGGCGCGCCGCTGGCTCGAGTGGAGGGCAGAGTCTCAATCGAGCGCATCTTGGACCGGATGCCCGAACTGCGTATCAACGAGGCCCAACACGGACCGGCCGACGATCGCCGCTACACCTACGAGCCGACGTATATCCTGCGTGGCCTCAGCGAACTGCACCTCACCTTCACGGCTGCTCGCTAACCGCCGGCGTCCAGATGTGCGTCGCTTCCGAGCGACCGCGCAGCACCGCCGAATCGCCTGAGTCCCAGTGCTGCTCCTCGGCGTCATCGGCACGATCGACAGCAGCAGCCGAACACAGCACTCGCCCTGGGAAGGTTTTTGCGAGATCGGCCAGGCGCGCCGCTTCGTTGACCGCGTCGCCGATAACGGTGTATTCGTAACGGTTTTCGGCTCCGATATTCCCGGCGAAGACGGATCCGGCCGATACGCCGATGCCGAAGTCGACAACAGGTAGCCGACGCAGCCGAGTGCCCAACACCCGTGCCGTCGCCAATGCCGCTGAGGCGGCACCGCTGGTACGCAGCGGCGCCCCGAACACCGCCAGCGCAGCATCGCCCTGAAATTTGTTGATCAGTCCGTGCCGCTCGTCGACAGCGCCGACCACGATCCGGAAGAAATCGTTGAGCACCTCGGCGACCTCTTCGGGTGGCCGGCTGGCCGCCAGCTGCGTCGAACCCACCAGGTCCACGAACAGGATTGCCGCTTCCCCGACATCGCCCGACAGCGATGCGCCTTCTTTGACCGCGCGGCGGGCGACGTCGGCACCGACATGACGGCCGAACAGGTCACGCAGCCGGTCGCGTTCGCTGAGCCCGGCGACCATGCGGTTGAACCCTCTTTGCAGGCGCCCGATTTCGGACCGCTCGTAGACGTCGACGAACACGCCGATCCGGCCGTGTTCGATCTCGGCCATCGCGTCGATGACCTCGCGAACCGGATCCGAGATCGACCGCGATACCAGGATCATTCCCCGCAGCCCCAGCATCACCGCGACAATCGAGAGCACCAGCACCGGGATCTCGACCGACGCGCTTTTCGGAATGATCCAGCCGTTTGCCCGCAGGAAAACCAGCACGGCGATGGCCACGCACGGCAGCGCGCTGCACAGCAACCACATGGTGACCAGTCGCGTCATCACTCCGGGCGCCGTCACGAAGCCCTCGAATCCCTTTGTGGCGGCGGCGATGATCGGACGGACCGTTCGCTGGCTGAGCAGAACGGCGGTGCCCGTTGCCGCAGCGCCGCCGAAGAGGACGGCCAAACCGGTCGACACGGCAACCGTGAGCCCACCGTCGAGGTCCAGCGCGACGAAGGTCGCGCCGCTGGCCGTCCACGTGGCCGCCAAGACGATCGACTGGTTGCGCATGAGTTTCATTGCGGCGCGGCGTTGATTCGTGTCGGGCTCCCGGCCGGGCACAAACCAGCGCAGCGACGGGGTGATCACCACGACGCCGCCGATCAGCACGGCGAGCGTGGCCAGCGAAACCACCGTCACCGAAGTGATCACGTACCTGTCGCTGAAGTGCGCAGCGGCGCCGCCGGTGACGTGGCCGCTGAGTGCGACGACAATGACGAGGACTTCGGCGACGCTGAGAAGATGAGCGAAGGCAAGACCGGCCGCATACCGGATCGACGACACGGTGACGGCCTTACGCGGCGCGTCGGCCACTCTGCTCACACGATGACGGTAACGGGGCTACGTGTCAGCGCGGACCCAGGTCGTTTGACCATCGTGGCCTATGCACACCAAAAACAGGCCGTCAGGCGCCTGTGCGACATAATTCTGGTATTGCAAGCAGTTGGCGCCCTCTTCTTTGACCCCCGCCATCGGGGGCGACCGGAACCACCGGGGCTCGTATCGTCTCGGTGAACCGCAGAACAACAGCCGTCCCGGCTGCGACCCCGGGAAGACGTTATAGTCTGCAGTCCCGAAGACGTAATAGGTAGTGTTGTCACACGGCGCACCGAGGGCCACATGCGCGGCGATCCCAGGGGTGCAGTCGGGGTAGTCGCACACGGTCGGCCCAGCAGCCGCGGGCGGCGCCGCCAGCCCACCCACAGAGAGCAACGCGGCAGCCACTGCCACGAGGAATCGCACCCGATCACTCTGCCACAGCCGAAAAGAAAGTTCTCCTCTTTGGAGAAGGCTGCTAAAGCCAAAGAGCTCTCGAGCGCCGAATTGCGTGCAAAACCGTACCCGCTTCGTCACCGGGCAATCGACGATTTACGCACGTCTACGGCCAGCGCTCACCGTTCAATCGCAGCGGTGGGCACTTGAAAGCCAGTGATAATGTGGTTCTCCGAGCGAGCGGACCAGGAGGTCATCATGCCGTCGCGGCAGCGTCCACCGGAAGAACTTGACGGTGAGCCGGGCGACGCGCCGGGGGGCGTGACCGATTCCAACCCCATTTCGGTAGCCGAAGCGGAGGACGCGGCCGCCCAGGCGGAGGCGCGCGCTAAGGAAGCCCGGGCACGTGCGACACGGTTGCGCCAAGCAGCCGATACCGCTCCCAGCGACGAGAGCGACATAGCCGAAACTGCCGGCGACGGTGACGCCGAGCAACCTGCCGCAGAACCGGTTGGCTCGCGGCTACGGTGGCTGCGCCGACCGGAACGGAAGACGGTCGCTGTTGCCGCTGGGATTGTGCTCTTCTGCGCCTCGATCGCGGCGAGCGGTTACATGGTGTGGCAGGACCGGACGATCATGCACAAACGGCAGCTCGTCCCAGAGTTCGCAGCGGCAGCCCGACAAGGGGTTACAACGTTTATGTCGATTGACCCCCGCCACGCGAAGGAGGATGTTCAGCACATCATCGACGCGTGCACGGGCGAGCTCAAGGCCGAAGTCGAAGCGAGATCGGCCTTCATGGTTCAACAAGCCGAAGAAACGAAGGTGACGAGCAGGGCGACGGTGGAAGGCGTCGGTGTCGAGTCGGTGACCGGCAATTCGGGAGTTGCGCTCGTTGCAGCGAAAACCGATGTCACCAACGCTGATAACACGAAACGGCCTCCCATGTTGTGGCGGCTCAGCGTCACGATCGAGCGGGACGCTGGTCAGCTCAAGATGTCGAAAGTCGATTTCTTGCAATGACTGTCGAGCAAGGGTCGTCGGTCGACAACGCAGAAACTCCGCCCGTCACCGACGCGGAGCAACCATCCGCCGGCCAGGGATCGGCGCGCGCCCGCGGATTGGCCGCGGTCGGCCGCCTCACCCGAAGCTGTCTGACACGGTGGCGTCCCCTGCTTGCGACAACGTTGGTCGTGGCAGCGATCGGGGTTGCTGCCGGTTTGTTCTTCTTCCAGTACCGGCCGGCTCAGCGTTTCGGCGACGCAGCGGCACGTCGGGTAGTCCAAGCGGCCTCGGACGGTGCCGTGGCGGTGCTGTCGTACTCGTACGGCAATCTGGACGGCGACTTCGCCAAGGCGAAGTCGCACCTTACCGGCGAATTTCTGGACTACTACAGCAAGTTCAGCGAGCAGTTCGTCGCGCCGACGGCGCGGCAAGGGAAACTTACGGCGTCGGCCAAAGTACTGCGAGCCGCCGTGTCGGAGTTGCACCCGGATTCGGCAACCGTGTTGGTGTTTATCAACCAGAACACCGCGAGCCAGGACAAGCCCGAACCGTTGACGACAGCCAGCAGCGTCCTGGTAACGCTGACAAAGGTTGAGGAATCCTGGCTGATAGCAAAGTTAGACCCGTTGTGATGGCTTGGGCGGCCGGTGCCGCGAATCGGCAACCCGGCGACGCAGCCGGTGCTACTCTCATCGCTCAACGACGCCGTTGCCGGCGCCGAGAAACCCGGGTAGGCGGTTCAATTGGCGTCAAGGAGGACGCGATGCGTTCAGCGGGAACGATCGCTACCGCGATGTTGCTGGCAGCCAACATATTCGGCGCCTTGGGCGCTGCCTCGCCGGCTGGGGCGACCACTAAAGAGGAGGTCGCCCTCAACGGGACTTATCAAGTCACGTCCAACGGCAACATGGCCAAGATCAACCGCCAATACAACCAAGAGCCGGTTGTCACCACCACATGGACGCTCAGCTCCACGTGCACCAGCTTCATGTCGTGCAGCGGCACGGCCAGCAGCGACCAGGGATGGACCGCGCCGCTCATTTTGAAAGACGGACTCCAGTGGTATGTCACACACGACGTGCCCAACTGGGAAACGTGCGAGGACGGCACCTCATTCACTGGGCGCCAGGAATTTTATTTCTATCCGGTGGACCCGAACGGCACGGGTGTCGTGCAAATCGGATCGCCCGTCCTGGCCGGTAAGGATAAGACAATCGGTCCCAGCGGCGCCTGCGGACAAAACCAGTGGCTTACCATCGAAATGCCGCTACGGCTGGACAGGATCGGGTGATCGAGCGTCCGTGCTCGGCTTCAGGTGGGGAGCAAGTCCTGCCACTTTTTGGCCCCAGCCGACTTCACCAAATCTGACTGCTGGTATAGGTGGCCGTCGCCACCGACATATCGACCGGTACGTGGGTCGTACTGGGCGACCGCGACGGCGGGTCGCGGTTGAGAAGCCTTGTCTCCGAACGAACTCGGAGCCGCCTGCGGCCCAACGCCAGTCGGTCCCTCAGCCGGTGCGGGTACGGCGATCGGCGGTGCCGGGGGCACATCGGGGACGTCCAGCGGCGCTATCGGCGGATAATCAGCGGCTTGCGTCGACATGGTGGCCGATGACGGCAGCGGCGGCGCAGCGTATCCCGGGCCCGGCGGCCCGTAGGTCCCTCGCGGCCCCGGCGGTGTGCCGCGCGGGACCGCCCCCGGCGGCAGCGGTGTTCCCTCGACAGGGCCAAAGATCCTGTCGTTGACGGTAACTCGATCATCAGGCGGGATGCCCTGCGAAAGCAGGTTTGGGTCGAGCGGGGACGGACCAAGCGTGTGCTGGCGCATCGCCAGCGGCATGTATGGCTGGTCGCTCTTGCAGATTTCGACCGTCGGCGCGCGCTTGCCGGGCTTGTCCATGCACGGGTAGTTACGGGCGCCGCGCACCGAGAGTGGCGAATCCTGCGGCAGTTTGCAATACAGCCCGTCCGGTGTGTCGATGTCGCTTTCGTCGTCCGGCGATCGCCACTGGCTGGGCGGCATGAAGCCGACCGTGCAGATAGGCGGATCGTCGACCGTGAGTGCGAAGTCGCCATGGGCCAAACCGTTCGGCCAGTTCGTGGCGTTGGCCGTTTGCTCGACGGCAACAAGTGGCGGTAGCAACACCAGCAGTTGCTCCAGCCCGGGGTGGTAGGTGACACCGATCTGGCCAATGGTGGTGAGGTTGGCCAGCAGAATAGGGAGCGTCGGTTTGACTTGCTCGAGCAGCGCAGTCGCTTGTTTTGCTGCGCCGGGACCGTCGTGCAACACGGTGCGCACGTTCGAATCATCGGTGACCAGCACATCCGAGATGCCAGCCAAGCTGCGCGCCCACGCTCTGATCGAATCGGTGGTCTGTGCCTGAGCTTCCAGGAACGGTCCGCTGTCCTCGATCAAAGCGCGGGTGCGGTCGACGACGGCGTTGGCGTCCCCGGCGATCCGCGCGGACGAGTCCGAAAGTGACCCGACATCGTAACCGGACCCGTTGAACGCCTGGAATGACTCGTCGAGTAACTGACCGAGTTTGTTCTTAGGGATGCTGTTGACCAGGGCACTGACTTGATCGAGCATGGGCCCGACTGCTTGCGGAATCGTGGTGTCGCCCATGGCGATTACTGAACCGTCGCGCAGATACGGGGGCGAGTCGGTTCGCGGCCGTAAATCCACATATTGTTCGCCGACCGCGGAGACGCTGCGTACCTCGGCTTGCAGGTCTGCCGGGATCTTGGGCGAGTTGCTAAGGGAAAGCGTCGCTTTCGCGCCGTTGGGCGTCAGGCTGACCGCCGTCACCTTGCCGACCTGCACGCCGCGGTAAGTCACGTTGGAAAACCGGTAGAGGCCTCCGGTGGCGGGCAGCTCCAACGTGACCGTCATCCGTCCGATGCCCAGCAGGGTCGGCGCTTGGATGTAGAAGAGAACCATCGCGACCACACCGATGATCCCGACGGTGGCGAAGATCGCCAGCTGGATTCGGACAAAGCGCGACAGCATCTATCCGCCGCCTTCCGTCGGCGGGATTCCCGGCGGCAAAACAGCGGGCCCCGGCGGGGTAGCAGGCGACGGCGCATCCGCCGGCGGTCCCGGTGGCGGTCCGGCCGGTGGCGGAGGGCCAGGCAGCGGCGCAGCGTTAGGCGGCGGCGGAGTGCCGGGTGGTGCCGCACCCGCGCCGGCATGCAAGGGATCGAGTGTGTAGTTCAGGTAAGGCGGGTCACCCGGTGCCGGTGGTTCGATGGCCTTCAGCTGCCCCCAGTGGGTTCCCAAGAACGGTCCTTGCTTGAGGCGTGGAATCGTAAGGTCGAGCTCCGCAAATACATTGAAGTAATCGCCGCGCACTGCTCGATCGACGAAATTCTGAGTGAACGGGAAGACCGCCGACTGCGCGAGAGCCGCACCGAGTTCGGGCCCGACGTCGGCCAGCGCTCGGATCGTCGGCTCCAGGTTTTTCAGGTTCTTGACCAGATCGGCCTGGCTGTCATTGACAAGCTTGGTAGCGGTATCGCTGAAGACCCGAAGTTTGTCCAGGGCTTCCGTCAGGCGCGGCCGCTCTTTGTTCAGCACCTCCAACGCCGGGGGGACCTTGCGCAGCGCTTGAGTGAGGACGTCGTTCTGTGCGGCGAACTTGCTGGCAAGCTGGTTCAGCGCCTGGATGGACGAGACGATGTTGTCACGCTGTTGGTCGAACGTGCCGACGAATTTGTCCAGGCGGGTGATCAGATCCCGCACGGCGCCCGCCCGACCGGACAGGGCGGCGCTGAAATTGTGGACGATCTCACCGAACTGACCCAGCCCGCCACCGTTGACGACCACCGATAGCGACGAAAGGGTTTGCTCTGTCGATGGATACGTCGACGCCCGGTTCAGCGGGATGGTGGCGCCCGGTTGCAGTCGCCCTATCCCCGGCTGACCGAGCGGCGGATTGAGCTCCAAGTGCATCGACCCGAGCAAGCTCGTCTGACCGATGCTGGCTACCGCATTGGCGGGGATGACGACATCGCGCTTTACCGAGATCTCGACGTCGGCGTGCCATCCCTTCACCGCATTCGCCGTATTCGGCGTCATCTTGCCGACGCTGCCGACAATGACGTCGTCGATCATCACCGGCGAATTCGACTCCAGCGTGCCGACATTCCTGACCTCGACGTGATAGGTGTCGGCACCCGCCCCGCGTCCCACCGCGCCCGGCAGTGGTAGTGAATTCAGTCCGTGAAATGCGCATCCGGTTGCGGTCAACACCACGCAACAACCGATGGCGAGCACTCGCCGGACGGCGACCCGGGCCGTCATGGCTGCGGCCCTTCAGCGGGCAATGGCCCCGGCAGCGGCGGTGGCGGTGGCGGCGGCGATTCCATCGGTACCGAGGGCGCCGGCGGCAACGGCATCGCCGCACCCGGTATCCGCGCCGGCGGCACCGCTCCGGGGGGTCCTACCGGGTCACCCGGCAGGCCGGTGTACGCGGACACCGCCGGCGGGATCTCGGGCGCTCCGGGCTTCGGACCCTCACCACCGGGCGCCAGACGCGGCTCGGCGTAGATGATGTTTTCCGGGTTCGCCGACGGCATCAGGAATGGGTTGACGGGGAAGGGCAGGTTGTTGTAGTTGAGCACCCGCAATCCGGGGCCGAGGAACAGCGCACACAGCTTGCCCGTTTCGACCGCCGTGACATTCTCGACGCTTGCCAGCTGCGAGCAGCCGGGAATCGGCAACGGAACAATCGCACCCGACTGGGTAGGGTTCGCGAACGGTACGATTCCGAAGCCGCCGTTGATAGTTCCGGTGTCCGGGTTGTAGTCGTTCATGAAGTTGGCGATCGCCGTCGGCGCGCCGTGCAGAATGTTCTCCAGCGCCATGTGCTGGTCGACGAGCGGCTGGGTAGCATCGGCCAATCGCGCGATCTGCTCGCTGGTCTGGTCCCGGGTTTCCGCGATGAACCGCTGCACCTCGCCGACCGCCGTAGACAGATTGGTCAGCGCGGCGTCCAAGTCGGATTTGCTGTCGTTGACCACGCTGGTGAGGGTGGCCAGCCGGTTGTTGAACTGCACGACCTGAACGTTGCTGTCACGCAGCGTGGTGACGAAGGTCTGTAGATTCTTGATGATATCGACGATGTTGCCGCTGCCGTCGGCCAGGATTCGGCCTACCCCGGAGAGTTGGGCCAACGTCTGGCGCAGTTTGTCGGCGTTGCCGTTGTCCAATGCGTTGGCGGCGCTGTCGATGAACCGCCCTACCGACGTGTCCGAAACGCCACTTCTGGGTCCCAGATCCGTTGCCAGCCGCATCAATTGGGTCTTGACCTCATCCCACTCGACAGGTACCGCGGTGCGGTCGACCGGTATCGTCGCGCCGTCGGGCATGACAGGGCCACTGTCCCGGTACGTGGGCGTGAGCTGAACGTAGCGGGCGGCGACCAGATTCTGCGCGACGATCACTGCTTTCGCGTCTGCTGGAATGGGCACGTCGTGGTCGACGTGCAAGGTCATCTTGGCCCGGGTTCCCTCCGGTTGGATGGACTTGATCGTGCCGACCTTCACACCGGAGACGCGCACCTCGTCCCCCGGATAGATCGCGGTGGTGGTAGTGAAGTACGCCGTTATTGTCTTGGGCCGAAAGAACGTGTTGCGGACGAGCACAGCCCCACCGACAACGACGAGTCCCGCCAAGGCGATCGCGAGCCAGACCGACAGCCTGTTGCGCGCGATCATTGTGTCCCTCCGATCCGCCCGCCCAAGGTACAACCAGGGCACTCCGGAATCCCGTTGTACGGGAAGGGGACCAGCGACCGCGGTAGGGGCGACGGGAAACCCGGACCACGGGCGGTATCGAAGGTACGGAACCCCCACAAATACTCGAGGAACGGTCCGAAGATTTGCGGAATAGAGAGGTTCGGTACGAACGCCGAGTACGAATACATGCTGGAAACGGCCTCGCCGAGCGTGATCTCAAATTTCGCCAGACCCGGCAGCGCCTTGGCAATGTTGTCGCGGTTCTTCTCCAGCATCGCCGTCACCGAATTCAGCCTTTGCAGCGTCGGCGCCAATTTGCTCTCGTTGTCGTGCACCAATCCTGACAGCTGCTGGGCCACCGCCGACGTGGCGGCCAGCAGTTCGACAATCTCCTGCCGCCGCGCTACCAGGACCTGGAGCAAATCGTCGGAGTTGAGGATCAGCTTGTTCACCTGCTGGCTGCGCTCGGACAGGATCCCGGTGACATCGCCGGCACTTTTGAGCAGCTGGCCCAGTGATTGATTGCGGCCGTTGAGGGTTCGCGACAGCCGGGTCAGCCCGTCAAAGGTCGGACCCAGTTGCGGAGCGATCTGGTCGAGCGTCGCGGACAACGTGTCCAATGACTGGTTCAGCGATTGGGTGCTGGTCCCGGCGGTGTTGGTGGTGAGGTCGCCGACGGCTTCGGTCAACGAGTACGGCGACGACGTACGCGACACCGGGATTACCGCATTCGGATGCATCATGCCGCCGCCGGCCGACTCCAACGTCAGCATCCGCGAGCCCAGCAGCGTACCGGTCCTGATGTGCGCGGTGGTCTCTGACCCGAGCGGGATGTTTCCCTTCAGAGTGAACGTCACCAGCGCATCGCCGTGGCGCAGAGACACATCCGACACCGAGCCGACCTTGATGCCGGACACCGTCACGTCGTTGCCGGCCGCGAGGCCGCCGGCTTCTGAAAACAACGCCTGATACCTAACGGCCGTCGCCAACGACACCAGCCGGTCGGGCGACAAGCCAACCAGGATGACAAGCACGATCACGACAACGCCGATGAATCCGGCCTTGATCAGCCCAACTCCGCGGTACTTAAGCATGGGGTTCCGAGCACCTTCCCGCTTCTGACCTGAACAACGGGGCTACTACGGTCTTGCCGTTGAGATCGGTGCCCCGGAGCGTCAAATAGCAGACGTAGTACGGAATGGTGGCGCCCATGGTGCCCAGTCGCACCAGTTTGCGGTAGTTCTGCGGCATCCTCTGGATTGTGGCGTCGAGTCGGTCCTTGTCCTCGTCGAGCAGTGGCGCCACCCGGCTCAGCTGTTCCACCGTGCCGGCCAGCGGAGGCCGGGCATTGGACAGCAGATTCGCGAGTGACGCGGTTCCGTTGCTCAACGAGTCAATCGCCGTACCGATGGTGTCGCGGTCGTCCGATAATCCGGTGACCAGTTGCTCGAGGCGATCAATTGCGCCGGAGAACTTGTCGCCGTCCTTTGAAAGGGTCGCCACTACGGTGTTGAGGTTGTCGATGAGTTGCTGGACCGTTTGGTCGTTGTCGGCCAGGGCATTCGAGAACGACGTCGTCTTCGAAAACAGCGACTCCAGGTTTCCGCCTTCGCCCTGAAAGATCTGGATGAGCGATGCGGTCAGCGCGTTCACGTCTTGTGGATTAAAGCCCTGGATAACGGGTTTCAGGCCGCCGAGCAGCAGATCGAGATCGAGCGCCGGTGCGGTGCGCCCGACGGGAATCTGGCCGCCGGCCGGCAGCCGCTTGGTCGACCCCGGGCCGTCGACGAGTTCCAGATAGCGATCACCGACCAGGTTGAGGTAGCGAACGGCAGCCTTGGTGCCCTCGGTGAGCATGATGTTGCGGTCGGCGTTGAACTTCACCAGGACCTTTTTGTCCGGGCGCAGTGAGACGCCATCAACCGTCCCCACCCGAATGCCGGCCACTCGCACCGAATCTCCGGTCTTCAGGCGCGACGCGTCGGCGAACACCGCCGAATATCCGGTCGTCGAACCGGTTCGGTATTGACCGAAGATGAAGAACAGGAACGCGGTCAGCACCGCCATCACGACCCCGAAGACCGCGAACTTCACCACCGTCGCGCGTAACGAGCCTCTCATCCGGGCTGCCCGATCTGAGCGGAGTTGCGCGGCGGCCCCTCAATTGGCCCGTACAGCAACTGCTTGAGCCCGTCGAAGTTCAGCAGCAGCTGTTGGTTCCCGTATTTAAAGGGGTTGCCGCCGGTGTCGGCGACCACATACTTCGCGTAGGTATTGAAGGGCAGCCTCGGGAGATACGTACACTGCGGGCCACCTGTTGCCGCGACCTTGGGCAGGTCCGTCGGATACCGATAACGTTCCGAGCCCCACAGAATGGTGGCCGAAATGTAGATGCCCGGCTCAGTCAGCGGCGGAGAATGTGACAATACGGCGAGGCCGGCGAGGCCGCAGTTGAGCGCCTCGTTGTACTGATTGGTGAGATCGGTGGTTGGCACCAGCAGATGTAGCACATTTGTCAGCGGCTGGCGGTTGGTGCCGAGGACATCGTTGCCGACATTCGCCAAACCGATGGCGCTGATTAACAATTCGTCCAGATTGCGTTGCTCGTCGACGATCGACTTGCTGATCGTTGTCGCGTTGTCGACGGTCTTGACGAGGTCCGGCGCCGCGTCGGCGTAGGCGTCGGCCACCGCGGGGAGAAGTGCAGTGTCACGGCTCAGCGCGGACAAACTTGGATCCAGCTTCTCCAGAAAAGAATCCAGGTCACTGAGCGCCTGTCCGATCTTGTCGCCGCGGCCGCTGAACGCCTTCGCCAAGGCGCCAAGGGTGGCGTTGAGCTTGGCCGGATCGATTCTGTCCAATACCGACGTGAGTCGTTGGAAGACCGTGTTGATTTCGACCGTGACGTGTTGGCCCTGAAGCACCTGACCGGCACGGAGGGACTTCGGCGAAGGCTCCGCCGGAGGTACCAGGTCGACGAACTTGGCGCCGAATACCGTTGGCGATGCGATGTTGACGAGCACATTGTCCGGAATCAAGTGCATCTCCGAGGGATACATCGCCAGGTGAAGAACCGCTTGACCGTTCGGCCGCGACTCGATCGAGGCGACTTTACCCACTTGCACCCCGCGCATCTTCACCTTGGCGTCCGGGTTCATCACCAGGCCCGCCCGCGACGAGATCACGGTAATCGGTGCGCTTTCGGTGAAACTGCCCTGGAATAAGCCCACGGCGACGGCGACGATCGCAGCGATTACGGCCACGGTCGCCAGACCCGTCAGTGCGCGTATCCCAGTGTGTTGCATCGAATCCTTTCCTTATCCCGAGAGGTTGAAATTGCCGTTGGAGCCGTAGATGGAAAGCGAAACCAGCAGCGTTACCGATATCACCACGATGAGCGAAGTGCGGACCGCGTTGCCCGTTGCGACCCCGACACCCTCGGGTCCACCCGAGGCGAAATAGCCGAAATAGGTATGTACCAACAGGACGGTGACCGCCATCAGGATGGCCTGCAAGAACGACCACAACAAGTCGATCGGATTCAGGAATGTATCGAAGTAATGGTTGTAGAGGCCACTTGATTGGCCGAACAGCACGACCGTGGTGAATTGGCTGGCAAGGAAGGACAAAATCACGGCAATGCTGTAAAGAGGGGTGATCGCCATCAGACCCGCGATGATCCTGGTGCTGACCAAGTACTCGATGGGGCGGATCGCCATGGACTCCAGTGCATCGATCTCTTCGCTGATCCGCATGGCGCCCAGTTGTGCAGTCACACCGGCACCGAAGGTGGCTGCCAAACCGATCCCGGCAACCACCGGCGCCGCGATGCGAACGTTGATGAATGCCGCCAGAAACCCGGTCAGCGCTTCGATACCGATATTGCCCAGCGAGCTATAGCCTTGAACCGCGAGCGTGCCGCCCGCAGCCAGCGTCAGGAACCCGACGATCACGACGGTCCCACCGATCATCGCCAAAGTTCCCGCGCCCATGCTGATTTCGGCGATGAGGCGAATGACTTCGCGCCGATAATGGATGACGGCATGCGGCATCCCACCGATCGCCCGGCCGTAAAACAACGTGTGATCACCCAGCTCGGCAAAAGCGCCGACCGGCTTACGCCATTGACCGAGGGCGCGAAACGTCCGAGGGTAGGTGGCTCGCAGCGTCCGCACAGTCATGACTTGCTCGAGAATCTGATGCCGATGGCGGTGACCACCACGTTGATGACAAAGAGCGACATGAATGCGTACACCACAGTCTCGTTGACGGCGTTGCCCACCGCCTTGGCGCCTCCGCCGGTGACCGTCAGGCCCCGATAGCACGCCACCAAGCCGGCAATCACCCCGAACAGGGCTGCCTTGACGCAAGAGATGATTACTTCGGGCACTCCGGTCAGCAACGTGATGCCCGCCGCGAACGCACCGGGATTGACGTCCTGAACGAACACCGAGAAGATGTAGCCGCCCAGAATTCCGATGATCACGACGAGGCTGTTGAGCAGCAGGGCAACTAATCCCGACGCGAGCATGCGTGGCGTCACCAAACGCTGCACCGGATTGATCCCCAGCACCTCCATCGCGTCGATCTCCTCGCGGATGGTTCGCGACCCCAGATCGGCGCACATCGCCGTCGCCCCAGCACCGGCCACGATCAACACGGTCACCAGCGGACCGACCTGGGTGACCGCCCCGAACGCGGCCCCTGCGCCGGACAGATCGGCAGCACCGAGTTCGCGCAGCAAGATGTTGAGAATAAAGCTGACCAGCACGGTAAACGGTATGGCCACCAACAGTGTCGGCGCTAATGAGACGCGCGCGACGAACCACGACTGTTCCAGGAACTCGCGCCATTGGAAGGGCCGGCGGAACACGAATTTCACTGCGTCAGCAGACATTGCGAAAAGCCCGCCGACGGCCTGCATTGCGCCGGAAAAGCCGCTCGGCAAGCTGATTCCGGTGGACCAGCGCTCCGCTCCCTTACTCGCCATCGGCGCCCGGTCCTTCCAAAATGGTGACGGCCGATACCGCCGTCGGACCACCGATATTGTGCGCCAGTCCAATACGCGCACCATCCACCTGGTTGGCAGCCTCGCCGCGGAGTTGCTCGAAAAGCTCCACGCATTGTGCCACTCCGGTCGCGCCGGGTGGATGTCCTTTGGACTTCAGGCCGCCGCTGGGGTTGACCGGCAGCGCGCCGCCGACGCTGGTTACCTCCTCTTCGACGAGTTTGTGTGCGCCGAACCGCTCGGCGAATCCGAGATCTTCGTAACTGATCAGCTCGATACCGGTGAAGTAGTCATGGACTTCGGCGACGTCGACGTTCGCCGGCGTCAGGCCGGCCATCGTGAACGCGCGCTTGGCGGCGCGCACGGTCGCCGGAAACGTCGTCATGTCCGGCTTGTGCTGGTGCATCACCGAATCCAGCCCGAGGCCGACGC
This sequence comes from Mycobacterium kyorinense, assembly GCF_001672775.1. GTDB lineage: Bacteria > Actinomycetota > Actinomycetes > Mycobacteriales > Mycobacteriaceae > Mycobacterium > Mycobacterium kyorinense_A. The sequence goes on along the minus strand of NZ_LZKJ01000154.1, from coordinate 23,721 downwards.
CGCGGATCCACACCGGCCGGTCGGTGAACCGGTCGACCACATCCTCGGCGGCGAGCACGAGCGCAGCGGCTCCGTCACTTTGCGGCGCGCAGTCGTAAAGACCGAACGGGCTGACCACGGTCGGCGCGGCCAACGCCTGCTCGAGGGTGATCTCGAAGCGCAGCCGCGCCTTGGGATTACTGACTCCGTGGTGGTGGTTTTTGACCGCCACCATGGCCATGTGCTCTTTGGTGGCAGCCGATTCGTGCAGATAGCGCGCGACGTGCAGGGCAAATCCGGCGGGCGCGACCAGGCCCAGCGGATAGTCCCAAGCCATGTCCCGAGCCATCGCCTCCCACTCCCACAGCAGGTCCTTCGACGCGGTTTCGCGGAGCTTATCCGCGCCCATCACCAGTGCGACGTCGAATGCGCCAGATGCCACCCCGAAAAGCGCATTGCGCACCGCGTCATTGCCGGTGGCACAGGAGTTCTCCACCCGGGTGACCGGGACGTCGGTCAGGCCCAGAGCGTCGGCCAAGATCCCCGACGGGAATCCATCGGTGGTGCCCATCGCACCGAACCAGGCGGCCTGCAAATCGGTTTTGGCCAAACCCTTGTCGACGGTGGCCGCGCAGTCGGCGAACGCCATCGGCAGCAGATCTTTGATACCCAAGGCGAAGTGTTCGGCGAACGGCGTCATCCCCGCCCCGACGATCGCCACTGGCCTCATGCCGCCGCCTCCTCGGGTTCGAAGGCGTAACCGTAGTCCGGAACACCCGACCGCACGGCGATTCTGCGCAAAACGAGACGCCCCTTCTCGCCGATCGCGACCGTGTCCGGCTCGGCGCCAGTCACCTTCACCAGCGCACGCACATCCGAGTCGTCGAGCTCGATGATGGCCAACGCGTACGGCGTGCGCAGACCGGGCACCGGCATGTGCACCGAGACCGCGGTGTAGACCGTGCCGGTGCGCGGCAGCGGCACCAGCTCGTAGTCGGTGGCCAACGTCCCGTCGTCGCCGACTTGGTAGCGCGGCGGAAAGTCCAGTTGGTCGCTGCCCGCGTGTTTGCCTGCCTCCCAGCGGACTTTGGCTTCGAAGGCGCGTTCGTAGGCAGCTAGCGAAATCGCCAGATCACTCCCGGGGATGAACGTGGTCTCCGGCATCTCACGGGCGGCCGGCTGATGCCGGTAGATGCGCGCCTCGCCGCCGACCACGGTGATTCCGGACAGGCTGGCCTGCTCGACTGCGACCAGCCGCCCGGTCATCTGTGCGGCCGACAGGTCGGCCAGCGCGAACAGCCCAGAACTCGAGCCGATGGTGGGCAGCCGGGGCTGCTGACCGGCGGACAGCTCAAGGGCCTGCTCGTGTTCCACACCGGCGACGGCCAGCGGGGTGTCGACCCAGGCCGCCTTCAGTGAAGCGACCACGCCGCGCTGCTGCAACAGCCGCGGGTCGCCGTAGTCGTGCACCACTCCGACGGCATTGCGCGTGCGCACCGGCAAGCTACGAGCGATGCGGGCGGCGGTGCGCACGTGCAGTCCGTCCTCGGCGGTGACGATCGCCGCGGCACCGGCCGGGTCGAGATCTACGCCGATGATCAGCGTGCGCGGGCGGGCCGAGCTCAGCGCGTCAAGCGTCGCCGGCGCCCCACCCAGCCGTTCGTCGACCTCCAGCTCGGGGTCCAGCCCCAGCCCAGCCAGTAACACTGCGGCGTTGCTGCTTTCGGTCAGCGGCAGGCTGCGGCTGACCACGATGACCTTCTCCACGGCGCCGCCACCACGTAGCGCTGCGCGGCCGGCTTCGACGGCCAGTGTGATGGCGTCCTCGTCGTCACCCGCCGCGCGGTGATAGGGGGTCCCCCAGCACGGCAGGTAGGTGCCAATCGCAGCGACGTGTGGCATCGCGGGTCCCCTCAGGTGACGGCGCCGGCCGTCTTGAGCTCGATGATCCGGTCCCAGTCAAAGCCGAGCTCCGCCAAGATCTCGTCGGTCTGCTCGGCAAATCCGGGCGCCGGCCCCGATGCGGGCGCCGCGACGTCGAACTGTACCGGGTTGGCCACCAGTTCGAGTTCGCCTGCCTGTATTACGTATTCATTAGCCCGGATCTGCGCGTCGTCGGCCGCCTGCAAGGTGTCCTGCACCGGCGCCCAGGGACCCGCCAACGTTGCGAAGCGCTCACTCCATTCGACAAGAGTGCGGGCGGCGATTGCGGTACTGAGGATCTCCACGGCTTCGGGCGTATGTGCGGCGATGTCTTCGACGGTGCCGAAACGCGGATCGTCGGCCAGTTCCGGGCGGTCGATGTGCTGGCACACGTCAGCCCAGAACTTGGTGGGCTGCATCATGACAAACGAAATGTAGCGGCCGTCCTTCGTCGCATACAGCCCCACCAATGGGTTGTTAGGGGCGCCGTGCACACCGGGCGGTAGCGCCTCCAACCGCTGTCCCAGATGGACGGTCAACGCCACCGTGTGCCCCATCGACCACAGGCCGCTGCCCAGCAGCGAGACGTCCACGATCGACGGCTCGCCGGTGCGCTCCCGTTTGAGCAGCGCCGCCGCGATGCCCCCGGCGAGGTTGGTGCCAGAGATGGTGTCGCCGTACGCGGGCCCGGGTGGACCGATCATTCCCTCCATACCCGCCGGTGTGATGGTGGCCGCCGTTCCGGCCCGACACCAGAAGGCGGTCATGTCGTAGCCGCCCTTTTCCGACTCCGCCCCCCGGGGGCCCAGCGCGCTGCCGCGGGCGTAGACGATTTTGGGATTGACCGCGCGGATGTCGTCGACGTCGATGCCGAACTTCTTGCGGTGCCCCGGCAGAAAGCTGGTCAAAAAGACATCCGACCGGCGAGCCAGCTCGTAGAGCACTTCCTTGCCTTCGGGAACCGACATGTCCAGTCCGAGGCTGCGTTTGCTGCGGTTGGCGTGCTCGATGTTCGGGTTGGGGTCGCCCTCCACCCGCAGCATGCCGGTCTGGCGCAGGCCACGCTGCGGGTCACCGGTCACGGCATGTTCGACCTTGATCACGTCGGCGCCCCATTCGGCCAGCACCGCACCCGCGGACGGGACGAACCCGTACATGGCGACCTCGAGAACGCGGATCCCCTCCAGTGGCCTCATGCGGCTCCCCCCGCAACAGGTACGGCGTAGGTCTTGCGTTCCAGGAACTCTTCCAGCCCGGCCACCCCCATCTCGCGGCCGACGCCGGATTGCTTGAAGCCCCCGAACGGACTGTCGGCAGCGAAGTAGTTGCCGCCGTTGATCGAGAACGACCCGGCCCGAATCTGCCGGGCCACCGTCAACGCCCGGTCCTGGTCGGCGCTGAACACCGCGCCGGCCAGACCATAGATCGAGTTGTTGGCAATGCGCACGGCGTCGTCGTCGTCATCGAAACCGATGACCACCAGCACCGGACCGAAGATCTCTTCCTGCGCGATCTCGCTGTCCGGATCGACGTTGGTCAGCAGCGTCGGCGCATAGAAGTAGCCCGGGTCCAGCCGCTGTCCGCCGGTGACCAAGGTCGCGCCGGCGGCGACGGCCCGCTGCACCATGCCGTCGACCTTGTCCCGTTGGCGCTCGTTGATCAGCGGGCCCATATAGGTTTTCGGATCGGCCGGGTCGCCGTGGCGCACGTTGGCGAAGTTGGCCGCGATCAGCTCGACGATCTGATCGTGGTGTGTTTTGGGCACCAGCAGCCGGGAGGTCAAGGCGCACCCCTGGCCGGCGTGGGTGACCATCGAGAACGCCGCGAACATGCTGGCCATGGTGAAGTCGGCGTCGTCGAGCATGATCACCGCCGACTTGCCGCCCAGTTCGAGGAAGACGCGCTTGACCGTCTCGCTGGCTGCGGCCATGATTTTTCGGCCGGTGGCAGTGGAGCCGGTGAACGTGATCGCGTCGACGTCGGGGCTGGTGGTCAGCGCGGCGCCGACCGCCGGGTCCGACGAGCTCAGCACGTTCACCACACCGGGCGGAAAGTCGGTGTGGTTGGCGATCAGCTCGCCCAACGCCAGTGTGATCAGCGGTGTGTCCGGTGCGGCCTTGAGCACGACGGTGCACCCGGCCGCCAGCGCCGGCGGCAGCTTGGCCAACGCCAACTGATTGGGATAGTTGTAGGCGATGATCGCCCCCACCACCCCGGCGGCTTCCTTTTCCACCCAGCGGTGGTGCTGCATGCCACGCGATTCGATCTCGCCCAGATCCTCGCTCATCGGGTAGGTCCGGAGCACGTCGGCGTAGTAGCGAACAATGCCGATCGGCTCATCGAGTTGCGGGCCGTGGGTCAGCGCGCGGGTGGCACCGACTTCGGCGATCGTCAGGTCGCGTAACTCCTCGGCGTGGTCGACCAATGCTTGGTGCAACTGATCCAGGCACCGGATCCTCAGCTCGACGTTGGTCGACCAGTCGGTGGTGTCGAAAGCGCGGCGCGCCGCCGCGATCGCGGCCTGCGCTTCGTCGATGCCGGCATCCGGTGCGTGGCCGATCTCTTCGCCCGTGGCCGGATTGACCGAGGGGAAGCTCCGCTCTGCGGTGACGAGGCGACCGTCGATCAGCAATTTGCGGTCGGCCGATGACGGCGCGGGGCTATCGCCGGGCACGGACTGCCGATCTCCCTCGACCGTCGCCACCGTGTCCTGCGCACCCATTCCGCCCTCCTTGACACATGGATAATTGCATTCTCATACCGGGCGAATCATACATTCCAGGTACGAGAATTCAACCAAACAGGAGAAACGAGACTGCCGTACTCGGAGGGTGTCGCGATGTCCCGAAGCCGCACCGTCTTCGCAGGCCGAGCACGGTTTCTGGCTAGCCTTGCGACCGAGCTCGGTCTGAGAGTAGGGTTCTCATAATCGGAAGGGAGATTCTTGGTGTTTGAGACGGTCTCTGACGGAGCGGGGACGTGAAGACCGCCGTCGTCACGGGCGGCGGATCGGGTATCGGCTTGGCCGTCGCCGAGCGGCTCCGCGCAGGCGACTACCGAGTCGCCACCGTCGACCTCAAACCGTCCGAGACCGAGTACGCCTTCACCGCCGACGTGACCGACCGGTCCCAAGTCGACGCCGCATTGTCGGCAATCCGCGAGCAACTGGGCGCGGTGACCGTCCTGGTCAACGCCGCCGGGCTGGACGGGTTCAAACGCTTCACCCACATCGAGTTCGAGGACTGGCAGCGGATCATCGACGTCAACCTCAACGGGGTCTTCCACATGATCCAGGCGGTGCTGCCGGACATGTTGGACGCCGGCTGGGGCCGCATCGTCAACATCTCCTCGTCGAGCACCCATTCCGGCACGCCGTACATGTCCCACTATGTGGCGGCCAAATCCGCCGTCAACGGGCTCACCAAGTCGCTGGCCCTGGAGTACGGCCCCAACGGCATCACGGTCAACGCGGTCCCGCCGGGCTTCATCGATACCCCGATGCTGCGCAAGGCCGAAGAACACGGTCATCTCGGCGACGTCGAGAAGAACATCGCCGCGACGCCGGTGCGCCGGATCGGCAGGCCCGAAGACATCGCCGCGGCGTGCGCCTTTCTGATCTCCGAGGAAGCCAGCTACATCACCGGACAGATACTCGGTGTCAACGGCGGTCGCAACACGTAACCGGAAGGAGCAGTTGTGGGTCGGGTAACAGGGAAGGTCGCGTTCGTCACCGGCGCGGCGCGCGGCCAGGGCCGCAGTCACGCGGTGCGGCTGGCCGAGGAAGGCGCCGACATCATCGCGGTCGACCTCTGCCGTGACATCGACACCATCGGATACTCGATGGCTGCCCCGGAGGACCTCGACGAGACCGCCCGTCTCATCGAGAAGACCGGGCAGGCTGTGGTGATCGCCCAGGCCGACGTGCGCGAGGCGGGCGAGTTGCGCACCGCCTTGGAAAGCGGTCTGGGCGAGTTCGGCAAGCTCGACATCGTGGTGGCCCAGGCCGGCGTCGCCGGCATGAAAGGCCAACCGCCGCTGCAGGCTTGGTGCGACGTGATCAACACCAACCTGATCGGCACCATCAACGCCATTCAGGTGGCACTGCCGCATCTGCGTGAGGGCGCATCGATCATTGCCACCGGTTCTACCGCGGCGCTGATGGACACCGCTAAGAAGGACAACCCGGGCACCGACCCCGGCGGCATGGCCTACGTGCATTCCAAGCGTGCCCTGTCGACCTACGTGCACGACCTGGCGACCGAGCTTGCGCCGCTGGGCATTCGCGCCAACGTCATCCACCCGACCAACACCAACACCCCGATGCTGCAGAGCGACCCGATGTATCAGTCGTTCCGGCCGGACCTGCCGAAGCCGACCCGCGCCGACGCCGAGCCGGTTTTCGGGGTGCAGCAGGCGATGCGGATTCCGTTCATCGAGCCTGAAGACATCAGCAACGCCGTGCTGTGGCTGGCCTCTGACGAGGCTCGCTATGTCACCGGCGTGCAGTTGCGCGTCGATGCCGGCGGCTACCTGAAGTGGTACGACTTCAGCAAGTAAGGGGAGAAACGTGAAGGTTTGGGTCGACCCGGACCGCTGCCAGGGACACACGCTGTGCGCCATGATCGCGCCGGACTCCTTCGTGCTCGACGACATCGAAGGCCATTCCTCGGCGGTCACCGAAGACGTTCCGCCCGAACATGAATCGCAGGTACGAGAAGCCGCTCAGTCCTGCCCTGAGCAAGCCATCTGCATTGAAGAGACAGGGAATTAAGGGCCTTGAGCGTCGACGACGTCGTCAGTGACAGCGATCGCAAGAAGAACACGTACCACTTCGACCGGCATACACCGGAGTACCGAACCCAGTTCGAAAAGATCACCGAGGAGATCCATGCGAAATGTCCGATCGCGTGGAGTGAGACCTACGACGGTCACTGGGTCGCCGGCGGCAGCCAGGCGGTGTTCGAACTGGCCCGCTGCCCGCACGTCTCCAACGATCATGACGTCAACGGCGAACGCCGGGGCTACCAAGGCATTTCGATCCCGAAAGCCAAGCGTGCCAGCGGCGTACGCGGCGGCATTCTGGAAATGGACGAGCCCGAACACCGCAACTACCGCAACGTGCTCAATCCGTACCTGTCGCCGGCGGCGGTCAAACGGTGGGTGCCATTCATCGACGACGTGACACGGGCCTGCCTCGACGAGAAGATTGAGGAAGGCCGCATCGACTTCGTCGACGATCTCGCCAACATCGTGCCGGCGGTGCTGACGTTGGCGATGATGGGTATCCCGCTGAAGAAGTGGGCGATCTACAGCGAGCCGACCCACGCCGCGGTGTACACCCCGGAGCATTCGCCAGACCTCGAGCGGGTCGTGGCCATGCACCGCGAGATGGGGCTCGATCTGCTCAACAACATGATCGAAATCCGGGAAAACCCGCGCCCCGGCATCGTCAACGCACTCGTTTCGGCGCGGATCGACGGCGAACCGGCACCGGATTTGGAGATCCTGGGCAATCTCGGCCTGGTGATCGGCGGTGGATTCGACACCACTACTGCGCTGACCGCGCATGCGATGGAATGGCTTTCGCAGAATCCCGACCAACGCGAGTTGCTCAGCCGGCAGCGCGATACCCTGCTCGACTCGGCCACCGAAGAATTCCTGCGCTACTTCACCCCTGCGCCCGGTGACGGCCGCACCTTCTCCGACGATGTCGAAATCGAAGGAACCCGCTTCAAAGAGGGCGAGCGACTGTGGATTTCCTGGGCGATGGCCAACCGTGACCCGGCGGTGTTCGCCGACCCCAACACGATCATCATGGACCGCAAAGGCAACCGGCACTTCAGCTTCGGCCTCGGTGTGCATCGCTGCATCGGCTCCAACGTTGCGCGAACGGTATTCAAGTCCATGCTGACCGCGGTGCTCGACCGGATGCCGGACTATCGCTGCGACCCCGACGGTACGGTGCACTACGAAACTATCGGGGTCATCCAGGGCATGCGGCACCTGCCGGCCACCTTCAGCCCTGGCCGTCCGCTGGGGGCCGGCCTGGACGAGACCTTGGACAAGTTGCAAAGAATCTGCGACGACCAGGAACTCGCCCGTCCGATCACGGAGCGCAAGGAAGTCGCCGTCATCGACTAGGGCTGGTCGGCGGCGCCTTTCACCCCACCACGATGCGCAGCCGCTCCCAGCCCCGGACGGTCGAGGTCGGCGCCAGTTGTGCGGTCTGGTAGTCGATGTCCCAGTCCGGCCAGCGGTTGAGCAACTCGTCGAGCGCTACCCTGCCTTCCAGGCGGGCCAGGTTCGATCCGAGACAGAAGTGCGCACCCTTACCGAAGGTCAGGTGTGGGCCGTCGTTGCGGTGGATGTTGAACGTAGCGGGATCGGTGAACCGGCGCGGGTCGCGGTTGGCAGCGCCGAACAACAACAGCATGGCGCTGCCGGCCGGCACCGTCGTGCCGTAGCACTCGAAATCCTTTGCCATCCAACGTGCCACGTGCGGGCCCGTCGGCTCGAACCGCAGGGTTTCGTTGATGGCACGGTTCAGCAGCGACCGGTCCTGGAATACGTCGCGGCGTTGATCGGGGTGCTCGGCGAACACCTTGGCCAGCCAGCCGATGAGCCGTCCGGTGGTCTCGTTGCCGGCCCCGGCCACGACCTGGGTGTAGCGCAGCACCTCGTCGCGGGTCAGCTTTCGCCGTACGCCGCGTTCGTCGTCGAATTCGACGTTGAGCAGTGCGGTCATCAGATCATCGGAGGGATTCTTGGCCCGCCAGTCGATGTAGTCGGCGTAGATTCGGCCGTCGGCGATCCGGTCGGGGTCCATCACCTTCATCGGCGCGCCCGCTTTGGTGCGCAGGTTGGCATCGTTGGCATCTCGGACACTGACCTGATCGGATTCCGGGATGCCCATCAACATACCGATCACCCGCATCGGCATCATCGAGGCCAGTTCGGCGATGATGTCGAAACCGTCCGAGCCGACGTGCGGATCCAGGCAGCGCGCGCAGAATCGCCGGACCTGATCCTCGATCTCCGCCATCCGGCGCGGTGTGAAGACCCGCGACATCACTCCGCGCAGCATGGTGTGCATGGGCGGATCCTGGAACATCATGACGCCTGGCGGCATGTCGAAATCTGATTGGACGAGTTCGAGGATGTCGCCGCGGCTGTTGGAGAACGTCTCCCAGTTCAGCAGCGCCTGTTCGACATCGGTATAGCGAGACAGCGCCCAGAAGTTGTAGCGCTCGTTGTAGTAGATCGGCGATTCTTCGACCAACCGGGCATAGACCGGGTAGGGGCTGGCGACGATGTCGACGTCGTAGGGGTCGTAGTAGACCTCGGTGTCATTGGCGAGTGTCACTGCGTATTTCCTTTACTTCAGGCAACTTCCCGCGTCGACGGGAAGCGTGACGCCGGTGATGTAGCGGGATTCGTCGGAAGCCAAGAACAGCACCGCGTTGCTGATGTCCTCGGCGTGCACCCACGGGATCGGCAGCACGTGATACGTCTGACAGATCGGCGCGAGGTCGTCGATGCCCGGGTTGTCCAGATCGGGCCGGAAGCCCCGATAGGTGCCTTCGTTGAGCAACAGCGGTGTGCAGACGTGCGTGGGGTGTACGCAGTTGACACGGATCGACTGTGGGCCCAATTCCAGTGCGAACGTGCGCATCAGACCGACGACGCCGTGTTTGGCGGCCACGTAATGACCCATGTAGGGATAGGCCTTCAGGCCTGCCACCGAGCTGGTCAGGATGATCGACCCGCCTGCGCCACCGGCCAGCAGATGCGGGACGCCGGCTTTCACCGTCTTCCACACGCTGCTCAGGTTGACGTCGATCATCTCTTGCCAGATCGGCTCGCTGGTCTTGTGCAGCTTGTCGGCCATGGTCCCGATGCCGGCGTTGGCGACGATGATGTCGAGTCGGCCCAGCTGCTCCACGCCGCCGTCCAATGCTTTTGCGAGGGCGTCGAAGTCGCGCACGTCGACCTCGGCGGTGACGACGCGGCGGTCGAGGTTTTTGACCATCTCCGCCGTTTCGGCGAGATCCTCGAGCGTCGAGCCCGGCGCGGGCGAGTTGTCGAATCCCTCGCAGATATCGACCGCAATGATGTCGGCGCCCTCCCGGGCCAGCCGCACCGCGTGACTGCGGCCCTGACCGCGCGCCGCGCCGGTGACAAACGCGACCTTGCCTTCGACGCGACCCGCCATGACGTCCTCCTTGTTTGGGCGATCGCCCAATTATTATGCTGAGGCCATGTCTAGCAGCCCTTCGGGCGGGCGGTCAAGGGTTGGCGCTCGCGATTCGGCGACCCGACGCTCGTTGATCCGAGCGACAGCCGAGATCATCATCGAAGAGGGCTACGCCGCCGCGACATCGCGACGAGTCGCTACCAAGGCCGGCGTCCGGCCGGCGCTGGTGCACTACTACTTTCCGAGCATGGATGAGCTCTATGTGGCCGTCCTGCGAGCGGGGGCAGATGCCACCCTGCAGCGTCAACACCAAGCCTTGGCGGGCAAAGCGCCGCTACACACGTTGTGGCGGCTCAACAGCACACAAGGTGCCCAGTTGATGCTGGAGTTCATGGCGCTGGCCAATCACCGTAAGGCGATTCGCAGCGAAATCGCCGCCTATGCCGAACGATACGGGGACATGGAGTCGGCCGCGCTGACCGAGGCGATGGCCGCCCACGGCGTCGACATGAAAGAGTTTCCGCCGGTGGTGATGTCGATGATCTTGACGAGTCTGGCGCGCATCATGTTGCTCGAACAAAGTCTCGGCATCACCCGTGGCCACGATGCGGCCCGTGATTTCATCGAGCGCTATCTCGACCGTTTCGAAGTGCGCTCCGCCGACTAGTGCGGCAGGCCCAGCACGCGCTGGGCGATGATATTGCGCTGGATCTCCGACGTGCCACCGGCGATAGTGCCCGAGAAGCTGCGGGCATAGCGCTCAAACCAACTCGCGAAGTAGTGATCGAGGTTCATCGGCGCATACGGTCCGGTCAATGCGGGATGCAGCAGCCCCTCGGCGCCCGCCGCCGACAAGGCATGTTCGCTGGCGCTTCGCTCTGCCTCGGAGCCAAGCAGTTTGAGCACCGAGATGGCCGCCACGTCTTCCTCACCGCGCGCGGCGCGCGCCAACGCCACCGAGCCCAATAGTCGGAGGGCCTGGTGATCCATCGCCAACGTGGCGTACTGGTCACGCTCCAGCGGCGTGGCAGGACGGAAATCGGCGAGCAGGTTATCCAGCCGATCAGCGAAACCCAGCCACATCATCGTGCGCTCGTGACCCAGAGATCCGTTTGCCACCCGCCAGCCCTGGTTCTCCGGGCCGACCAGGTTCGCGGCCGACACCCGTGCATCGGTGAAGAACACCTCGTTGAAATCGAGGTCGTCGATCGAGCAGATCGACGGGAACGGGCGGCGCGCCACTCCGGGAGTATCGGTCGGGATCAGTAAGGCGCTGATTCCCTTGTGCTTTGGAGCGTCGGGGTCGGTGCGCACAAAGGTCAGCAACACGTCGGCATCGTGAGCCCCCGACGTCCACACCTTCTGGCCATTGACGACAAAGTCGTCGCCATCGCGCACCGCGCGGGTACGCAGGGACGCCAGATCGGAGCCCGCGCTGGGTTCGCTCATGCCCAGCGACGCGGTGATCTCGGCCCGAAGGATCGGCACCGCCCAGCGTTGCTTTTGTTCGTCGCTGCCGAACGACAACAGCGATGCCGCAATGATGTTCACGCCCTGCGGGTTGAAGCTGTGGTAGATCCGCCGACGACACAGCTCCTCGAGGTGGACGAACTGCTGCAACACCGTCGCGTTGCGGCCACCGAACTCCGGCGGTTGGCCGGGCAGCAGCCAACCGTTGTCGAACAGCAACCGCTGCCAGCGGCGTGCCCATGCCGGCATATGCGACACCGACCGTGGGCGCTCGAGGGTCTCGACTTCGGCAGGCAGATGTTCGTCGAGGAAGACCGAGAAATCAGCGCGAAACGTCTCGACGTCGGGATCAAAGGTGAGCTGCACGGTATTCCTCTGCGATCATTGCGCGATGCTCGGCGGCGCCGCCGAGCATGTGCTCGCCCGCCTTGGCGCGCTTGAGCGCGAACTGCAGATCGTTCTCCCATGTGAAGCCCATCGCGCCGAACGACTGCAGACCATGCCGAAACACCAGTGACTGACACTCCCCTGCCGCCGCCTTGGCCATCGCCGCGGCCAGCCGGCGGCGCGGATCGTCTTCAGCGATCGTCAGCGCGGCGAAATAGCCGAGGGCACGGGCGCGTTCGATCGCCACGTGCATATCGGCGGCCTTGTGCTGGATCGCCTGGAATGAACCGATCGGCACCCCGAATTGCTGACGGCTTCGGACATGCTCGAGGACCAGATCCAAGATGCGTTGGCAGGCACCGACCATCGTCATGGCCATACCGGTCAGCGCGACGTGCCACGCCCGGTCGGTGTCGACGCTGACCCGGTCCGCGTCAGGCACCCGAACGCCGGCAAACGTCACGTCGGCGACATGCAGCACCGGATCGAACACCGAAGTGCGCCGGGCGGTTACCGCACCGGCGTCGACGATGAACACCGCTGCGTCGGTGACGACGGCCAGCTGCTCGGCACGATCGCCGTCCAGCACGTGGCGGGCGGTGCCGTCCAGTACCCACCCGTCGTCGTCGCGGCGCGCGGACACGCCGGCGTATACCGCAGTCCCGGAGCGGTGCGGATCGAACCGATCGACTGCCAACGGCGCGAACTGGGTCATTGTCGCCAGGAACTGGGTGGGATCGGTGGCACGCCCCAACTCTTCGGTCACAATCGCAAGTTCCACCGCGCTGGCCGCATCGTTCAACTCGGTCCAGCCGAGATCGACGTAGACCTTCCATACCGGGCTCGGATCAGCGTCGTCTTCGGCAACGCTTCGCACCAGGGCCGGCGGGCACTGCTTGGCGACGACATCACGCACGGTGTCCTGCCACAGCCGCTGATCAGCATCGAACTCCAAAAGCATTCGCACGCCTCCTCGCTGCTGTGGCCAACCGTTCGAGAATAGCATTCTCGTTATCGAAAGTAACCGTCTCGGCCGCGGCGAAACCGCCTGTCGTCGAACAACCCGCATGAACCGCAGCTACAAGGCGAGAAGCCGCACGACGTGGACCGGCCGCCGCGCGCGTGGTCAGAATGTTATTCTCGTACTGGAAGAATTTTGCTTACAGCAGGTCTCCAGCAGCAGCCCAGTGATTAATCGAAACGCTTACCGGAAATTCGTTGATTGGCGGCAAACGAGAATGTTAGATTACCTATCGACAGGCAACATGGGCCCGGCCGGTCAACCCGCTGCAGCCGGAAGGTGGCCTTCGTGATCGAACACGCTGACGGGACACGAACACCGGTTATCGACGCGAGCGTGCACATCTTCTCCGCGTCGACGCCCGACCTTCGCGACTTCCTCCGTGAGCCGTTCAAGAGCCGCGGCTTTCCCGATTACGAGATGGACTGGTACGGGGCACCCGGCGGCGAGTACGCGAAAGGCACCGGCGGGCGTGAGCTCGGCTACCCGGGCTCAGACCCTGCGGTGGTCGGCAACCACCTGTTTGCCGAACGCGGAGTCGACATCGCAGTGCTGCATCCGATGGGCCGCGGGATCATGCCCGACCGTCACCTCGGCAGCGCACTGTGTGCCGCGCACAACGAGATGATGGTGTCGCGTTGGCTGGAATCCCCCGAGTTCGGCGACCGGTTCCGCGGCACCATCCGGGTCAACCCTGACGACATCGCCGGTGCGCTGCGCGAGATCGCCAAGTACCAAGACCACCCGCAGGTGGTCCAAATCGGCATCCCGCTGCAGTCGCGCGAGCTCTACGGCAAACCGCAGTTCTGGCCACTGTGGGAAACAGCAGCCGACGCGAAATTACCTGTGGCCGTGCACATCGAGGTCGGCTCTGGCATCGCTTTTCCACCGACGCCGTCCGGCAACACCCGCACCTATGAGCAGTACGTCAGCTTCATGGCGCTGAATTACCTCTACCACTTGATGAACATGATCGCCGAGGGTGTGTTCGAGCGGTTCCCGGCAGTCAAGTTCGTGTGGGCCGACGGCGCCGCGGATTTCGTGACGCCGTTCAGTTGGCGGATGGACTGTTTCGGCCGGCCGCACCTCGAGCAGACGCCGTGGGCACCGAAGATGCCGAGCGACTACCTGCCCGGCCACGTCTATTTCGTGCAGGGCAGTCTCGACGGCCCCGGCGATGCGGAATTCGCCGGGGAATGGTTCAGCTTCACCGGCAAGGACGACATGGTGATGTTCGGCTCCAGTTACCCGCACTGGCAGTTCAACGAGATAAAAATCCCCAGTGCCTTCACCGCCGAGCAGCGCGACAAGTTGTGCTGGCGCAACGCGGCAGAGCTCTACGGCATAGACGTCCAGGCCGGCGTGGCTGCACAGTAGAAGTCAAGCAAGGAGACCACGATGACGACGATTCAGACTCAGGAGCGGGTCCCCGCAGCCGAGCGCATCGCTGTCCGATGCGTCGACTCCGATGTCCATCCGGTACCCAAACGTGGTGAGCTGACCCAGTACATCCCGGAACCGTGGCGCAGCAAGTATTTCCTCGCCCGCAATGTGGGCGAGCAGATTTACTACGACGCTCCCGATTACGCGCACGCGTATGCGATGCGCGTCGACACCTTTCCCTCCGGCGGGGAGTTCCCCGGTAGCGATCCGGACATGGCATTCCGGCAGCTGATCATGGAGGCCGGCTCCGACATCGCGATCTTGGAACCCGGCGCCTACCCGGCACGGCTACCTGGGGCGCAGCACGCGATGTCGTGCGCCTTGAACGACTGGCAGGCCAACCATTGGCTCGATAGCCACAACAACTGGCACGAGCGGTGGCGCGGGTCGATCTGCGCCGCCATCGAGGAACCGGAGGCCACCGTTCGCGAAATCGAGCGGTGGGCCGGACATCCCTACATGGCGCAGATCCTGATCAAAGCCGAGCCGCGTCCGTCATGGGGGGATCCGAAGTACGACCCGATTTGGGCCGCCGCGACCAAGCACGACATCACGGTGAGCTGCCACTTGTCCCGCAGCCACTTCGAAGAGCTGCCGATGCCGCCGGTCGGATTCCCCAGCTACAACCACGATTTCATGGTGACTTACTCGTTGCTGGCCGCCAATCAGGTGATGAGCTTGATCTTCGACGGCGTCTTCGACCGCTTCCCCACTTTGCGGATCGTGTTCGTCGAGCATGCCTTCACCTGGGTGCTGCCGCTGATGTGGCGGATGGACGCAATTTACGAGGCCCGCAAGTCGTGGCTGGACATCAAACGCAAGCCGTCGGAAATCCTCAAGGAGCACATCAAGTTCACCACCCAGCCACTGGACTACCCGGAGGACAAGACCGAGTTGACCCGTGCCCTGGAGTGGATGGAGTGCGACAAGATTCTGCTGTACTCGTCGGACTACCCGCACTGGACGTTCGACGACCCGCGCTGGCTGGTCAAGCACTTGCCCAAGGCGGCCCGCGAGGCGGTCATGTTCAAGAACGGCATCGCGACTTATCATCTGCCGGAAACGGTTCCGGTGCTCGAAGGTCAGGTACGGGTGCTCTGAATGCCCGAAGAAGTCAAGCGGCCCCGGCTGGCACAGGGCCGCGAGCATGTCGTCGCGACCGTGGACGAAATCCCGCCGGGCACCCACAAGTTGGTGCCGATCGGACGTCACGGCGTTGGCGTTTACAACGTCAACGGCACGTTCTACGCCATCGCCAACTACTGTCCGCATCAAGGCGGTCCGCTGTGTTCGGGACGTGCCCGGGGCCGCACCATCGTCGACGAGAGCGCACCCGGCGACGCGGTGATGGTCCGTGACCTCGAATACATCTACTGTCCGTGGCACCAATGGGGTTTCGAGCTGGCCACCGGGACCACCGCGGTCAAGCCGGAGTGGAGTATCCGTACTTACCCGGTCCGGGTCGTCGGCAATGACGTGCTGGTAATGGCCTGAGGTTGAGGAGAACGCGCGTGTCGACTATCGAGATCAAGGGCGGCGAGGTCGTCTACGAAATCCTCGGCTCTACCGGTGATCTCATCGTTTTGACACCGGGCGGCCGGTTCAGCAAGGAGATCCCCGGGCTTCGTCCCCTGGCCGATGCGTTGGTCGACGGCGGATATCGGGTATTGCTGTGGGACCGGCCGAATTGCGGGGCCTCTGACGTGCAGTTCTATGGTCAGAGCGAGTCGCACATGCGGGCCGAGACGCTGCACGGGTTGTTGACCACACTCGATACCGGACCGTGCATCATCGCCGGTGGCTCGGGCGGAGCGCGGGATTCGATGCTGACCACCATGCTCTACCCCGAGCTCGTCACCAAGCTGGTGGTGTGGAACATCGTCGGCGGTATCTACGGAACCTTCGTCTTGGGTTCGTATTACGTGGTCCCCAGCATTCTGGCGGTCCGGGGCAGCGGGATCGAGGGACTGCTCAAGGTTCCCGAATGGCGCGAGCGCATCGAGGAGAACCCGAACAACAAGCAACGGCTGCTCGACCTCGACCGCGACGAGTTCCTCACGGTGATGCTGCGCTGGCTCAATGCGTTCGTCTCCAAGCCGGGCCAGACCATCCCCGGTGTCGACGACGAGATGTTCGACCGGATCACGGTTCCCACGCTGATCATCCGCGGGGGCGAGAACGATTGGGATCATCCCAAGCGGACGTCGCTGGAAGTCAATTGCCTGATCAAGGGTTCCAAGCTCATCGATCCACCGTGGCCGGAAGATGCCTGGGAACGAGCCGGTGAAGAGCGGGCCACCGGAAAGGTGGATCGCTTCAACATGTTTGACACCTGGGTGCAGGCTGCGCCCGCGATTCTGGACTTCTTAGGCAGCCGATGACGCTACGTGGTGAGAATGTGGACCTCAGAGTTGAGGGCGGATTCCAGCGCGGTATGAATGCGGCTCTCCGGCATCCGGTCCAGGTCGGCCTGGCGCAGCCTCACGTAGACGACGTCGAATCCGTCGTCCCCAGCTACGCGCTCGATCTCGCCGGTAAGCCCGAATCCGGCCAGGACGCCGTGTACATCGTCGTCGGTTCCCCTGCTGACGTAGGTCACCACACCGGCCACCGGATCGGTACCGAACGCCTTGCGACACAGCTCGACTGCGGTCCGCTTGAGGGTCTCGACATCGTTGCCGCCGATCAGCAGTTGCACCTCGCGCCGACCGATCGGCATGGCGCCAAGGCTGATGTCCAGCACGTCGGCGCCGGCTTCTTCAGCGAGTTCCAGGAGCATGGTCATGCCCTGGTCTAACTGCGCCGGGGTGAGCGCACCAGACGGGTCGACACTCACCCGCACCACCGCGGTTCGCATGCGCACCAGCCTAGCCCGGCGACGATGCAGGCCAGCATGGCCTGAGGAGGAGTCGGGCGATCCAGGCGTAGCGATGGAGCGTTGATGGAAACTACCACCACCGCATCGGCGGTCACCGTCGCCGTTTGGCCCGGCTGCGAACCGCGACTGCTGCGCGATCCCCCCGGGCGCGAAGGCTTTGCGTCCTATCGGGAATCGGGGGGCTACCGCCGCCTTGAGTCCGCCGACGACCTGCTGAACGACGTTGAACGCAGCGGATTGCTGGGCCGCGGCGGGGCCGCCTATCCGCTGGCGGTCAAGCTGCTCGCCGTGCGGGACAACGGCCGCCGCGGTGGATCTGGCGCCGTCGTCGTGGCGAATGGCGAAGAGGGCGAACCCGCCTCGATCAAGGACAGATGGCTGCTGCGCAACCGACCGCACCTGGTGCTCGACGGGCTGCGGTTGGCCGCGGCAATCGTGTCGGCCGACCAGGTCTACGTGTACATGTCCGACCTGGAATCGGCCCGCAGCGTCGAATCCGCGTTGAACGACATTGACTCCAGCGCCCTCGGCGATGTCAGCGTCGACATTCGGGTAGTCGATCCCGGATATGTCGCCGGCGAAGAGACCGCGGCGGTCCGCGCACTCAACGGGGGGCCGGTCAAGCCGACCGACAAGCCTCCCCGGCCGTTCCAGCAGGGCGTCGGCGGGCGCCCGACGCTGGTGAGCAATGTCGAGACCTTGGCCAATCTGCCGTATCTGCAGCGACACGGCGCGACAGCGTTTCGCGCACAGGGCACGGCGCTGTCTCCCGGGACCTTCTTGATGACGATCACCGGCGCCGGACGGCCCGCGGGTCTCTACGAGGTTCCGCACGGCGTTGCGTTCCCCGACCTGCTTGCCCTGCACGGTGTTTCACCTGGCCAGGTCAAAGGCGCGCTGATGGGCGGCTACTTCGCCGGCCTGCTCAACCGCACCGTGCTGGATGCCACGATGGACCACGAGACGCTGCGTGGTCTGGGCAGCGGCTTGGGCGCCGGGGCGGTCACGGTGCTTACCGATGACTGCGTGGTGGCCGTCGCTGCGTCGGTGCTGGCCTACTTCGACCGCGAAAACGCCGGGCAGTGCGGCTCGTGCTTCAACGGCACGGCGGCGATGGCAGCCGTCGCCGCCGCGCTGCGCGACGGCGTCGCCACCGACGAGGACCTGGTCCGGCTGCGGCGCTGGTCGGTGGTGCTGCCCGGCCGCGGTGCCTGCGCGACGCTGGACGCCGCATGCAATGTCGCGGCATCCCTTCTCGACCAGTTTCCGCACGCCGTAGAACGTCATCGCGACAATAGCTGCGCGGCATGTCAAGCCGAAGTGTTCCACGCCCGGCGGCCCTACGAAGTGGAGCCGGCATGAGTGAACCCATGAAGGTTCGACTCGACCGCACCATCTGCGACGGATTCGGTGTCTGCGCCAAGCATGCGCCGCAGTACTTTTCGCTCGATGACTGGGGGTATGCCTCGCTGATCGGAGACGGCACCGTCGCCGAGGACGACCACGACGCGGTCATGCGCGCGCTGATGGACTGTCCGGTGCACGCCATCATGGAGATCGGTGAACGCAGACCCGACGACAGCCATCCGCCGTCGGACTGCGCAGAGGATCCGGCCGCCGACCTCAAAACCGAAGAGAATGAGGCCGAGTGGGGGTTCACCCGTTGACCGGACGACCGCTACCCTTGATCACGCCGGAGAATGAGTTCTTCTGGACCTCAGGGGCCGACGGCACCTTGCGATTGCAGGAGTGCACCGACTGTGCGGCGCTGATCCATCCGCCCGCGCCGGTGTGCAGGTACTGCCGCTCACAGCAGATGGGGGTGCGGGCAGTGTCCGGTCGGGCGACGCTGGCCGGGTTCACCGTCAATCATCGATTCAGCCTGCCTGATCTGCCGGCTCCCTATGTCGTCGCGCAGGTCGCGATCGAGGAAGACCCGCGGGTTCGGTTGACCACCAACATCGTTGAGTGCGAACCCGATCAGCTGGAGTTGGGCCAGCCAGTGGAGGTCGTCTTCGAGCAGGTCGACGACGTATGGCTGCCGCTGTTCCGCCCCACCGGGGGTGCCGTGGCGCCGTTGCCGGTCGACGAGATCGCGCCCGAGCGCTTCGGTGAGCATGTCCGGCCAATGCTCACCCAGGAAAAGTTCGAGGACAAAGTCGCCCTCACCGGCGTCGGCATGTCGGAGATCGGCCGTCGACTGATGGTGCCTCCGCTGTCCCTGACGGTACAGGCCTGCGAGGCCGCCGTCGCCGATGCCGGGTTGACACTCGACGACATCGACGGCCTGTCAACATATCCCGGCGGCGGCAACCTCGGCGGCTTCGGCGAGGGCGGCGTCACCGCCCTGGAGGCGGCACTGGGAATTCGGCCCGTGTGGCACAACGGTGGTATCGAAACGTTCGGTCCGGGCGGCTCGGTGATCGCCGCGATGCTCGCCGTCGCCGGTGGACTGGCCCGCCACGTGCTGTGTTTCCGAACACTGTGGGAAGCCACCTACAACGAGCTGATGAAGCAGGGCAAAATCGCCCCGCCCGACGGACGTACGACCAGCTGGATGATGCCATTCGGTGCGACTTCGGCGGCACATACGTTGGCGCAGAACGCGCAACGCCACTTCCACCGCTACGGGACGACGAAGGAAACACTGGGCTGGATCGCGCTGAACCAGCGCGCTAATGCCGAACTCAATCCGTCGGCGGTCTACCGCTCGCCGATGACCATGGACGACTATCTGACCGCGCGGCCGATCACCACGCCGTTCGGGCTCTACGACTGTGATGTGCCGTGCGACGGGGCGATCGCCGTCATCGTCTCGGCCGTGGACGCTGCACGCGACCTGCCCAAGCCACCGGTCTTGGTGGAGGCGGTGGGAACGCAGATCATCGAGCGAATTGACTGGGACCAGAGCACTTTGACTCATGAGCCGCAGGTGCTGGGCCAGTCGGCGCACATGTGGTCGCGCACGTCGCTGAAACCCGACGAGGTCGACGTGGCCGAGCTCTACGACGGGTTCACGATGAATTGCCTGTCCTGGATCGAGGCGCTGGGTTTCTGTGAGATCGGCGGAGCCCGTGAGTTTTTGGACGGCGGTAAAAACATCGCCCGCGACGGCCAGCTACCGCTCAACACCCACGGCGGGCAGCTGTCCCACGGTCGCACGCACGGCATGGGCCTGCTGCACGAAGCGGTCAGCCAGCTGCGCGGTGAAGCGGGCGACCGGCAGGTCGCCGACGTGCGGGTCGGCGTGGTCAGCAGCGGCGGGTTGACGCCCAGCGGCGTTTTGCTCTTGCGGACGGACACATGAACCCCCACCCGAGGGTGGTGATCGTCGACGGAGTGCCGATGTCCGCGCTTGTCGCCGAAGCACCGGAACCCCGAGCGACGGTTGTTGCATTGCATGGCGGCGGTACGACCGCCGCGTATTTCGACTGCCCTGGCCACCCGGCACTGTCGTTGCTGCGCACCGGTGCTGCGCTCGGCTTCACCGTGATTGCGCTCGACCGGCCCGGCTACGGCAGTTCTGCGCCGTATCCGGAGGCGCTGGCAGAACCCGAGCAGCGGGTCGGCCTGGCCTACGGCGCGGTCGACCGCATCCTCGGCGAACGGTCCTCTGGGGCCGGGCTGTTCTTGATCGCGCATTCGAACGGCTGCGAATTGGCGCTGCGGATGGCCGCCGACGACCGCGGTCATGGTCTGCTCGGGATGGAAATGTCGGGTACCGGTCTGCGCTACCACCCGGCGGCCCGGGAGGTGTTGAAGACCGCAAGCCCGACGCACCGGCCGCCCGGGCTGCGTGAACTGCTTTGGCATCCGGCGCATTTGTATCCCGCCGAAGTGGTGGGCGGAATCACCAACGCCGCCAGCGGTGCACCTTACGAGGCGGCGATGGTCACCGATTGGCCCCGTCACGACTTCCCGCTGGTGGCCGCGCAAGTGCGCATCCCCGTACAGTTCAGTGTCGCCGAGCACGAAAAGGTCTGGCAGTCCGACCCGGCCGCGCTGGATGAGATCGCTGCGCTGTTCTCCGCCGCGCCGAGCTTCGTGATCAACGAACAACCCGATGCGGGCCACAATCTCAGCCTCGGCCATACCGCCAGGGCGTACCACGAGAAGGTCTTTGCGTTCGTCGAGGAGTGTCTCGCTACCCAAGCTGATTTGGAGGCCGGTTGATGCAGGTGGGATTCATCGGGCTGGGCAGTCAGGGCGCTCCCATGGCCAGACGGATCGTCGAAGCCGGATTTCCGACGACGTTGTGGGCGCGCAGACCGGCCTCCCTCGAGCCGTTCGGCGACACCGCAGCCAAGGTCGCCGAATCGCCGGCCGAGCTCGCTGCCGCCAGCGACCTCGTCTGCCTGTGCGTCGTCGGTGATGCGGACATCGAGGAGGTCGCGGGCGGCGAGAACGGGTTACTGGCCGGCATCAAACCGGGCAGCGTCATCGCCGTACACAGCACCGTACATCCCAAGACATGCCATGACTTAGCCAAAAAGGCGGACGCACAGGGCGTCTCGGTGATCGACGCTCCGGTGAGCGGCGGGGCACCCGCCGTCGAACAATGTCGTCTGCTGGTGATGGTCGGCGGCGACGCCGACGTCGTCGAGCGCTGCCGCCCGGTGTTCGAAACCTACGCCAACCCGATCGTGCACCTCGGCGACCTGGGTTCTGGTCAAACCACCAAGCTGCTGAACAATCTGCTGTTCACCGCAAACCTGGGGACGGCGGCCAGCGCACTGTCGCTCGGCGAGGCGCTCGGCGTCTTGCCGGCCCGTCTCGCCGAGGTCATCTCGCGCGGCAGCGGAAACAGCTTCGCGCTCAATGCTCTTGGTGGAGATGCCGGCGGTTTGGACCGGCTTGCCGGCCTTGCGGGCGCGCTACTGCAGAAAGACGCCCGCTTGGTCGCCGACCTTGCCGATACGGCTGCCGTCGCCTGCGGCGCCGTGCTTGACGCCGCCGACGCCACCCTGACCCGGATGGAACACCCGCGGTGAAAATCGGCTTCATCGGCGCAGGGCGGATGGGCCGGCCGATGGTTGCCCGCCTCGTCGACGCCGGCCACGACGTCCGGGCATTGGGCAGATCCGACGAGAAACGGGCTGTCATCACGCAATTGGGTGCGACGGGC
The DNA here is from genome assembly GCF_001672775.1 of Mycobacterium kyorinense. GTDB lineage: Bacteria > Actinomycetota > Actinomycetes > Mycobacteriales > Mycobacteriaceae > Mycobacterium > Mycobacterium kyorinense_A. Next base: position 1,301 of record NZ_LZKJ01000154.1, on the reverse strand, counting down.
GTGTCCGAGGTGGCCGAATTGAGCGCCGGCGCCGACGTCGTCGTGGTCTGCGTTTTCACCGACGAGCAAGTACGCCAGGTTTGTCTGGACAACGACCTGCTCGCCACGATGGCGGCCGGTTCGACCCTGGTGGTACATACCACCGGAAGTCCGCGCACCGTGGAAACCATCGCAGCCTCATCTGATGTCGAGGTGGTGGATGCCCCGGTCAGCGGCGGCCCGCACAACGTCGCGGCCGGTGAACTGACCGTGTTCGTAGGTGGAGCCGATGAAACGGTCGCTCGGGTGCGGCCGGTCTTGAGCTGCTACGGCGATCCGGTCTTGCACGTCGGCCCACTCGGCGCTGGGCAGAAGGTGAAGCTGGTCAACAATGCGCTGTTCGCCGCGAATATCGGACTGCTGTCCGAGGCCGTCGGCCTCGGACAGCGGCTCGGCGTACCGGAGTCGACGCTGCTGGCGGCGCTTCCGCACGGCAGCGCAGCCAGCCGTGTGCTGGACCTGATTGCCGGCGGCGGTTCCGTCGCGACATTCACCGAGATGGCCGGTGAATTCGTGGGCAAAGACGTCGCGATAGCCAGAAGTATCGCAACCGAACTCGGCAGTAACCTCGGCGTGCTCGACCAGGTTATCGACGCGGCGTCGAAAGGGTAAATGGGTGTTTCTTTCCCGCCGTGAATGTTTTACCGTTAGCGTTACAGTCACGCCTTCCGTCGTAACGATCCAGCCCAGGGCCGCTGCTGAGGAGATGCAATGACCAAGCCGAAGGTGGTCTTCGATCCGTTCTCTGAGGAATATTTCAACGATCCGTTTGAGACATACCGACGGATGCGCGAGGACGCGCCGCTGTACTACGACGAGCAAGAAGACTTCTACGCGCTGACCCGCCACGAAGACGTGGCGGCCGCATTCAAGGATTTCGAGACCTACTCGTCGGCCCGCGGTTGCGATTTGGCGATGGTGCGTTCGGGCGAGGTGCCCCAGAAATCGATCATCTTCATGGATCCGCCCGACCATCGCCACATGCGCAGCCTGGTGAACAAGGTGTTCACCCCTCGGGCGATCACGGCGCTCAAGTCGATGGTGACTGAGCAAGTCGAGCGATTTCTGGCGGCAGCTGGTCCTGACGAATTCGATGTCGTGCAAGACTTTTCGGCCTTGTTTCCGGTCGAAGTGATCACCCGGATGCTCGGGGTACCTGCCGAGCACCGCCAGAAAGTGCGGCTATGGATCGACGAGTTACTGCACCGCGAGCCGGGTCAGATCGAGATGTCGGAAGCCGGAGCCCGCGCGATGGCCGACTC